>JAZLKG010000132.1:0-25847 GCA_045597465.1 Bacteroidales bacterium | reverse complement strand
TGGGTGGCCAACCACACCGCCTGGGACAACGCATGGATCCAGGAGAATCCCGCCAGGTATTACCGCGACGAGCATGGCAACATTATGACTCCAAACGACGACTGGACCGACGTGGCCCACCTCAACTACGACAATCCTGATACTGTGAACGCCATGATAGACGCCCTTAGCTTCTGGGTAAGGGAGTTCGACATAGATGGCTACCGCTGCGACATGGCGGGACTGGTGCCTACATGGTTCTGGGTGAAGGCGCGCGCCGAGGTCGACAAAATAAAGCCTTGCTTCTGGCTGGCCGAGTGGGAAGACCCAAAGATTCATGACGCATTCGACATGACATACTCCTGGGAGCTCCACAACCTCATGAAGCGAATCGTGCACAGTGAGAAGAATGTTTACGATTTCGACCACAACCGCAGCTACGAGCTTTATCAGTTTGCAGAGCATCAGTACCGTATGACATTCACCTCCAACCACGACGAGAGCGCATGGAACGGCACCGAATTCGACCGCTTTGGCGATGGCGCCAAGACTCTGGCTGTGCTTACATACATGCTGCCGGGCATGCCGCTCATATTCTGCGGACAGGAGTCGGCATACAACAAGTGTCAGCCAATGTTCGAGAAGCAGTGCATAGAATGGGGCGATTATGTTTTCCAGGATATGTACACCACCCTCAACGAGCTCAAGGCCAGGAACGAGGCCCTCTGGAACGGCAAGTTCGGAGGTTCGTATTCCAAGATCATGACCACCGACAACTGGAAGGTGTACTCTTTCGCCAGAATAAAGGGCAAGAGCAAGGTGATATGCTTCATCAACTGCAGCAACCAGCCAGCAGAGTTCTGGGCCGAGAGCGAGCTTATGGCAGGCAAATACAAGAACATTTTCGAGGCCAGCGACGCCACTTTCGCTTCCAGAGAGAAGATAAGCCTGAAACCCTGGGAATACAAGGTGTATCTGGCTAAGTAATCAATACTTGGATTTTTGTATCAGAGAGTTCCCTGGTAAGCAATTTAGCTTTACCAGGGAATTTTTTTTATTATTTTTTCTTGTTTTTTTTTAAGGTTTTTTATAAATTGCGCTGTTTTTATACTACTCAAGATTAGATTTGCTACATGGAAAATAATACTAAGGAAAAAAGGGAAAGAATTGTAAGACTTGCTTTGGTGCTTATCGCGATTTTATTTGTATGCTCACTTAATTTCGACGGTAGGGTGCCCAGTTACAGACCCGAATTCAACAAGGACACAATTTACGTGCGCATAGCGCAGCCGAGGTCCATACCTGAGGCAGATACCGTTGCAGAGGATTCTGTGGTGGTGGTGGAGCGCAAGGACGTTCCGATGGATATAGCCCGCCTTATAGGCAAGGACCTGATACTCAGCACTGAAGGCCTTCCGCTCGACGAGGCGCTCATCTGGCGCAAGATAGAGGAGGAGCAGGCCCGCAGGGCCGATACCAATGCGCGTTTCCAGCAAAACTACTGCAAGGAGTCGATGGTGTATTTCAACATTGCCGACGACTGGGCGCAGATCATCACATTCCGCCGCAGGGACGACAAGTTCCTGGTGTTCCTGATTCAGTACTACGATTGGGACGAGGGGTATGGAATTATCCGGAACAGATACTATATCTATGACGGTGAGACTCTTTCGCCTACATCAAATCCACTTAGGCGTTTCGATTACCTGGCCAACAACAAGGACACCGTGGGCGTAAGGTACGATTTCCGCATGGTGAAGTCTCAGTACGATCCCACACGCCTGAAACTCAACACTGTCACCAAGGACGTGGAGCTGGGCAAGGTGGAGGATATCATAAATGCCGAGTTCCTTTGGACCGGCAGGGATTTCATAGAGCTGGCCAGCGACCACACCATGCCCAAGCGCGACGACATCATAAAGGCCTGGCAAAACGCGATGCCCAAGGACGCCGATCTGCCCAACCAGTATGCCCGCACCGACATAGATTCCGATGGCAACGACGAGTACATATTCAGCGTAAACGACGGCAGCGCCAACAAGTTCGCCATATTCACGTATATCAATTCCAAACTCAATATCATAGTGGGCAATTATGGCAGCAACAAGGATATACAGATGCTTCAGGGCGGATACGTGGTTTTGACCGACTCGGTGCAGCAGCGCCATTTCCACCTGATGGGAAGCGAGATCGACGGCATTTACCATAAGAAGGGCGACAGCTACACATTCAAGGCCGACAAGAGCGCCCCGGCAGAAACCATCACTGCCGACGAGTTCCAGAAGGCCATCCGCCGCGCCCGCCGCAAGATTGAATACAATCAGCTCGACTGGCGCTTCTGGTCGGTGGAGACTGCGCGGTAGGTTCCCAGCCAGCGCCAAATCCTGATGCCGGCATGTCTACCAGATATCAACTCTCTGACTTTGTGGTATATACATTGGCGAATCTTCTGTAATGAGGAATGCCTTGTACCACGAATCTATATGCGGCATCTGCCCGTTTACCCTCAGCTCCATGAGGGCGTGGGGATCGTCGTTCAGGCGTTTGCGAATCTCCTGCTCGCGTATCTTGCCGCCAGACACATAGGCATAGTGCAGGAAGAAACGCTGCTGTGGTGTAAATCTGTCGCGGCCCCTCTCGCTGCTCCATTTTATCTCCTTCTGCATGGCGTCGAATGCTATCTTTATTCCGCCGTTGTCGGCTATGTTTTCGCTGAGCGACTTTTGTCCATTGGCAAACTCGCCGGGCAGCACCTCTTTCTTGTTGAAGTATTCAACCATCACGAGCGATCTTTTGTAGAACTCGAGAGTGTCGGCTGCTGTCCACCAGTTGCACAGCTTCCCATCCTTGTCGTAGCGCCGTCCGCTGTTGTCGAATCCGTGTGTAATCTCGTGCCCAATCACGCAGCCAATGCCGCCGTAGTTGCAGGCGATATCGGCATTGGGGTCGAAAAACGGAGCCTGGAGTATTCCTGCCGGTATTATTATCGAGTTGGATTCCTGTCTGTAGAAAGCGTTAATGGTCTGCGGCGCAATATCCCAGACGCTCATGTTCACCGATTTGTTTACCTTTTGCGACACAGTATAGTCGAAGTTGAATTGCTTTATGGCCAGATAGTTGTCGAGCATCGACAGACTGGTGTCCAGAGTCAGGCCCTTGTAGTCGCGCCAGTTTTCGGGATGGCCTATCAGGACTTTCATGGCCATCAGCTTCTCTATGGCCTTTTCCTTGGTTGCCTTGCTTAGCCAGCTGTTTGCCTGTATCCTTTTCTTGAAGGACTCCTTGATATTCTCCACCATCTGCGCCACCATCTGCCTTTTCTCGGGCGAGAAATGCCGGTCGCAGTAGAGCTTGCCCACCGCCATTCCGAACAGGCTGCTTATGTCGTCTATGGCCTTCTGATGCCTGGGAATGTCGGCCTCCACTCCGCTTATCTCCTTTTGGAATTTGAGATTCTCGGCCAGGAAAGGTTCCGATAGGTATTTGGAAGCCGATATTATGAACTTGAACTGTATGTAGGATTTCAGGACCTCCATGCTGCATTTGGCAAACAGGGCGGCCATTTTGGCTATCGGCTCCCTGGTCTTCACGTTTACGTATTCCATCCTGGGGTATCCCAGTGTCTGGAAATACTTCACCCAAGGGAATCCCGGATACAGGACCTCGAGGCTGTCGAATCTGGTCTTGTGGTTGTAGGCGTTGGGATTGTCTTTAATGTTTGGGATGGCGTTGGAGGCCAGGTTGTTTTCTATGAGGAGCACTTGGCCGCATTTTTTGCGGGCCTGGTCGGGCGAGTATCCCGCCAGTACGAAAATGTTGTTTATGTAGGTCTTGTAGGCGCTGCGTATCGCCTGGTATGCAGCAGAAGTGTCGGTGTAGTTTTTTTTTGCGCTCAGCGATAGTCCGCCCTGGTATATGTTCACCATGTTCTGGCTTGGGTCGGTGTAGTCGCCGCTTATCGATATCGACATGAACAGGCCTGTTGTGCCCATCCTGTATATCTTTGCCATGGCCTGAGCCAGCTCCGTCCTTGTCCTGGCCTTGTCCACCATCTCCAGATAGGGCTTCAGCGGGGCGCCCCCCTGCCTGTTTATCCTGGCGCTGTCCATGTACATCTTGTAGTAAGTGCTTATCAGCCTGCTGTCTCCGTTGTCGGAGCCCCCTGATGCTATTGCGCTGTTTATTATATTCAGTATCTCCAGTTTGGTGTTGTCCTTCATTATGTCGAACTGGTTGTATCTGGCGTACTGAGGCTTGTTGGGCAGCTTGTCTATCCAGCTGCCGCAGGCATATTGGTAGAAGTCGTGTCCGGGAGCGTTGCTGGTGTTCATGCGCATAAAGTCGTATCCAATCATGGGGGGCATCACCATGTTGGTGGCCGGCGTTGATTCTTTTTGGGCTGATGCCGACATGACTGCTGTAGCCAGCAATATTATATATAGAGAAAGTATGCGTAGGTTCATAAGTTGTCTTTTTTGTACATGGTTAATCCAATTTATGCGCCAAAGATAGTCAAAAAAATTAAAAAAAAGCAAAATTTAAATATAATATAACAATCATACATAGTTCAGATAACGAATAATTGTTTATCTTTGCAGCCAAAATACTTTATAATAATACACAAAACACAAAGAGAAAATGAAAGTAGCTATTGTAGGTGCGAGTGGCGCCGTAGGACAGGAGTTCCTGCGCATCCTCGCCGAGAGAAATTTCCCTATCGACGAATTGTTGTTGTTCGGCTCTGAGCGCAGCGCCGGCACTAAATATACATTCAAGGGCAAGGAGTACACAGTACAGTTGCTCAAGCATGGCGACGATTTCAAGGGTGTCGACATCGCCTTTACATCGGCAGGCGCAGGCACCAGCAAGGAGTTTGCCGCCGACATCACCAAATACGGCGCCGTTATGATCGACAACTCAAGCGCGTTCCGTATGGACAGTGACGTTCCATTGGTAGTGCCTGAGTGCAACGCCGAGGACGCCCTCGTACGCCCACGCGGCATTATAGCCAATCCTAACTGCACCACAATCATGATGGTGGTTGTATTGCAGCCTTTGGAGAAGATCTCTCATATCAAGAGAATCCACGTATCAAGCTATCAGAGCGCATCGGGCGCCGGCGCGGCAGCCATGGCAGAGCTCGAGCAGCAGTACAAGGAGCTCCTTAGCGGCCAGCCTGTTACCGTAAAGAAGTTCCCTCATCAGCTCGCCTACAACGTGATCCCACAGATCGACGTGTTCCAGCCCAACGGCTACACCAAGGAGGAGATGAAGATGTACAACGAGACCCAGAAAATCATGCACACCGATGCCAAGTGCTCGGCCACATGTGTCAGAGTTTCATCGCTCAGAAGCCACTCCGAGTCGGTTTGGATCGAGACAGAGAAGCCTATATCAGTAGCAGAGGCCCAGAAGGCAATTGCCGCTGCCCCTGGCTGTACTTTGGTGGACGATCCTGCCAACCTCGTTTACCCAATGCCTATGGACACCGCAGGCAAGGACGACGTTTTCGTGGGCCGCGTGCGTCAGGACATCTCTGATGAGAACGGTCTCACACTCTGGCTCTCCGGCGACCAGATCCGCAAGGGTGCCGCACTCAACGCCGTTCAGATAGCCGAGTACCTCGTAAAGGAGGGCAACGTTAAGTAAAAATCTGCACGGATTTTGATATGATGGAGATATCATCCCACTCTCATAGCGGGGTGATATCTCTTTTTGTTTCACCATACCGATTTTTTATGGCACTATTAATCACATATCTGCTGGGGTCGCTCCTGATATCGTTTCTCTGCTCCATGATGGAGAGCGTGCTCCTGAGCGCAACCCCTACCTTTGTGAAAATCAATGAAAACTCGCCCAAGAAGGGTGTGAGGCTGCTCTCAAGGATGAAGGCCAATGTCGACAAGCCTCTGGCTGCTATACTGTCGCTGAACACCATAGCCAATACAGCCGGCGCCGCAATGGTGGGCGCCCAGGCCAGCAAGGTCCTGGGAAGCGACATGCTGGGGGTGGTATCAGCAATACTAACAGTACTCATCCTGATATTCTCCGAGATACTGCCCAAGACCCTGGGGTCCAACAACTGGCAGCGCCTGGCAGGCCCCATCGGACATATCATAAATGCCGTCTATTACCTTACATATCCGCTGGTGCTCATGTCGCAGGTGCTTACCCGGATGCTAAAGAGGGACGACAACACGCCCACCACATCCCGCGAGGAGATATCGGCACTGGCCAACATAGGCACCGAGGAGGGTATATTCCGCGAGAAGGAAAACGCCATAATACAGAACCTGATGAAGCTGAAAAACCTGCGCGTCACCGATATCATGACCCCGAGGGTGGTGGTGGCGTCGGCCGACGAGAACATGGCCCTCGGAGTCTTCCTTGACCACAAGGCCTATCTCAGGTTTTCAAGGATACCGATATACAACGGCAACGACGAGAATATCACCGGCTACGTTGTCCGCCAGAAGGTGATGGAGTCTCTGGCCGAGGACCACGACAGCCTGAAGCTCAGGGACCTGAAACACGATATAGTGATAGTGCCCAACACCAAGCACGTCTACTCCCTCTGGGAGGACCTCCTGAAACGCAAGGAGCAGATAGCCCTCGTGGTGGACGAATATGGCGGCATGGACGGCATTGTAACCATGGAGGACATTGTGGAGACAATCCTGGGATTCGAGATTATCGACGAGAAAGATACAGTGGCCGACATGCAGCAGTTTGCCCGCGAGAGGTGGAAGCAGCGTCAGAGCAAGTACACCTATCTCGAGAAATAAGAAAAATGCGGCGTCCCCTGGCTGTTGGAGCAGGGGATGCCGCATTGCTTTTTTGCGTTTGGCGTAATAATGTTAGTTTTCCACGAGATCCATGCCGCACTGGCTGCATGTGCCGGGATTGTCGCTGCTCTCGCATCTTGCGGGGCATATATACTTCTTGGTGAGGTCTGCCGAGGCTGATGCTGCTGATGCTGCCGGGGCTGCCGACTCGGCTGCCTTGTCGCCCTTGCACTGCTCGTCGCACTTCTTGTCGTCACAGCCGGACTTCTGCTCACACTTTGTGGATTCGCAATCCTTGTCGCAAGACTTGCTGTCGCTCTGGGCGTTGCCGCCACACGATGCCATTACGGCTGCCATGGCCAATACAGCCATCGAAATCATAATCTTCTTCATATAAATAATGTGTTTAAATAGTTGTATTCTCTACTAAAACCTCAGGCTGAGGTCCACTACGTTGTTCATGAAAAAAAAGCACTGCAGGCCCTTGCATTCGTTCTTCTTGCATTCGAACTTGGAGTTTACCGGCACCACGATGGTGTCGTTGCCCCTCATGTAGCGGGCCACATAGGTGTAGCTGCGGTTCACCGGCAGTATTACATTGTTGCGGAGTTCCGGCGCCTCCAGCTCCTTTATCAGCTTGCCTTTGTCCATCGACCCGTCGTAAATCTCTATCCTGGTGTTGTTTTCCGAAACCCTGATGGTGACCTCGCCTTCCTGGGGAATGGTCTCGGCACCGTCATAGATATATTTGTTGTTGCACTCGCAGTCCTCCTCGTCGTTGAAAAACCAGTTGTCGTGCTCGGTGGCTATCTCTGTTATGGTGTCGCAGGCCGCCGCCGTTGCTATGAGAGCGGCGGCAAGCAGGATTTTTTTCATTGTTGTCATGATAGTTTCTGGTTTGTTTGGGCAAAATTAAGAATTTTTTTTCAAAATCTATGATAATTTAACATTCTTATTAGATAAAAATTAGTATTTTTGCGAAACAAAAAAAATATGAAATGCGTTTAACAATAAAAATATTGCTGGTTGCGTTAGTGATGATGGCGGCATCATGCAAGGGCAAGTATGACGACGAGCCTATCGACTCCGAGGACGTGCTTGGCTACGTGAACGCCTGCACGATATTCGATGCTGACAATCCGGATTTCCTGGCCTACGTGGGTAGCCACGACAGGGATGCCGACAGCAGCCAGATACGTGACTATCAGGGAGTGATGAGGGTGCTCAACAGCCAGGGATTTATCGACGTGGATTATTTCATGCACGTCAACAAGAAATTGTCCCCGGTTGTAAAGGTGATACAGAATCATCCCGAGGTGGAGCGTTTCCCTGGCATAGGAATATCAGACCTCTCCTTCCTGGAAGAGGGAGAGAAACAGTACCGGCAGTTTCTGGACGACAACACGATAAGCAGCGAGGACAAGGATTTCTACCGCATACAGATGGCTCAGATAGAAACCACCAAGCTCGACCTTCTCGACAAGCAGGAGAAAAACAAGGTATGGGTGAGCCTCGTACGCCAGGAGGCCAGCCAGCTTACAGACGCCAACCTGCTGGACGTGGACATAATGCAGCTGACCATTTTGGTAAGGGACGCTGCTGGAATCTGATTATTTTTGCATTGCAACTCATTGTGTATGAGTTGTAAGCAGATAGTTTTGAGAAAAGTTGTAATAAAAATGTGAAAATGCCTTCATTTTTGCATCATAAGGGCAACAATAATTAAGTAACCGATATTTATATTTAAAATTATATTATGAAAGTAGTAAAAGCAATATGCGCCACACTCTTCATGGCGTGCTCATTTAGCCTGGCAGCCAATGCTCAGACATTGGACGACGAAAACACTTATGCAAGTGTTGACGAGACCGCTGCTGTAGAAAAGACCGACGTTATCGAGATCGACGTATGGCCCAAGGAGTCATCATTCAAGGTAATGATGGAGCTCGAGGCCACCGAGGATATCAAGATCTTCAACATAGCAGGTGTTTTGGTAAGCGAGCAGAAACTCAACAAGGGTGAGAGCCTCAATATCGAGAAGCTTATCCCTGGCGAATACTACGTCCTCGTAGGCGAGAACAAGAAGGGTTATTTCACCAAGAAGTAATCGTTCCTGTCCCCAAGATTCCGTACACATCTTTTATCAGGATATTAAATTATCGGCAGTTAGTCATTAGAAAATTCATCTAATGACCTGCCTGATAAATTTAATGTTCAGATATTTTTTTGTATATATACGCAGAGGAGGCCGGCTGTCACATAGCCGGCCTCCTCTGCGTTTTTACTATTCCTTGGGCTCGATGCCGCATCCGTTGTATATCGCGTTGCAGATCTTTTTCCTGATGCGCATCTGCACCATTTTCTTGTTTTCCTGAGTGGGGTATACCCTGTTGTTGGTGATTACTATTACAATCTTGTTGTCGGGATCGGCCCAGGCGCATGGACCTGTGAAGCCGGTATGCCCGAAAGTCCTATCGCCGGAATTGTCGGCAGCAAAAATGCTTGGCACCAGGTCGAAGCCCAGACCGCGCTCAGTATCGGGCTGTTTGGCTATGAATCTGTCCACCACGTTTTCCGACAGGTATCGCCGGCCCTTGTATTGTCCGCGGTATAGCAGCATCTCGAATAGGATGCCTAAGTCCTGGGCAGATGAGAACAGTCCCGCATTGCCGGCCACACCGCCCAGCAGTGCCGCCGTTGGGTCGTGCACATCGCCCTGCAGCAGCAGCCCGTTCCACTGGTGGGCCTCGGTGGGCGCTATCCTTTCCTTGCCAAATCTCTCCAGGGGCAGGTATCCCGTGGTCTCAAGCCCCAGCGGTGTGTAGAAATTGTCGGCCATGTACTTGTCTATCTTGCATTTGGCCGCATTCTCGGCCGCCCATTGCAGGTAAATCATGTTAATGTCGGAATACACGTATTTCTTCCTCTTGGCCATTCCGTGCTCAAAATAGAACCTCCTAAGCGAGTCCTGATAGTTGTTGCGCATGTATATGCCCTCGGCCACGCGTCTGTCGGCCTTGCCCTCTATGTACTCGCGGCTAAACAGCTCGTTGAACGACGCCTCCTGGATCTCCTTCTTCCGTTTTATGGTGTCGAACGGTATGCCCAGCGTGCGGCAGTTTATCCTCCATCCCCACCAGTAGTTGCTGAACCTGGTGATGGGAGTCCACGCCGCAATGCCGCTCCTGTGCTCCAGCAGCGATCTTATGCTCACATTCAGCACCTTGGCCTGGTTGCCGTAAGGGTTTTTCAGGTAGTCGCCCAGCCTGTGCGCCGTGCCCATCTTGTGCTGGTCCACCATGCTCATCACCATTATGGTGGTGGCTGATACCTTGGTGAGCGATGCCAGGTCGTAGAGGTCGGTTGGCGAAACCTCATGCGGTCTCTCTGCCTCGTAGGCATCAGGATCGAAAGGATAGAAAATGTGGTAGCGGCTCATGGAATCCAGCCTTGGCCTCCTTGCCGCCGAATCCTGGGCCGGATACGTGAAGTATCCATACGCCTTATTAATAATTACGTGTCCGTTTACCGACGCGTACACCTGTCCTCCCGGAAAACAGCAGCTGTCTATGGCCACCTTCATGATGGAGTCTATGGTGTCGCGGTAGTTTTTCCTGTATATCTGGTCGGCCATGTCAGACAATGGCGTCACATTCTGCGCCGACGCCGCAGCGCCCCAGCATCCAATCAGCAGTATCAGCAATATCCTCATATTCATCTTTCATCTTTCATTTTTGATTTTTGATTCTCCAATCTTTACACTTTCAACTTTCAGCTATTAATCTTCAGGAAGCAGCTGTCTCCGTAGCTCAGGAACCTGAAATCGTGGTCGAGGGCGTATTGGTAGATTTTTTTCCAGTCTTCACCAATTGCGGCGCATACCAGCAGCAGCAGGGTGCTCTCGGGCTGGTGGAAGTTGGTGATTATGTTGCTGACCACCCTGTACCTGTAGCCCGGGCAAATCATGATTCCGGTGCTGGCCTTGTAGGTGTCGAGTCCGTTGTCGTCCAGGTGTTTTATTATCGCTGATACCGACTGTTCCATCGTTATCTTGGTGTCCTCCATGTCATAGCATTCCCATTGTGCAAGGTGGTCTGATGCCCTGCCCTCCATCATGTTGACGCCCATCCAGAACAGTGATTCCAGGGTGCGCACGGTTGTGGTTCCCACGGCGGTAACATTGCCCTTGTGAGCTATCAGGCTCTTGAGGAAGTCCCTTGTAACGCTGAAGAATTCCCTGTGCATCTCGTGCTCGCCTATGGTCTCGGTCTTCACTGGCTTGAAGGTGCCCGCGCCCACGTGCAGCGTTATCTGTCCGAGGTCGCACCTGAGGCTCTTCATGAGCTCGGGAGTGAAGTGCAGGCCTGCCGTGGGCGCTGCCACCGAGCCTTTGTAATGCGAGTATATTGTCTGGTAATCAACAGTATCAGATTCCTCGGCCTTGCGGTTGAGGTATGGAGGTATGGGGATGCTTCCGGCGGCGTCTATCACATCGCTGAAGGAGTATCCGCCATCCCATGAGAACCTTGCAATTACTTCTCCTCCTGATACTTCCATTTTCTCTACCTCGAGGCTGATGCTGCCTTCCCCAAATGGGAGCTCGCGCCTCAGGTTGAAGTTTTTCCACCTCTTTAGGTTTCCGGCCAGGCATTTCCACTGGCACTGCTGCCTTGATGCGAAATTGCTGTCATAGTCGGCTGGAGAGTGGGGCTCCAGGCAGAAGATCTCTATCCTGGCGCCGTTTTCGGTGAAGAATTCCAGGCGCGCCGGTATCACCTTGGTGTTGTTTACGGCCAGCAGGGAGCCGGGCTCCAGAATTTTTTCTACCTCTGTGAATACCGATTCGCGCATTTCGCCGTTTTTATATATGAGCAGCTTGCATTTGTCGCGGTCCTTGAGCGGAAATTTTGCAATCTTCTCGTCGGGCAAACTGTAATTAAAGTCTGCTATTGTTATATTTTTTGGTGCTGCCATTTTTTATGTATATTTTTTGAAATTATTGTTGCAAAGTTTTTGCAAAATTAATTAACTTTGGGCAATTAAAAAATAAAAGCGAAATGAATTTCAAGAAAGGAGATAAGGTAAAGTTTCTTTACCAGAACGACCACGGCACCATAACCCGCGTGATAGGCGAGGGCAAGGTGATGGTGCTCAACAGCGACGATTTCGAGGTGCCGGCCATGGCCAGCGAGCTTATACTGGATTCGTCGGCCAAGGAAAACGAGGAGCCTCGTGCCCCCAGGATGACCTACGTGGACGAGCTTCAGGCCAAGGTGCAGGTGCGTGTGGAGGCCAAGAAGCAGGAGCAGAAAGCATCAGCCCGGCAAAAAGACGCCGACGATGTGGCCCTCTACGCTGGTTTTGTGCCCGCCGACGGCAAGGCCCACGACAAGTGTGACCTCGACCTCTATTTTGTGAACGACAGCGGCTTCCGCATCTGCTACAACTACTGCAAGACTCTGGAGGGCAGCACTCAGATGCAGGTGCTGTCAGGCATACTGGAGCCCGACACCAAGGAGTATGTGGAGACCATCAAGCGCGGCGACCTCAGTGGTCTGTCGGTTTTCAAATTCCAGCTCCTATTCGCCCAGGACCGCATGGATGCCACCCGCAAGCCCGGGGAGTGCGAGCTGAGGATCCACGCCCCAAAGTTCTATCAGCAGAATTATTACAAGGTGAACGACTTTTTCGACGAGAACGCCGTGGTGCTGCCCATATACCAGAGCGGAAAGATGGCTGAGGCTATCAAGGAGATGAAGGACAGCCAGATATCAATGAAGGACCAGCCAGTGGCGCAGCCTCAGAAAAAAGCCAAGCGCAGCGAGAAAGAGGTTGTGGACCTGCACCTTACCGAGATAATAGAGGACGAGCGCGGCATGAGCCCCAAGGACATGCTCGACTACCAGATGAAGGTGTTCCGCGAGAAACTCGATGAGTATATCAAGGACCCCAATGTAAAGAAGGTGATCTTCATCCACGGCAAGGGCAACGGAACCCTCAAGATAGAGCTGCGTAAGTGTCTGGAGCGCAATTACAAGCGCTGCGAGTATCAGGACGCCTCGTTTGAGGAATATGGCGGCGGCGCCACCCTGGTCTATGTTAAGTAATTGTTAAATTGTGCGCCTTGGTAAAAAAAATGCTGCGAAATATGTTATTTATTTCGGTAATTGGAGTACATTTGTAAAATAAAGTGAAGTGATAAGCATTAAAAATATACAGTAAAATGAAGCTTTTGACAAGTAGAACTAACTCTTTGCTAATGGCTGTTTGCATTCTTTGTGCCGGCTGTGCTGGTTCTGTAAACACCAACAACAATAATCAGGAACAGAAAAAGGACTCCGTGGTGGAGGCTCCTCAGCAGCTTGATCCCAGCAAGTCTGCGCTCGTGAAGGTAAACAACAGGCTTTTCAATGTGCCGTCGCCATTGCAGCTGGCTGGTATTTTCAAGAAGCTGAACCTTCCATACAGCGCCGAGTATCTCAACAGCGTGAACAAGCGCAGCGACTACACAACCACCTTCAAGCAGGCGCTTAACGTGGGCGTGTATGGTGCCGACCTCGGATATATCAACGTCTATGAGCAGCTTCCCGACGCGGCGGCCTATTTCGGCGCCATCAGGATGCTTACACAGGATCTCGGTATCCTCAACTCTTTCAGCGAGAACACAATGAAGCGCATCGAGGCCAACAACGGCGACAAGGACTCGCTTCTGTACATTGCATCGCTGATATACCGCGACAGCGACCAGTACCTCATGAGCAGCGACCGCAACGAGGTGGGCGCGCTCATCATCGCAGGTGGATGGCTCGAGGGCCTATATCTGCTCACCAACCTCAACAAGGTGGATGATATGAAATACAAGCAGCTGCAGATTATCGGTCAGCAGAAGTATCCGCTCGACAACCTCATTGAGCTGCTGCGTCCATACTACAACTCTCTTGGCAAGGAATACCAGGGTTTCCTCGACAAGCTTTCGGATATCGCCAGCATCTACGATTCCATGAGCGTGAAGTACGAGTACATGCCTGCCCAGACCAACGAGGATACTCAGACTACAGAGATTATGTGCTCCACCAAGGTGGACATTACAAAGGATCAGGTAAAGGTGATTGCCGACAAGGTGGCAAAACTGCGTGCCGAGATCATTAATTAATCAACTAAAATAGAACACGAATTATGAAAAACATTTTGATACTTTCGTTAGCATTGCTGATTTCGGTGGTTTCGGCCAATGTGGCTGATGCTCAGTCGGATTCACTCATGAAGACCTGTGCGCAGAATCTTCCCTCGTCGTATATCAGCGATGGCCAGGTTTATCAGACTCCAATAGCCAGCGACGAGACTGCCGAGTTTAATGTAACATTCTATGGAGGAAGCACCTATCGTGTGGCTGCATGTCTGGGCAAGGACGCCGGCAACCTGGTGTTCACCATTTACGACCGCGACCGCAACGAGCTGTTCTGCTCGGCCGAGCACAACAACACTCCATTCTGGGATTTCAAGTTCGCCGACACTGTGGACTGCCTCATAGAGGCCCGCATGGCCAATCAGAACGAGGATTCGGGATTCGCAATCCTCCTCATCGGTTTCAAGAACTAATATTCCACATTGGGACAAAGATACATCTATTTCATTATATTTAAGTAATACAACATGAGCGAGAGCATCCTGAAAGCCCTGATGCAGTTGTTTGCGATTATCGCCGCCACCAAGGAGGAGGAGGAACAGCAGGAAAACACATTGTCTATTGTGGACACTTTCCTCCAGCATGAGTTGCGTCCCGAGCTGGTGCAGGAATATATCACTCTCTATCAGTCGCATTGCGACGAGCTCAGAAGCCGTCAGAATGCGAATGGTAAGAGACGCAAGGTGCTTTCTGCAAGCAGCACCAAGGTAATGCTGATCTGCGAGGCCATCAACAAGGAGCTTATGCAGAATCAGAAGGCTGTACTGCTTATCAGGATGCTCGAGTTCATCAAGATCGACAATCCAAGCGGAGTCTCGCAGGTGCAGATGGATTTCGTGGAGACTATCTCCATGTATTTCAATTTCCCTGCCGAGGAGTTCAAGAGCCTGATGGAGTTTATGTTCCTGTCGGGCAACAATGTGCCTGACTCGGACCGCATATTGCTGGTGGACAGCGATTATGGTTTCCATCACGACAAGATAAAGCATATCTACAGCGAGAATCTCGTGGGCCAGATACTCTTTTTCCTGATACCGAGCGTAAACATGCACTTGTTTATGTTTCAGGGCGAGGAAGAGATCTCGATGAATGGCCAGATCCTGAATCCCGACCGCGTGCATGTTATCTCCCCGGGTGCGTCGCTGCGTGGCCCCCGAATCAAGAAAGCCCTCTATTACAGCGATATTGTAAGTACGTTCAATTTCGACAAGACCAAGTCGAGGATTGTATTCGAGGTCGACAAGCTGGAATACAAGTTCTCCAACGGGGCCGTCGGACTCCACGACATGAGTTTCATGGAGAAGAGCGGCAAGCTTGTGGGAATAATGGGAGCTTCCGGCGCCGGCAAGACTACCCTGCTGAGCGTTCTCAACGGCAACCAGACTCCTTCCAGCGGCCACGTGTGGATAAATGGAGTGGACCTCCATCACAACGAGGGCGAGCTGGACGGCCTTATCGGCTATGTGTCTCAGGACGACCTCCTGATAGAGGAGCTTACGGTTTTCCAGAACCTTTATTACAGCGCCAAGCAGTGTTTCGCCAACTATACGAGGGTTCAGCTGTACAGGACTGTGCTCAAGATGCTCAAGAGCCTCGGTCTCTATGAGATCCGCAACATGGTGGTGGGCAACCCGCTCAACAAGCGTATCTCCGGCGGACAGCGCAAGCGTCTCAATATAGCCCTGGAGCTTATCCGCGAGCCGTCGATCCTTTTCCTCGATGAACCTACCTCGGGTCTTTCGTCACGCGATTCCGAAAATATCCTGGACCTCCTCAAGGACCTCACCATCAAGGGAAAACTCGTTTTCGTGGTTATCCATCAGCCATCGAGCGAGATTTTCAAGATGTTCGATTCGCTCATAATACTCGATACCGGAGGCTACCTCATCTACAAGGGTGACCCCGTGGAGAGTATCACATATTTCAAGAGCAAGATCCGCCAGGCCAACTGGAACGACTCCGAGTGTCCTCGATGCGGCAATGTGAATTCCGAGCAGATTTTCAACATTGTGGAGAGCCGTATGATAGATGAGTACGGCAATGTGACGCAGCAGCGCAAGATAACACCCAAGGAGTGGAACGACTATTTTGTAAAGGAAAACAACCGCGAGAAGCGCCGGCCGGTTCTCGTGCGCCATCTGCCAAAGGTCGGATTCAGCATTCCTGACGTCTGGGGGCAGTTCATGATATTCATAAAGCGCGATGTGCTCAGCAAGTTCAGCAATAGGCAGTATGTGCGCATCCACCTGCTCGAGACCCCGCTCATAGCGCTTGTGCTCACTTTCATCATCAAGTACAGGAGTGTCAGCAAGGATGCCATGGGCGAATACACATTGCTCAACAACAGCAACATACCTGTATATCTCTTCATGTCGGTAATCATAGGCCTCTTCGTTGGCCTTACGGTGTCGGCCCAGGAGATTATCAAGGACCGCACCATACGCAAGCGCGAGCAGTTCCTGAACCTGAGCAAGGGAGCCTATCTGTTCAGCAAGGCCACGATACTTTTCTTCATGTCGGCTTTCCAGGCTGCCGTGTACGTGCTTATCGGCAACAGTATCCTCGAGATCCACGACGAGTATTTCAAGTATTGGCTGATGCTCTTTGCTGTGTGGGTAAACGCCAATATCATGGGTCTTGTGATTTCTGATGCTTTCAAGACTACGGTCACCATCTATATCCTGATACCGTTCCTGATAATTCCTCAGATAATGCTTACCGGCGTGTTGGTAAGTTTCGACAAGCTGAATCCTTCAATATCGAGTCCGGGCGAGGTGCCATGGTATGGCGATATATTTGTGGCCCGCTGGGCATACGAGGGTTTGGCCGTGGAGCAGTATATGAACAATGCCTACGAGAAGCCTATCTACGAGTACGACAAGCAGATGCAGAACGCGTTGATGAAGCGTGATTTCTGGCTGACGTTGCTGGACAACAAGGTGAATTTCTATGAGAGGAATGTTTCAGATTCGTCGAAACTGGCCACCATCGACAGCGACCTCGTGACCATCAAGAACGAGATTGCCCAGGAGATGATGGAGAATTCGGATATCAGACCCGCTTTCGACGTCGACAAGATATCGAGGTCTGGCATGACTCCCGAGCTTGTGGCCAGTATCAAGGATTATTTCTCAAGGCTGAGGGCATATTACATCCAGCAGTTCAAGACCGCCAATACCGACAAGGATAATTATATATCGAGCCAGCAGGAAACTCCTGAGGCGCGTGATAATTATCTGAAGCTCAAATACAGCTATCACAACGAGAGTCTTGCCGATTTCGTGACCAACAACCGTGAGACCGAGCGTGTGGTGGAATACGACAACCGTATTTACCAGAAGGCTAATCCAATTTACCTGGATCCCCATCACAAGCTCCTGAGGGCTCATTTCTATGCTCCCCGCAAGCGTTTCGTAAACTGGTATATCGAGACATTCTGGTTGAATCTGGCAGTGATATGGGGTATTACAGTATTGCTGTTTGTGGCGCTTTATCACAGCCTTGCCAAGAAGGCCCTCGACAAGATTGGATCAATATACGATGACTATCAGCGTGTGCGCGAGGCCAAGATTGTAAGCAAGGGTACAGAGGTGGTAAAGGCCGTTACTGTAAAGGCCGAAGAGATGGCTGTGGAAGAGGCGAACGAGAGTTTGCAGAATCCTCAGGCTCTGAAGCCTAAGAAAAAGTTCAGGCTCCCGAAACTCAAGAGTCTGCAAAACTGGCGCATTTGGCGATAATTGCGAAAAAAAGAAAACACATATATCACATCAGGTTTCCGATGCGGTATATGTGTTTTTTATGTGCCTGTATGGCAGAGGATTTACGTCCTGTTTGCGTATTATTAGAATTCCAATTCGTCCCAGGTGTAGAATACGATATCGGTGATGGCGCAGTCCTGCCATTTCTTGCCTGGGTATACTTCCATGATCTCGAATTCGATTGTTTTCCCTTCTCCAATCTTGATTACCTCGGGCAGTTCGAAAGTCTGTTCGCCGTATATGTCCTGCATTTTGAGGTCGTAAGTTGCCTTGCCGTCCACGTATACTCTCAGCTTCTTGGGGCGTGCGTTGTTGTAGTATGCCGCAGGTGATTTCACGTATCCGTTGTATATCAGGATATTGCTGATTGTGTGTGTGGATGCCTCGAACTTGAATTTTAACTTCTCGCCCTTGCCGTCACCGTTTACGCCCTCCACCCAGGCTGTGCTCAAGTCACCGTCGGCAGCCAGATTTGGGAAGTACTTGTAGCTGCCCTGCTGGGGCAGTGTGGAAGATGCTGATACCTCGTATTTTACCTCATCCATCCATGAGCTGTATTCGCACCAGGCGTCGAACCAACTATGCTTGTTGATACATTCGCCGCCAGTGCGGTTTTCGAATGCATACTCGGCCTTCTTGTCGGATAGGTCGGGCAATTCAGATGAATTTTTGATTTCAAGCTCCTTCTGCGCCATGGATGCCAATGGCAGTAAAGCCAGTAATAATGCTGCTGCTTTTTTCATTTTTATAATCGTGTTTGGTTTCTTCTGGATTTATAACGTATTTTTTTTATTTTTATTAAACAATTTGGCTTTTTTTTCGTCAAAATAAAAAATTCAAACACTTATTATGAAAAAGACAATCCTCTTTGCCGCATTCTCTCTTGCGGTGTCGTTCTCGTATGCGCAGCAGCCTCTGCCATATCAGAACCCTGAACTCTCTGCCGAGGTGCGCGCCGACGATCTTCTTGGCCGCCTTACCCTCGATGAGAAAATCTCGCTCATGATGGACGATTCGCCCGAGATTAAGCGACTGGGCATTCCACAGTTTCAGTGGTGGAGCGAGGCCCTCCACGGAGTAGGCCGCAACGGCACAGCCACAGTGTTCCCCATCACCATGGGTATGGCAGCATCCTTCGACGATGAGCTGCTCTACAACGTATTCGACGCCGTGAGCGACGAGGCCCGCGTAAAGGCTCAGCAGGCCAAGGAAGTAGGCCGAATCCGCAGGCATCAGAGCCTCTCGTTCTGGACTCCCAATATCAACATTTTCCGCGACCCACGCTGGGGACGTGGTCAGGAGACCTACGGCGAGGACCCTTACCTTACCTCGCGAATGGGCGTGGCAGTTGTGAAAGGTCTCCAGGGCCCCGACGATGCCAAATACCGCAAGACACTTGCCTGCGCCAAGCACTTTGCAGTGCACTCAGGTCCGGAGTGGAACCGTCACAGCTTCAATATAGAGAACATTCCGCTCAGGGATCTCTATGAGACCTATATACCTGCATTTAAGGCACTTGTGGATGCCAACGTTGAGGAGGTGATGTGCGCATATCACGCCATGGACGGCGAGCCTTGCTGCGGAAGCTCAAGGTATCTGGGCACTATTCTAAGGGAACAGCTTGGTTTCAAGGGACTCGTTACCTCCGACTGCTGGGCTGTAAACGACTTCTATTTGCCTGGTCATCATGCTGTTGTAAAAACCGAGCATGAGGCTGCCGCCATGGCATTGAGAGCCGGCACCGACGTGGAGTGCGGACCAGTTTTCAAGAACCTGAAGCAGGCCGTTGAGATGGGCGAGGTGGACGAGAAGCGCATCGACGCAAGCCTCCGCCGCCTTATAATTGCAAGAATAAAACTTGGCGATTTCGATAAGGACGCGCTCGTAGAATGGACCAAGATTCCTGAATCGGTAGTGGCAAGCCCTGAGCATCAGGCCCTTGCTCTCAAGATGGCCCACGAGAGCATCGTTCTTCTCCAAAACAAGAACAACGTATTGCCATTGAGCAAAGACCTCAAGAACATTGTAGTGATAGGACCCAACGCTGTGGATTCCATCATGCTCTGGGGCAACTACAACGGTTTCCCAAAACACACTGTTACCATCCTGGAAGGACTCAAGCAGAAAAACGCTAATGTAAAGTACATTCAGGGCTGCAATCTCACCTCCAGCAATGTGGTGCTCAGCAAGTTTGGTAATGTTTATACAGCTGACTCTAAGCCTGGCCTAACCGCTCAATATTGGAACAACGAGATTATGAAGGGAGAGCCAGTGATTACTGTAAACTACGGAGCTCCAATCCGTCTCCAGAATGGCGGTGCTACAGAGTTTGCATCAGGAGTAAGCCTTCAGCACTTCTCGGCCCGATTTGAGGGCAAATATGTTGCCGACAAGGACGAGACCATCTATTTCAACATAAAGGCCGACGACGAGGCAAAACTCACCGTAAAGGGCGTTGAGAGCAGATTCACCACCACCGATCCAAAGTCGGATTTCCATGTGGCACTCAAGGTTAAGAAAGGCGAGGAGGTTCCATTCGTTCTTGAATATCGTCAGGTGCGACAGCTCGCAATGCTTAACTTCGATATCACTGTAAACACTGATGTTACAGTGGACGAGATTTTGGAGGCCACAGCCAATGCCGACGTCGTAGTGTTTGTAGGCGGAATCTCTCCACAGCTCGAGGGCGAGGAGATGGAGGTTGACGCTCCTGGTTTCAAGGGCGGCGACCGCACCGACATTGAGCTTCCTCAGGTTCAGCGCGACCTCATGGCCAATATCCACAAGAGCGGCAAGAAACTCGTTTTCGTAAACTGCTCGGGCGGTGCCATGGCGCTTGAGCCAGAGTCTCAGAACTGCGACGCTATTCTTCAGGCCTGGTATCTCGGCGAGAAGGGCGGCGAGGCCCTTGCCGACGTGATTTTCGGCGACGTGAATCCTTCGGGAAAGCTGCCTGTAACTTTCTATAAGAATGTTAATCAGCTTCCAGACTTCCTCAATTATGAGATGAAGAACCGCACTTACCGCTACATGACCGAGAAGCCATTGTTCGCATTTGGTCACGGCCTCAGCTACTCTAAGTTCAAATACTCGAAGATAGCCTACAGCAATGGCAAGCTTACCTGTCAGCTTCAGAACACAAGCTCTGTAGACGGCCAGGAGGTGGTACAGGTTTACCTCCGCAAGGTTGGCGACAACGATGGTCCAAAGAAGCAGCTCCGTGCCTTCAAGCGCGTATCAGTACCCGCCAAGAAGACCGTTACTGTTACTTTCAACCTCGACGACAAGACTTTTGAGTGGTGGGATCCATCCACCAACACAATGCGCACCCTCCACGGCGACTACGAGGTAATGGTAGGCGGCAGCAGCGATAATACCATCAGCAAGATGGTGAAGTATTAGTGGGTGCTATCTGCAAGCTCTATGGGTGAACCGCAAGCTCGCCTGAAGGCTTCGCGTGCGGTTATTCATGAGACGCCTCTCCGAGGCTTTAATCGGGGAGGCGTCTTTTTTATTTTGATAGTGGAGAATTTTTTATTAACTTTGCGTCGGAATTAATCCTTTTATTCATTAATTCATTTATTCCTTTATTGAAAAATGGAACAGAACGATTTTGACATATTAGCTGAGATAAAATCTCAGCCTAAGACTGCGATAATGCTTATCGGCATCCACTGCACAGGCAAGACTTATTTCTACCATGAGTACCTTAAGGACTTGGCGCGTGTGGAGTTTGATGGCAAGATAAAGCGCAAGCAACAGCAGCAGATTCAGAATTTCATCAATGATGGAATGTCGTTTGTGCTGGACAGCACAAATATCACCAAGGCCGACCGCAAGCCTATCTTGGAGCTCTTCAAGAACAAGGGTTACAGGATTTGCGCCATGTATTTCTGCTCGGTGATAAAGGAATGTCTCGAGAAAAACCGCCGCCGCGCCAATCATATTCCCGATAAGAAGATTATCGACATGGGCAAGATTATCGAGATGCCAAACGCATCAGAGGGTTTTACAAACGTATATTACGTCGACAATGCCCAGAACGATTTCTATCTGGAGGTTTGGGAATAGACGATTTTGCTTGAACTATACATACCAAAGAAAAAAACGGATTGCCCAGCTTGATGGCCGGACAATCCGTTTTTATATTTTATCAAGAGTCAAGAGCCTTGTTTACATTGGGAAGTTTGATGGAACTTCTGGCTGGAGGGGCTGACCCATTGCAGAAGCCTCAGCATCCTTCTCGTCGAGCTTGAATACCATGAAATCCTTGTTGTCGGCAGAGAATTCCTTCCATTCGCCGTCGGCCTGACCGTTAGGATTGCTGTATTTTGCGAAGTTGGTCCATGCGGTGAGCATCTTCTCCGAGAGGTCCCAGTCGCCCTTGGTCCAAGGTCTCCAGCAGTGCTTCAGCGATTTGAAAACATACCAGAGGTCAGACGAGTGGAAAGCACCCTTCAAGCGGGCTGTAACTTCAGGATGGCTGCCGTCGTCTGGCAAAGGACGTGCAAACTGATATGCCCAGGCCTTGCCGCCCTTCTCGGCGCGTACACGGCAGAAGTCGGCGATGCCGCCGCCCATGTTGCCAAGGTCGTTGAGGGTGTAGCCCATCATGTATGGAACGTCAGCTACCGAGCCGTCCAAAACTGCGTCGTCGAAAGATTTCAAGCTTACGTAGCCATCCACCATGGGACGCATTGTAACGATGCCCATCTTGCCGTTTACCCTGTTGTAGATATCGTTGAGGGCGTAGAGAGTCTCTGTAGAGGCCTTGCGCATTTTCTCGAGGTCGGTGAGACCTGCCCAGTCGAGCACTGCCTTTGATTCGGCCTCCGACTCAGCCATTGTCATATTGCGGAAAATGGAGTTGCGTGGCAATTCGGTAGCGGGCTTGTTGGGATCTGGAATTGTGATACCGCCGCCGCTCATGATTACGGCTTTCTGGAAGTATCCGCGGGCAAGTGGCGACTCGCAAACTGTCTTTACGCTGCCGGCGCCGGCGCTCTGTCCGAAGATGGTAACGTTATCTGGGTCGCCGCCAAACTGTGCGATGTTTTTGCGGATCCATTTCAAAGCCTCTATCTGATCGAGGATTCCGTAGTTTCCTGATACGCCGTGTGGGCTTTCCTTATCGAGTTCTGGGTGGGTGAGGAATCCGAAAATTCCTAGGCGGTAGTTGATTGTTACGAGTACAACGTCCTTGTTAGCCCACTCCTGACCATCGAACTCGGGCTCGCTGCCCCAGCCCTCGCGGTATCCGCCGCCATGAATCCAGAGTGCAACGGGAAGCTTCTTATCAGCCTTGCCCGGAGCCTTGGTGTAGACATTCAGGTAGAGACAGTCCTCGCTCTGAGGCGCCTCGTCGCCGTAGCCCCATTCTGTGGCGTATCCGCCGGGATAGTGTACCGATTGGAATCCCGGGTGACCAAACTTGTCGGCAATCTTTACGCCCTTCCAAGCCACTACAGGCTGAGGCTCCTTCCATCTGAGGTCGCCGATAGGAGGCGCTGCGTATGGAATGCCGCGATAAACATAGACGTCCTGGTGGTCGTCGGCGAAAACTCCCTGAACCTGTCCACCCTCGATGGTGAGAACGGGGTTTTCGAGTTGTTGCTGCTTGGGCGCCTGACCGCAAGATGCCATCAACGCCAGTACAGCCAACGAAATCAATGATTTTCTCATAGTGTTTTATATTAAATTGTTAATCGGAGATTTTGTTGTATTCTCCGATTGCAAAAATATTAATTATATTTGATTGCCCAATATCTTTGGGAGAGAAAAATCAAACCGCTCGCTGAGAATTCATTTCCCAACGGGCGGTTGTGTGTTTTGGGTGGGTCTGTGGAGACGGACCGCGGTCCGTCTCTACGGGCATTATTCCATTTCTTTGAGCTTGTTTTCCAGCCACTGAGGACCCATGAACCAGGTTGGGGTTTCGTGGACGAAGCCCTTGCGGTCGATGAGGATGTAGGCAGGGATTCCGCTGAATCCGAATTTGGCCTTCAACATTCCCATGTTGGCCTCGCTGATTTTGTGGTGAGTGCCTTTGCTGTTGGCTGCTATCTTCTTGTATTCCTTCTCGTCTGACGAGTCGTCGGTTACGTAAACGAAGTCAACGCCTTTCTCGATAAGGCCGTCGATGTATGGCTCCAGTTGCTGCATGGCGCTTCTGCATGGTCCGCACCATGTGGCCCATACGTCGATGTAGACAGCCTTGCCCTCGTGACCTTTCACGAGTTCCACAAGGATGGAGTCGGCTATGCTCTCGCCCTCCACGTGCTTGTAATATCCGCCGCGTTTTCTCTCGGCCTCTTTCTCTGCCATTATCTTGGCGTTTTCCTGACGTGCAAACTGGGCATATACCGGGCTTCCGAGTTTCTCAAGCTCTGCGATGTCAGATTCGGGAATCAACTTCTTTTCATGGAGCGGTTCGCAGATATCGTTGCATTTCATCATATCGAACAACATGCCTGATTCTTTGCCAGTTATTATTCTTGCGAAGTCTGTGCGGATACCATTCAATGAGGAGTCGATTGTGGTATTGTCCTCTTCTGAGATGGGGTAGTTTTCGGTTGTTTCCCTGTTCGTGAGTATCTCAATAGCCTTCTCGTATTCGGGATTCATCCAGCCATCTTCTTTGGCTTTCTTGAAAAATTCAAGGACACGTCTGCTGCCAACGTATGAATCAAGACTATATCTCGCATACATGTTTATCTCTCCAATATTATTGTTGTAGAGATTTTGAGGGTCGTTTACGTCTATCTTGCTGTACTGCTTGAAGTAATCGAGGCTGAAATCTGGACTTTTGTATTCGATTTCGTTTGGAGAGGTTCCGCTTTCCATAGCCTCTCTTATGTAACTCATCTGGAAATCCATTGGAGCTCTTGCCAGCGCTCTTACTATATCCAAGTCGAGGTTGTGCTTCATGTACTGCCTAACTCTTTCGGGCATTTCGGTAGCGTCGATCTTTGCTTTCTGCTCGTTGGTCAAGGCTATGATTCCGTTCTTGAATTTCTCAGGATCCTGACTTTTCATCAGTTCCTCCTCCTTATCGTGGTCTATTTGGTCGATTTCCTCGTATCTTACCAAGGCATTGTTGAATTCAGCGTTGGCGCCGTCGAAATACATATACTTGTTTGGGTTCACGTATCTGTAGTCGCCCAGACGGTCGAGGTCTACAATAAATTCCTCGGTTTCGCCGATGCCGACAAGGATGAGACCCGAATACAGTGGATTCACTCTAAACAATACAGATTCTTTCTTGCTTGTGAGAGGCAATACCAGCTCGAATGTTCCGTCGCTTTTCAGGTCGGTGGCGAAGGTGTTTTGTGTTCTGGTCAGCGGATTGTTGATGTAGCTTTTTACGCTTACTTCAGCACCATCAAATAGTTCCTTCTTGTAACCGATGATCTTTCCTTTGATAGTGGTGGTTCCGAGCATGAGCTGATTCTGCTCAAGAGGCTTGCCATCGTCGGCCATGCTGGTGATTCGGTCCACCATGTCGTCGGCCTGCTTGCGGATTTCCTTGTTCTTCTTGTCGGCAGCCTCAGTTACAGGCACGCCTATAAACTGGAAGCAGGTAGGACAGTCACTCTCGATGAAGTCGATGTACTGGGTGGTCTTGTTTACGGCCGGGAAAGTGAGCGCGAATGTCCTTGTAAAGCCCTCGGCGTTGGACTTGAAAAATGAATTAAGAGGCACGCCGTCGGCTTTCTTGAGCATAAGCTTCTTGCCGTCGGCCATTATGTAGCTGTCCTTGGCAATCCTCATAGTGCCCTCGGCGTATCCGTGCCAGCATTTGAAGTAGAGGGTTGTGGTCTTGGGAGTTGTCTCCACCTTCTCGATGGCGATGCTTGCGGAATGTACCGACCTCTTGGTCCAGGTGGGGTTCTCGATGGTGGCTTTCTGACCCATTGATATCAATGGCATCAAGGCAACCATGGCCGCTGTCATAAGTTTTTTCATGTTATGAGAATTTTTAGTTTCGCAAGTTAATTGTATGTACTTGTATTGAGTTTTTATTCTCTAAGAGGATAAGAGAGTTAAGAGTTTTTTTCGTTTAAGAGAAATAGAACCTAACGGTTCTGAGGGTAAGAGCATCAATTGTTGCGCTCTTAACCTCCGTTCGCTTGCGAACAA
>JAZLKG010000131.1:0-2201 GCA_045597465.1 Bacteroidales bacterium | reverse complement strand
ACTCAAAACACTTGGCATAATACATATATGCACGTGCAAGGTCAGAATAACTTGATTCGGCTGTAACAGTTTTTGCTATGCGGTGGTTGTAATCACATACATCTTGTTCGGGGATATCGTTGTCAGATACTTGTCCATCAGGCTTGGCCTCCTCTTCCTTACGGAGACGCTCGGCCTCTTCCTTGCGTTTCTTCTCCTCATCGGCCAGGCGCTGCTGCTCATACCTTTGATTCATTTTCTCTTCCTGAAGCTCGTAGGCTGATTTCTTCCTGTTAGGATCTGAGGTGCTGCTGGTCTTTGTGCTGCTGGAATTGTTTGATTTGTTGCTCATAGCCTTGCCCGCCTCGTTGAGGAGCTTTCCCCACTGTGCGTCTGCATTATGGGCTATGCCCAAAGACAACAGCATCAGAGCCAATACTTTAATAGTCCTTTTCATAAGATTATTATTAGGGTTAATAAAAAATTTTGCAAATCAAAAAAAAAAAAACACTTATCCAAATTTTGAGAGAAGTTTTTTAGGCATTTTTTGAAAAAAAACAATCCCCGCACCGAGAAAAAATTTCCTCAGTGCGGGGATTATTATTATCTCAACTTTCGCAAGTTAATTCTCTAAGAGGGTAAGAGAGGTAAGAGTTTATGTATTATTTTTTTTAGAGATTTTGTTCGCAAGCGAACGGAGGTTAAGAGCGCATCAATTAATGCTCTTACCCTCAGAACCGTTAGGTTCTACTTCTCTTAAAAGATAAAAAAACTCTTAACTCTCTTAACCTCTTAGAGAACCCAAAAACTCAATACAAGTACCTACAATTAACTTGCAAAACTTAAATTATTATAAATCCGCGTTCAATCACTTCAATTACTTCAACACTTCAATCACTTAAAGTGCAAAGTAGCAATCTCTCAAGGCCATTGTAGCCTGATCGCCTGTCAGCACGATTTCGCCCTGAAGCTTGATATCGAGTGACGAGGCGCCTATCTTGATGAGGTAGCGGCCTGGATCTATGTTCCACTCGTTCATCATATAGTAGCCAAGCTGCTGAGGTGAAACCGCGAAGGTAACGGTCTTGGTCTCGCCGGCATTGAGTGTAACTCTCTTGAAGCCCTGAAGCTGGATTGGCTTCAGCTTGGCGCTGCGGTCAATAGGCGACACGTAGAGCTCTACGATCTCGTCGGCTGATACCGAGCCTGAGTTCTTCACGTCGAGCGAAACATTGAAACGTCCGCCGTTGGTGGCTGCGGTGGTGTCCATTTTCAGGTTAGAGTACTCGAAAGTGGTATACGAGAGGCCGTAGCCGAATGGGAATGCCACGCGTGTATCGTTCTCGAGGCCGTAATTGTAACAGATTGGCTCGTGAAGCTCCACGTTAGGATATGTAACTGAAAGCTTGCCCGAAGGTGAGACGTTTCCGTAGAGAATGTCGGCAAGGGCGTTGCCTCCCTCCTCGCCCGGATACCAGGCCTGGATAACAGCCGCGCACTTGTCGATTACGTTGGTGAGAACCTGGGCACGTCCGCCGAATACCACGAGAACCACTGGTTTGCCAGTTGCGGCGAGCTTGGTAACGAATTCCTCCTGCTTGCCGGGGAGACGAAGGTGCTGACGGTCACGGTTTTCGCCGCAGAGCATCACATTCTCGCCGACAGCCGCGATGATTACGTCGCTGTTCTTGGCAATCTTGAGAGCCTCGTCAAGATTGGCCTCCTCGCCAGATTCAACCATACGGTTCTGGATATTCACAAGGTAAGCCACACGTGGGTCGCCGCTCGATTCAACCAAAGTCTCAACAACCTCGGTCCAGTCGCAGCCGCGTGAATAGTTGATTTCCATTCCCTCTGGTTTGCGGTTCTGGAGTCCCTCGTTCAATGTCACGATTTTTGGATTTGTACCGTGGTCGGTATCGGTCTTCCAGAAATAGCGCATTGCAGGATAAGAATAATCACCAGCCATTGCCCAGATAGAGTTTGCGTTTGGACCTGTGAGGGCGATTTTCTTGTTCTTAAGAGGAAGCACGCCGTTGTTCTTGAGCAACACAACCGACTGAGTGGCAATCTGGTAAGAGGTCTCACGCTCCTCCTTGGTATCGAGCTCAATGTGACCCTCGGCGTAGAGAACAGGATTCTCGTCGAGGAGACCGAGCTCAGCCTTGAATTTGAGAACGCGCTTAACGGCAGTCTCGAAAGTCTGCTGAGACACAAGGCCC
>JAZLKG010000130.1:0-1832 GCA_045597465.1 Bacteroidales bacterium | reverse complement strand
TCATAAGACATTGCTCCGTGAGGACTATACGGTATATAGGGATTTGCCTGGAGGAATGCAGACAAGTTATGTGATTCACGCAGGACAATACAAAACCCGCCCCAATAGTGTGATTACACGTTATGGAGATCGCTTTGAGTACGCCTCGCCTCAGGAGACTCCGGCCCTAATGGCGGACCTTGTAGATTGGTACAACGAGGAGGAACAGAAAGGAATATTGTCGCCTGTTCAGTTGGCCGCATTGTTCCATTACAGATATATCAGGATTCACCCGTTTGAGGACGGAAACGGACGTATTGCACGTCTTATGGTAAACTTTATCCTGTCTCGTCACAAGTGGCCGATGATTGTTGTAAGAAGCCGTAAGAAAATGGAATATCTGGAAGCCTTGCACCAGACAGATATTTTGGTGGGACCAGTGCCCTCCGACGGCGCACACGCTTCAATCAAGCAGATAGGAAAGTTCCTGAGATATTTTGAGAAACTTGTAGCGCTTGAGATTCAGGCAGATATCGACTTTGTGACAAGAAAGGAAGAGGATTTGTGGTGGTACGACGGCGAGATCATCAAATCGAAGAGCCCAAACACTTCGCGTATTCTCAGATTAATGAAAAACAACCCATTCATTACATACGATGAAATGGCCTCTGCATTAGGAATCAACACCTCAGCCGTTCAGAAACTCGTATCCAAACTGGCAGAAAACGGCTACATAGCCCGCCACAACAATAATTGGCAGGTAATTGCAATATCAATCATCTAAACAAACACACCAAACCCGCAGAGCGCTGTAAATATCAGCCTTCTGCGGTTTGTGGTTTTTATTTTAACGCCTCTTTAATCTCATCCATAGACATCTCGAAAACTTCGCCACGGTCTGCTTCGGCTTTACGCTCGTCCAGCATTTTGATATTCTCAGGATCGTCGAACCATTCGTCGCCTGAGGGGCTTACTTGCTCTGAGTATTTTGGTTGGCTTTTTACTGAATCCAACATTTTCTGCAATTTGTCAGGGTCGGATATCGAATACACCAAGTCCATTATTGAATGACGCAATTCACTCAATATATCAAAATTATTTATTGTTGCTGTTGCCATAATTTCAATTTTTAATTATTTGTTTTTCTCTCCTCTAAAACGTCGGTACTGGCTCGTTGAACCTCTCAACGAATACCTCTCTTGCGGGAACAACAATAGGATCGCCGTTCTCGTCCTCCACCACCACATTCTGATTGAGCATAGCCTTCTTTTTCAAGGTCTCATACTCCGCAATCTCCAAGGCGTGGATGATTTTGTTTGTTAGTTCGCTTGCTTGTTGTTGTGTCATATTTCTTACTTTTTCTCTCCGCAAATATAATTCTTTTTTTCGGATAAAAAACATTATTCCAATCTGTTTTTTTTCACACCAAAAATCAAACCCCTCTCCAGCGGAAACCTGTCCGACAGAGAGGGGTTGATTGTCTTATAATGCGTGGTGTGGATTACAATGCAACGCCATTAACTTTTACTGTGATATTCCATTTGTCGTTAATAGCCTTCCAATAATCTGTATAACTATTGTACGATGCCTTAGACACATTGATTACAGTGCCAGCAGGACATTCGTTGTAATCATCTTCCTCATTTGCATCACCGATTGTTGGATTGCCCAATATCGTTATGGATTTCAAATTTGTACAATCATAGAATGCATCATTGCCTAATGTTGTAACTGTAGAAGGAATAGTGATTTGCGCAAGGCTTGAGCAATTTCTGAATGCAGTACTTCCAATGCTGGTGACACCCTCAGGAAGCGAGGTAAGCGCAAGGCTTGTGCAATTGTAGAATGCAGAA
>JAZLKG010000129.1:0-22328 GCA_045597465.1 Bacteroidales bacterium | reverse complement strand
TTTACAATTGGGTATTTTGAAACAATTAATATTATGTTTCTTGCTTATTGTTTAAGTTATTATAATATGTTGAAATACAATCATTTTAAATCATCGAATTTAAATTCAATCAAATGAAATATAATATATCAGATGTAAATCGTAAAGCCTTTAATGCTAGTTTTAAGGCTAAATATGATGTTGATAAGATACTTGATTCTTTCCAATATCATAAAATTGCAGTTGGCTCTTTCTTTAAGGATAGGATGCCATGGTTCCATAATTTAGTTTCGTTTTTCCAAAAATTGAAAATTCGAAATATGATTTATGAATCAGATGAGTTATTAATCCAATGGCCTTTGTATCGAGTTGATAACAAATTTATGGATTATTTGTATAATCATATACTCAATACTAAAGTCGGAACAACTCTTTTGATTCATGATATTAATAGTTTACGGAATGTAACAGATGCTTCTTATTTAGAAAATGAGTTTTTTAAAGTTGCTAAATGCGTGATTGCTCATTCTACTAAAATGAAGGAATATTTAATTTCTTTGGGTGTAAAGTCCGAAAACATTAAGGTTTTGACAAGTTTCGATTATTTTGTAGAAAAATTCCCTAAAGAAACAAAGAGAATTAATTCGAACACCATTGCTTTCGCGGGAAACTTGACTAAAAGTACTTTCTTGAGAGAACTTGAAAAGTTGCCTTTGGTGATCAATTGCTATGGAAAATTTGTGGAAGGATTATCGGGCAATTTGGTATATAAATCTTGTTTTCATCCTAATGATTTATCTGTTTTGGAAGCTTCTTGGGGATTAGTCTGGGATGGAACTTCTATGGAAGGTTGTTTCGGTGATTATGGCGACTACCTTCAGTATAATGCGCCTCATAAGTTATCTTTATATATTGCAGCTTCTATACCTGTTATAATTTGGGATAAGTCTGGCCTAGCCAATTATGTCAAGGATAATAAGTTAGGTATTGTTGTTTCTTCTTTGTTTGAAATACCTGAAGTAATTAGCAATATTTCTGAATCTGACTATAATGATATTTTAAATAATGTAATTGTCGAATCTCAGAGGATTAGAAATGGTTTGCATTTGTCTAATTGTATTAATGACAATCTATGATTCCAAAAATCATTCATTATTGTTGGTTTGGTAATAATCCTAAACCAATTGAGGTTTTGAATTATATTTCCAATTGGAAAAAGCTTTTGCCTAATTTCCAATTTATGGAATGGAACGAAACAAATTTTAATATAAATTATAATGTTTTCTCAACAGAAGCTTATTCGGTAAAATAATATGCTTTTGTTGCTGACGTTGCAAGGTTGTTTGCCTTAAAACAATATGGAGGTGTTTATTTTGATACTGATGTAGAAGTTGTTAAGGATTTCTCTAAGTTCTTAGAAGCACCTGCTTTTTTGTCGTTTGAAAGTAATGATAGAATTGGTACTGCTGTAATGGGATCGGAACCTGATTCAGAATTTATTAATAATTGTTTAGAGTATTATGAGAATAAACATTTTATTCTTGATGGTGGTAAATATAATATTATCCCTAATACTACGATAATTATTGATATGCTTTTAAAGAGAAATTTGGTTTGCAATAATACTTTTCAAGTTTTAAGTAATTATTTGTATGTTTATCCAAGAACTTATTTTTCTGCCAAGATTTATGAAACAGGAGAGTTGGAAATAACCAATGATACATATACGGTTCATCATTTTGCTGGATCATGGCATCCATGGTGGACAAAAGTATTATTGAAATTTTGGTTGCCTTTTAAAACAAGATTTCCCAAACTGGCTTCTTTATTGAATAAGAAATAATGAGAATAATCTTTATTATTACTTTAGTTTTTCTTAGTTCTGAATTATTTTCACAAAACTTTTCGGATTGTTTTATAACACCGGAAATGTTTGGTTGTAAAAGTGGTAAGGTTGCTGATCCATCTGCAAATGCCGATAGTTTGCAATTAGCAGTTAATTCCGCAATTAAAACCGGTCGAAAATTAGTTTCGAATTCATCTAAGCACTATTATATTGGCAAATCTTTGTTAATTAATGGTCCTATTAATATTGATTTTGGTTTGGGCAAAATAGTTGCTACGGACAATATTGATATAATTCAAGTTGAATATAATACACAAATTAAATTTTTCGGTGTTGTATCTAATATTGTATTGGATTTGAATGGAAGAGCTAGACCAGGGATCCATTGTATTAATTCTGTTAAAATACATTTTTCTGATTCTGAAATAACAAACATACCTCCAGAAAGTTATGGTTTGTTGATTGATAAAGGATACGAGATTGTTTGCGACAATTTACATTTTAAGGGTTCTTCTGATTTTGCAACGGGAATTAAAATTACAACCAGTGATTGTCATTTTTCTGATTGTATAATGATAAATTGCAAAACAGCTATTGATAATCGGGGGAGTAATTGTTATGAGAGGATTCATGCTTGGATAGGCAATAAAGGTCAGTACATAGATGGTAGTACCTTTTATCTTTCAAGAGGAGGTAATTCATTTTTGAGTCAGTGTTGTAGCGATACCTTTGATAAGGCCTTTGATATTACGGGTAATTCCATTTTGATGATCTCTCAGCAAAAAAATTTTCATAATTTAATAATGTGGAACAGAAATGTAGATTCTATTCATCCTATTGTTTTTAATTTTCTTAATAATAATATTGCCAATTCTTCTAAAATATATCTGTCTAATAGTAATATTGGTGGTTTAACTATTGATAACAAGAATCGCCAAATTTTTTCCAATATTGAGAATCCTCCTATTGAAATTTCATCTAGTATGATAATATATTAATTATGTCAAATCTTATTCGTTCTATTATTGATTCCGAATTTGAATTATTGACAAATTTAATGGAATCAAAAAATAAAATCTACACCTTCCTCAATCCTGTTTCCTTTTTAACAGCTGTTAAGCAAAAATCACTTTTCCAATCCTTCGATGGCATTTTCGCCGATGGCTCGTTGATGACTTTGGCAATTCGTCTTTTATATTGGAAAAAGGTGGAACGGCGGAGTTTTGATATGACTTCGATGGCGCCTGAGCTTCTTTCTTTTGCCAATAAGAATAAGAAAAGCGTCTGTATTGTAGCTACCAAACAGGAAATGCTTGATAAGACACTTTCAATATTCAGAAATCAATATCCTGATATCGAGTGGCGTGGATGTAGAAATGGATATTTTTCTGGAGAGGAAGAAATGAGAAGTGAGGCTTCCCGGATAGCATTAGAAAATGCCGACTACCTAATTGTTGGAATGGGTGTTGGAATGCAAGAAAAATTTCTGATGATGTGTATAGATGCAGGTTATCAAGGTATTGGATTTACATGTGGCGGATTCGTTCATCAGACAGCTGAACATGATGGAAAGGCTGATTATTACCCCAAGTGGATTGATAAATTAAATCTTCGTTTCCTTTATCGTTTTGTGAAGGAACCTCATACCCGTAAAAGATATCTTCAGGCTTTCTTTGTTTTTCCTTTTGTTTTCTTAAAGGAAAGATTGTTTAGTTAATAAATTTCTCAATACTAATATATATGAAATACGATTTCCTCATTGTCGGTTCCGGACTCTTCGGAGCCACATTCGCTTATCGTGCACATAAGGCAGGCAAGAAATGTCTTGTGATTGATAAGCGTCCACAACTTGGTGGCAATGTATATTGCGAGAATATCGAAGGCATCAATGTCCATAAATACGGCGCGCACATTTTCCATACTTCCAACAAGGAAGTTTGGGATTTTGTGAACGGAATTGTGGAGTTCAACCGCTACACCAATTGCCCTGTTGCCAATTATAAAGGCGAGTTGTACAATCTGCCTTTTAATATGAATACCTTCTCAAAGCTCTGGGGGGTAAAGACTCCTGCCGAGGCTCAGGCAAAGATCAACGAGCAGAAGGCCGAGGCTGTTGCAGCGCTCAATGGCCGAGAGCCTCAGAACCTTGAGGAGCAGGCCTTGACATTGGTTGGCAAGGATATTTTCCAGAAACTTATCAAGGAATATACCGAGAAGCAGTGGGGTAGAGATTGCAAGGAACTTCCCGCCTTCATTATCAAGCGTCTGCCCGTAAGAATGATTTTCGACAACAACTACTTCAACGACAAGTATCAGGGAATCCCTGTCGGCGGTTATAATAAACTAATCGAGGGACTCCTCGACGGCATTGATACAAAAGTTGGCGTTGACTTCTTCAATTCGGAGTATAAGGATTGGCGCAATTTTGCCGATAAGTTGGTTTACACCGGAGCGATCGACGAATTCTTTGGATATCAGCTGGGCAAGCTTGACTGGAGAACTGTTTCCTTCAAAACCCGTATAGAGGATACTCCAAACTATCAGGGCAATGCCGTTGTCAACTACACTTCTCATAATGAGCCATTTACACGAGTAATCGAGCACAAGCATTTCGAGATGTTTGGTCAGGAGGTCTATGATTGTCCCAAGACCGTTGTCAGCGAGGAGTATTCCACAGAGTATAAGGATGGTATGGAGCCATATTATCCTGTAAACAACGACCGCAACAATGAACTTGCCGAGCAGTACCGTCAACTTGCCGAGAAAGAAAGGGATGTAATCTTTGGTGGTCGCCTTGGTCAGTACAAGTATTACGATATGGCACCTGTCATTGAGCAGGTTCTCAAGATGGAGATATAAGATTTTGTGATTACTATTAGAATCAAAATCACTTTCCTCTCAGCCCGAGAACGCCGTATGAACATTGTTCGCACGGCGTTTTTCTTTTTCAGCACCATCAAAATTTTTGTCTTATATTTGTTTGTTTTTCAAATAGTTTACATTTTTATTCGATACATTGAACATTTTGAAAACGTATCAGAAAATCAGATGGTTATGCAATATAAAAGACAAAATTACAATGAGGTGAAAGAGCGTTTCCTTGAAAAAAGCCCGGCATTAGTTTGCAGGGCTTTTTTTGTTTTGATATTATTGAAATAGTTTTTATATTTGCGGAGGAATCCTAAATATGAGATAACTATAGAAAACACATTTTCAATAGAAGAAGAGGATGAATTGCCTGTTTTGACAAAAGAACAATTAATAGCAGAGATTCTTGAATCAACACAGCAGGCAAAGGAAGGAAAGACCATTTCGGCAGAGTCATTAATGCGAGAATTGTATGCCGATACTCAAACTGAGGATTTCATTAAGGAGTTTGCAGGTTGTATTACAGCCGAGGAAGAGGTGGCTTTAAACTCGGATCGTAAGGAATGTAAATTTTCACGAGAAATTAATTTGAGCCGATTTAATTTGAAACGGGAGTTTAGCTCAGTTGGTTCAGAGCATCTGCCTTACAAGCAGAGGGTCATAGGTTCGAATCCTGTAACTCCCACTTTCTCAAATTCTTAAAATTTAAAGTTGTTGGAGTACAAGTTGAGGTTTTTCTTGGCTTGTACTTTTTTTATGCATATATTTGTGATTTGAAAATAGTTTTTTCTATCTTTGTAGTCAAACAAAAATCCAGAAATTATGGGTAAGGAATTCAATGATACAGATTTCGTTGAGCCTCGCAAGGCCTGTGAGTTGGCTGTGGAATTCGCAGTGGACGAAGAGGTTGCTGTTGAGGAAGAGGTTTCTTGTGCTAAGGATAAATATCTTTTATCACCTGAAAGGCTTGCTTCTATGAAAAACAGATACCCTGAATTGTTCGACGGTTCATACAGGCATTTGCAACCGCATACAATTGAGGAATGGGAAGAATATGACCGTAGGACTCGAAGCGATATCGCAGATGGACAGTTTTGCTCGTTTGAGGAATTCACCAAAGAAATGAAAGAGGATTTCCAATGGCTTTACGAGTAAATTTTACAAGGGAACTCGGAAATAACCTAAAACAGACTATCTGCATCTGCCGATAGTCTGTTTTTTTTGTTATATTTACGCAAAATATTCCCCAAAATATTTGGTACTTCCATTTTATAGTTTTATATTTGCGTCGGAATTACACAAGATAAATTTTGAATGCTATGGAAACAGGTTTCAAGAATATTTTGCCTCAGGTTATTGAGGAATATTATGGTGTGGAGGTGGCGAGAATCGAGTTTTGCGAAGAGGGCCATTCCAATGTGGTGTGCTTTGTTACTTCCGAGGTTGGGGAGCGGTTCGTTTTCAGGATTGAGCCTCCGTTTGTCAATTCTCAGAAGGTCAACGATTTCAGGAAGATTGCCATTCCCAACGATTTGCCGTTTGCAGTTCCGAGATTCATTTTCGAGGAGCGCAATCTGCCTGAGCCTTTTGAGGCTTTCGTGATTTCGGGTTACAGGTTTATCAGCGGACTCACAAAATACAGGTGGTACGAGGTGCCTGATGCCGACGATTTGGTCAAGATGGCTGATGCTTACAAATCTCTTACCAATTCGCTGAGAACCATTGATTTGGAGCCGTCGTCAGTCGCTTTTGTAGAGCGCTATTTCAATGAACTGGAGGCTATTGCCAATTTCAAGGATATCGTTTGCGACAACAGCATCAGATACGAGTTCTCGCAGAAGTTCGACCGTTTTATGGAAAATGCTGATGCGATAATCGGCCGAGCCATCGATATTGTGGATAATCTTGAGCCTCAATTTGTTCACAACGATTTTCAGATGGGAAACATTCTCTTCGATGGTGATGCGATTTCGGGAGTCCTTGATTTCGAGGACCTTAGTCAGGGATTTTACGAGATAGATGCTATTTTCTCGGCTTTCAGAATCGCCAAGTCCAACGGCTCGGAAACCAAACTCGAAATCAACCGTAAGGCTTTCGAGACTTTTCTCAATAAGGTTGATAACGGTCAGGTAATCAGTACTTACCGAAGCGAGACGTATGAATTTTGGCTCTCGTTTTTTGCCCTGCGCGAATCTTTCCGATATATGATAAGCGCCATCAACAAGGTTGATATTATGCGCCTCGGTATCGGTTTTATGCCGTGTTTCTTGCAGGTGGCAAACTACAACAGCAGTGTCAGCCCCAAAAAACGTTCGCTGATAATGCTCCGTAATTATGAGGTGCCTGATGCTTGCGAGTTGGAACGTATTGAGAATGAGAACGATGAACTTGTTTTCGTTCAGTTGCTCTCGCCCGATTATCCTTACAACAATTCGATATCCGCTCAACGTGATTATCTGAAATCCAACCTTAGAAAACCATTCTACATTTTTCCTGTTTTCAAGGATGATATTCCTGATTTCAGGCTGGAAATGAGAATGAGGCAACTCTCGCCGACATTCGATGAGATTGTAAGGCCGAGGATGCATAAAATTTTAGGGTCAGCTGACTCTATAAAACGTGGGGTGCTAATCACGAGGGCTCAGCCTTTTCATCTCGGACACTTGGAAATGATTGAGCGTGTGATAGATAGGCTTGATGAGTTGATCATCATTATCGCAAGCGCCGAGGAGGCTTTCACGGAGCGCAATCCGCTTACGGCAGGTCAGAGGATGGAGATTGTGAGGGAGAGCATCAGCGGGAAATATTACGCCGACAAGGTATGGATTTTTCCAGTGCCGTGCAACCGTTTTGTGGCGGAGAATATGCTGGAACTCAGGCTCTTGTGTCCTGATTTTCAGACTGTGGTTTCCACAAATCCCGTGCATCATCGTATGGCGGAGTATTCGGGTCTGATTTACGATTCGCCTGAGGTATCCTCCGACGTCCGCGCCACAAAAATCCGCGATCTCGCCCGCGCTGGCCTCCCGATTGACGGGATGATGGAGGAGAAGGCTAAGAAGTTGTTTTTGAAGTATTTAGGATAAAGTTTCGCACAGATAACACAGATGACACAGATTATTTATTAACTCAACTTTCACAAGTTAATAATTAATATTCTCTAAGAGGGTTAGAGGGGTAAGAGTTTATGTATAAGTTCTTTAAGAGAATTTGTTCGCAAGCGAACGGAGGTTAAGAGCGCTTCAATTGATGCTCTTACCCTCAGAACCGTCAGGTTCTACTTCTCTTATATGAAAAAATGCTCTTAACTCTCTTAACCTCTTAGAGATTAAAAACTCAATACAAGTATCAACAATTAACTTGCGAAAGAGATTTTAAAAATAAAATCTGTGAGAGATCAGTGGAAAATCTGCGTTATCAGTGTCATAAGTGCGAAAAAAAGTCAGAAAAAAATGAGAATTTTGATTATAACCGTCCCAGAGAAGGGACACGTGAATCCTTTGATAGGAACTGCGCAAGAACTTGTGAATCAGGGCGCTGAGATTGCGTTTTTTGCTCAGCGTGATATTTCGGAGCAGTTGAGGAAGGCTGGAATCAATTGCAAATGCTACACTCCCGGCAAGAATGCGCCCGAGTTTGTACTTCCCGACGAGTTCATCACAAGCGGTGAGGTTTTCGCCCAGAAGGTGAACGACAAAATGTGGCTGAGGCGCTGGATAAAGACTTTGCTCATCGACTGCGCCGAGGGTCAAAAGCCTGGTATTGAGGCTACTATAGATGAGTTTAGGCCTGACGTGCTGGTCTGCGATCCGCTTTCGTATGCTGGAGCCATCGTGGCCGAGGAGCGCGGTATGCCTTGGGTGGGCATCAGCAACTCGCTGAATCCCGTGGTGCCTGATAGTTGGACTTGCGACCTCATAGAGACTCTCAGAGTTTACGATGCCGACCGTAAGGCGCTGTTTGTCAAGAGCAAACACGATATCAGATTCAAGAGTTCCGACGTGATTTCGCCGTATCTGAACATTGTTTTTACGAGCGAGGAATATGCGCCGAAGTCGCTTTCGGGCAACGATTTCTCGCATTACGTGGGCGCGCCGTTCTGCCTTAAGGACTTCAAGCGTGGCGACGAGACCGATTTCCCATTCCACAAAATCAATCGCGACAAAAAAGTGGTTTATATGAGTCTTGGAAGTCAGTTGTATTACAATCCGGTTTTGTTCGAGACTGCGTATCAGGCGCTTAGGGATATGAATGTTCAGTTGATTTTCTCGGTGAACGAACTCTGCACTTCCGATTTCAAGAGCCGTTTCCCCGACGACAGCATCATCTGCAAATACGTTCCGCAGTTGGAGATTCTGCCGTATGTTGATTTGATGATTAGTCACGGAGGCGCCAACTCAGTGATTGAGGCTCAGACATTTGGCGTGCCGTTGGCCCTGTTGCCAATCTGCAACGACCAGCATCTTCAGGCGCAGTTTATGCAGAAAGCCGAGGCAGGAATCGTGCTCGATCCCAAGAATCCTGATGCCGAGATTTGGCGAAATGCCTTCGCGCAGTTGCTTGACAAAAACTCGAAATATTACCGCAAGGCTCAGGCCATAAAGGCTGATTTGCAACGACTTGGTGGCCCGAAGAAGGTTGCAGAGTTGATTATTCAATTAACAATTAATAATTAACAATTGATTTATGATTTTCTGTATTTTACTCAACTTTCGTAAGTTAATGATAAGTTTTCTCTAAGAGGTTAAGAGAATTAAGAGTCTAAGTATAAATATTTTAGAGAAATTGTTCGCAAGCGAACGGAGAGTAAGAGAGCATCAATGAAGGCTCTTACCCTCAGAACCGTTAGGTTCTACTTCTCTTAACCGGGAAAAAACTCTTAACTCTCTTAACCTCTTAGAGGACAAAAACAGAATACAAGTCCTTGCAATTTACTACAAACTATGAAAAGAATTTTATACGTATCGCCACACCTCGATGATGCTTTGTTGAGTATGGCGCAAAATATTAAGAATGAGATTGATAATGGCGAGAAGGTTGCTGTGGTGAGCGTTTTCACCGAGGGCGACGCCGAGAGGGCCGATTTTTATGAAAGGCGTCGCAATGACGATATCCGCGCGCTTACGGTCATCGGTGCTAAGTATCAGCACCTTGGATTTACTGACTCGTATTTCCGCGGATTGGGATATTGCAACTACTCAACAATTATGTTTCATACAGAAGTTGTTGAGACAGAGTTGTTTGACGCAATTTTCGTTAGCATCAGCAAACTGATAAAAAATTATGATATCTGCTATTTTCCGCTTGGCGTGGGCGGACACGTTGACCACAATATCGTGTTCCGTTGCGCGGAAAAACTGATGCCGAGGTTTGCCGGGAAAATCGATTTCAGATTCTATGCCGATATGCCTTACTGTATGCTGGATGGCAACGTCGATATCAGAATCTGGCAGACTTTTGGCATTAAGCCTCAGCAAGTTAGCATAAAACCTCTGCTCGAAAACGATTATTATTTCTTGCAGAATTATTGTTCAGATGTAGCAGACTCTAAGTCTTCTGCAAGCGAGTTTGCCAAGGAGGTGGACGCATTTTCTCAGGGTCGGCTAACTCTAAAAAACGACTACTTCCCCGTAAGAATTCCCGTGAAATTCCACAAGGCCGAACTCCTGAAAAATTATGCGAGCGAGGTGGAGGATTTGTTTGGCGAGCGTACCGAACAGGCTTTGGGCGATGAATGTTATTTTATGTTCCGTGCCAAGAACAGTGTACATTATCTGCGCAACGATTTTTCCGATATCAAGAATTATTGCGCCCGAATCGAGAGCGACAACAATGGAACTCGACTTGCGACCGATGCGATATTTTTCGACGGCAACACTCTGCCGATTTACGATCAGGTGTATTTCCTTTTCGAGAAACTCAGGGTTCTTGGATGTATGTACAATCTTAATCCTCAGGGATTTAAGAACTCGTTTCAGGCGGAGGACATTTTCGAGGCTGATGTTTTTTATCCTGCTGATGGCGAGGATAATCTTGCCTTCCTCAGGAGGTTTGTGCCCCGGCTTGTGGCGCCAAACTGTGAGTTGAGATTCACGCCGAGCGCCGACGGAAGATTGGGGATATCAGCGAATTTCCAACTGAAATCCGTCGAGACACCGTCGGGAAAGAAGTATCAGCAAAACGAAAATGGACTGATACATTGCGAGAGTTTCGAGGTGCACATTTCGGAGCATTGCAATCTGAGGTGTGTGCAGTGTTGCAACGTGTCGCCATTCAACAAGCCGAAGTTTTTGACGGTGGAAGATGTTGATAATCAGTTTAGTTTCCTTAGAAACCACCTGAACCCCGATGTGATAAAGATTTCGGGAGGCGAGCCGTTGCTGAATCCTCAACTTGGTGAGATTATCGGCAAGATTAAGGCGATTTTCCCTGAAACTCCGCTCCGAATCACCACCAACGGTCTGCTTATCAACAGGTTGCCCGAGGAGACTCTCGCCCGTCTGGATCAACTTTGGGTGAGCAATTACAGTTCGATGCCGAATCCCAAAAAGAATATCGAGCGCATTTTCGCGCTGGCCCGCAAATACGAGATCGTGCTGAATATCAAGGACGTAACGGAGTTCAGCAAGGTGATTCCCGATGCGCGAATCTCCAAGACCGAGGCCGAGGACAGTTTCCGAAACTGCTGGATGCGTCACCGCTGTCTTATGATCAGGAACGGACGTTTCTACAAATGCACCCGCGCGGCCTATATCGACGACTATCTGCTTAATACTCAGAATCTTGTCACCGACTTCGGCGCCAAGGACGGAATTTTGCTATCAGCTGAAAACTTCAATGAAAAGGTGCTGGAACTGCTGAACGGCGACACTCCGATAGAGAGTTGCGTGTATTGCCTTGGGAACACTGGAGACAGTTTCAGACAGGAACAGATGGGGAGATGAGAAAATATTTTTTGGGCTCTACGAGCGTATTTGATAAAATCTCCCCAGAAAAACAAATAAAAAAAATAAACAATCGCCACCGATGACACCCGTCATCAGCGGCGATTGTTTATTTTATAGTGCCGAAATGTAGTTTCCGATTTTCCCTGTCAGGTAATACGGCAGGCTGATGAGGGTGTATTCCTTGCCGTTGCCGGTTTTGGCAGTGTCGGTTCTTAGTTCGCCAGAATAGAGGCGTATCGCTACATTTCCCTTGTGTTGGTCCATAAAATTATGTAGGGATTTCAGATGCCCTGTTGGTCCCGATTTTACCTCTATTGGAATCATCTCCTGGTTGATAGGTGCCAAATAATCCAACTCTGACGATGAGTCTTTTTTCTCAGAGACCCAAAATAGAGGTTTTGCCAATATGGAGGTTTGCGTCGCCAAAAGTTCTTGTCCTACAATGTGTTCCGATATGTGACCTTTGTAAATGTTGTTGAGGTCGTCGGTGCCGAAAACCTCTTTTTGAATACCTGCCTTGTAATTCAGCAATCCAGTGTCCAAGACGTGCAGGCGTGGGTGTTTTTTTATATCAGGCTGATACGGAAGTCCTGTCTGAGTGGTTGGATAGCATAGATGTATCAGCATTGCCTTTTCGAGAGTTCTCAGCAACTCGCCAATTTCTCTTGACCCGTAACTGGACTTGCCAAACCCGTCGAATTTTATACGACTGCCAGCTTCCATAAAAACAGAATTTATCACAAACCGCATTGTGTCAATTTTGTTTTGTCCTGATACATACTTTTCAACGTCGTCGATATAGGTGCCGATCAGAGAATCGTAAACTGGACTCAATGCCACGACGTCTCTATGTATTGAGTATCGGTAAACAATTTCGGGCATTCCACCAATCAATGTATATGTGTGAAAAAGCGACAATAATTTGCTATGTGCGTAAGAAGGCAATGGAACGGTGTTGTAGGCCTCCAAAGCTGATGCTTCATTCATTGCGTAGAGAAATTCCCTGAATGACAATGGCCTGACAACTTTGTATTCCACTCGTCCAACTGGAAAACTTATCTTGTTGTCGAACAATGATTCCAGTAGCGAACCTGCGGCGATAACGCAAAACTGAGGATATTTTTCGTAAAAATATCTCAGCATTTTGAGGGCTTCGGGAACTTCCTGTATCTCGTCAATGAAAATCAAAGTGTCGTTGTTGCTGATAATCTGGTTGCTTTCAAAGAAGATGGCCTTTATCAAATCGTCTATGTTCTTGTATTTCAGAAAAATATTTTTCGTATTTTCTTCTTCCAGATTCAGATATATGTATTGTCCGAAATCAGAACTGAACATATTAACTATGGTGGTTTTGCCCACCTGACGCGCACCTCTCAGCACCAGAGGTTTCCTGAATTCGCTCTTGCGCCATTCCCTAAGTTCTTCTATTATATCACGTTTAATCATAGTTCCGTAAAGTTTGGAGCAAAGATAAATAATTATTGACTTCTTACCAAAAAATTGTTTGTAATAATCATCGTGTAATTTCCATTAAAATAATCAAATACAAAAATCCTGTCACAAAGAGGTGGTAACTTTTATATTATTTTGTCACAAAACTGGGGTAACTTTGGCTCTTTTTTGTCACAAAACGGGTGTAACTTTAGCCAAGCCCAAACAAACAATCGCCACCGATTACCTCCCGGCATCAGCGGCGATTGTTATAAAATCTATATTAGCAAGCAATAATTAACTATTTATACCAGATCCAGGGCCTGGGCGATGTCGTCGAGGATGTCGTCGATGTGCTCTACGCCGATGGAGAGGCGGATGGTGGCTGGGGTGATGTTCTGCTCGGCGAGTTCCTCGGGCGATAGTTGCGAGTGTGTGGTGGTGTAGGGGTGGATTACGAGCGACTTAACGTCGGCTACGTTGGCCAGGAGCGAGAAAATCTTGAGATTGTCGATGAATTTCCAGGCCTCCTGCTGTCCGCCCTTGATCTCGAATGTGAAGATGGAGCCACCGCCGTTAGGGAAATACTTCTTGTAGAGTTCGTGGTCGGGATGGTTCTCCACCGATGGATGGTTTACCTTGGCCACTTTGGGGTGACGCTTCAGGAAATCTACCACCTTGAGGGCGTTCTCCACGTGACGCTCTATGCGCAATGGGAGAGTCTCAGTGCCCTGAAGGAGAATCCAGGCGTTGAATGGCGATATTGTGGCGCCAGTATCGCGGAGGATTACGGCACGGATTCTGGTTACGAAAGCGGCGGGACCTGCCACGTCGGCGAAGATTGCGCCGTGGTACGATGGGTCGGGCTTGGCGAGGGTCGGGTACTTGTCGGCGTTGGCCTTCCAGTCGAACTTACCGCTCTCCACGATAACACCGCCGAGCGACGATCCGTGACCGCCGATGAATTTTGTGGCTGATATCACAACCACGTCGGCGCCGTGCTCCAATGGGCGGATGAGTACGGGAGCGAAGGTGTTGTCCACGATGAAAAGGATTCCGTGCTTGTGGGCCACCTCAGCCACGCCCTCTATATTGAGAACGTCGCTGTTTGGATTGCCGAAAGTCTCGGCGTATATCACCTTTGTATTAGGTTTTATGGCTGATTCAAGTGCCTGAAGGTCATTGATTTTTATTATTGTGTTGCTGATGCCCTGGGTAGATAGTGTGTGGGTTATCAGGTTGTAGGAGCCTCCGTAAATGTTGTCGGCGGCCACGATATGATCGCCTGCCTGGAGCACGTTCTGAAGTGCGTAGGTGATGGCGGCGGCGCCTGATGCTACTGCCAATCCGGCAGAGCCTCCCTCGATGGCGGCTATTCTGTCCTCAAAAACTCCCTGAGTGGTGTTGGTGAGTCGGCCGTAGATATTGCCAGCGTCGCGGAGTCCAAAACGGTCGGCGGCGTGCTGAGAGTCGTGGAACACGTATGAGGTGGTCTGATAGATAGGAACTGCGCGTGAATCGGTGGTTGGATCTGCGTTTTCCTGGCCCACGTGGAGGGCGAGTGTCTCGATATGAAGTTTGTTCTGTGCCATAGTTTTTAAATGTTTTTTATGTGAATAACTTTGTTTATTGATTACGATGCAAAATTACATTCGCTGGAAAAAAATCACAAGAGAAATCGAAAACTAAGAAAAAATTGCTATATTTGCACCGTTGTTAAAGAATAAATACTAATCAAATCACTCAAAATGGCACAGCAAACAGAATATACTCTCGATGAGAAGGACAAGGAGATACTCCGAGTGCTTCAGCACAATGCGCGACTTACAAACAAGGAACTCGCGCTGAAGGTCCATCTTTCCACAACTCCAGTTTTTGAGCGCGTGAAGAAACTCGAGCGCCTCGGTTTCATCAAACAGTACGCTACCATCCTCGACGAGGCCAAACTCAACAAGGGTTTCACGGTTTTCTGCTCCGTAAAACTCCGACGCCTCAACTCCGAACTCGCGATGGCCTTTGCCGAGATGGTGAAAAACATTCCCGAGGTTACCGAATGTTACAATATATCAGGCGGTTTCGATTATCTGCTGAGGATTCAGTCGCCCGATATGAGGTATTATCAGCAGTTTATCCTCAATGTTCTTGGCCGTCACGACAATATCGCCTCGCTCGAGAGCACCTTCGTGATGGACGAGATAAAGCACGACTACAGCGTAAGTGTGTAATCCCATATCAGCTGATTATGAACAAACCTTTTATATTATTGGCTCTCAGTATGTTGCCATTGGCAGGATTCTGCCAGCAAGACACTATATTAATAGAGCAAAACGTGAAGGAGGTTACGGTGAAAGCTCAGGGCGGAACCCGCAGGATGTCGGGCGCGCAAAACGGCCTTCAGGTGGGTCAGAAGGAACTTTTCAGGATGGCCTGCTGTAATCTCGGCGAGAGTTTCGCCACAAATCCGTCGGTGGATGTTCAGTATTCTGATGCGGCCACTGGAGCGCGTCAGATAAAACTGCTCGGCCTCTCAGGCACTTACGTTCAGATGCTTACGGAGAATCTGCCCAACTTCCGCGCCACGGCCTCGCCATACGCACTCGGCTATGTGCCAGGCACTTGGATGAAGGCGATAAATATATCCAAAGGCGCGGCATCAGTGAAAAACGGCTACGAATCCATCACAGGTCAGATAGATATCGACTATCTGAAACCCGATGATCCCCAGGCGCTTAATGTGAATATCTACGGCGACTCGCAGACCCGTATGGAGGGCAATTTCGATGTAAACTTCCATCCAACCAGCAAGTTGTCGGGCAGTGTGCTCGGGCATTATGAAAACCGCATCAGCTCCCACGACGCCAACGACGACGGTTTCCAGGATATGCCGAGCGTGGAGCAATACAACGCCAGCACCCGTTGGAAACTTGTAACCGACAAATACATAATGCATTCGGGAATGTCGATACTCACCGAGAGCCGTGAGAGCGGTCAGCACGGAGATCATCATTTGGCTGATGCTTACAGAATTGACATTGGCACCAACCGCCTGGAGGCCTACACTAAACACGCCATCGTGCTGAATCCCGAGCGTCAGGAAAGCGTGGCGCTGATGGGAAACCTATCGCTCCACAATCAGGAGTCCACGTTCGGAAAACGGATCTACAATGTGGACCAGACGAGCCTCTACGCGCAGTTGATGTATGAGGCCAAATACGCTGAGCGCCACCAGATTAGCGCAGGCATCAGCCTCCAGCACGACTCTTTCAGCGAGGACCTTAACGATCCGCCATTGAACATTCTCATCAGCCTGCCCGAAACTGAGAATGTGCAGGGAATGTATGCGCAATACACTTATACTCAGGGCACTACGCTTACGGCGATGGCTGGCCTCAGGATTGACAACAGCAGTATCTGGGGCGGGTTCTTTACTCCGAGGTTTCATCTGAAGTATCAGCCTAATAATATCGTAAGTATCAGGCTATCAGCTGGAAAAGGATACAGAACAGCGCGCCCGCTTGCTGAGAATTCCAATCTTCTGGCCCCCAACCGTGATTTCATAATCCAATATCTTGGCCAGGAGGAGGCGTGGAATCTTGGCGCGTCCACGGCGTGGTATCTGAGCATTGCCGAGAAGACGCTGAAGCTGAATCTCGACTATTATTACACGAATTTTATCGACCAGGTGTATGTGGATTTCGATACTGATGCCCACAAGATTGTTTTTACCGGCAACGGTCAGAAATCGTACAGCCACGTGATGCAGGTGGACGCAACTTATCCGCTGTTCAAGAGGTTTACGCTGACGGCGGCCTACAGGTACAATGACGTTAGGAGCACCTACAACAACGAACTGAGAACCAAGCCTTTGACTCCGAAATACAAGGCTATGGCCACGGCGTCGTATCAGACAAGACTGGACCGTTGGCAGTTTGACCTTACGGCGCAGTTTATAGGTGGCGGACGACTGCCCGACCCGTATGTTGTCACCGAAAAAACTGTGAATTCGTGGACCGACGGCAACGGCAAAATGTGGTCGTGGAATCCCGAGTACAAGGCGTATTGCCAACTTTCGGCGCAGGTGACTAAACGTTTCAAGCGGATGGAAGTCTATATTGGCGGAGAGAACTTGACGAACCACCGTCAGAAAAATCCTATCATCAGCGCCCACAACCCCTGGAGCAAGGATTTTGACCCGACGATGATTTATGCGCCGATGGACGGGGCGATGGTTTACGTCGGCGCAAGGATCAAGGTTTGGAAAGGTATTTGATGATAAATTTGACGAATAATTTTTAACAAGAAAACAAGCACTAAGTTACATTATTGGCACTTGGAGTGCTTAGAAAACTTACAAACAAGTTTTGTAAGAAAACGCCTAACGCAGAAAAACAAAATATAGAAAACCTTTGAAATGGAGTTTTCTACCGTTTTGTTTTCTACTGTTAAGTGTTTTGTGGTTATGTTAATAACCAGTTTTCTGCGTTCCAAATCATAGGAAAAGTATTTATAGCGCGTTTTCTTGTTTAAATTTTGAATGTTTAATAATCTAAAAATCATATAGTTATGAAGAAATTTTTACTTGTTTTGGTGATGCTGATGTCGTCATTGATGGTTGATGCCAAGGATATCAAGACCTTGGTTTTCAGCACCACACCACAGATGCACTGTCAGGGATGCGAGAACAGGATAAAGGACGCCCTGAAGTTCGAGAGCGGTATCAAGGATATCGTTACCGACCGCGAGAAACAACTCGTAACCGTAACCTACGACGCCGACAAAATCTCACAGGAAAAGATTTTCGATATCCTGAAAAAGACTGGATATCAGTCAACTTGCAAGAAGGAAGAGGGCGAGAAGGAGTAGTTTTTTCCCACACTCACGAGGAGACGGACCGCGGTCCGTCTCTACTGATGCTAACACGAATTATTAGAAATTACCACGAATTACCCAGGAATTTTTTCGGGTGGTTTGTGGTAATTTTTTTATGCGATAGCAGAGCCAAAAGTGGTATTTTTTACATAGATTTGGCTCTGGTATCGGGTGATAGCAGAGCCAAAAGTGGTGTGAAATATTTTAGATATTTTTTATTTCGTCTATTGACAGACCAGTAACTGCAGAAATCTGTTCGTATGTCATTGAACCGAGAGATTTCAAATTTTTGGCGATATTGATTTGGGTTTGCTGTTGACCTTTCTCCATTCCTTTGCGGAATCCTTTGTAGATACTAGTTTCCATTTCGCTAAGTTTGTTTCGTTTTATCTCTTGGTCCATCAGGTATATTCTCTGTTCTCTTTCTGACAAATTACTGAATGCAAGGGAAAATATTGCTTCTTGGAGTCCTGATGCTGTTGCATTATTGGGAATGCAATCGGTTTTAAGAAAACTGATCCACTCTTCAAGTGGAGTATCAGGTGTTTTGTTGAAATTCTTTATTTTTAATATATAATAGAGGAGAGGTGTCTTGCTATTTTTTATTTGATATATTTTGAATTCGTTTTCCGATAGTTTCAATTTTTGAGTAGATTTTTCAAGACTAACAAATTCGTTTTCTCCGTGGTATATGAAGTCGTTACCTTCGCCGAAATCGAAGTATACAATGTTTATTGAAATAACTTTGCTAATTTGATTATATGGCTCTTCATCAGGTAATTCTATTACTGAATTTATGGTTAATCTATGAATATAATCGTTAAGGTCGTCAAATGTTATGATTGTTAGAAGCAATTCTCCGTCCTCGGTCTCGCAAAAAACGTCAACACGGTTGTATTTGTCGTCGAAAGTCTCCTTGTTTGCCTCGCTTTCGTTCAAGTGGGAAAGTTTGATTTTCTTTCCCAAAAGCGAAGTCAGGAAACCTTCCACGATAACGTGGTCAGCCTTGTTTCTGAGCAGTTTCTTTATCGCCCAGTCAAAACTTACTAATGGTCTGTCGTAATTTGCAGTAGTCATATCCAAGATTTGTTGATTTGGCCCAAATATAATAAAAATCCCGCTAATTTCATTTTTCCTGTGTGATTTTTTTTGATTTTTCGGGGATTGGAATTGCTAGTAAACCTGCAACAATAGAAATCATTCTTAACCCAAACTTAAAATTAGAAATTTCATTCTGTCATTTTTTTTTGAATTTTGCCTTCAAAACATTACAAATCTTAAACTTATAACGAATGAGATTAAACACCCAGAAAAAAGATTACAAGCCCGCAGAGCTTGAGATTGTCATTGTGGACCAGACCGATATTATCTGCACTTCGGCAGGTTCCTCCATCAACAGCCTCGACCTCGACAGCGATGAATTGTAGTCAGTATTCAGAAAACACACAAAAACATTTGACCAAATGAAATCAAAATCAGTTTCCTACGCACTTTTGATGACGGCAATGCTGGCATCCTGCGGTGATGAGGCCGATATTCAGGCTCCTGATAAGGAATGTACCTCGCCTCAGCCAACTGTCTCAGAAAACAGCAATCCCGAAGCAGTACTTATGACTTTTAAGGCCGGATACGGCAATCCTGTCTCCAAGACTGCCATTTCCAATGTCTCTGACCTGGTATTCTCTATGGGCGACGAGATTTCCGTTTTCGATGGTAACTTGTCAAGCAAGTACACAAGTGACATAGCAGATGGCACTTCGGCCACCTGCAATTTTACGGGATACTCCTATCAGTCAGGCACCTATCACGCTATCTATCCTTCAGGAGCGTCTATTGGCACCGGCAAGGCCTCGGCCACAGTTCCGTCTGCTCAGACTGCCGTGGCAGGATCTTTCGACAAGGCCGCTCACATAATGGTGGCTTCCGCACAAAGCGACTATTTCGTATTCAATACTGTAAACGCATTTCTGATGCTTACTGCACCCAAGGATCTCTCCTCGTTGGAATTGGTTGCCAATGGAATCTGCGGAAGCCTGGAGATTACTCCTGAGAATGGCGATTACAGCAAATTCAATGTATCGTCAGCCTCAGGAAACACTATAACCCTCAGCGGCGATATCAAACAGGGCTCCAGCTACTACATTGCCATTGCGCCCGGCACCTACACCGACGGCATTACATTAAAAATGTATTCGTCTGACGGACTTACCGGCGTATACACTACAAAGAAAAGCTTTGAGGTGGAACCCAATGCACTCAAGAAATTTTCCGATCTTTCAGCGAAGGTGGATTTCAAGCCAGGCTCAAAGGGCCTTGCCACATACCTTAGCCAATTCAGTGATGGCGAAAATGTAACATTGGAGCTTCAGGATTGTGACGACTGGAGCTCGCTAAGATCAGCATTGTTGAAAAAAACCAATCTGAAGGTTGCCATTAAACTGCCTGAAGGTATTACAGATATACCAGCTGAAGCTTTCTATGGATGCAAAAACCTTGTGAGCGTGGAAATCCCCAACGGCGTAACAAGCCTTGGCAATTATTGTTTCAAAAACTGCGCAAAGCTTGAAAGCGTAAAATTGCCAACGGACCTTACAACGATAGGTAGGTATAGTTTCGATGGTTGCTCAAAGCTTGCTATTACAGAGCTCCCTGCTGGGATACAGGATATACAAGCTGGAGCATTTTATGATTGTACCGCTGTTGCACTTGCAGAGTTGCCAAGCAGTCTTGTAACTATTGGAGAACAAGCATTCTACAACTGCACAAGTCTGGCAATCACTACTATTCCAGTCAGTGTTACAAATATAGGACGCCTCGCCTTTGGCAATTGTACTAATTTGAGGGTTGTGACAATAGAGGGCAATCCGGAATTGGGGTCCTCAATATTTGCCGACGCTAAATATATATCGGCAATATATATTACCGAGTCGGCATTTGACCGATATGGAGAAAAAGTCTTTTATCCAAAAACCACTAAGATTGGCTACACCTCAGCCAACTTGAAGAGCAATCTTTTGAGCTCCACCAAGAGTGATATTTCTTTCACTCTGGCAGATTACAACGAGCAAGCTCTCAGGGAGGCCCTGCTGTCCATCAACGGCACAGGCAAGAAGGTTTCGGTAAAGGTGCTGAACAGTGCGTCAACTAAGGTTGGCGAGGAGGCTTTCAAGAATTGCACAAGTCTTGTGTCCATCGACCTGCCAGCCAGCGTGGTGGAGTTTGGCAAGTATTGTTTCGATTGCAACAGCATTACAAAGGTCACTATAAGGGCTCACGAATTCCAGTTGCCTCTCAATGGCAATGGCAAGGCTACCATCTTTGGAGAGAACAATTCTCTGCACAGGGATGTCTGTATCTATCAACATGTTCCCGACTACATTAACAATCAGCTTGACGATGGTTACATTTCTATGAATCTACGTTCTGATTTTTAACGAAAGACATATTTGGACTTTCTGGCTATAAAAAACGCCCCACTGAGTTTTTTATGATTGGTGGGGCGTTTTTTGTTGTATTGTTGATTGTTTTTTTAAAAAAAACTCAACCCTCTAATCCTCAAATACATAACCTTCGCAACCTCAATTATTCCGCGTCATTATCTCCCCAAAAAATGATAGATAATGACGTGGAATAATTATTTTTCCGCGTCATTATCTTCCCTATATCACCCCCATCCACCGCAAAATAATCGGTGCGAAAACAGCTGTCAGGATGCCATTTGTCGTAAGTCCCAGGCTGGAGTAGGCACCGTAGTGGGCGCCGATCTCCAGGGCACGGCTTGTGCCCATTGCGTGGGCGGCCATTCCCATCGAGAAGCCTTGGGAAATTGGGTTGTTCACACGGAAAAGTTTCATCGTCTGGAAACCGAAAATCGCTCCGAAGATTCCAGTGAAGACCACCACCACCGCCGTCAAGGCAGGTATTCCGTCAAAAGTCCTCGTAATCTCCATCGCTATTGGCGTGGTTACTGATTTCGATGCCAGCGACAGCGCAATCTCGTTGCTTGCGCCGAACAGCTTTGCCGTCAAGACCACCGAGATTATTCCTAAATTGCAGCCAACAAACGACGACGCTATCAGCGGTATCAGCTGTTTCCTGATGGCGTTCAGCTGACGGTACAATGGCACGCCGAGGGCCACCACGGCAGGCTGAAGCCAGAAATCTATCATCTTGCCGGCCTTCTGATACGTGTCGTAGCCGATATCCAGCAGCATCAGATACGCTATCATCACCGCTATGGTTATCAGTATCGGGTTGAAGAGGATGAACTTGGTTTTCAGCTGAAGTTTCTTGGCTCCATAGAATACTCCGAAGGTGAGAAACAGCAGCAGATAGTTATTGCCCAGAAACTCCATCTTTGTCGTGTTTTTTTCTTATTAAATTCCTGA
>JAZLKG010000128.1:0-11875 GCA_045597465.1 Bacteroidales bacterium | reverse complement strand
GAATTGACAATTATCGCCTTCGGCGTTATTTTAGAAACAAAAATTATCAAAAATTGGTCAAAAATTAATCATAAATTTTCTCAGAGTAGTAATTTTTGAAAAATTTTTGGATAATTCTTGATAATTTTTGTCAAAAAAAATCTTCGCCGTAGGCGTATTCGATAATTCGTCGAACTTACGTTAAATATGAATAACCGAATGCGGAGCTTTCGGAGATATAAAAATGGAAAAAGATCCAATGGAATGGGAGGTTTTGGGCAGTGAATACCTCTACAAAAGACCATGGCTTACCGCGCGCCGCGACCATGTGAAACTGCCTACAGGAGTTGAGATGAAGGAATTCTACGTGTTGGAATATCCTGAGTTCTGCAATGTGATAGCCATCGATAAGGATGGAAAATATCTGCTTGAGCGTCAGTACCGACACGCCCAGAAACTCACGGCCTACGAGATTCCGGCCGGCTGCGTGGAGAAGGGCGAGGACCCAATGGAAGCCGCCAAGCGCGAACTCTACGAGGAGACAGGATACGCTGGAGGCACCTGGAGCCACGTGATGACTATAAGCCCGAACGCCGGCGCCTGCACCAACTACAGCCACACTTATTTGGCCGTTGGAGTTGAGAAGGTTTCTACTCAGCACTTGGAGGCCACAGAGGATATCAAGGTGGAACTGTTTGACGAGCAGAAAGTTATCGAGATGCTCAAGAACGATGAGTTTCATCAGGCGATGATGGCCGCCCCGCTCTGGAAATATTTCGCACTAAGCGGAAAGATTTAGCCACAAAAAAAACGTGAATAATCCGAAGGGATTGTTCACGTTTTTTTGTATGTATTACGACCAGTCACCCAATCGGCTGATTAAATTCTTTGGATCTTGCCTCGTGTCCCATATATCAATCAAGAAAACAGTATCATATCTATGAGTATAAACTACCTTGAAATATGGTTTAATGACAAGTCTTCTTATTTCATAATCAATAATTTCTGTATCTGGTTCAATTTGACCCACAAATGGATTAATTTCAATGATTTTCTTAAAATTATCCAATTCTGTCAAAAGTTTTTTAATAGTATTTTTACTATAGAATTCAGGTGAATCCAAATACGATTCTAACGTTCGTTTTAAAAGATTGGTGGATTCTATTCTGTAAGCCATGGATATTCTCTTTTTAATTCTGCAATCAAATCATCGAAAGGAATTGTGTTGCCAGTCTCAATATCATTAATTCCTTCCTTCAGCCTTGCAACTGCTTCCTCATGATTTCGAGGACCGGAAAATGGCATTTCGGGTTCGCTGGCTTGATTAATCTTTTGAGTTTCGCCCAATTCTGCATACAATTGCGCACGGTCTTCCTCTGGCATTTCGAAAACCAGATTGCGAATTTGTGAATAATTCAATTTTGCTGCTCCTGTCATAATTCGGTTATTTTAATGTTCGTTGCAAATATAATTATTATTTGTTTCTGCCACAAAAAAAACGTGAATAATTCCAATGGATTATTCACGTTTTCTTTGAATTCCGTAGAGACGGACCGCGGTCTGTCTTTACGGACGGTGTCTTAATATGATTATTTCTTCACGAATTCCACGCGGCGGTTCTTGGCGCGGCCCTCGTCGGTGCTGTTGTCGGCTATTGGTGTGTGTGAGCCCTTGCCAACGGCTGTGAGGCGGTTGGCGGCGATACCCTGCTTTACGAGGGCTGCCACGATGGCCTCGGCACGTTTCTGAGAAAGTGGATCGTTTACGGCGTCGCTGCCCTGATTGTCGCAGTGGCCCTGAACCTCGAACTTCAGCTCTGGCTTCTCCTTCATGAGGTTGGCGATGCGGGTAATCTCTGTCATCGATTCTGGCTTAAGGTCAGCCTTGCCAGTTGCGAATGTGATGCCATAGGTGATGATCTTGCCATCGGTCTCCAGACGGTTGTACAATGGAACTGCGCCCTTGGCGATGCGGACGTTCCTCACAAATGTTGAACGCTCGGTATTCGCCTTACCATTGTATAGAGTGAACCAGCCTGCTCCAGATTTTGCATTTGGAATATTAATGATTCTGCGTCCGTCCACGTAGAACTTAATCGCACGCTTATTGAACGAAAGCGCAAAATGGTGCCACTGTCCATCATTTACAGGACCTACGTTTTCTGCTGTTGAAGTTCCCTGTTTGTAGTCGTATCTTTCTGAATTAGGACGAACATAATCACACTGAATCTGTTGAGTTTCACCAGATTGCCAAAAATGGAAGGTAAACAACTCGCTGTCAGCATCATAATCCTGATTCATAATATCGATTTCGATACTTGGACCACCGTCCTGATTAGAATTGTCGTAAAGCATATCGAACTCCAATGTGAAAACGTCGCCAAGGTAGTTTCTGGATCCGTCCTTCATCAAAGGAGTAATCCACGAATCATCGTGGCTCATAGCGATAACAGTCTCGCCGTTAAGTTTTGCTATTTCGGCATTTCCACGAACCAGATCCCAGCGCGAAGGGAACTCTCCGAGCTGCTCACCTATCACGAGGTCCTCGTAGATAATCTCGTCGCCAGGCACGAAATCGCTCTTGGAATACTCCATGGTGTTGTCGGCCCTCTTGGGCTCGCTGTCGGGCACAGGCTGATTGTTGGTCTCAGGCTCCTGATTATCAGAATAATCCTCGTTGCTCTGGTTATTATTCTTGTCCTTTTTGTTTTTCTTGCTGTGGTCGCCATCCAGGGCGTTGTCGATAGCCTTGTTAGTGGCATTGCCCACGCGGTTTTCTATGTTGTCCTTGGCGGTATTGACCGCTCTGTCCTTGAGACGGTCAAGAAACTGAGCATCAGCTTCTTCTGCTGATACAGCCATTATTGCTGCAAGCGGAAGTATAAATTTAAGTGCTTTCATTTTTTTATTAGAATTGTTAGATTAACAAAAATTTATTTCTATAACGGCAAAATTATAAAAGTTATGATATAAAACAAAAATATCTTTTATTTTTGCATCAAATTTTGAAGATATATGGAGCTTACTTTCGTTACCATCATAGATTATATTGGCACTTACGCATTTGCGATAAGCGGAATGAGGCTTGCGAGCCAGAAGGAGTTCGACTGGTTTGGCGCCTACATTGTGGGAATGGCTACGGCTGTGGGCGGCGGCACATTGCGCGATATCATTCTTGGATCAACGCCTTTCTGGATGACTCAGTGGGAGTATCTGATAATTACGGGCGTGGCGCTGCTGTCGTATGCGTTTTTCCACAAGTTCATAAACAGGATGGCCATGCCGATTTTCCTTTTCGACACCATAGGTCTCGGACTTTTTACCGTGGTGGGGTTCCACAAGACTCTTGACGCGGGTTTTTCGCTCTGGGCCGCCATCATTATGGGAATGGTGACGGGCGCTGCCGGCGGCGTGGTGCGCGATATTCTCATCAACGAGGTTCCGCTAATCTTCCGCCGCGATATCTACGCCATGGCCTGCTGCGTGGGAGGTCTCATCTACACTATCTCGGTGCTGATACCGCTTCCCGAGATGGTTTCGCAGATTGCCTGCGCCGTGTCGGTGATTATCATGCGACTTCTGGCGGTGAAGTATCACTGGCAGCTGCCGATATTGAAGGAATGAGGGGAAGTGTAAAGAAATAGATTTTCAATTAATGTGTCCTTATGATTAGAGCGCTTGCCACATTCTTTCATATCGGCAATCATCTCGTCGGCTGGATAATCTTCTTCCATATAAGCCCAAGCACCAGAAAAACTATTCATAAAATCATTGTACTCCTGGTCTGTCATTGAATCGGATTTGGAATCTAATTTTAGCATATCAAGATATTTGTAAGACTCCGGATTATATGTTGTTGCTATCATAGTAGTTTATTAATTAGTTTTTGCAAATATATAAAGTTTTTCAAAAACAAGGCATATCTTATAAAGAATTAAATTACGAAACGGGGAATCTTCAATTTTACGAAAAATGATTTTTTTAGCCAATAGCAAAAAAAATTAATAAAAAATATGCGACATAATAAAATTATTTTGTATCTTTGTCGCACAAAATACAACAAACATAATGGATACAAAAGAAATATTCGCCAAACGACTAAAAATGGCAAGACAAAAGAAAGGCTTCTCGATGGAAAAACTATCGAGCATTACAGATGGAGCTGTTTCTAAACAGACGATATCCAAATATGAGGCAGGAAAAGCAATGGCAGGTTCAATCATTATTCAACAATTAGCCAATGCTCTTGAAGTCTCAATGGATTACTTTTTTCATCCCTTTGCCTTTGATATTAACGAAATTGATATTTCATTTAGAAAGAAGGCAAGTGTAGGAGCCAAAGATGAGTATAAATTAAAATCGGAGATTCAGGAGCAAGTAGAAAACTATCTTGAAATAGAAAAAATTCTATTTTCTGAATCTACGACAATTCCATACGAGTGTTTTTTTACCATAGACACTAAAGAACAAATAATAAGACTTGCCCAAAAAATTAGAGACGACTGGGGAATAGGCTATGCACCAATCGAAAACGTAAAAGAATCTCTAATTAAACAAGGTGTCAAAGTGTTTGAGATAGAAGGTCCTCACGGATTCGATGGAGTAAGCGGTATAGCTAATGAATCCTCATGGATTGTTGTTCTAAATAAAAAAGTAGAACATACAGAACGAAAAAGGCTGACTGCTTTGCATGAATATGCACACCTAATTGCCAATAACCATTTTTCCGAGAAACTCACTCAAAAAGAGAAGGAGGATATGTGCACGCTCTTTGCATCAGAAATGTTATTGCCAACCAATGTACTTTCTACTATATTTAGAGGACACCGTAAAATATCATGGCAGGAACTCATTTCTATTCAATGCGTTTACGGAATATCAATTGACGCAATTATGTATACACTAAAACGTATAGGCATTATAAGCGACAAAAGATATAGAAGCTATTGCATAAGAAAGAATATGGATCCAAATTTCAAGAATGCCGTAGAAGAAAGTAGATACCAAGAGAAAGACACTCCCAGCGTTGACGAGAAAGGTTCTTTTGAGACTATGGTCTACAACGCATTGGCACAAGAACTGATTACAGAAGCCAAAGCAGCTGAGCTATTGCACTGTTCAATAAATGACGTCACTAAAAACGCAATATCATTTTAGATGGAGAATAATAGAATAGTATTAGGCCTTTCCGCCTACAACATTTATATGCAGGGGAAATACGAACTCATTGACCATTCCTTTTCTGTTGTTACTACATTATTTGTGCAGAACAATATTAAAGGAATGCAATGTGACAAGAAAATAATGGCATGCGTAAATTTTTCTCCAGAAGAAATGGAAGAATGTTGCATTTTCATCAATAGCTTAAGATTCAAAGAAACTATCGCATTTGCAGATGGTACTGCTTTGTTCTATGCTAAAAAAAATGCATTGCCATTTATGATAACCGACCGCATATTGGAAAAGGTATGCGACGAATTAAGGATTCAAAGCATATCAGACTCTGAATTTATAACAACACCAATTATTAAACAAAGTAAAGTCTCGACAATTTTCCAAGAAGAGGAAACGAGAAACAACTTTACAGACACAAACAATAAGCTTATGACAGGATAATCGAAAAAGGAAAGACGAAAAAGCCACAAGGCAAACAATTCAAGCGAACCCCGATAAACATGAATAGTCTTTCAAATACTCTAAAGTGAAAGTGGACAAGCATCAAGCAAATCCACAATCATAATCGAGGGAAATTAATTAAATTATTAACTTTCATATTATTTAATATGGATAAAAAAATAAAAAATGGGAGCAAACGGAAGTAAGGCTAGCGGGAGATTGGAAAGCGAAGAAGGTAGAGAATACCATACCGTTCTCTCTATAAGTGACAATATTAAGGTTCTGGAAAAGAAGGACATCAATAAAAATGTTAAATTGCCTGAGGAGAGCCATACTCCAAACCGCATATATGTTGTCATAAACAAACCTCCATCTGAAAACAAATGGAGCGACGAACCTACAGCAGGAAAATTGAAATCAATTGCAGTTTATGGAGATGACTGCAAGAAGTTATATGAAATCCATGTGGATCATGTACATGATGGAATGTCAATACATTATCATCCGTGGAAAGACGGGAAACCACAACAGAAAGGAAAGGGCAAGAAATCTCCCAATATCGCTCTCCCTTTGTCTCCAGAAATGAACAATTTGTTGAACCAAGTAAAAAAATACGTACCACATGTGTAAAAAAGAAAACGAAGAGTCCGACGTAGATTATATAGGCTACGACTTGTTTGGCTACGAATACAACAAAAAGTATCCACCGGACTTAAACAACAAGGCAAACAAGTATGATGGTTATGCGACTCCAAACGAGCCAACATTTTTCTATGACTTCTGTGTACAACGCTATGGTGTAATGTTCTACTATAAGAACTGCAAATACGAAGCAATGTTTACAGACGAAGGTCCAATCTTGAAAAACTATAACACAGAAGAGATTCAAGGACCATTCGAGGATCCTGTTGACCTAATGGAGCGCTCGGATTTTGAAGGCAAAAACCTTATAGAAATCCTCAACGACTTGGGATACGTTTCTTTGCATTGAAAGTAGAAAAACAAAAAAGCCTCTTGTTATTGGCAGATATCAAGAGGCGAACAAATTCGTGTTTTCCTCGTTTGGCACGATTAGAATTACCAACCAAGAGAATTCGGACGAACAGCTCGCAAAAATATAAATAAATTGCAATTCTATCCGTCTCTCTCAATAAAAAAACGAGGATTTTTTTTATAAACTACTTAAAATCAATAATATGGAACCAAATCTTTTTGGCTTTCCCGATCTAAAAGATCCTCAAAAGCCTATTCGTTTCCCCAAAAACAAAGAGAGACAGAGTCATTACCGTGCTCATATAGCATCGATATGTTACCCTGAGATAACCCAAAATCTGAAAAAGGAAGGTGCGTATAATATGCCTGTTGTCAAGCCAAACACAATAATACCCAGCGTTGAAAGAACAATTCCTTTTGACAGAATTAAGTATAGAAAATCCAATAGGAATTCTTTGGTTATGTTCTATATCAATGACGATAGGTTTGCTACAAAACTTTCTCATCCATGGTCTTATACAGAAAACTTAGACCAATACGTAGGAGTAATTGGCCCTGATCTATCTCAATATATTGATATGGATTATCCAGAACGTCTGTCGAATAATTATTGGAACAAAGCCTTAATGGCATACTGGCAAAATCAGGGAATAAACATTTATCCCAATGTAACATGGAGCTTGCCTGACAGCTATGAGTATTGCGCAGATGGTCTTCCCAAAAAGTCTGTTATTGCTATTAATAGTATGGGTGTTTTAAAATATAATTTTTGTAAGTCAATATGGCTCGACGGATATCGTTATATGTTAAAAAAACTGAATCCAATATGCATACTACGATATGGGCCTAAGATTGTAGGAGAAGAGGAAAGCATCAGTATATACCTGGGAAATGGGATATCAAGTTATTTAACGGTGAACCCATATATATACAGCTGATAAAAACGAGATGAATACACAAAGTTTTAATGTTTGATATGTCGGAACACGCTTTCTTTGTAGAAATCCACCACACCCTCGGAATTGAAAACGAGAGAGAAGTTGGCAGAAATTTCTTGGAAATATTTGGCTAAGGACTTTGATTAATTTGGAAGTTTTCGTAATTAATCCTATCTTTGCATTGTACAATTTATCTAAATATGAAGGTTTTCAGGATTATAGGAAAGTGCATTCCAAGCAAGCATTATATGGTTGACATCTCACGTCAGGTGGAGGCGGCCTGCAAGTATGTGTATCAAAACATATACTTCTGCATCAACCGTGGACGCCAGTTTGGAAAAACCACTACAATATCACGAATAACTGACAGACTTAGCCGTGAGGGCTACGCAGTTTTCTCGGTAAGTTTCGAGAATTTTGGCAAAAGCGAGTTTGCCTCCACAGAGAGATTGTGTCTGGAAGTGGTGAATATTCTGAAAAATGAACTTGATATTGTTAATAACATAACTGATGATTTAAAAAATACAATTATCAACACTTCATTAAACTCAGAACTATCTATTGCTGATTTCTCACAATTTCTAAGACAGATCTGCGCAGTCAACAACAAAATCTCCTTATTATCGACGAGGTTGACAAGGCTGGCAATTATGATAGTTTTGTTCAATTCCTGGCCATTTTACGAAACCTATTTCTTGAAAACGACAATTTCCCTTCGTTCCAGTCGGTGATTCTTGCAGGAGTTCACGATATCAGACACCTGAAAATGAAAATGCGTCCTGATTCGGAGCATACATTGAATTCGCCTTGGAATATCGCATTGCCGTTCAAGGCCGATATGTGCCTTCCCGAGAATGGAATCGCTGATATGATTGCCGAGTTCAAGGCCGACCACAACCTGGATTTCGACGAGAAAGTAGTTGCCAAAGAAATCCACGACTGGACCTCAGGCTATCCATATTTTGTTTCAAGAATCTGTTATCTGATTGAGGAACAAGAATATAGTTGGGACAAAGATGGTGTATTGAAGGCCGTGAAATATATCCTAAACGACAGGGACGACAATCTCTGTTGCAGTTTCATAAAGAAGACCGACGATTATCCGACTCTCCGCGAAATGCTGTACAATATGCTTTACAGAGGCATTGAATACAGTTACAATCCTGACGACAAGATAACGAACATCGGCTTTATGTTCAGTTTCCTGAAAAAGGTTGAAAATAAAGTCTGGATTCAGAACAGAATACTCGAAACCAGACTTTACAATATGTTTTTTGAGGAGGAGCAGAAGTCGAAATTCTATGTAAACGGCAGTTACGACAAAAACGGATTCATAACTCCCGACGGCCTTGATATGCCCAAAATACTTCAGAAATTCTCGGAGCACTACAATAAGATTTTCAACGAAACCGACGAGGAATTTATTGAAAGTCAGGGACGAAAACTGTTCCTACTATACCTGCGCCCCATCATCAACGGAACCGGACATTACTATATAGAGTCCGAGACCCGCGACAGGACTCGCACCGACATTGTAATTGACTACCAGTCAAAGCAATATATCATAGAGCTGAAAATCTGGCGAGGCGAGCAATACAACAGCAAAGGCGAGATTCAGCTGTCGGAATACCTGAATCATTTCGGTCTCAACGAAGGCTATATGGTAAGCTACAACTTCAACAAGAAAAAGTCACCGGGAGTAGAGAAAGTAGAATTCGGCGAAAAGGTGATTTGGGAAGTTGAGGTATAACCAACTCTCCCCTACAATCCCTTCACCCATTCCGCAATATCCTTTAAAACCTCCTCCGAAATTGTTTCCTCGATATCGGCGTATTCCATTGGAAGGCCGGTTGTGCAGTGCTGGAAAAGATGGTTGAGGTTTGGGTATTCTTTTATGGTTGTGGATGATGGATTGAGCAATTTCCTGAACGCATCAAGGTTTTGCGATGGAATCACCTGACAATCCTTTGATCCGTTGAGAGCCAACACCGGACACTTAGTGTTCCTGATATTCTCGGTTGGGTCGTAGTCGAGGAAGGCGTCCAGCCACGCGCCGTTTTTGCCGTATGCTCTCTCACGGTAATCTGATACCGAAATCACCTCGGAACTTCCTGCAAGCCTGTTGATTACGTTTACCTGTTCTGTGAGCGCCTCGTCGCCTTTTACAGCTGAGCCTGCAAGCGATATGATGAAGTCCGCAAAGCCCTTGGCACCGAGAATAAATGTGATTGTTCCGCCCTCGCTGTGACCAAGGATTCCAACCTTCGAGAATCGTGAATCCTTGCGCAGGAACTCTATGCCCGACTGTGCGTCGTTGGCGAAATCGAATGTTGTGGCATTGTTGCCGTCGCCGAGAGAATTTCCGCAGCCACGGTCATCGTATCGCAGCGATGCAATTCCGTTTTTAGCCAGATAGTCGGCTATCACCGCAAACGGCCTGTGACCCATCAGTTCCTCGTCACGGTTTTGGAGTCCGCTACCCGAAACCATAATCACAACGGGAACCTTGCCGTCTATTTTCTCGGGAAGAGTCAGTGTGCCGGAAAGTGTAGCATCAGGATTACTGAACTCCACTTCCTCGGTAGTGTATGGGAAAGGTGGCTTGGGTGTCTGAGGCTTACTGTCCTGAGCCAATTCGTCGGCGCAGTATTCCATATCCATAGCCATTGTAAGTCCATTCTGGGAGAACTCGCCAACGATTTTTCCGTCGGTGAGTTTGCCGCGGTATGTTAATCCTATCATCGACGAGGTAACAGCAACCGAGTCCTCAGAGATGAAATCTAAAGCGGCAGGAATGGTGTCCTTGGTCTGCTTGGGCGACATAAGATAGCAACTCGCCTCACCGGCCTGATTGTGCTGAATTCCCAAAACCAATGGCAGTTTCATCAATGGTGTTTCAAGATAGCCTACCCATCGGCCATCATCAATTTTTTCTTTTTTTACGGTATTGTAGTTGGTATCGCTGCCACCGCAGGCACAAAACAGAGTGATGGCTGCTGACAAAAACACTTCTTTTTTCATATTGAGTTGATTAATAATTATTCAATAACAATATCATATTCAGCCTCGAACTTCTCGCCAGCGGCAAGTTTGTTCATCCAAGGCTTGTTCTCGAAATCGCCGTCATAATTGGCGGGATCTGTGCGGCCATACCAAGGCTCGATGCAGACAAATGGAGCGTTCTTCTTTGGTGGCGACCAGAGGCCAACCAATGGGCTATCGAATTCGAGGGAGAGATATGGTTTTTGGTCATTGTCGCAGAGAGTTACCTTCTCGACCAAGCCTTTCTCGAAAATGAGAGCGTCGTCGTTGAAGGTGTTGGTATCAATCTCCATAAAACCGCCGTACATAAAATATGCGAGGTCATTGCCGCCCACACAGCCCTTCTCGGTGATTACGGAAATCGGCAGTCGCTCGGCCTCGGGCTCAATGATGAAATATCCGCGGTTTTCGGTTTTTGCGAGTGCCTTGTCCATTGCCTCCACACCGCCTTCGATTTCCTCGTTTGTAAGCATTGGCCAATGGAAGGCCGGATGAGCGCCAATCTGAAATGCCATTTCCTCGTCGCCGGTGTTGATGACTTTCCAGATTACTTTTACATGGTTGTCAATGAGCTTGTAACCGATTTCAAGACGGAACTTGTAAGGATATTTCGCCAAAGTCTCGTCGTTGGATTCCAAGCAATAGAGTACTGAATCGTCAGTTTTTTCAATCAGCTGAAACTCCATATCTCTTGCGAAACCGTGCTGACCAAGCTTGAAAGTCTTGCCGTGAGAGCGGTACTCGCCATTCCAGACAGCGCCCACAATCGGGAACAAAACGGGAGAGTGACGCTTCCAATATTTAGCGTCAGCTTGCCACAAATACTCACGACCATTGCTCCTCAAAGAAGCAAGCTCGGCACCGTGGTCGAGGACGGTGATTTGTATTTTTTGATTGGATAATTGCATAGTAAAAAAATTTTTTATCCCTCCGCCACCTTGAAGACAATCCTGAAACTGCCGTCGTTGTAGCTTGTGCTAGTGATTCTAAAATTGCCTATTTCCTTGGTTGAGTTTACGTGTGTGCCGATGCAGGCGCAAATGTCGTAGTCGCCAATTTTTACAAGACGCAAAGTCTCAGACGCATCCTCGGGAAGTTTGTCGAGAGAAACGTTTGAAGGAATATTTTCTCTAGTTACAAACTCGTAGGTAACGGGCAAGTCGTCGGCAATAATCTTGTTGATAGTAGCCTCAATCTCAGCAACTTTCTCAGCCGACGGACACTCGGGAAGATTGTAATTTATCTTACTTTTTTTGCGCTCAATATGGGCATTTTTGCTTCGCTCGGTGCCAAACATACGTATCATTG
>JAZLKG010000127.1:0-115887 GCA_045597465.1 Bacteroidales bacterium | reverse complement strand
ATCTTTCAATTGTGTATCTTTGCTCCGAAGTTAACTGTTTGTACATAGCAATGCAAAATTAGTTAATTTTATCGAGGTGACAGTAATGTTGCCTCGATTATTTTTTCATCAACTAATTGCACTTTCAATTAGAACTTAAGGCACCTTATTTACTATCCTGCACACTTTAAGTCCGAGTTATTGAGGGTTCGCGCACGTTATTTATGGGGAGTTTTCGCCACGTTGGCAGCAAAAAGCATATTCCGTGGCGAAAAAGATGAGCGATTTTTAAGGGGGAATGTCATAAAATAAAAAAAAATTTACGGGGAATCGTCATAAAACACAAAATAAATTTGGGGCGAAAAGTCATATTATGTATATTTGCGCTAAAATACAACACATTACAGTTATGACTATTTTCAAAAGAAAAATATATAATAAAATGCTTGAGTGGAAGCAATCAAGCAATGGAAAGACCGCACTTCTCATTGAAGGCGCCAGACGTGTTGGCAAATCAACTATAGTAAGGGAATTTGCAAAAAATGAATACAAATCATTTATATTTGTGGATTTCAACAATGCCTCAGAGTCAATAAAGCATTCATTCGAAGATCTTATGAACCTTGACGCTTTGTTTTTGTATCTGCAAACTGTTTATAATAAAATATTATATCCTCGACAATCGGTTATAGTTTTTGATGAGGTTCAGAATTGCCCCAAGGCTCGTCAGGCAATCAAATATCTTGTTGAAGACGGTCGTTACGACTATATCGAGACAGGATCGTTGATAAGCATACGAAAAAACACTATTGATATCACTATTCCAAGCGAGGAACGCCGACTTCAACTTTATCCGCTTGATTATGAGGAATTCAGGTGGGCATTAGCAGACGAGGCCTCAATTCCTTTGTTGCGCCAGTTTTGGGATTTAAAAATGCCTCTTGGCGTGGCGCACCGCACAAAGATGAGGGAACTCAGGCTTTATATGTTGGTGGGAGGCATGCCTCAGTCTGTATCAGCCTTTATCAAAACCAACAATTTCCAAACGGTAGATGAGGTAAAACGCGACATTATCAGATTGTATGATGAAGATTTTCGCAAGATAGATCCCTACGGACGGATTTCAAAAATGTTTATGTCGATTCCGTCACAACTTTCCAAGAACGCTTCAAGGTATGTGCCTTCGTCAGTGGTAGGCAATCAGAATGGTGACAAGATGATTGAGCTCTTGCGTGATATGGAGGATAGCAAAACTGTCAACTTCGTGTATCATTGCGATGACCCTTCTGTCGGTATGGGCCTGAACCGTGATTTAAACAAATTCAAATTGTTTTTGTCTGATACGGGCTTGTTTGTAACACTTGCATTCTGGGACAAGGATTTTGCAGAGAATATCATATACGAGAAAATGCTAAGTGACAAATTGCCTGCGAACCTTGGATACATTTACGAAAACCTTGTTGCCCAGATGCTGACTGCTGCTGGCAATAATCTTTTTTATTATACTTGGAAAAAAGATGAGAAACATTATTACGAGATAGATTTTTTATTGTCGAGGGGCAGCAAGATATGTCCCGTTGAGGTAAAATCATCTGGTTATAACGCACATACCTCAATAGATGAGTTTGGCAAAAAGTTCTCAAGCCGTATATCATCGCGCTACATTGTTTATACCAAAGACCTGCAGAAAGACGGAGAGGTTATGCTTATACCAGTTTATTTGTTACCGTTTGTATAAAACCTCGCAACAAAAATTTTCGCCACGAAACAGCAAAAATCCCGTTTCGTGGCGAGAAAAGTATCTTTCATAACACAGTTCTTATTTTGTTTCTGTCCAAATTTTGGACACTTTTAATTCGGAAAAAACGATTTGCGGGGAAATATTAGGCAGCCACAAAATATCACACCATCTTTGCAGCGTAATCAACGGGAATTCTCTGATGAGAAGCCGATTTAGTAATCAAATTAAACATTATGGCAAAAATAGAAGTATTAAACCTTAAAAAGGTTTTCAGAACCGAGCTTGTTGAGACTTTGGCTCTCAACGACGTATCGCTTAACGTAGAGGATGGTGAGTTTGTGGCAATAATGGGACCGTCGGGTTGCGGAAAATCCACCTTGCTGAATATCATTGGACTACTCGACACCGCCACCGAGGGCAGGTATCTGCTCGACGGAGTGGAAGTTGGCAACAAATCAGAATCGGAACTCACCAACCTGAGAACAGGTAAGATTGGATTTGTTTTCCAGTCGTTCAACCTGATAGACGACCTCACTGTAACAGAGAATATCGAGATGCCGCTTATGTATATGGACATTCCAGAGAAGGAAAGCAAACAGCGTATTCGCGAGGCAATGGAACAGGTGGGCATCAGCCACAGGGCAAAACATTTTCCGACTCAGCTTTCGGGCGGACAGCAGCAGCGTGTGGCCATTGCAAGGGCCGTGGTGGGCAAGCCTTCACTGATACTCGCCGACGAGCCTACTGGAAACCTGGACTCGAAAAACGGTCAGGAGGTGATGGAACTGCTGAGGAAACTCCATAAAAACGGCGCCACCATTGTAATGGTAACCCACTCAAAAAGAGACGCCCAATATGCCGACAGAATAGTGAACCTCTTTGACGGCCAGGTGGTGGAGAATGTTGAAATCTAATACTTTTATATTATGAAGACACTGAAATACGCAATACGCTTCCTGATGCGTCAGAAGGCTTTCACCATAATCAACATTACGGGTCTGGCGCTCAGCCTCGCCTGCTGCATAGTGCTTACGAGATACCTCCACAGGGAACTTACCGTTGACAGCCATGCCATAAAACCAGAAACCATAATGGTGATTAGCAGGGAGAGCGATATCAGGAATAGCATTATAAGCACAAAAACCATTGAAAACACCATGGGAAAGGCATTTGCCGACGATATCAGCAAAAATACTACGGAATCGTGCGTGTACCTGATATACCCTAAATGCTCCGTGAATTTCCAAGGCAAAAGCTATACTGCAAACATTCTTGCAGCCGACAGCCTCCTGCTAAACTTCTTCAACTACAGCGTAGAAGGCGACAGAAATGGCATGCACCGCAACGACGGCTGCTGGATTTCGCGCCGTTATATGGGGAAACTCGGCCTTGCCTCCAGCGACGTAATAGGCTCTTCTGTAAATGCCAGCAATATGACTTTTGAGGTGGTGGGAGTTTTCGATGAACCCGACTGCAAGACAACCTTCAGCCCGGATTTCATTTTCGCCAACGTTTCCGACAGACGATGGTCCAGAACGCGAAGCGAATGGCTAAGAGTTCCCGACGGATTCGATATTGAGGAATTCAACGAAAGGGCCACCAGCTACAGGGAACTTCCGGAAGAGGAACAGAGAGAAAAGTATCGCGACCATCTGAAGGCTATACAGATGAACAGATGGAGCGACCTATACTTCAATAACGTACAGGACGGCGAAAACTACAACCTCGGCAACTCCACAATGTGCTGGGTGCTCGCAGCCGTGCTCTGCATAATACTTATTATCGGAATGACCAACTTCGTAAACCTCTATCTTGTGTACTGGCAGCGCAGAATGCGCGAGGAAGGCGTAAGGAAGGTTTACGGACAGAAAACCAGGCACCTGTTCATGGAGCTGTGGACGGAGCTTATGCTGATGGTGGCAGCATCAGTATTCATAGCCTGGACCATGGTGGAACTTTCGGCTAAATGGATCAATCCCATGATGGGACACGATTTCGGATGGTCGTGGATCGACTTGGCAATCACCACAGCAATGCTGATACTGCTGCCCATACTCGCGCTGTGCTATCCGCTCATAAGGCAGAACAGCCGGCCACTGCTCCAGAGCCTTCAGGAGAGAGTAGGATCGGGCAAAAACATAAAATCACGCACAGCAGTGCTGGCGTTTCAGTATCTGCTTACTTTCTCACTGCTTACAATGGCCCTGTGGACCAGAAATCAGCTATCGTTCCTCATAGACTCTCCTGCGGGATTCGACACTGACAACATACTGATTACCAAACCATTCAAAATAGTATCAGGATACACCGAAGACGGAGGATACAAAAGCAACTGGAGAGAAGCATCAGAAACCGTAAAACTGATATCGGAACGTCTGAAAGAATGCCCAGCCATAGAAAAAACCACAATGAGCACAGGCACTCCACTGCAAGAGAACTTTGGCGACAACAATGTCTTCAACGATAAAAACGAGAGCTGCATCTTGCGGCTGATGACTGTGAGCCGCCAATGGCTGGACATATTCAACATAAAGCTGAAACAAGGCAGCCTGAAAACCGGCTCCATATTCGATCTGGACAAAGACAACGACGGCACACAAGACCCGTTTGTATGGATAGCCAACGAGGAGGCTCTGCGACGCCTGGGCTATTCTTCCATCGAGAACGCCCACGCACGAAGCGAGCAAGCCCTCTGGTTAACATGGGATCCGGGAAAAGACGGTGTGGTGGAATACGGCAAGGACGCCTACCCGATAGGCGGAGTAGTGGAATCTCACTACACCAGCCACAAAACCCTCGGCCCCACGCCTCTGTTGTTCATGATTGAAGAGCCTGACTACAAATACGACAACTCGATACTCATAATCCGCAGCTATCCCGGCAAGAATCAGGAGGCGCTGGATTTCTACAAGAAGGTATGCGGCGAGATTTGTCCCAACGAGGAGCTTGAATACCACTGGCTGAACGACGACGTTAACGAGCTCTACAACGACGACCGCCTGATAGCGGAGATCTACACTCTGTTTTCGTGGATAGCCATAGCGATATGCTGTCTCGGACTTCTGGGATTATCCATGTTCGATATCCGCCAGCGATACCGCGAGGTGGCCATCCGCAAGGCCCACGGCGCCAAACGCAAGCATCTCTACATATTGCTGGGAAAGAAATATCTCTGGGTGCTTATGGCTACTTTTGCCGCAAGCATTCCAATCACCATAATAGCAATAAAACATTACACCAAGGACATGGCGGAATGCGCACCGCTGTCGCCATGGATCTACATTGCGTCGCTTATGATAGTATCGGCCATAACCGCCATCACGATAGCAACACAACTGGAAAAAGCATCAAGGATAAATGTATCGGTGGCAATGAAGACTGAATAGCCACGTATCAGAACTGAATCACAAACTCGGCACCTCCCAACTCGCCCGGCGAGCATGTGAGGGCGCCGCCATGAAGGCTCATTATCTGACGGCTGATGGCAAGACCTATGCCACAGCCGTCGGATTTTGACGTATAGAAAGGCAGGAAAATATCTTCCACCTTGTCGGCAGGGATTCCTGGTCCGCAGTCGCTTACAGAAATCCTGACCTTGCCGTCGGGCTGCGACGCGGCAATCTCCACAGCAGCCACAGAGTCAGCTACAAGAGAAAGAACCTTGGCCTCTCCCACTGCCTCGATGGCGTTTTTTATAAGATTTACAACCACCTGCTTTATCATCATCTCGTCGCAATCTACCACCAGATGCTGCGGACACCTTATCTCCACAGATCCCTTGGGATATAGCCGCGCTACGCCCACGAGCAAGGCTCTCATATCCACCGGCTTGATATCAGGCTTGGGCAGATGGGTGAGCTCGTAATAGCTGTCGAGAAATTTCCTGATGCCTGTGCTCTGCTCGTGGATTACCTCCACAGCCTCCCGGGCATCAGCTGGCTGATACTCACGCTTAAGCATATCGCTGCTCACCGTTATTATGGGAGTAATGGAATTACGGAGCTCGTGGGTCATGATGCGGAGAATGCGGTCGTAATACATTCGCCTGGTTTCCAGTTCCATTCGGGTATTTCCGTAAGTCAGCATCAGCTCGTTCATAATCTGATACATTTCGGCGAGTTCGGGATCGCTGGTGTCGGGAAAACGGCTCATGGTGTCGCCGAATTTCATGCAACCCAGAAAATACTTCACCTGGTCGGGCAGATACGACGCACTCCGCCACAGCGCAATTATCATTATTATGCAGCTGACTATGCATAGAATGATGAGCGTGGCCGGCCATGAGCTTACGATGGACCAAACCGACAGCCCGGCCATGAGAGCCAGCGCCACCGAAAGCATAAGCACGTAGATATGGAAATGACGCTTTTTCATGCCAGTATGCCGAATTTCTTGAGTTTGTTGTAGAGGGTCTGACGCGAGATGCCGAGACGCTCGGCGCTGCTTGCGAGGTTGCCGTTTTCCTGCGCCACAACGTCGGTGATATGCTGTCTCTCAAGCTCATCGAGCGAAAGTCTGCGGTCTTGCGAGATCTTGTTCTCAAGCTCTGAGGCCTTGGACGCCAGCATGGCCGATTTCTGTTTCTCGCGGTGCTTGAGGATGGCGTTCTCAAGTTTAGAGATTAGCACGTCGTTGTCCCATGGCTTGGTAATAAAATCCTCGGCGCCCTGCTGGACGCTCCTTACAGCCAGGTCGATATCGCCGAAAGCAGTGATGAGCACCACGGCGGGCGGATTGGGCTGCTCGTTGATGCGGTTGAGCCAGAAGAGGCCTTCCTCGCCGTCGAGCTTCCTGTTGTCGAAATTCATATCCAGAAGCACCACGTCCACGTCGCCGGCAGCAATTAGCGCAGGTATCAGATGAGGATCAGGCACGGCAGCCACGGCCTTGAACACTCCCGAAAGCATCAGCTTCAGGCTCTTGAGCACTGCCCGGTTGTCGTCGATTATGAGAATTTTATATGGGTTCATAGGTGATTTCTTTTTTTATTAAAAATTTCGCCACGAAACAGCAAAATCCCGTTTCGTGGCGAAATATAATTTTCCGAGACGCACGACCGTGCGTCTCTACAGGCGCAATCTCTTACTTCACCTTCGCATTCCTCTCGATGGTCCAGTCCTTTCTGTCGAGGATTCCGGGCTTGTCGCCGAGGAACATTTTGGCGGCTTCCTTGTCGCCCTTCAGCTGCCAGTTTAGCCAGGCAACTGCTGGGAAACGGAACTCGCCGCCGTGAGGCTGACGGTATGTGCCGCCGTGACCTACAGGAAGGTTTATCGCAATGGCTGGAACGTGGCTGATGCGCTTGAAATCGTCCATACCGTTCTCGTAGGCGATATCTTCCTTGCCGCCGAGCATATAGAGAATAGGTCCGTGGATGGATGTCAGCTTGTCCTTAGTAGGCATCGGCATTCCGGGGATGGCGCCCATAGGATTGTTGAAGAGTCCGCTGTTGCAGATCATATAAGTGCTGATGCGTGGGTCGGCGCAGTTGTAGAGAGTCTGGAGACCTCCGCAGCTCATACCTGAGGCGCAGATTTTCTTGGTGTCAACCTTGCCGTAGAGAGGGCTGTTCTTGTCGGAATTTCTGGCAATGGCCCAATCGATGGACTGAATCTGCTGCTCTGCCGACGACTGAGGTCCGCGGTATGGCTCCTCCTCCATCGGAATATAGCCAGTGGCGATAACCAAATAGCCGTGCGAGGCAATCTCGTTGAGGAACTTGAAATGCTCCCAAGGCGAGTTGGTGCAGGCGCCGTTGCCCCATACGAGTACGGGAAGTGGATTCTGCTTGCTGAACTTAGAGAGGTCCTGAGGCATGAAAACAGTGTGGGCATCCAATCCGTCGTACTCCTGCATCACGGCCTTGAATTCGCCTGTGCCGCCGTCCTCAACAACCTTGCTCTGTGTAACTCCGCCGGTTGCTACTTCCTTCATGCTCCACCAGTCGAAGTTGAAGAGGTTTTTCTTCTGCTGACTGTGGCTCTTGAATACGAAGTAGAGGTCGTGAACGCCCTTGGCGCCGCCTATCTTTGTGGTGAATTCCTGATATTTGAACTTGGTGTTTGGAATGTCGATCTCGCCGATCTTCTTGCCGTCAGCTGCATCTATGCGAAGCTCCATGATGCCGCCGTAGAGCTGAGACGAGCAAGACGCTGTAAACTCAACCGCGCCCTTGCCGAAGTCAACGCCCTTCAGCATCAGGTACTCGCCCTCGTCGATATCAGTAACAAAAAGAGTAGGATTCCAAGGACCTGAAGGATTCTCGCGAGTGGTCTTTAGGCCGTAACCCCAGGCCATGGTCTCGGCCTCCACCTTGCGGAATGGGTCGAAAGTGCCTATCTGCTCCAGCTTGGCGTCCTGATAGTAAGGCAGTTCCTTGATGGTGCCGTCCTCGTTGTATTCCATCTCGCAGGCGAAAACGCTGCGCTGCTCGGCGTGACGCGATGTCTCCATCCTGAAAATATCGTAGCAAAGGCCGAAGCAGTACGACTTGCCCTTGTAGTCGATGATGCCGGGATGATTGCCTCGGGTGCGTGGGGTGTGGTCCATAATGTGACCCTTGTATTCCCATGGACCGGTGGCCTTCTTGCTCATCGCATAGCCGATACCCTCGGGGCAGCATGTGGATGCGAACGCCATATAGTAATTTTTGCCGCGCTTGTAGAACCATGGACCTTCCTGATAATCCTTGATCTTGGGATGCTCGATGATGTCGCCGCTGTATGAGATCATGTCCTTATTGAGCTTCACCATATAGAGGTTTGGATTTCCCCAGTACATGTAGGCCTGACCGTCGTCGTCTATCCAAACTGTCGGGTCGATGTCGTACCAGTGCTCCTTCTGCCATACGAGCGGATGTCCGAGAGGATCCTTGAATGGTCCGTAAGGCGAATCGGCCACGAGAACCGAGATACCGTTGCCGTGGATTGGGCAATACATGTACCACTTGCCGTCGCGCTCAATAACCTGCTCGGCCCAGGCGCCGTTGTTGTTCTTGTACCACTTGAAATCCCTGAGGCTTGCCACAGCGCCGTGGTCCTGCCAGTTCACCATGTCGGTGGAGGTATAGAGCAGCCAGTCCCTCATCTCGAAACCGCCTGCGCCGTCCTCGTCGTGAGTAGTATAGAGATACACTGTGTCGCCGTGCACGTATGGCGCAGGGTCGGCAGTAAACTTGGTCTGGATAATCGGCATATTGATGGTTTGCTGTGCCGATACCGAAAGCGCCGAACCCAATGCCAGCGCCGATAATAAGATTTGTCTTTTCATAAAAAAGGAAATTAACATTAATTGTACTGGCTACAAATATACGAAAAAAGTTTAAAAACCAACAACACACTCAAATAAATTTGCAAAATGGACCGGGAAACAATACCTTTGCATTACAAAACAAATCTACAAAAAAATGGGAAAATACAAATACCTGAAATGCAACGCCTTCACCGCCGGAAAATCGGAAGGCAACCCCGCTGCCTGCGTATTTACGGGCAACGCCACATTAAGTCCCGGGCAGATGCTCACCATAGCAGCCGAGCACAAGGGCTTCGTAATGGAAACCGTATTCTGCTCAGCATCAGAACAATGCGACTGCAAGCTCACCTACTACTCGTCGGAATGCGAGGTGGATTTCTGCGGCCACGGCACCATAGCCACAATGTATTCCCTGATATGCGACACCCCTGAGATGCGCTCAAAAAAGGTAATCACAATAGACACCAACCGCAAGGGAACCCTTAGCCTCTACAACGAGATAGACACCGAAAACGCCGTCTACATAGAGGCGCCCGCCCCCGTGGAGCACCCCGTAAAACCCAGCATCAGCCAGATAGCCAGTATTTTGCAGCTGACCCTAAGTAAACTGGAACCCTCCCGCAAGATACGCCTCATAGACGCCGGACTGCGCACCCTGATAGTGCCCGTATCAAGGCTGGAGGACGAGATTTCCATCTACCCCAACGAGCTGGAGCTCAAGGCTTTTGCCGAGGCCAACAACATAGACATTTTCCTGATATACAGCATGGAGGTGGCTGATACCGCCAACTTTGCCCACACCAGGGTGTTTGCCCCAAGATTCGGATACCTGGAAGACCCCGCCACGGGATCGGGCAACAGCGCTTTCGCCAACTACCTGATATCGGAGAAAATGTGGGACGGCCACCCCATCGCCATAGAACAGGGCGGCAACAACCGCATATACAACTCCGTGCGCCTAAAGGTGATGGACGGAAAGGTGCTTTTCGGCGGCAAGGCCACCAGAAAGATAGAGGGATGGTATTTCACTGACTGACAGTCAAGAAGGCCAAAGGGTGCAAATATTCAATTTTTTTCTTTGAAAACTCGAAAATAATCCCTAATTTACCCGCCTAAAAAATTTACTACAAAACACTAATTCAATATGAGAAAAATAATTTTATCAGCCCTGATGCTGATGCAGTTCGGCTTTGTAATGGCCCAGGACGCAGAGACAAGTATGGCTGGCGGCGGCATCAAGGCTGCCATATCAGCAGCCGAGCAGAGCAAGGAGACAATCTCCGAGGCTTACGGCCCATACAAGTTCGGCATGACAGAGAAGGAGTTCAACAAGGCCACCAAGCAGGCCATCAAGGAGAAGAAGGCCGCCCGAAACTCCATCGGCAATGTGGAGTTTATCCACTACTTTGCCGACGGCCGCCCATACAGCATCATCCTGGCCAACGCCGCCTTCTATCAGAACAAGCTCTGCGGCCTCGACTTCGTTTTCGAGAGGTTCGACACCGGAATCTCCGAGATTATCATGGACGAGATTATGCAGGCCGACAGATTCAACGAGATGGAAATGTATCAGAAAACCGACGGCGTCACCTACGTGAAGGACAATCTCCAGGTGGACCTGAGCCGCGGCTCAATGTCCTACGTAAACGCCCCCGTGGTAAATCAGAAGGCCAAGGAGAATATGGAGAAGAACACGGGCAGCAGAAGGGCGTTCTAAGGAATTTTTATTAAGCTGACTATGCCTACCAACAAGAATGCAATGCAAAGATATAAGGTCCTGGATGAGTGTTTCAAGGACTTTAGACACCAATACACTATCGAGGACCTTATTGATAAGGTGAACGAGAGTTTCCTGGATATGAACGGCACCACGGTGAGCCTCAGGCAGATCCGCGACGATATCAGATATATGCGTGACCGTCTCTCGTACAATGCGCCGATAGAATCGTACCCTACCGGCGAGGGCAAGAAACGATACTACAGATACAGCGACAGGGATTTCTCTATCTTCAACGGAGCATTGACAAACGAGGAGGCAGGCAAACTGATGACAACAATAGAAATGTTTAACCGCTACCGAGGCCTGCCCGGATATGCGTGGCTTGAGGAGGTGATCCAGAACCTTGAGTTCAGGTTTGGAATTAAGCCCAACACTCAAAACTTTGTAGCTTTTGATACCAACGAGCAACTAAAGGGCCTGGAGTTTCTATCGCAGGTGATTGAGTTCACCATTGAACATCAGCCCATTGCGATAAAATACCGCTCCTACAAGGGCAATGAGCAGGGGACGATAATGCACCCATACCACGTGCGCCAATACAACAACCGCTGGTTTCTGTTCGGAATGGAGAACACGAAATACGGCGACAGGATTGCCAACCGTCCGCTTGACAGAATTCTGAATGTAACCAAGGCTGATATCGATTTTGTGCCAAACAAAAATGTAGATTTCAACACTTTCTTCAACGACATCATAGGCGTTACAATGCCCGGCGACGAGGTGATAAAGGAACGCATTCTTCTTAGGTTTGCTCCCGAGCGTCTGCCGTATATAGAATCCAAACCAATACATAACTCGCAGAGAATCCTCGACAACGGCGTTGTGGAAATCACCCTGCGCCCCAACAAGGAACTTGAGGCCCAAATCTTCTCGTATGGACCTCAAGTGGAAGTGCTGGAGCCTGAGTGGCTCAGAAATCAGATTGCCGACAAGATTGCCGAGGCTCTTGGAAGGTACAGGTAGAGCCTACTTTATCACAAACTCATCGGGAATATCCATCTTTCTGATTGTCTTGATATTTGAGCAATCTATGGAAGTGCTGATGATAGCCGATATAGGCAGGCAGAATGCCCACTGTATACCCTCGTCATAGGGATTAAGGCCCTTTGCCTTGTTCTCGGCGATAAGCTCGTCCATCTCGTGACAGTTGTGCTCGTGGAGATACGGAAGCGAGTCCTCGTGCATAGACCAAAGATCCACCGCCTCGATTGCCACATCGAGATACCAGGTTTTGCCATAGTCGTGGAAGTGGACGAAGAACACCTCGTAAGGCTGATACGGCAGATTCTCCTTGCCGGCCTTAATGTCCTTGGCGTTCTGGAGGAAACGGCTGATATAGAAGTCGCTGTAACTGCGGAACTCTATGGTCTTGCTTCCATCGAGGATAGCCATTGCGAGATCCTTCTTCATTACCAGGTCGAAAGCCTGGGTTTTCTGTCCTTTGCTGTCGGTGATTGTTACCATAATAATTGATTTTTTTAGGGTTAGATAATATCGTTGATTGTTTACGAAGGCAAAATTACACCCCTCCTGTGCAATCTATCTGCATAGAATAAAAAGTTTGAGAAAAAAAAATAAAAAAAATGCAAAGATTATTACAAGATATACGAACATTATATATCTTTGCAAAAATATTTTCAAAAAATGAATTTCTTATTCTGGAATATACATAAAAACGCCAATACTTTTTCCCATTTGATAAACATCGTCAAAGAGGAAAAAATAGATTTAATAGCATTGGCAGAGTTTCCTGAAGAAGCGAATTCGTTGTTACAATTAGTTGGTTTATTAAACCAAGTAGATGATTATACCTACTTAATACCGACAAATGAAGCCAAGGAAAAAGTGAAAATATTTTTTAGGACATCGCGCGTGAATATCGCCAACAAATTTGACGGTGGCAATATAAGCGTAAAGTGGATAAAATCATCTGGTTACACTATTTCTGTGATATTCTGTCATCTGGGAAGCAAAATCAACAACGATGAACACGAACAATTTTCAATGGCTGTTGATTTCAAAATCCAAATAGAAGAATTTGAGGAAGCCTCAAGCAACGACTACACTATTGTTTGCGGAGATTTCAATATGAATCCTTTTGAGACAGGAATGGTGGATAGCAAAGCCTTTCACGCGGTAATGGACAAGAATATTGCGCTCAACAAATCCAGAATTGTAAATGGAAAGACCTACAAATATTTCTATAATCCAATGTGGGGCTGTCTGGGCGACAATGGAAAGGGAGAATATCCAGGAACCCATTATTTTGCACAAAGCAAATCAATGCAGTATTTCTGGAATATATACGATCAGGTAATTGTACGCCCAAGTGTAATCCCTATTTTTGATGACAAGAAAATGAAAATAGTTACTAAGGGGCAAAACTACAATTTGCTAAAAAACAATGGCAAAATTGAAACCTCAATATCTGATCATTTGCCAATAATGTTTAACCTCAAAATTTGAATTATTATGTCAATAGAAACTTTGTGGGACGATTTGCAGGAAGCGACAATCACACTTCCCATAGATATAATCGAGAAGGCTATCAAGGGATTCAACAAAAAGACAGCAGATTTAAACAAAAACCTGCGCTTTGAATTGAGAATCAACCCATATCAGACTTCATCCCCAATAATCTCACATTCATTGTACCTTAATGCACCCGATTTGGGCGGTTATTCAATGCTTGTTTTAGCCACAAGTTACAATATTTCAGACGTCTATCCTTGTACACTGACTAGTTATTTGGGAGCGGAAAAAGAAATTATATCTTGTGACTCAGATACCAATTTTGAGGAAGAACTGGTAAAATTATTGGATTCAATGAAGTCAATAGTTTCTAAACTGTTAGCACAGTGTCCTCCAATGGATCTTCCATTTTAAGAAAACTAATTAGAATCCTCGCCAAATTTCATCAGCCAAACGTATCTCTAAAAAGCATACAAAAACGAGATTGTCCTTAATTGAACAATCTCGTTTTTATAAAAGAGTACCTAATTCAGATATTAAAAACCTTTCAATTCTACATCATACATAATATCTGATCTTCGGTAAAGTTTAACATTATCCTCAGTTGATATGTTGGTTACAGACAAACTATGTGTACTTCTCTCGTCCCTATCAGGGAACCATTCATTGATGATACCTCCATTCGGATAGAAGTTCAACTGCTTGCCTTCACATTCAAATGACAGAATCCTCCAATGAGGAAGTGCTCGTTTGGGGAGAGGATGAAGTTCGTTCACCTTGCCGTCTATATCAAGGCCAACACACCAATCAATAGCCAGTTCCATCAATTTTTCATCTCTATCCCTCTGTAGCATATTATCCTTAATATCAATACCACGCCAATTATACGTATCTGGATCGGCATATTCTTCGACCTTAAAATCCAGTTCGAACTTCTTACCAAACATCTTAATAAAATGTTCAATAAAATGCAGAGTAGCCACTATTCCAATGCAACTCTTCAAATGCTCATCCTGATATGAGATTTTCAAAGTAGAGTCAGGAGAAGAGGTCTTAACAAATGCGCCAAATTTTTCAACCAATGCCTCACACTTGCTGTTTACAAGCATAGGAAGACCTTTGGTTGTAGAATAACGCGAAGAGGCTTCGTCCAATGTGAATTTAACAACATTTTCAATATGACTGATCTCCAACGACAATGTTGACGAAGCAAAATCAAGTATTGCCTCACCTACACAATACAAGGGCTGACTTCCCCAATTCTGATCCATTACAGCAAAATTCTTTTCTGCTGTAAAGAAGAGAGTTCCGTCTATCAAAGCCAAAGGATATAATTCTTTCAAAGGATTCTTGCCAATAGTTAAACTTGATATCCAATCCATTGCAGGATTTAGCATTAACTTTATCGGAGTAGGCAAATCAGCCTTGTCAGAAATTATATGAAGACCAACCTTGCTCTTATTGATTAAATTGAAAACCCTATTGCGCCAGCTAGAATCACCATCATTGTAGTTCCAATCGTTGAATCCATCATTAGAGGAAACAAACAACTTGACACTACGGGCGTTCTCGCAAGTGTTTATCAACTTAGTCATATTTGTCTCTACTGCCAAAGGGAAAAAAGAAGACACGACATCTGGCAAAATCTTGCGACAACCAATTTCGGCTTCAAGCCATTGCTTTGCCTCCTTAATATTAATATCATCACGATAGCGCATAGTGTATCTATCGAGAATATCCTCTTTGTGCTTGATATCACGACACAAACTCAATGCATTGTCGATAATTATATTCAAAACCTCCCAATCCCCCAAACGCTTTGAGTAACCTGAGCCTCCTGAATTGGTATCAAAGATACAGATATTGCCATTGGGCATTATTGTGAAAGTAATATCACGTTGCTCTATGCCAAGATACTCTGCCAACAATTTTGTAAAAATTATTGCCAAGGTAAGAGAAAGACTCTCCTTTTTGCTATCAATCCACTGAGAGCCAGCATTCTTCTTGATACGAATCTCGCAGTAATCGGTCTGGATTGTATTTCCAATAATCACATTGTGCCTAACCTTTGCATTGCACTTTTTAGGCTTGCTGTTGGGACCAACCTTTTGAATATTGTTGTGATCCATAATGCCAATACTATGAGGATGATTTTCCAACACCGTCAGGCCACATTCTGGACAAAACGAATATCCATAGCCAATACCATCATTATAGTAGAGGATCTTGGAATCGCCAGTATCCCCACTAATACGGGGTGATATCAAGTGGGCAGAATTCTCTTGAGGCCAAGAGCCTGCTCCAATCAACTGAGCATCTACCCTTGTGTATGGAGTCCTGTCGACGGCTCGAGTATCGGTTTCGTTTATATTAGGAATGAAAGCGTAAGGCTCTATCAACTCAAGATCTGGCTTGCCATTTGTAGGCCAATCCTTTAAAGTTTCCAGCTTGTCTTTGTTCTCTGTTCCAATAACAACATCCTTTCCATCGGTATATACCTTTTTGAAAGTTGCAACATCCTTGAACATACCGGTAGTAAGCAAGCCTCTAACTACCTTTGCCCTATTGCTAAGAACAATTGTATTGCCAGGAGCGTACTGCGACAAAGATTCTTGCAACGGATACGAAGGATTCGAGACCATTGACGAAACCGATGATTTGTTATTGAAATTTACATCAAATTCAATAACATTTACAGGCATATTAGCGTTTGGTGAAAACCTATGGGTTGCTAAATAAGGCAACAATCCTTGAGCCAGCAACTCATTATATTTGAACTTGATAGAGCGTCCATACTTGGCAAAAGGCTCAACACTTGTATTGATATACGTATTGATTTCTGCTTGAGTATTTTTATTCTTTTTCTCCTTCAACTCCTTAATATAGTTATCGTATTGCTTACCTATGCCCAAAGCCTTTTCTTCGAGTTCCTTATTGCATCGTGTAATTTCTGCTATTGTATTGGTAATAACAACTTTACCCTTTGATTCAAACAACGTGTCGTGAATCAAATAATTCAAGTCATTGTCTGGCAATTCATTATTTAACCAATCAACAAAAGCTTGATATTTAGAACTTTCCTGATTATACAAGCCTTCATTGGGATAATGAGGATTGGAATTGGCGTCTATGACATTAGTGCCTAACTTAGAAGCAACAGAATCGAAACTTAGCACTGTAAAAAAGTCTATAATTCGCTGGTCGAGGTTATTGACATTTTTACCTTTAGAAAAAATATTTGACTCTCTCAACAAATATGAATTTACGTGGCGCTGAATTACTTGCTTGCTCATCAGATCCACTATGGGGACATCAGTCTTTCTGTTGATGATAGTACCAAGCGGATCCCTGAGAGTTCTAAGACCTATGGAATCAGTTCCACACATTGTGATACACGCACTGCGGTTATTGTTCATAATGTCACGTCCGCTTCGTCCTGCACGCTGTTTGTAGTTTGCTGGATGAGGTGGAATAGAATTCATCATCACGAGTTCCAGGTTTCCAAGGTCGATACCCATCTCCATAGTAGTAGAACAAGCAAGAATATTGATATACCCTGACTTGAACATATCCTGGCTTTGCTTGGCAATAATTTTGTCGATCTGAGCGGTATGCTCTGCCTGTATGAAAATCTCTGGGTAATTCAATATAGTAGAATACCTGTCAGAAAAGCATCCATCGTCACCCCATAAACCATTATCAAACAATGATTTTCTATTCGATTTGCCCCAATCAAAAATAACGCTAGACGAAATCTGAGAGCCATTGTTATCTTTTCCGTTGATATATGGGAAAGGCAACCAAGTTTCGGAGGAACCCGGAAATTGAGCCTTCACATCCATCAGATATGGCGAGTATCCTTTAAAGACTGTATCTACAGGTCTAAGAACAGGCCTTGAAGTATTGTATTTTGCTGTATTGCAAATAAATACATTGTCGTACAATTTGAAACCGAGATTCATCAAATTGAAACGATAGTTAGTCTCACTATGAGAAATGTCCTCCTTTTCCAGGAGACCATTTTCAGTATTTTGAACTGTTGTTTCTACTAAATCCTTTTTGAGGTCCTCCAAAACGTTTGACAGTTCTTTCTCATAAAGACTAACCACTGTTTTATAGTCATTACCAAGCAATGAAGCTAACAAAATGACAACATTGCCAGGATTTGTCTTTAATTCACCAACACGCTCCTTCTTTTTGCCATCATAATCCTCCTCGATTCTTAGACTAGGAAAACTTGCAGGTCTTGTAGGTATTTTCTGGGTCTGGAAACGCTGATACTCTTTCTTGATATCAAATTTCTTGTACTTAGGATCCTTGAGGAATACGGACATATTTGACCTAACATTGTAGTCAAGGAAAATTTTCAGCAAATCTTTCCAATCCTGCAATGTAATCTTGTTTTCATCTTTTTCAATTTTGCTGTTAAATTCAACAACGCTTTGAGGTAATGAAACAATTTTCTCATCAAGCCTTGGATAATAAGAACAAAACAAACCCATTGTCTCAGGAGATTTGGCCGAGGCAGGACGTCTTCCCAAAAGTTCAATCATTACAGAGTAAATGTACTTAACCTTGGTATCCTCTGTAGGTTTGCCATTCTCATCAACCTCTTCACTATTTTTGCTTCTATTAGCAAATTGCTCGCATAAGAAATCACACTCGGGAGAGTTTTTCAAAAGATTGAAAACATCTGACCAAGTAAGATACGAAGCCTTGAGTTTTTCTATCTGCTTCAGATAATCTTCAGCATCAGACTCAAAACCTTCCATTTCTTTTAATGTATTATACTTCTTTTCAAGTTTTGCTATTTGAGGTTCTGTCTCTGCTTTACGTTTATTGAGTTCATTGAAAACTCTGCTATAAACCCACAATCTTTCCTGTTCAAGATTCTGTTGAAGAGTTGCCTTTGCGGCGGCCTGGCGACTATCAACAAAACTGATGAACTGCTGACCTCTATGAGGCTTCTTGTCCTTATCATCTACAGCCTCATTTAAGTTGTCGATTACAACGGGCGCTATTATCCTTGACACAAAATCAGAAGAAACTCTGAACGAACTAATTGTTTTGTAATCTATTTGATCGTTCGAATCAGAATCTTCATCATTTTTGCCAATTCTTGAACCACAATGAGGACACTTACATTTTGGATTTACAACAACATTCCATTTTTCAGTTTCAGGTTTTGATTCAGAAAATTTATTGTCCTTAATTTCCACATAGTAATTGCCGACTTCAGGATCCAATTCAGTATTTCGTGTAAGACCAAAAAGAAGAACTTTACGGTTATTGCCAATTGAATCGAAATCAAACATATCATTATCTGATATAGTTGAAGCTCCGAATGTACCTTCTTCAAGACTCTGACTTTCTCCCAGTGCCAAATATTCTCCACATTTCGAACATCTCATCAATTCCAAATAAGGAGACTTACCCTCTTCTGAAGACGGTACTTCCGAAGAGATTTGGAAACATCCGTCCTTTATGTTTGTCAGATTTACCTTAAGACCTTGTGTCAAAACCTTATCAAAGAAATGAACCTTAGCCTTTAATCCCAACTCACAATATTCGTCCAATTTGGCTAATCTTTGCTCTATTGACAGATTGTTCCCTGGAATTATCTTGTCCAAAGGCAAATACTCATTGTCGAAAAGAATCTTCTTGCATTTTTCTGCATCAGCATTGTTCAATGGCTTGTCGGCATCCACACGTTTGCCTTTGATAATATCAATCTGATTATCTGATTGTCCACTGATACCACAAATAAATTTCTTCAGTTTACGGTCTGCCTCCTTTGCATCTTCTCCGTTTCCAATTGTAGCTGAAGACGTAGCAAAACGTACATTGTCGGAATTTACCTTAAAAGCAAGCATAACTCTTCTCATAAGCATAGCAAGCTCCGCAGCGGCCGAACCTGTGTAGGTATGAGTCTCATCAATAACAATCCACTTAAGAGAATTTTCCACAAATAGGGTTCTATCCTTGTCTCTCAAAAGCATATACTCCAACATTGTAGGATTGGTAAGCAAAATATCTGGTTTTCTGCTGCGCATTTCCTTTCTTGTTGCAAGAATATTTGGAAATTTTGTCCTCTCGTCTGCTATCTGCTGTAGATTGTCGTCTGTCTCATCTTCTGGCAAATTGCCATTATAAACAGCAAATTTTAAATTAGACCCTTCCAAATATTCCTGCAAACGCTCCTTCTGATCTTCCATAAGAGCATTTAATGGATAAAGGAATATCGCTTTTATTGACGGTGTGTTGTTTTGATTCTTACGCAAATCAGCAATCAACGGCATCATAAAACATTCGGTCTTTCCCGAACCTGTGCCTGTGGTTACTACTATAGACTTCACCTTACCTTCATTAGTAGTTTCCGACAAGGTTTTCCAACACTGATACTGGTGCTCGTATGGATGATAATTCTTTTTCCACATACCATCCACAAGAGCATTCGCCTGCTGTAATGTAGCCGTTTTTAATGGCTCGTATGAATTCATACATTGAACCAAAGGCATAGCATCTTCAGGAGCAAATACTTCATCAGTATCAAGTAATTGTCTTATCTGCCTTGCATAAGACTTTTGACTTTCGTTGGAGCCATTACTGCACCACATTGCAGTTAACGCCTCTCTTACTGCCAACTTACTATTTTTGTATAGTTCTGAAAATCTCATATTTAGTTAATAAAAAGTTCTTCACTGATTTTTTTGTATATAAGTTCAAAAGAATCATCCCGCTCATACAAATCGTGCAGGAAATTCTTTATTGTATCATAGTTGCGGCCACGACCAGTAAATTCGTGGTGATCTACAAAACTATTCATAAATTTAATGGCCTGACTATCAACTTTCCTTCCCTTAGGTTGCCATCGCTCTTTGTCAAGAAGCTGAGGATAATCACCCGACCAATAAGTTTCAACTATTCGTCTGTATGCCACACGTTCGGCTAATGATTTGTTTTTCAATTTGGGATTCGATTGAAACAATTTTCTTGCCAATTGTTTTTTCTCTTCACTTGCTTTGCAAGCATCAGTCCAGGCCCTCCGTTGCAAAAAGAGCCAATCAAACATAAATTCATCAGCAAACCTATGCAATCCTTCATACTCTTTCTCTGAAATTTGATTGTTTTTACTTTCTGCAAATTTGAAAAACAATTTCACGATTTCATTGTCTTTCAAACCTGTAGTTTCAGGAATCAAAGAATACAAAGGTTCAAACATCTTGAAGTAAATATGGTGTTCTATTGCTATTTCAATACACTTTATTTTCGTATCGATATCAATATTGAACTCATAAAAACTTTTTTCCTTATGAATATTGGGCAACCAATATCGAGGAGGGTTTAAATCCCTTAGACTCTGGAAAATTATACCAGATTTATTATGATAAGTCTTCTCCAAAGTCATTACCTCATTTACATCATCATATTGAATTTTGAGTTGGATTGGTGACTCGTTTTCTCGCATAGACCAATAGTAAAAAGAGTATTCTGACTGAAACTCCCTACTTACCCTCACTTTGCCCAAACCAACTCCGTAATCATTTTCCTGATTCCCTACAATGTATCTTATCTTTCCCTGTTCAATAGGAAGATTAGTATTTGACTTCACCCAGGAAATCTCTTCCTCGAAATCGCAAAATCCAACATTCTGTTTTTGTTTGTATCTTTTTCCGCCTTCATCAATTGTATGAATTGACATACAATCGCTGTTAACAATTGGAATTTCTACAATTTTGTCCTTATCGAATGTTACATAGATAGGTTTGTCGTTGAAAGACAAGACCAATTTATACGAAGGACGGTAAACCCTGAGTTCTATGTACTCAACTTCTGTTCCAATACTAATATTTATCGTATCATCATATTTATTGCGTTTTGGATCATCACGATAAATATTGTTGTCTATGAGATTATTCCCAATTCTGATATTTGAAATTCGGCGACAAAAAACTATTTCACCTTTTTCCAAATTGCGCCTAACGCCTGTCTTGAAAGCATCAGGTAAATAATATGCCTCAATAACGGATTCTCTACCCAAGTATTCAACTTTCAACTTCAAGAAGCCCTGATTTGGATTATCCCATTGTTTATAATGCTGAACCTCAGGTGTCTTATATAATAATATATAATCCTTGGGATACAATTGTTTCTCATCGTCATCTTCATAAATAAAAACATCGAATCCATCCGATCCAATAATTAGAGGAACAAATGACTCTGCGCCGTCCGAAACATATTTTACATTATCATTAATATATTCAATAGTCTTGCGTTGGTACTTAGGACGTATCTCAATGGCCGAACCACGTCTTTTCAATAATGTCTCAGCACCATTGCCATCCACCAATTTGCAATTATCTGAAAACTTACACCAATAGTAATTGTCAGCAAGATCTGTTTCGAAAAACGACAAAGAAGTTGATTTGAGATTATCTGAATCCAAATGCATATCATTCCTAAACAAAACGGCTGTTTCGTCACCTGAATGAATAGAAGATTCCCAAATGTAATCTTGTGCACCTTTATAAAACTGCAAATAATGATTCTTATAATCCAATTTTTGAATTACTACCGATCTCTCCTCATCATCAATCTTGTATGATATATACAATTTGATAGAATCAATGTATGATTTTGAGGTATGGTGATTATCGACATCTATATAATTATTAGAAGTCCAACCTGTAAAGAAACCATTATATTGATTGCTGAATCTCAAAATTGTAAATGGCTCGGCATTATTGAACTGACATTTTATCACAAATGAAGTAATTTCATTTGCTTCCACTATGCCCCAATCGAATTGCATTCTCCTATACGACACAAAAGAATGCAGTTGTCCATCACGTTCAGGAACAAATGATATACGTATTTTTCTTTCAGCCAAATCAGATTCATTGTCGTAATAAACAATCCAATCAAAACTGAATTTTTCAGACCGGCTTCGCTTTTTACCTTCATTAATACGCCGAATAAAATCCTGAATTTTTATAGAGTTTGCAATATCATCCTCATTAAAAGGTAAATCCTTATCAATAATGCTCGACACAAATGCATACAAAGAACCACCTTCCTTTAATGAGTTCAAGATTGCAGTATTATTAAAGTTTTTCTCTGAAATCAACGCCTTAGAATCTCCATTCATCGCTCTGAAAATGGAATCGTAAAGTTGGTTTAGATTATTGGAAGTATAATTAATAGGCAATCCTCCAAGAACATACAAAGAATATAGCCAACAATCATAAGCCTCACCCTTATAGACATATTTATCCCATTTATCAGAAGGCAGGTAATCAAAAATGTCTTTGGCCTGAATATTATTGGCAAAATCTTTAAATGCGTTATCTCCCTTACCCTCATATTCACGACGAAACCATTCAGCACCAAAAACAAGAAGTTTTTCGGCGTGGAACGACAAAAAGACAGATTTCTTCTGATTGGAAGCCTGGGAAAGCAACTCTTTCAAAATAGAATAATTTGTTTCTGAAATACGAAGTTTCCAGACAAATGGCATATCAACAGAATAAGTTTCTGACACAATATTATTACGCCAAAAATCTTCTAACTTCTTATTGAAGGCATTTGTTTCTAGATTAGGCAATGTCTTTACTATTTTTACACTTTTATCAGAAACGTTGTTTCCATTAAGTTGGTTTTCATATTCAGAATCTCCGTATATGGGATCAAGTTCATCAACACCCAAATTGACAATTGAATTCCAAACTTTTTCATTTCCTTTGATAGAAAAAAATCCATCAGGTTCTATATTTTGAATTATACTAACACATTTGGCAATATCTTTCTTATTCTGAAAATCTATCGAAGAAAGCCATTCCTTCTTCAAGGCGAAAGAAAGCGCATCAAAAGAATATTTCGACAAAACACTTTTATTCTTCCTTGAAAAACGACGTAATGAATCAACCAAATATTTCAGTGTTCCTTTTTTCTGAATAATAGAATTATCCAAACATATTGTCACCTCGTCCAAAAATGGGAACAACATTGCTCCTGCCATAGACAAAATATTATCTATGTGCATTATTTCTGTATCCCCATCCAACCATTTAGTTAACAGGCTATATTTTATGTTCTTCAACAAAGAACTTTCAATATTATTGACTGACATAATATGTTAAGAATTAAAATGGTTTTGCTAAAATACACTATTAATATGAGAAAAACAAACATTCACATAAAAAATAAAACGTTACAATGAAATGTTATTATTTCTCATAATAATAATTGTAAACAAGAATTCAACATCATTATTTACGAATGCAAAAATAATGCTCAATAGTGCAACCTATCTGCACAAGTATTATAAAATTTCAGAATATCTTATCGTTCTCCCCTAAAAATTTGCAAATTATTCAAATATTCACTTAATTTGCATAGAAACTATCATCAAAAGTCTTGAACTTAATATTACTATGACCAACACTTCAAACATAACTGCATATAAACTGGAATTGGACAATATACTGGTAGGCGTTCTCTATCAGGAGGGAGAGGTGTGGAATTTTGAATATTCCGACCTGTTCAAAAATCAGGACAAATACAATCCAATTGTAAATTTCCCCGACAAAAACAAGAAATACGTCTCGAAGGTATTGTGGCCGTTTTTCACGTCACGCATTCCAGGCAAAGGTCAACTGAAACTCAGAAAAGAGGAGAATTGCGACATTAATGTATTGTTGCAGAAATACGGCGAGAAATCTGCAACAAATCCATTCCTAATGTTCGTGATGGCAAGCGTTACCATATTCGGAATACTGGAACTACTCCACAAATAACCTAATCCCACGCGTCCAAATCCGCCTCAATCTCCTTCATCTCGCTTCTGTGGAACTCGGGGTCCTTGCCCTCCTTGAGCTTTTGCATATAATCCTTGAGCAGGAAAATCACCTTTGGCGAGAGCCATACAAGGGCTATGAGGCTCAGGATTGTCATAGAGCCTTGGAAGAAATCCACGATAATCCAGATATCCTGAAGCTCCAGGAGACTGCCAACGATAATGAAAGCGCCGGTTGCCACCTTCATAAGGGTAATCGGCCATTTCTTCTTGGTGAGGAAACGGATATTAATCTCGGAATAGAGATAATTCGCCACAATGGTGCTGAAGGCGAAGAAGAGAACCGCCAGAGTCAGGAAATTGTTGCCCCAGCTGCCCACAAGAGTATCCATAGCGCTCTTGGTGAGCAGGATGCCGTCGAGGCCGCTCATATAATTGCCCGAAATCAGCACGAGGAAAGCCGTGCAGCTGCAAATCACCAAAGTATCCACAAACACGCCTATCGACTGAAGGATGCCCTGCTTAACGGGGTGAGAGATATCAGCCGTGGCGGCCGAGTTTGGAGTAGTGCCCTCGCCGGCCTCGTTGCTGAACAGTCCGCGCCTGATGCCCTGGCTGATGGCCATTCCGATAGTGGCGCCGCCCACCTGACGGATGCCGAAAGCATTATCGAAAATAAGACCGAAAACCTCGGGAATCTTCTCGAAATTCACAAGAATAACAGCCAGCGATATGCTGATATATCCCACAGCCATAATGGGAACCACAATGGCCGAGAACCTCGCAATACGCTGCACACCGCCGAAGATGACGCCGAGAGTAACCAGCATCAGCACCAGACCCACCCACATAGGACTAACGCCCAGAAACTCGCCGATGCTAACGCTCACGGTATTGCTCTGCACAAACTGATTGGCCGTGCCCATAGTAAAGAGCATCAGTACCGAAAACAAAACGCCCATCCACTTCTTGCCCACGCCGTGCTGCATATAATAGCTGGGGCCGCCGTAGAAAGAATCCTTGCCCTTGCGCTTATACAGCTGAGCCAGAGTACTTTCCGCAAACGCCGTGGCAGCGCCGAAAAACGCCATCACCCACATCCAGAACACCGCGCCGGGGCCTCCCACAAAAATAGCAGAAGCCACGCCCGCGATATTGCCCGTGCCCACGCGGCCCGCCAGCGAGGTGGCGAAGGCCTGGAAAGCGCCTATGGAGTTCTCCTTGTCGCGGCCCTCGCGGCTGGCGAACACGCGCATCAGACCGCCGGGAAGCCTCAGCTGAATAAAACGGGTTCTCCACGTAAAATAAAGGGCGCTGGCTATCAGCAGAAAAATAGTAACGTCCCAAATATATGTATTGCAGGAATTTACAAATTCCAATAAGGTATCCATCATAACTATAAGTATAAGAAAATCAGTGAGAGCAAAAATATAAAATAATATCCACATATAATAATTTTTTTATACCTTTGCCACTAAATAAGGCATTTACGTACAAAAACAACAACAGCACGGCTCCGCTCGGGGACCGTGCTGTTGCGTTTCACATAGGGCTGTTATGGAGCCTTATCTCTTTCCGATTACCTGGTATCTGCCGCTCATATGCATAAAGGCGAAGAGGCGGAGGATTCCGTCGTAGTAGGCGTCGAAATAGCCGTCCTCGTAAGGCTCGTTCTTTGAGTTCCAGAGACGCTCGGCAAACTCCTTGGCGTGAGGATTGTTGGTCATAAGCGAGGTGGTGGCAAGTGTGGAAACCAAGCCTACAGAGTGGCGGAGGTTCACAACCTTGGCGTCGCCGTTGCCAGCCTGGAGTGTGTCTACTACAGGCGAGCCATCTATCTGATACTGGTCGAGATAGCTGTCGATGCCCTTGCTGTAGAAGAAGTTCTGGATGGTGGCGGCGTACTTCATCTGCCACTCACGGTCGGCGTTGCTCCAGCTGAAATCGAGAGCCATATTCATAGGCACGCGCCAAGAATCGTAGCGGAAGGCAGGCTTCATCCAGCGGTTTTCCATAACGCTGCCGTCGTAGTTGTTGTAGTCGGGATTGAGGCCTGTGAGGCTGTCGATTGACTTGTGGAGATACTCGCGCGAAGCCTTCTGACACTCAAGGTAGAAGTCGGCGCGGCCGTCCTCGGCATACTTGGCCCATATCTCGTAGAATACAGGCAAGTTGTATGATGGGTCGGTGTAGTTTACGCCAAAGCCCTGAGGGGTAAAGGTGATGATCTTTGTCTCCTTGTTGATGAAAGGATATGTCTTGAAGAACATTTGGCGGCGGGGATCGGCATCCTTGAGAGAGTCAGGCACTGTGCCGTCCTTCTCCCAGCTGCAGTTGAGGATATTCTGAGCCTCGGCCAGATAGTTGATTCCGGTTTCGTTGCCCCAGCGGTTGGACGCAAAGAGCAATGAGGTAACGTAATAGAGCTCGCCGTCTGATGCAGGGCCATCAGAGAAGTGCTTGCCCTCGGTATCGCAGCTCCAGGCAAAATAGCCCTTCAGAGGACCGTCCTGATGCTGCATATAAAGCTTGCACCAGCGCCAGATGCGGTCGAAGATATCCTTCTTGTCCCACTGAACGGCAAGCATCAGGCCGTAAGACATACCCTCGGTACGTACGTCGTGGTTTTTGATATCGCTTACGTAGCCCAGAGAGTCGCCCACCTCGAAGTAAACCTTGGTGTCCTCGTTTACAAACACCTCGTTGAAGACTTCCTGAAGCTTGGCGTCGATCTCGGCCTGAGAGTGACCCATCTCGGCAAAGTAGTTGCGGTATTTTCCTGTCTCGATGCCGCCCTTGGCCCAAGGCTCGTTGTTCTGAGAGCCTCCGCAAGACGAAAGCATAAATGCAGAAGCAGCCACAGCTGCTGTCAATAATAGTTTTTTCATTGTTATGATGATATGTTTATTCTGATTTTTTTGTAATTAACAATTTTCTCTATTTTACTCAACTTTCGCAAGTTAATTGTAGGTGCTTGTATTGATTTTTTGTTCTCTAAGAGGTTAAGAGAGTTAAGAGATTTAATCTTTTAAGAGAAGTAGAACCTAACGGTTCTGAGGGTAAGAGCATAAATAGGTGTGCTCTTACCCTCCGTTCGCTTGCGAACAAAATCTCTAAAAAAACTAATACATAAACTCTTACCCCTCTTACCCTCTTAGAGAATATTAATTATTAACTTGCGAAAGTTGAGTATTTAATTTTCGGCATTAAGCATTTCCCAATTGAAAAAACTCACCGCAAATTGATGAAGCTTTTGACAAAATGCCAATGCCGAAAATAAAATAGAGAAAATCATTACTCTCTATAATCAGTCGAAAAGGCTGATTGATGGATTACATTCTCTTGAAGTTCCACTTGCAATTGTCGTTGTTGAAATCGAAATTGCCAAGTGAAGGATTGGTGTCGGATGGAGATATCAGGGCCTTGCCGGTCTTCTTGTTGGTTACCTTGTAGGTGCCGTCTACCAGCTGCTCTATCTTCCAGAGCTGAGATGCGTCGCCGTTGTACTCGGGAGCTACAGTAACCTCGCCGTCGGCTGTGGCGGCAAGAGTCTTGTTGGTGCCCTGGATGGAGATTCTTGCGTACTGACCGCCGAGGAATCCGCCAGCCTCAGGAATAAACTGAATCTGCCACTTCTGATGAGGACGGCCCATATAATCGCCGATGCGTGCAGGGATGGCGTCCTTGCTCCAGCCGCCGATTACCTCAGCCAAAGTCTGCTCCTTTACTGGAGGAAGCACAGTGTCAGCTGGCATACCCCAATGAGGAACTCTTGCGCTCTGCATTCTTACGAAATCCACGCCAAGCTCGAGTGCATATCCGCGGCGCTCGGAAGTAATCTCGTAAACGCCCTCCTGGAAGAGCTCACCAGCCATTGGCCAGTCGTTTTTCCAGAGCAATGGACGGATGGCAAGGCTTGATCGGCCGCCCTTGTCGAAATCGGCCTCCCAGTGGAAGGAAGTCTTCTCCAGACCCGCGCACTCCACGAAACGGCCAAAGTGATCGGCGCCTACCTGACGGTTGTTGGCTGCCACCACCATCTTGCCGCCGCCCATAATCATATCGCGGCCCACATTGTCGACGTATGGTCCCATAACGTCGCGCGAACGGCCTACAACGATATTGTAGGTAGAGTTTACGCCGTCGCAGCAGGTGCCGTGGGTACCGAGGAGGTAATACCAGCCATTGCGGTTGATGAGGGCTGTGGCCTCGCAGTCGATGGCGATATTCTTGTCAGGAAGAGGGCTCTTGCGAGCGCCTGTCTTGGGATCGAGCTCCACGATGCGGATAAATCCGAAATATGTACCGTAGCTCATAAAGAGGCGGCCGTCGGGAGTCATCATCAGGGAAGCGTCGATAGGGTCGCAGTCGTCGTCGGTATCTATTCTTACAACCTCCACAGGATCGGTGTACTTCATATCTGGGGAGTTTGGGTCCAGCGACTTGGTCCACATAGTATTGATGATGCCGTAGTGTGTGCCGCCCAAGCCGCCGCCCGAGGTACCGTAGGCGCAGAGGTAACGGTCGCCGATCTTGATGAAATCGGGAGCAGCGCATCTGTGTGGACGGATAGCGCCCGAATGCCAGTTCCAGCCATCCTCCGACATAATGCCGTTCTCGCCGGTTCCGTATGTGTAGTATTTGCCGTCGCACTCCATAATGGTGGATGGGTCGTGAATCCAAGGCTGACCATCCTGCGCCATAGCGGACTGAGCGAGTGCTGCCAGTCCAAGCGCTATAAGTGATTTTTTCATTTTGAATACTTTGAATTATGTTTTCGAGTAGCCACCTTCGGTGGCTTTATTTCTAACAAAAATTATCAAAAATTACCAAGAATTTTTCCAAAATTACTATTCAGAGTAAAAATTTATGAATAATTTATGTTAATTCGTGGTAATTTATGTTCTAAAAAAAACGCCGAAGGCTAAAATATAATTTTTGTAGAACTTATGTTACTTAGTCTTGAAGTTGGTGACAATGTTGCCGTTCTCGTCCTTGATGCGGACACAGAAGTCGCTCATACCTGGGCCGTTGATTACCATACCGCGGATTACGTTCTCGCCCTTCTTGAGAGTGAGACGCTTAGAGGTGCCGTCGTCAGCCACCATACGGCGGTCGCCGGAGAGGATGAGAGCCTCATCGCCGTTTACCCACCACATAGAGGCAGAGTTGCTGCCCACTGAGAGGCGCACGTCCTTGAGATCCTGGTCGCAAACCACTGTGGTAACCACGAAGAACAATACGCCGTAGTTCTGCTTCTTGAGGGTTGTTGCAAAGCGGTAGAGCTTGAAGTTGTAGAGCTTGCTGTCGAGCTTGTGCCAAGCCAGGGTAGCCTTGGCTTCCTTCAGTACAGGAGGCTTCATATTCCAGCCGCGCTGAGGCTGAGCGTTCTTGTCGATAACCTCTACCACAATGTTTGCCTTCTCCTTCTTGCCGTCGGTAGGCATCACGGTCATCTGGTCCTTGAAATACTCCTTGGCAAACTCTGTGCGGATATAGCTGTCGGTGAAGACAGTGTTGCCGCGGTTTGGCTTGCTGATAGGTTCCAATACAAGCCATCTGCGGATAAAGCCGTCGCTCTGAGTAGCTAATGGCTCGGCGGTCGATTTCTCGAAATAGTCACTGAACTGTATCTGGGCCATCGCCTGACCCATAATCATAATCAGCGAAAGAAAACTTAAAATTAATTTTTTCATTTTTTAGATTTTTGAATATAATTATATTATTTCTCTAAGAGGTTAAGAGAGTTAAGAGCATTGCCATTAATCTTAAGAGGCGTAATTTTTTAGCAAAAATTACTTAATGAGGATAAGAGCCCCCATCAGTAAGGCTCTTACACTTCACAGCGGAGTTTTCGCAGAAAAATCCGCCTCTTAAAAAAAGGGCTCTTATTTCTCTTAACCTCTTAGAGAATTAAAAACTTTCCATTTTAGGAAAAACTTACTTCTTGAAAACGAGCTGAACGAACTCGTTGAGGCTGCGGCGCCAGGTGAGCCACTCGTGTGCTGTGCCCTGAGATACGTAGCGGGTGTAGTTGATACCGGCATCCTTAAGCATCTTGTCGAGAGCCATACCGCCGAGACCTTCCTCGGTACCGTTGCTCATAAAGAGCACCTTAACGTCCTTGTTGAACTTGGCAGCATCAGCAAAAGCACCGTTCCAGAGAGTCTTGACGTCGGCGCCGGGGAATACGAAGATTGCGCCCGAGAATGCGCCGATGCCAGAGAAGAGGTTGGTGTGGGTAAGACCAATGTCGAACGACTGATGACCACCCCAGCTGAGGCCTGCGATGGCGCGGTGCTCACGGTCGGTGTATACGCGGAAAGTGCTCTCTACGTAAGGTATCAGCTCCTCGAGAACCACCTGCTCGAACTTGCCGCCAAAATCGGCCATAGTCTCGCCGGGGATAGCACCCATACCGTAGTCGCAATCGCCGTTGTCCATCACTACCACCATAGGAACAGCCTTTCCGGCGGCAATGTTGTTGTCCATAATGTTGGCCATCTTGCCCTGAACGTGCCAGCCGGTCTCGTTCTCGGCCATACCGTGCTGAAGGATAAAGTAAGGATACTTGTTGTTGCTCTTGTCGTAGTCGGCAGGAGTGTAAACGTAGCAGCGGCGCATTCTGTTGTGGCTTGGGCTCCAGTACTGACACTCGCGAACCTGTCCGTGAGGAATGTCCTTATTGAAAGTGTAGTAGGCAGCATCAGCCTCGCTCTCAGGAATATCTATGTTGCTGAAGCTGCTGCCAGCGCCATATACTGTGTATACGTTGGGGTCGTTTACGTTAACGCCGTCCACCACGAGGCGGTAGTAATGAGGACCCACTACGAGAGGATCGGTGGTACCCTTCCAGTTGCCGTCGTAATCCTTGGTCATAGGATAAACCTTGTTGCAGATATCCACAGCCACGGTGTGAGCTGTAGGTGCGTGGAGCATAAAAGTGGCTCTGTGCTGATCGTCAACACAAGGATACTGAGCGCCGGGGATGCAGTTCTCAACGCTCTTGCCCTCGGGAGGATTTGTGGCCTTAAACTTGCCAAACTGGATATAATCTATCTCGATGGTGTTTTTGTCAGCTGACACTGTGATATTCTGTACGCGGTCTATTGTAGCTGACACTGTGGCAGTTGCGTTGGTCCAGTTGGCCGAAGGACTCAGGGCAACGGTGGTAGACTTGCCGTCCACTGTGATGATGGCATCGGCAGCCTTCTTGGCACGGTAGCGTACTGTAACCTGCTGAGGAGTGTAGTATCCGAAATCCACGCCATTGAAAGTAACTTTCTCACCCTTAGGCATCTGGATATACCAGCCAGCGAAAGTGTTCTTTGGATCGAGGAACTCGGTCTTTACCTTTGCTGATGCTGACGAGTAACGGTCGATCTGGATAATCTGGTCACCCTTTACGAGGCCCACGCCACGACGTGTGGGCTTTACGAGCTGGATGGTGCCGTCCTCGTTGAAGAAGAGGCTGTCGGCGCAGATAGAGCGGTTCTTGTCGAAGTTGGGGCTCAGGTCGTTGTGGTGATAGAACAAGTACCACTGGCCCTTGTAGTTAACGATGGAATGGTGGTTGGTCCAGCAGTGGTTGTAGTGCTCCTCCATAATGAGGCCCTTGTACTCGTATGGACCCATTGGATTGTCGCTCATAGCGTAAGCGAGAGTCTCGGTGTGATTGTCGGTAGGCTTGCCGTCGATACCCTTCTCGCCCTTCTTGCCGCGAACCCAAGGATATGTGAGGTAGTATTTGCCGTTGCGCTCGAAAGCGAAAGGACCTTCCTTGAAGCCCTCTGGGAGACCCTGTGCAGCATCAGCACCAATCATAGTCATCTCGCGGTCGCCAAACTTAACGGTCTGCTTTGGATTGTCCTCGGCAAGCTCCAGGAGATTGTCCTTGAGCTTGGCCACGCGGAGTCCGCCGCCGCCCCAGAAAATATAGTTGTTGCCGTCTGAAGCCTGAAGCACGCAGGGATCTATGCCGCTGATGCCCTTGATATTCTCAGGCTCAGCCTTGTATGGACCCTCTGGCCTGTCGGCAATGGCCACGCCAACGCCGAAGCCCCTGCCCTCTTTTGGAGCATTTGGGAAGAAGAAATAATAGCGGCCGTCCTTGCCCTGCACGCAGTCGGGCGCCCACATAGAATATCCCTCGGGATTACCCCAGGGAACGTCTTTCTGATCGAGGATCTTGCCGTGGTCGCGCCACTGGGTAAGATTGTCGGAAGAGAACACGTGATAATCTGCCATACAGAACCATTCCTTCTCTGGCTCCACTGGGCTGATAATGTCGTGAGATGGGAAAACATACATTTTACCATCGAAGACCCTTGCTGTAGGGTCAGCTGTAAACTGATTGGTAATAAGGGGATTCTGAGCGTTGGCCACGCTGCACAATCCAGCCATTACTCCAAGAAGCAATTGTTTTTTCATCTAATTATAATATTATTTAGGTATTAATTTCGAATCAGCAGTAATAAAACTATTCTCAGCAAAAAATTCTCAGTAAGGGGAAATTGTCTATTTTTAATCTCCACAAAGGTATGTTATTTTGTTTGGATATTTGACGTGGCTATAGTTAAAAAGTTTAAAAAAAAATAATAATATTTTAGGGATAATAAAAAGCACATTTCCAAAAAATGAAATTCTTCTTGCAGCATTATTGAATAAAAATTTTCAATTAGAAAATGAGCACTTAATTTTGCTTTTCAAGATGATTCAAGTGCTCGAAAATGGTCAAAAAACAAGTTTTTGACAAAATGCCAATGCTGAAAATAAAATACGGAAAATGCTTCTCTATGGTTTTCTTATATGACAGAAACGATTTTCCCTATTTTATTTTCAGCATTAAGCATTTTGGGGGTATTTCAATGCCCCCTATTTTCGCGCTTCCCAAGTATCAATATCAGCCATTAAGAAGCGCATTTTCCAATTGAAAAATTACCATTATCGAGATCTGGCGAAATCCATCACGTAATCGCAGGGCATTGTCCATTCGCCCTTGCCGTATACGCCGTCCCAGTATTTGCAGAGGGCCTCCATAGAGGATTCCATCTCGGGGGTGATGCCATCGTCGGAGCGGTTCCAGAAATACTCGTAGTCGTGCCAGATAACCCAGGCCTTGGCGTAGAGCGCGCTGCTCTTAATCTTGCCGTCGCTGGATTTGGCGGCCTCGTTGAGGTATTCGATGGTCTTGTTCTCGTATGCCTTGTAGATATCGTCGTCGTCGCCGTATACCGACCAGTAATAGTGGCTCATATACCAGCATCCGCCCCAGTGAGTGGCGCTCTGATACATTGTGGCCAGCTCGTAGGCCAGACGGCATTTATCGTCGCCCTTGGCAGCATTGTACTTGGCTGTAAGGTTCTTGATATCCTTGCAGAACTCCAGGCGCTGGTTTTTGCTTACCTTGAGATCCTCGCGGACATAGTCGGAAATCTCCTCGGGAAGCTCGTCCCAGGAGGCCTTGTTGTAGCTGCGCACATTCATATAATAGCCCAGGCAGAGGTTGGCGTAGTACTGAGCAGGCACCTTCTGGAGATACTCTATGGCCTTGTCGAAATCCATCTTGCCAATGCAGCGGGTGCCCAGCACGTCGTCGAACTCCACGTCGGCAGGCTTGTATACCATAGTGGAATAGAAGTATTTCTGAAGGTTGTCCATCTTCTTGGTGTTCTTGAGGAACTCGCGCAGAGAGAGCACCTTATCCAAAGGAGCCTCAAAGAGCTCGTATGCGCTTGGGCGGAACAGGTATGCGGTATTTGGATCGTTCTGAAGCTTGTCATAGAGCAGGTTGCTGATTCTCTCGTTGGCATTGTAGAAGAACGACACCTTGCCGCTCATCTCCTTGAGCCACTTAAGCTCCGATACCACATAGTCGGGGTCGGTCTTGTAGCTCTTGGTCTTCACAAACTGGAAAAACTTTATCACCCTGGCATTGTCCATAAGGCGCTGAGAGCCGCCCATTCTGGCAAACTCTGCTATGTATCTGTCGGCGTCGGCATCGTTGCCAAGATACGACGACAGCAATGCGGCAGCCTCCTTCCAGAGCAGCGGATTGTTGGTTTTCTTGCCTGACACCACCTTGTCGGCCAGGACTATAAACTCGCGGGCCTCGTTGTATGAGATGCTGTAATAATCGGAAATCAGCTGGTCGCCGTCAAGATTCTCCTGATACATATTCACGAAATCCTCAATGAGGAAGGCGAGCACTGGCGAGTTGTTGTCTTTCTCGTATATAGACTTGATGCCCTTGAGGTTGCGCTTGTCGTCGAGGCAGTACTTCAGGCTCTGACGGTCGCCGAGCTCCATAAAGATTCTGGCGGCCTCGTCGTCCTTCTTTGTGCTGTAGAGCGCGCCGGCGTAGAGGCCCTTCATAGTCTTCAGGCAGCCCTGGTCGGTGGCTTTGGATGCGTGGGAGTTCCAGTAGGCCTGCACCTGGTCGTACTGCTGGAGCTGGAACATACACCTCATAGCCATCAGCATATATCTGTCCTTGAGCCTAGTGCCCTTGTAGGCCTTGGCCCTGCCAAGCAGCTGCGAGTAGGTGTCGCGGATCTCGGCCATACGCTCCGCGGTGGGATAGTTCCACTCGTTGTAGTGGTCGGAGTTGTTGCTGAGGTATGTAGAGAGGTCCTTGATATAATCAAGCATCTCCTTGTCGTTTTTCTTGCGCGCGGTGGCCACTATAATGTTCTCGGAGTCCACAACGTCGGCCCACTTCAGGGAGTTGATATCCCAAACGTTGAGCTCGGCATCGCCCACGTAGCTTTTCCAGAAATCGTAGTAGGCGCCCTGTGGACTGTCCTCGGGCTTCTCGAACGGGCTGAAGAGGTAGAAGTTGATCTCTCCCTCCCATCCTCCGCAGCGTGTGGCGAAGGCATTGCTAACGACGAGAAACGCAATCACAAAAATCAAAAATCTTTTCATATTCTTCTGTGGTTAAATTATTTATATTGTAATTATTCAAATCGTATATTATCACCTGCCTCAGCACTCCCGGGCGGAGCCTCCTGATATCGGCGCAGACTTTCTCAATCTCAGAAAACTCGGCTTTGCGGAGTTTTATTGTGTCGCCGCGGTTTATCATCACGTTGTAGCTCTCGTCGCTCATATAGCGGGCCACGTCCTTGTTGCGCAGGGCCACGTAGGTATCAGCCCCAACCTTGTGATACATAGACGAATCGGCCATATCGAGATTGTAGAGGATGGACTTGAAATTGCCGTGTCCGCTCAGCATCTGCCACTTGAAGTTGGGCAGGGCGGCGCATAGCGGCAGCCTGTAGTTGCTGATGCGGCCTATATACTGCCTTACCTCGCTGTAGCCGAGTATGGGGTTGGCTATGCGGGGATCGCGGACGTTGCCGGTGTTGTAGAGCATCAGCACTCCATAATCGCAGGGTGGCGGAGTCATCGAGAGCTGATGCAGGCGTATCGTAACCGAGAGCCTCAGCCCCCTGACGCCGCAGTAGTCCCTGATGCTCTGGAGGAAACCGAAATAGAGGTCCTGGGATTTTCGGGTCCAGTCGCAATCTATCTGTATCTCGTGCACATTGGCCACGTGGTGGGTTTCGGAGATCTGCAAAATCCTGTCCACCAGAGTCTTGGCCAGAGTATCAGGGTTGTGGTAGAGGCATTTCTCCACTATGAAGACGGTGGGCACTATCTGGAGGGCGGTATCAGGAGGCTGAAGAAACCTTATTGTGGCGTTGGGCTTCAGGCGGTTCTGGTCGGTGAGGATTACGTCGAAATACCTGATATAGAGTTTCCTGATGCCGTGGCTATGGACAAAGGCCTGTTCCAGCGAATCGTTGGAATATACTGTTTTCCAAAAGTATGCTGAACGTTGAGGGTTGGAGAGCTCGGGCGTGGACGGGGAACACCCAAGCCACGCAGGCATCAGACACAGGGTCAGCTGCATAAAAATAATGATATGGACCAGGCGGTACTTCATATTGCTGGATTTTTGGCGCAAAGATAGGATATTTTTTGCGTGCGGCACAAAAACTTTTGCATAATATGTGCGCTTATTTGTAAAATTATTATCTTTGCGGATGCAAAATTAGCAGAATACTTATGCCACTCACAATACCAGACCAGCTTCCAGCCATAGAGCTGCTGAAGAAAGAGAATATCTTCGTAATCGACAATTCGAGGGCCAACGCACAGGATATCAGGCCCCTGAAGCTGGCGATTCTGAACCTTATGCCCATAAAGATAACCACCGAGACCGATATGCTGAGGCTGCTGAGCAACTCTCCGCTCCAGATAAACATTGATTTCATAAAACTGGAGAGCCACACCAGCAAGAACACTCCCGTGGAGCATATGCAGCAGTTCTACATAGGTTTCGACGAGATACGCCGGCGCAAGTATGACGGCCTCATAATTACCGGAGCGCCCGTGGAACAGTTTAACTACGAGGACGTTACCTACTGGAAGGAGCTCTGCGAGATTTTCGACTGGGCCAAGGAGAATGTAACGGCCAAAATGTTTATCTGCTGGGGCGCCTGCGCCGCTCTCTACCATTATTACAATGTGCCGAAGCACGACACCAAGGCCAAGGTTTTCGGTGTGTTCCAGCATACTGTGCTTGACCCTTTTAACCCGATTTTCAGGGGCTTTGACGACGTTTTCTATGTGCCGCACAGCCGCCACACCGAGATCCTGAAGGAGGATATCGACAAGGTGCCGGAGATAAAGGTGCTGGCATCGAGCAAGGACGCCGGCCTCTATATGATGATGGCCAACGGCGGCCGCGAGCTCTACCTTACCGGCCACGCCGAATACAACGCCCTTACCCTCGACACCGAATACAAGCGCGACCTCCAGAAGGGTCTGCACATTGATATCCCGAAAAACTACTACCCATACGACGACCCCGATTTTGCCCCTCTGGTGAGATGGCGCAGCACGGGAAACCTTATTTTCAACAACTGGCTCAACTATTTCGTATATCAGGAGACGCCATATAATATCGACGACATAAGGTGATGAAAGACAGCAAAAACAAGCTGTTGGAAACTATCAGGGACGGAGGTCTCCTCACTACCAGACAGCAGATAAGTCTTACGGCCAAATTGTCGGCGCCGGCCATTATGGCCCAGATCTCGTTTATATTGATGCAGTATATTGATGCGTCGATGGTGGGTCATCTGGGCAAGGAATGTTCGGCGGCGGTGGGTCTCGTGAGCACAAGCACCTGGCTTATAGGCGGTTTGGCAGAGAGCATCGTGTCCGGATTTTCGGTATTGGTGGCCCACAGGATAGGCGCCAACGACCATCAGGGGGCCAAGGGCATACTCAGGCAGTCGTTTACGGCGTGCCTGGTGTGGGGATTTTTCCTGGCCGCAGTGGGTATGTCGATAAGCGGATACCTTCCGCAATGGCTTAATGGCGGCGATGATATCAGCGATATGGCCTCCAGCTACTTCCTTATTTTCTCGGCCGGTATTCCTTTCTTCCAGCTCAACTATCTGTCGGCCAGTATGCTAAGGAGCTCGGGCAATGTTAAGTTTCCGAGCGGGCTTAATGTGGCTATGTGCATTATGGACGTGGTGCTGAACTTTTTCCTGATATATCCTACCCGCAGCATCAGCCTGCTGGGCCTCGAGTTTGAGGTGCCGGGGGCGGGCCTGGGTGTAAGCGGCGCGGCACTGGGCAGCGCTATGGCTTTCGTAATTACTTCTCTGATAATGACTTATTATCTGGTGTGCCGCTGCAAGGAGCTCAAGATAAAGGGCGAGAAGGGTTCGTACAGGCCCACGAGGGAGGTGCTGAATCCTGCGCTCAAGATCTCGATTCCGGTGGGCTGCGAGCGCTCCATTATGGCTCTGGCGGCCACGATTCTGGTTTCGATAGTGGCTCCGCTGGGCAATGTGAGCATTTCGGCTGATACTTTCGCCATTACGATAGAGGGCATCTGCTATATGCCGGCGTATGGTATTGCTGATGCGGCCACTACTCTCATAGGGCAGTGTGTGGGCGCGGGCCGCAAGCTGCTGGCCAAGAGTTTCGCCAAGATTGCCACGTGGTCGGGCGCGATAACGCTGGCTGTAATGGCCATAATAATGTATATCACGGCACCGTGGATGATGGGCCTGATGACTCCGGATGAGGAGATTGTGACTTTGGGCACCAAGGTTTTGAGGATTGAGGCTATTGCCGAGCCGTTTTTCGGTATTGCGACGGTGTGCTACGGAATCTTTGTGGGCGCGGGCAACAGCATTATGCCGAATATTCTTAATATGACTTCTATGTGGCTGATACGCATTCCACTGGCAATGTTTATGGTTCAGAAAATGGGCCTCACTGGCGCGTGGATTGCTATGTGCATAGAGCTGGTGATAAGAGGCCTGCTCTTCCTAATGTATCTCCGCTCACCCAAATGGCTGAACACCAAGGCTATGCGGGACGCGATGAAGAAGAAGAGGGAATGACGCACGCCTAATAAAAATACCAAAGAGACGCACGTCCGTGCGTCTCTACGTGCATTATAAATACCTCAAAACTCTCTTTTTGCAACCGCTCATTACGAGGATTATTCCACGGCAGGAGATGCCCTTGTCGGCGAGTTGACGGACCTCTACCCTATCGGCAAGGTATTGGCGCAACTGCTCCTCGGCCTCTTTCTCCTTGGCAAGAACCTCAGCATCAGACGCATTGGCTTTCAGATATTTGAGTTCCACCACAAAGGCGTGCTTGGCATCCTTGGAAGGCTTGATGAAGATATCGGAATATCCGTGGTTGAGGGCACATTCGGTGTCGATGGTGAAGAAGTTCATCTTGACGCCCATCGTGGCGAGTATGAATCCCTTTACGAAAGCCTCAGCCTGCGGATCAAAATCCCTCGGATCGGAGAGTTCCTTCATACAGGATACAATGTAGCCGATAAACTCCACGGCCTCGCCAAAATATGCCATTCTGTGACCCAATGTATCAATCTCGTTGTCGTCGCTACGCCACATAATGCAATCATCATAGCATTTTTTCATATACATAAAGAACTGCATCTTTACAGTAATATTTGGAATAGCAAGATATGTAATACCGTAGTCGTAACGCCTGATGGACAACATTCCAAGATAGAACAGAAGCGATATCAGATTGTCGTCATTATCAAGTTCCGATATAGAGAACTCAGGATTTATCACAGCGGTAATCTCGCCCTCGTTGATAATCTGCTGAATGATAGACGCCTTGCGACCAAAACTCTTGTCGTAGCGGATGAGCATACGCATCTTGTCGTAATCGGTCCTGATATTGGTATCCACCATAGCCTTGGGGAATTTTCCATTGGAGACATACTCTTTCAGGAAATACCAAAGCATATCGGAATTGAAAACCCTGTCGTCATCAACGCACTCCTCGTTGAAACAATAATTATTGTACCAAGGCTTTATCAGATCCATTATCTCGTCGATGGAATGGTTGAAATTACCTTTCTCGTCACGATAATATTCAAGCATTGAGCGAACTTCTCCCTCGGTGAATCCAACCATTGAATTGAAATTGGAACTCAATGAAAAGTTTGCACCGATATTGTATCCGCTGGTAACGTCGCTGAGAGTAAGCGGGCTAACTCCTGTAATGAAAATCCTCTCTATGGGCGATTCCATTCCGGAAGTGTGGGCTTTGAGGATATTGAAGAAAAGTCTGAAGAAACCGTCGCCGTGGGTAAGTTTCACGTAATCGTTCTCGTTGCGCGAGAGCAGGGAGTTGGCGAAATTGTCGTACTCGTCGATAAGCATAAAAATCCTTAGATTGTTTCGCTTGGCCTTACTCAAAACATAATCGAGGGCAATGTCGCAATTCGCTATTTTCTTGAATTCCGCAATGGTACCTTCAGGAAGCAAAGACTCGTAATCAACCAGAAAATCCATCAGCGAGGTCTTCACATTCTCGTTGAACGAACCGTAAACCCTCTCGATATTGTTGTCAACCTTCGAGAAGTTGAATTTCATAACGAGGTACGAGCTCCGTTTCTCGGTGAGGTTTTGGTAAACATTCAGGTCCTTGAAATAGAAATCGAACCTGTCCTTGTACTTCACATTGTAATACGCATCCAATACGGCAAGCATCAGAGTCTTGCCGAACCTCCTGGGACGCAGGTACATAACAAAAGGTTCAGACTCTTCCATAAGCGGAATAAAGCCTGTCTTATCTACATAATACCGGTTTTCCCTGCATATCCTGTCGAAATCGGTAATGCCGTATGGAATTCGTTTTGTTGCCATTTTTGGATAGTGTAAAGTGTAAAGTATAGAGTTCAGAGACGCTCCTTCCCTATTTTCGGCAAAGATAGCAAATGATTTTGGAAATGAGAAATTTTTTTCAATCTTGGAAAAACGGACAAAATAGCCTGAAAAAATGTTGGAAAAACGGACAAAATGGAGCAAAAAAAGGTTGGGAAAACGAACAAAATTGAGGCAAGATATCTAATTACCTGTATATTACACGAAGAATACTGAGGAACTATGATAAAATAACCGCAAATCAAAAAAAAAATTGCATAATTTTTGCTATCAATAAAAAATAATTTTATACATTAGCACCGGGAATCAGCATACGAGTTATGTGATTTCCGCCACAGACAACACTATTATTAATCAATAAAACCAAAGAAAGTAAGAAAAAACAAACCAGCAACGCAACCCGAGACTAAGCCCAGACTTACAATCTGAGCCTCTCACAGAAGAGAATTAACACAAATGTTAAACAATGCGTGGCTGTCCGACATAAAATATAGAACTTATTAGTTTCTTGTTCTCGTTTCACGAATCACCGCCAATCGATTCTTTTTCTCTGAGGACAGGCAATGAAGGTTCACGTCTATTCACATAGGCGTGGACTGTTCGCGCTTTGTCTAGAGATGAGGGCATACTTGGCGGTGAGCCCGTGAGACGGAATTGCGTTGGACAGTTCCGCCTATTTTTTTATGTATAGATGAAGAAAGTATTACTAACAGCCGCATTACTATTTGCGGGAACGTTTGGTTTCTACTCGTGCACCGAGGAGGAACCAGTAGAGCCTACAACCAATGTAGGCGCACAGATCCCCGACGACCAGAAGGAGCCGGAGAAAGAGGAAGTAAAGGATCCGGTAAAGGAGGAAGTGGACGAAGAGGCCGCAACGGAGAAGTTGGACCCAATTCCAACAGGAGATAATGGCACGGGGTGTTTTAGTCCTTCTTTTTTTGAAGGTGGCTTATTTGGAATGGGTCGCAGCTTTAACATTAACTACCCAGACAAAAGCGTAACCCGTTGTTTTACAACCAAATCAAAAGACCAAGTAGAAAAATTTGTTGAGAAAGGTAATGGAACTGAGTATAAGGTTTATTACACTCGAAATGATTACGAATACAACTCATTGGAGACTGACAAGTTCTCCGGCGGAGTTAGTTATTTGAACATTATTTCTATGGATGGTTACGTTCAAAAATCTGTAGAACAATCAACAATGCAATCAACCGAACGCTTGGTGTTTGTTGCCACAAAAGATTTTGGAAAGTATGAGTATCCTAATGAACTACTCCTAACCAAAGAGGCATATTCATATCTCAAAGACGGTAAATTTGATGCCTTTAAAGAGAACTACGGAACTCATTATATATATGGATGCGAGAAAATGGCGACTATTATGGTTGTCATTGAAAACAAAGTACACTCTAATTCTTTGGAAACAAATAATTCTGACGGTATAGGTATCAAGGGTTCATTCAAAGGAGTAAAAGGATATGCAGAATATGATGAGTCTACTAAACAGTTTTCTCTCAATAGTTCAAAGGATTGTCAAGTTTATGTAAAAGTAACTGATGGCATAACCATTTCTGAAAGCGAAATAGAGAATTATGTAAAAAGCAAAATCGATTATAACGGCAATGATTATATCAGCGCTGTAAAACAATATCTTGAAGATAAGGTCAATAGATTAACAGTAGAGCAAGCTGTCAATTACAAATACTATGCGATGCCTTTTTCAAAACTAGGGTGTGAAGGTATTGATTGGACAAAGAAAAAGGAAAATAAGTTGACAACTATCAATGAGAATTATTTGAACGTTCAAAGAGTTCTCAATATGATTAACAACTATACAAAGATCAATACGGCAGATGCAATTTTCTTAGAGGACCACAAAAATGATGAAACCTTCTCTGCTGATCTATATTCAAATCTGATAGATTATTGTAGAGGAGTCCATTTGGGCTCTAATATCAGCGAAAACTATAAAGCTGAAATTGAAGAAGCCTATTCATCAGCAAATTTAACTTCAGATTGGTTAAATTTGAAAAGCAGAGCTAAATTATTAGCAAGTCAATTGGAAAGTCAGTATGACAAATGCAATGACGTGAAATATGCTGTAACTAGTTCCGAGGAAGATTATACAGACGAAACAGAAGCTTTGATTGACGATTACAATGCATTGTACAAAATAGGTTACAATGCCGCATTAACAGTAGTGTGGGGATATGCTTTAGCTGTTGTAGAAGAAGAAAGTAAATACGGAACAATCGAACTACATAATGCGGCTTCTTGCAATTTCAACGTGGATATTACAGGACCCAATGGGTATTACAAGACTCTCACAATGGCCGGCAAGACATACGAAACAGTGAAGGTTCCTGTTGGCACTTACAAAATACACACTCTTCAATTGGATGGGTATAACCATTTGTTCGGATGGGCGACAGAAGATAATGAGACTGTAACTGTACAATCTTTGCAAACAATTACATATAAATTTAACGATCATATGTAATTTACCTACACTAACCCATTAATACAAAAAGCAATATGAAAAAACTTTTGTTATCACTAGCATTTATGATGCTATCGGTAGTGGCTTCGCTGGGCCAGACACCATTACAAGACGTTAAGTTTTTCAAAGCTTATATGTCTGATGATATGGTAAAACAAGCAACAACAAGCAATGGCTTGATGAATATGGATATGCTATTATTCATAGGTGGCGAATATAATTCTTTGGATGAAAAAATAGCTATCATCAATGCCTTAGGCGCAAACAGCAATCAAGATAAAAATTTTGATCAATTTTTCAAGTACACCAACAACCGTATAGGTGCTGTTAATACTCAATATTGGGCGGCTGGATTGAGTGTTGACGAGGCTATTATAGCAGCATACATAAACGCTATGTCTAATGTCAACGAGACAAGTTATGCCTTGATTTTGGCAGAGCAGGCACACTCAGAAAATATCAACAGCGGTAATCCTTCTGCAACTGTAGAAATCGTGTACAATTTGATAAAGTCTCAGACTGACAAGTTGGAAGCAACAAGAGAGTTGAACAAATGGATCAAGAAGGTAAAGGATGATGAGTTTGGCTTGAAAGCTGAAGCCGCTGATATTATTTGGAACTATATGAAGCAGTTCTATGTTCCACAAGCCTCAATATGGATTATCAGCAAATCCAAAAATCCATACAGAATCACAGTCAACGGAAAAGTTCTTGGCAAAACAGATCCTTATGAACGTTACGAGTACAAGTGTGATCCTGGTTATTACCACTTGGAGGCCAAACAGGTATCGGGTTACACATTCTATCCTACCGAGAATAGAACAGACATAAATGTAGAAAGTGCTGAGGATAGTTTCGAATTCATTATTGGCGTAGAATAACAAGAACCAAACTACCAGTCAGAGGGAAGATAATTGACAAAAACAATTAATGGCAATCCTCTCCTCCCCTAGTCGGGCACGTGGGCCCGACGCTACAAATACGCACCTTTTATAGAATAAAAACAATCAAGGCTATTGCGGCGCTGCTCGCCGCAATAGCCTTGATTGTCTTTCACACCCATTCCGAATAAATCCGTAGCGTCGGGCCCACGTGCCCGACTTTTTCATTATTTGGCGAGAATTGGCGAGAATAACGAGAACATAAATATCTGATAATAAAACCACTACAAAAATTTCGACATTTAAAAATGGCGAGAACACTTCCCCAATTTGAAAATATAACAACGAATAATATTTTGCAAATCAAAGAAAAGTTAATAACTTGGCACCATCTAAAACCCCAATAACTACTATGCCAAAATTAAAGTCAGAAAGAGAATACGAAGTGGTTATGGAAAGGATTGAGGAACTCAACCCGTTAATAACCGACGAAATGAACCCCGACGACAAACTTATGATTGAATTTTCAATCTTAGTAGATCTTGCAGAGGAATATGAGGACGAGCATTATCCAATAAAATAAAAAAAATAAAAACGGACAAAAGTACCCGAAAACAGGTTGGAAAAACGGACAAAATAATATATCTTTGCAACGCTAACCAGAAACGCAATTGATATGTCGACAATAAGCATAGCAAACCCATTATACGATACAGTCTTCAAGTTCCTTATGGAGGACCAGAGAGTCGCCCAGATTCTCATTGGCGCCCTCATCGGGAAAAAGGTGAAATCGCTTACTCAGACCGCCAACGAGATTGTAAGAATCAACCAGGATGCACTAAAACTCCTGAGAATAGATTTCGCGGCTGAGGTGGAGGTAGCCAAAGGCAAATACGAAGTTGTTACAATCGAGGTTCAGAAAGTGCACCTCGAGAGCGAGATAGTGCGTTTCCGCAAATATCTGGCAGATCAATACGCAGGCAAGGCCAACAAGGTTACAATAGAGACCATCAAAGACAAGGATGGCAACGAAATATCACAGCCTGTTGAAAAGGCAATGCCTATCACCACCATATACATTCTCGGACACTCTACAATCGACAAAACCCATCCCGTAATCTACAATGAGCCAAAGTATGTGGACGCCGCTAACAACGTGATTGAGGGAATAGCTGACTGTGAGTTCCTGACGAACCTTACACACAAGATAATTGTTGTACAAGTGCCTTCGCTCAATCAAAAACCCAAAACAAAGGTTGAGAAATTCCTGAGGATTTTCAACCAGCAATACAAGGCAGGCAACGACAACCAAATCCTGAACATAGACAATCAGGCAGACGACAACCCCAAGGGATATCAGGAAATATTGAACCGCCTGGTATTGGCGGCGGCATCAGAAGAAATCCGCAAGGAGATGCGCAACGAGGACGACGCCATCCGTGAAATCGAGGCCCAATGGTTCAAGATTCAAAAACTGGAAGGAATCAACAAGCGTCAGGAAGATGAGATAGAGCTTCAGAAACAGGAACTGAACCAGAAAGACAAAGCCATTGAGATTCAGAAACAAGAGCTGGAACAGCAGAAACAAGAACTGGAACAGAAAAACAAAGAATTTGCCCAGCAGAAACAAGAACTGGAACAGAAAAACAAAGAATTTGCAAAAATTCTTTCTTCTATGGGACTCTCTATCAAGCAGATTGCTGAAAAACTTAATATCAGCGAGGATGCTGCAAAGGAATTATTAAAATAAAAAAATCACCAAAAACGAGGGCGTTTTTGGTGATTTTTTATCTTGCAAAGCTCTCCCAAAACTACTCACAAACCGTCTTCATCAACTCGGCCTTCAAACTTGCCAAATCTGTAACCACGGGGAACTGTGGGAAATCGGCCTTCACGTTGTCGGGAGGACAGAAGAGAATACCCTTGTCGGCCTCGGCGATCATTGTGCAGTCGTTGTAACTGTCACCAAACGCGGCCACCTTGTAGTTCAGCGACTTAAAGGCCTGAACTGTCTTTCTCTTTGGGTCGGCCTGACGGAGGCAGTAATTGGTGATACGGCCTGTGGAGTCGGTCTCGAGATTGTGACAAAGCAGGAAAGGATTCTCCAACTTGTTCATCAGAGGCTGTGCAAACTCCACGAAAGTATCGCTCACGATGGCGAAACGTGTCACCTTGCGGATATCGCGGATAAACTCCAACGCACCCGGCAATGGGTCGAGAGTGTTGATAACTTCCTGAATATCTTGAAGTTTCAGATTGTGCTTATCGAGAATGTCCAATCGGTATTTCATCAACTGGTCATAATCCTTTATCTCTCTTGTAGTGAGTTTAAGTTCCTCAATACCTGTCTTTTTGGCTACATTTACCCAAATCTCAGGCACAAAAACGCCTTCGAGGTCGGCACATACAATCCACATAATTTTTTACGATTTTATTGATTAATATTCTGTCGCAAAGATAAGAACTTTTTCGCACAGATTACACAGATAAAACAAAAAATCTGCGACAATCCGCCCAATCCGCGTAATCCGTGTTCCATCTACCGCATCAGTTCCGCCTCAGCCTTCAGCCTCTCGCGCTCCGATTCCAGGTGCGTGGCAAAAAACTCGTAATACATATCGCACTCGTTTATGAACTCGATGAGCGAGATCTCGCCCTCGTGCAGAGCCTTGTAAACCGTCTGAATATCACCGAATTTGTCGAGCGATTCGTGATAATAGTCGCAGAGATTTTTCAGGCTCTTGCAACGCTCAAAAACCACACGTTTCTGTGTGTATCTGTCATTTTTGGCTGAGAGTTCCATCGTCTTCGCCTTCTCGAGCTCAATCTTCTGACGCCCCACATTCCTGCGGTTGCTCCATATCGGCATCGAAAACGAGGTTGCCACTCCGCGGAACTTCTCAACGTCGGTCACCTCCTGCATATATCCCACCGAAATCTCTGGTATCCAATCCATTCGGGCGGATTTTAGGTTTAATGTAGCTGACTCTATGCTTGCTGATGCGCCCACCAACGGACGCTCGTTTTCATATTGCTGATACCACTCCTCAAAATCGTCTATCAATGTAGCTGACCCTAAGTCTGATACTTCCCAATTATAAATATCCACTGGCACTGATACTCCGCCATTCAAGCGCATAACCTCCTGAGCAAGAGTCACTAAGTCGGTCTCGCATCTTTGCTGGAGACCGCCAACGGTTGCAAGATACATTTCGGCCTTGTGGTATTCCATCACCGACGCCTCGCCGAGATCGAGACGGCGTTTCTCGGCCTCAACGAGTTTGCGGGATAGTTCGGTGCGCTCGGCGTACTTTTTTAGAAGCGTGTTTGCTATCACGAAGTCAATCAGGACATTACGGGCGCTGAGTTCAAAATCCCTGACAGCCTCGTCATATTCGTAGGCTGTAATCTTGTTTTTTGAGTTCAGCATCTTGAATTTCAGTCCGCTGATATCCTGAGCCTTAAACGACTGCATAACAGTTAAATCCCTGCGGTTTCCCGACTCCTCGTCACCGAAAAGATAATTGAATTCCACCTCGGGATTCTCAAGCGAGAGAATATCGCGGTTTTCAGAAATCTGAGAAGCCTGAGTACAAGAAGCCACCTTAATCTGAAGGCTGTTCTTCTTCAAAGTATCCAACACAGCCTCCACACGGCCATTCTGCGAAAACGCCTGCCCCGCTGTCAGGCCCCAAAATATAAATAAAAAAATCCTCTTCATTGTGTTATACATTAAATTGTTATACGAAAATCACCTGGCGGTGATTTTTATTTTTTTATCCAAAATGGAAAGAATTTTAAAGAATGGAAAGAATTTTTTGGGGCGCCTTCGGCGCTGTTCAACACGAATTACCACGAATGGCCACGAATTATCATAAATACTTTTAAAAAAAATTTTTGGTAATTCGTGATAATTTATGGTAATTCGTGTTCCCCCAAAAGGCCGAAGGCCCATTCTTTTTAATTCTTTCCCATTCTTTTAATTTTCGGATAAAAACCCTGCTCTATTCACGTTTTCTTGAAGTAATCAAGTACATTACTGGAATCACGAAAGCGTTTAGTAATGTGGAGCTTATCAGGCCGCCGAGGATTACTTTTGCCATTGGGCTCTGAATCTCGTTGCCTGGGAGGTCGCCGCCGAGGGCAAGGGGAATCAGCGCGAGGGCTGAGGTTACCGCCGTCATCAGGATTGGATTCAGTCGGTCGAGCGAGCCCTCCATCACGGCTTTTTCAGCGGATAAGCCACTATCCATCAGCGCATTGTAACGGTCGATAAGCAACATTCCGTTTCTCGTGGCTATTCCGAACAGCGATATGAAACCGATGATTGCAGGAATGCTCAGAATTCTGTCGCTGAAATACACCGCAATAACGCCTCCAATCAGGGCAAGCGGAAGATTCAGCAAAACCGTCGAGGCCTGGACGCCGTTCTTGAATTCTCCGTACAACAATATGAATATCAGCAAAATAGAGAATACTGATACTATCAGGATTGTTCTCGACGCGCGTTCCTCGCTCTCGAACTGACCGCCATATTCAATGTGGTAGCCTGACGGGATTATCACCTTGGAATTCACCAAGTTACGGATTTCTGATACTGTCTTGCTGAGTTCACCGCCTGCCACATTGCAGGAGACCACAAGTTTTCTACTAACGTTCTCACGATTGATGGTATTAGGACCCGTAGAACTCTTGATATCAGCCACATACGAAAGCGGAACCTTGTTGCCGTCGGGACAGTCGAGCAGGATATCGTTGAGCATTTCGAGGTTCAGACGGTCGCTTCCTTGAAGTTTCACCACCACGTCGAAATTCATATTTCCGTCGTAAACCTGACTCACAACTTTTCCGCTGAGCAAAACCTCAATGGCCTCGGCAAACTCTGAAACCGTGATTCCGTACCTCGCAAGCATTTGACGGCGGGGCTTAATGTCGATCTGCGGACGCTCCACCTGTTGCTCCACGTTGACGTCGGCAATCTGCGGAAGTTGCTGAACCACAGCCTTTATCTCGTTGCCCATTCGGTACATTTTGTTGAGGTCAGATCCGAAAATCTTAATCGCGATATTGGCCTTGGTTCCCGACAGCATTTCGTCGATTCGGTGCGCGATGGGACTTCCAATCTCGACGTTAACTCCCGGAATCTGAGCGAGTTTGGCGCGCACCTCGTCGGTGAGTTCGCGTCGGCTGCGGTCGCTGAGAATGTAGGGACATTCAAACTCCGAGGTGTTTACTCCAAAACTGTGCTCGTCCAGCTCCGCGCGTCCTGTCTTGCGTCCAACGGTTTGAATTTCAGGAATTTCCAAAAGCAATTTCTCGGCGGTGCGTCCAAGCTCGTCGCTCTCCTCAATCGATATTCCTGGCAACGAACCCATTGAAATAGTGAAACTTCCCTCGTTGAAACTTGGCAAGAAACTGCGACCGAGTCCAAGGAATGTTACGATTGCGATAATCAGCGCCACGGCCGTTGAACCGAGGATTAAGCCCTTGTGATTCAGCGCCTTGCTGAGCAAATTTCGGTAGCCGTTTTTCAGGAAGGTTACAAATTTTGTGTCCTGCGAATCCTTGTCGGATTTTGAATTTTTCAGCAGAAACGAACTCAGTACAGGAGTAAGCGTCAGGGCCACCAAAGTTGATGCGAAAAGCGAGATTATGAACGTGATTCCCAATGGTTTAAGCATTCGTCCCTCCATTCCAGAAAGGAAAAACAAAGGCAGAAAACTTGCAACGATTATCAGTGTGGAATTCAGCATTGGCATTCTCACCTCCTTGCTGGCCTCAAATACGGTTGCGATTACTGATTTCCGCTCAGTCTCAGGAAGTTGGGCGTTGGCTTTCAGACGCTTGAAGACATTCTCGACGTCCACGATAGAATCGTCAACCAAAGATCCAATAGCGATTGCGATTCCGCCCAATGACATTGTATTCACCGTTAAGTTGAAGAATTTCAGACAGATAAGAGCAACAATTACGGAAACTGGAATCGAAATCAGAGATATCACCGTTGTCCTCCAATTCATCAGAAACACAAACAAAACTATTATCACAAAGAAACTGCCTTCAAGAAGCGAACTCTTCACGTTAGATATCGAGTTCTCTATAAAGTTGGCCTGGCGGAAGATATCAGTGCTGATATTCACCAACTTAGGCAGTGTTACGCTGATTTCGGCAAGCGCGTTCTCGATATCCGCTGTCAGGTCCAATGTAGAGACGCTTGGCTGTTTGGTAACTGTAAGAAGCACAGCGGGTTTGCCGTGGTCGCTGGCGGTTCCGAGTTTCGGGAAACGGTTGCCGATTTTCACCTCAGCAATATCAGAGAGCAAAACGGGCTGACCGTTCTCCTGCAACTGAACCACCGACGCACCAATTTCGGCGACGTCGGTAGTCGACAAAACTCCACGCAAAATATACTCGTTGCCGTAGTCGTAAACCGTACCGCCGGGCGCGTTTATGTTGAAGTTGTCGAGGGCTTTCAGCACGGCATCAGTGCTGACTTTCAACGACTTCATCTTGTTGGGATTCAGCAGGATCTGATACTCCTGAATATCGCCACCCATCACCGCCACCTGAGCCACGCCACCCGTTGAGAGCAATCTTGGACGTATCTGCCAATCGGCTATGGTGCGGAGTTCCTTTCCCGAGCAACTGTCTGAGGTTAAGCCGATTATCAGCAATTCGCCCAATATCGACGACTGCGGGCCGAGTGTGGGCTGACCCACGTTTTTTGGGAGTTGCTCGCCGAGCATTGCGAGTTTCTCGCTCACAATCTGACGCGCCTGGTAGATATCAGTTCCCCAATCGAACTCCACGTAAACTATTGAGAATCCGGTAGATGACGAACTGCGGACGCGTCGCACATCGCTCGCGCCGTTCAGCGAGGTTTCTATCGGGAAAGTTACGAGACGCTCCACCTCCTCGGGCGCCATTCCCTCCGCCTCGGTCATCACCACAACGGTTGGGGCGTTGAGGTCGGGGAAAACATCCACCTCGGTATTGGCCCCGGTGTAGGCACCGCCAACAATCAACAGCACCGCCATCACCAAAACCACAAGGCGATTCTTCAACGAAAATTCTATTATCTTATCCATTTTTTGCTACATAAATGATTGATTTTCTTTTCTATCCGAAAATTAAAAATTTTGAACAAGAAAACAAGCACTTTTTTTACTTTACTGATACTTGAAGTGCTTAGAAAACTACCAAAACAAGTTTTGGAAAGAAAACGCTTAACGCTAAAAAACAAAACATAGAAAACCATCAAAACGGTGTTTTCTTCCGTTTTGTTTTCTTGCGTTTAGCGTTTTATGGTTGTGTCAACAACCGGTTTTCTGCGCTCCAAATCAGATGAAAAGTTATTAAAGCGCGTTTTCCCGTTAAAAAAATTTCTTTTAATTCTTTATCATTCTTTTAATTTTTGGATAAAAAACTGAGCAACCGTAGGTTGCTCCCGGCTAATGTTGGTGGTTGTGGCCCGATGGAACGGCGGAAAGCGTGGCCAAGCGGATTTTCATTGCGCCGTTGGTAACCACCTCGTCGTCAGGGTTTAAGCCACTGAGGATTTGTGTGCTGATGCCGTCGGTGAGGCCGATCCTGACATCGCGTGGCTCAAAACAATCCTCGTCTAAGCGGACATAAACCGTGTGCGTTCCCTGCTGTTCGATAATCGATTTCGAGGGAACGGAAATGCAGTTTTGCGCCGTTTGAAGTTTCAGGAAAACATCCACGAAACTGCCTGGCAAAACAGTGCCATCGTTCTGAAACTCAAAATATACGGGCACAAAATTATTCTCGGCGCTCTTGCCAACGCTCAGAAGCCGTCCCTGCATTTTCGAAAGTTCGTTTACATCGTTTCCTGATGCGCGGAAATTAGCCGAAACTATACTGCCCAAATTTCCCGCAAATCGTGTGGAGACGTCAACCCGGAGCACAAGTCTAAGATTCTGACTCACAACTGCTATCGGCTGACCAACCTCCACATATTCGCCCTGCGAGACAAGCATATTCTTTAAATATCCCTGCATCGGCGACGAAACTTTTGCTCCGCCGTTTTTGAGTCCTCGGCGTTGAAGATCCTCGTAGGCGAGTTTGGCGTTCTGATAGTTGAGTTTGCTCTGCTCGAAGTGGTTTTTGGAGATGATATTGTCGCTAAGGAGCAGAGAGTCACGGAGATACTCGTTTTTGGTGACCTCCAACTCAGCCTCGGCTTTCTTGGCGAGGTCCTCGCCCACTCCATCGGAAGTAATTGTGACAATCTCCTGTCCCTTAGAGAATTGCGCACCGCTTACGAGAGTTTTTCCGTTGATGACAACTCGTCCTGATACTGGCGCCACAACGGTGGCCTCGTTGGCTGACGACGGCAAAATCTCGCCACTGCAATTTATAATAGAGGCAAATGGCGCAAGTACCACCTTTGTGGTCTGGATATTGAAAAGCGCCTGCTTGGCCTCCGAGAACTCAATCTCGTTGGGATTCTCGTGCGCTTCGTGCCCGTGATGATCGTCGTCGTCATCATCGTCGTCGTGATGATGGTGCTCGTGGGCATCGTGGTCGTGTTCGTGTTCGTCGTGCTCGTGATGCCCCTCGTGACTGTGACAGCCGGATACAACAAAGGCTGTCGATATTAACAGTAAATATATGTATTTCATTGAATTATGTGTGTTTATATGTGGAATAATTGAACACGGATTACGCGGATCGGGCGGATTTTCACAGATAAAAAAATATCCGCGTAAATCCGCACCATCTGCGTCATCTGCGTTCTATGACATTACGCAAAAGCACACACTGGGGGCGCACGGAGGGGTTTTATGCCTCGCTGGACGGATTTTTCGGGTCCGCAAGAGGTGGGGATGGGATATGTGAGATGCGCCGTTGGTGCCGAATGACAACAACTGCAATGACAATTGCAATGATGGCAATGGGCGCATAAATGATTGTCGTAATGATGGTTATGAAAATTTAAGCCATTGGGAGGGCGGAACAACTCGTGGGCGATGCAGAATGTGTCGTCGGCGTCGGAATGATGGTCGGAGGTTTCGTGGTCGTGGAATACGAGGTCGGTATCAGCCTCATTATCACAATGATGCTCGGTAATGCAGAAGATGGCCTGGTGGTGGTGATGGGGCATCGCAAAGCCCACTACCATCACTATGAATGTAAATAATATCTGATAATATGCTATTCTTCTAAACATTCTATCTCTTCCTCAAAAAACTGATAATGACTCTTTTGCATTCCAAGCGCCGTGTAGGTGGACTGACCTGCAAGATTCTGCGAGTCGCAATAGAGGCGCACCGTATGAACGTCAGCATCAGAGGCCAACTCCTTCACCGTCTGATACATAGCGCGGTAAACTCCACGCCTGCGCCACTCGGGAACCACATAGACGCTCTGGATCCACCAATAATATTTGGCGCGCCAATCGCTCCTCTCGCGGGTGAGAAGAAGTGATGCTATTAGCTGGCCTGACAAATCCCGCGCCACAAGGTACGAACCTTTCTCAACGTCCTCAAACACAGCGAGAACGCCCGACCATACCGTATTGTAATCGAGGTCAATATTCTCTGACTCCTTGGCCATATCCACCTGAAACAATGCGATTTGGCTGACGTCGTCTATGATTGCCGGCTCTATTTTGAAATCGTCCATTTACTGATTCTTTTTCGCTGTCGCAAAGGTAGGGATTTTATAAGAAAAAACAAATTACTGCATCAGAAAAAATGCAATATCCTATGTTTTGGGAATTTACGGGAAGTAGGTTTGGATGGGATTTTTTTTATTGCGACCTTTGCGGCCGACAATTTATTTATATAAACATATCATCAACAAAAAAATGACAGAAACAGAAAAACTTTACAAGAGCGAGGACTGGCTCGCCGTTTGGATTGGATTTTTTATCATCAGCATTGCCATGGTAAGCCATTTTACCGGCTGGTTTGACTTTTCGGCCCTGAAATTCAGCACCTGGACCATGGGCGAAGAGGGCAACGACAAGGTGGTAGCATTGGGCGAGCAGCTGACTTCGGTAGCTTTCTGGGGCAAATTTTTCCTTACTTTTATCGTGACAGGTGCGGTATTCACCATAGGCGCCAAGCTGCAGGGCGAGAGCATCAAGAAGTACATTCCTGCTTTCGTGATATTGTTCGCATTGTCGTTTGTAGTAAGACTGATAAGCGCAGAATTCACTTTGAACCGCTATCTTGAGTGGGCTTTCTGGGCGCTGATTGTCGGCCTTTTGGTATCCAACACAGTGGGCGTTCCCGAGTGGCTGAAGCCTGCAGTAAAGACCGAGTTCTATATCAAGACAGGTCTCGTAATTATGGGATTCTCAGTGCTTTTCAGCAATATCGCCAAGTTCGGTCTCTACGGCCTCGGCATTGCCTGGATCGTGACTCCCGTGGTAATCCTCTTTATGTGGTGGTTTGGCACCAAGGTCCTGAAAATCAATAACAAGCCTCTGGTAATCACAATGGCGGCCGCAACCTCGGTTTGCGGAACTTCAGCAGCCATTGCCACCGGCGCGGCAAGCAACTGCAAGAAGGAGGACCTCTCGATGGTGGTATCTATCTCAATCATTTTCACAGTGTTGCTGATGGTTTTTGAGCCAATGTTCATTCAGTGGATCGATATGTCGCCTATTATGGGCGGTTCGCTCATCGGCGGTACTGTGGATTCTACCGGCGCCGTTGTTGTGGCCGGTACAGCATTGGGCGGCGAGGCTCAGACTGCGGCCGTTCTCGTGAAATCAATTCAGAATATTCTGATCGGTTTCATCGCCTTCTTCGTGGCTTTGTTTTTCGCAACCCACGTCAACAAGGAGAAGGGTCAGACAGTGGGCGCATCAGAAATCTGGACACGTTTCCCAAAGTTCATCATCGGATTTTTCGTGGCATCATTAGTGGCCTCGTTCGTGGTGCTTCCTCTCACAAGCGGTGACGACGTATCAGCCATCAACAAGGTGCTCGATCAGTACAAGAACTGGGCTTTCGTATTGGCTTTCACAAGCATAGGCCTCGACACCAACTTCAAATCAATAATTCAGAAGATGCAGGGCGGCAAGGTTTTGTGGCTCTACATTGTGGGTCAGGTTTTCAATATAATCCTCACCTTCGTAGCCGTATGGCTGCTGCTGAGTGGCGTTATTTTCGAGATTCCTGTGCTGGATAAGTAATTGAAGTATCAATAAATGAATAAAAGAATAAATGAATAAAAGCACTTTGCTATATTCATTTATTCTTTTATTTTTTGTAGGTATTCGATTATTCTTTTATTCCTTTATTCCTTTATTAACGATGAAAATTTTAACCATAATCACAATAATCATCACATTGATTTGCGCCGGTTACATTATGTACAACGGACTCGGACTTCAGAAGGATCTGGATTTTGGCGCAGGGGCTTATTTTTATGCTGATATTCCCGAATATGAGAAATACGACCACTCCATAAAAACGAGCGTGCCAACGTGGGTGCATATTCTGCTGTTTTTGGGCTGGGGATGGCTAATGTACAGGTTATGGGTCTGGATAGAAAAACGTGGGGAAAAGAAATAATTTTTTGCCGTCAATAAAAAAAATCCTACCTTTGAGGCAAAGAAAAAAACGATGATAGAACTTAAAAACATTCATAAAAGTTTCGGCACTCTCGAAGTCTTGAAGGGTATTAATCTAACCATTCAGGACAGCGAGATTGTGTCCATTGTGGGCGCGAGCGGTGCGGGCAAGACCACGCTCTTGCAGATAGCAGGCACTTTGTTGAAGGCTGATGCTGGCGAGGTAATCATCAACGGCATCGACGCCAACAAACTCACCGGCAACAAGTTGGCCGAGTTCCGAAACAGGAATATCGGCTTCGTGTTTCAGTTTCACCACCTCTTGCCGGAGTTCAACGCCGTGGAGAATGTCACCATACCGGCACTGATAGCAGGAACCTCTCAGAAGGACGCCGAGGAGAAGGCAAAGGAACTTCTGACATTCCTGAATCTCAGTCACAGATTCACGCACAAGCCGTCGGAACTGTCGGGCGGTGAGCAGCAGAGAGTAGCCATTGCGAGGGCGCTGATAAACTCGCCTCAGGTAATCTTCGCCGACGAGCCGTCAGGAAACCTCGACTCCAAAAACCGCGAGGAACTCCACAACCTGCTCTTCCAACTCCGCGACAAGTTCCATCAAACCTTCGTAATCGTAACCCACGACGAAACCTTCGCCGACCTCAGCGACAGGATAATCCGCATTCAGGACGGAAGGATAATTTGATAAAAGATAGAACGCAGATAACGCGGATGGAGCGGATTTTCGCAGAAAAAAAATGCTAAAAAAATCCGCGCAAATCCTCCCGATCTGCGTAATCAGCGTTCCAAAACATAACAACAATATGGAATTAAACGACCTCAAGGAATTTCTCGATGAGAAATATCTGCAATACAATAAGAAGGACTTCATCCAGACCGACCCCATACAGATTCCGCATTCGTTCACTAAGAGGGAGGATATCGAGATTGCGGGATTTTTGGCAAGCACCATCGCCTGGGGAAACCGCAAGATGATTATCGGAAACGCCAGGAAGATGATGGAGATAATGGGAAATCAGCCTTACGATTTCGTGATGAATTTCAACATCGACAAGATCAACGACATCCCGCCATTCGTGCACAGGACATTCCAGAATCAGGATTTTCTCTATTGCGTGGCGAGTCTCCAAAACATCTACAAGAACCACGGCGGACTCAAGAGCGTCTTCGAGACCGCGTTTCAGAAATACGGCAACCTCAGGGAAACACTCATGGAGTTCCGCAAAATTTTCTTCGAATGCGATTTCCCATTGAGAACCGAGAAACACATCGCCAACGTGGCCAAGGGCGCGGCCGGCAAACGCCTCTGTATGTACACAATGTGGATGGCGCGCAAGGACAAAAGCGGCGTACATTTCGGCATCTGGGATATTCCAAACAGCGCTCTGATGCTTCCGCTCGACACCCACACCGCCACCGTGGGCCGCAAACTCGGACTCATAACCCGAAAGCAGGACGACTGGAAAACCGTTGAGGAAATCACCGCAAACCTCCGTCTCCTCGACCCCGACGACCCCGTAAAATACGATTTCTCGCTCTTCGGACTGGGAATTGACAAATTCTAACTATAATGGAACGCGGATTACACGGATCGAGCGGATTTTCGCTGATAACAAATAAAATCTGTGCAGATCTGCCTAATCCGCGTAATCCGCGTTCTAAAAAAATCAAACTATGTCATCCTTCACCTTCAAGCAATTCACAATCCATCAGGACAACACGGCGATGAAGGCGGGCACCGACGGTGTACTGCTTGGGGCGTGGTGTGATTTTAGTGTAGCTGACTCTGTGCTTGATATCGGCACGGGAACGGGACTCATAGCGCTGATGGCGGCGCAGAAATCGGCTGAAAATGCAAGAATCGACGCAATAGAAATAGATGAGGACGCCTTCAATCAGGCCTGCGGAAACGTGCGCGATTCCAAATTCAGAGATAAGATAAATGTGCTGCATCAGGATTTTTTGAGTTTTTGTGCAGCTGATACGGTTAAAATTTACGACTACATTGTAAGCAATCCGCCATTCTTCGAGAACAGCCAGAAATCATCCGACAACAAGCGTACTCTCGCACGCCACACCGACTCGCTGCCGTTCTCGAAACTCATCAGCGGAGTTGCCAAAATCATTTCTGACAAAGGCTTTTTCTCTGTGATAATTCCGGCTATCTCGTGCCTGGAATTCGTGAGGCTGTGCGCGCTCAGTCATCTTCATCTTTGCCATAAGACACTGATATTCACAAAAGAAGGAGCAGAATCGCCCCGCCGTGTGATGCTCACATTCAGCAAGGAGATTCTGCCCCTTGTTCAGGATAAGATTACGATAAATTCCAAGGACGGAAAGCCATCAGAGGAATACAGGGAACTGACTAAGGACTTTTATCTGAAATACTAAATCCCTTACGAATTTCCCGTAACATTTCCATTTTAACAATTTCTTAACACAAAAACCTTGTATATAATTTGGTATATTTATACATTTGCATCAGATAAAACAATCAACTGAATCATCAACTTTTAAAACTTACAGCTATGATTACTACAATTATCGCAATCGCGCTCTGCATTATGGCAGCGGCAGCAGCTCACGGCATCTACAAGAACGGCAAGTTCAACGAGAGCAAGAAAAACTTCACTGTAGATATTGACAGACTGATACTTGAATAATAACCCAAAAACAAAATCATGACTGACAATATCGAGCAGGGTCGCCCCAATGGGGCAGAAAAGATCACAGTAAACAACAAGGAGAACACTCCGGGGCATCTACCACACAATTAGCGAACGCTATCTGGTAGATGCCTTTTTTATACCAGCAATACGTATATTCTGTATATATATACAGAATATATACATGAAACACTTACCATCCAGAGCCAAACAATACGACTTACTCTTACTCTTCGTTTTATTGTCAAAAATTATTATCTTTGCAGCCGAAATCAACAAAACATAAAAATGTCTTACAAAAGAATACTCACCATCCAGGATATATCGTGCGTGGGCCAATGCTCGCTCACCGTGGCTCTGCCGGTGCTCTCGGCCAGCGGAAACGAGGCCTGCATATTGCCATCGGCCGTGCTGAGCACCCACACAGGCGGTTTTAAAGGCTACACTTTCCACGACCTCACCGACGATTTCCCGGCCGTGGCAAAGCACTGGATATCAGAGAAAATAGATTTCGACGCGTTCTATACAGGATACCTCGGAAGCCTCAGGCAGATAGACCTCGTGACAGAGATTGTGAACAGCCCTCTCGCCAAGAAGGACTCGCTCTTTGTGGTGGACCCCGTAATGGGCGACAACGGCGTGCTATACAAGGGCTTCAACGCCGAGATTGTGGCCGCCATGCGCCGACTAATCAAGCGCGCCGACATCATAATCCCGAACATCACCGAGGCGTGTCAGCTCACTGATACTGAATACCGTACCGATTTCGACAAGGAATACATAAGGAGCCTGGTGGCCAAGCTTAATGGAATAATGGGCCCCGGGAAAACGATAGTTATGACAGGTGTGGGTTTCAGCGCAAACGAGACTGGCGTAGGCGTATTCAATGGAGAGAGGGAATTCTATTACCCTCACGTAAAGTTAGACAAGAATGTATCAGGAACCGGCGACATTTTCGCGTCGGCTTTCATCGGCGCACTGCTAAACGGCCACGACACCGAAGGTTCGGCCAAGATAGCTGCCGATTTCACTCTGCTGTCAATAAAGGAAACCGTGAAGAATCCGGCCCACTGGTACGGCGTGAAGTTCGAGACAGTACTGGGTGAATACATAAAGATGCTATAAATTTTACAGGAAATTTTCGGAAATTTACAAAAATAATTGCTATATTTGCAGACTACTCACAAATCATTAACATTGGAAATATTTATTTACTTTTAGTACGTGGAAAACAACATATTGGAATACTCGATAAGTGAGGTTTCGCAGCTTACGGGCATCAAGGACTTTACCCTCCGCATCTGGGAGAAAAGGTACAAGATAGCCCTGTCGGCCCGGACCAAGAACAACAAGAGAGTATATCGCGAGTCTGACGTACAGCTTCTTAGGAGGTTTGCGGCACTCATCAGGAGGGGCTACAAGATTTCTGAGATTGTGGCCATGAGCGCCGAGGAGATTTCGTTGAAAATAGGTACGGTATTTGTACCTATGACAACAAATCAAATCATCAAACGTCTTATGAAACTTGCAGAGACTTTCAGCGCCAAGGAATTCGACAAGGAGCTGAAACACGATATACTGGATTCTGGATTGGAGCACGCCGTCATCAGCATCATAATCCCTATGATGGAGATGATGGAAGCCAAGTACATCCAGGACTCCGACTATCTTGCCATCAAGCAGTTCTCCTATGATATCATAAGGAGAAGGCTTATCGTGGCCGCCGACGTGGACGAGAAGGAGGATGGCGAGGAGTTCATCATTTTCTCTCCTCTGGAGGATCACTGCGAGCTTCAGCTGCTTATCGTTGATTATATCCTGAAAAAATACGGCAAGACTCCAATATACTGCGGCAACAAGGTGAAAATCACCCAACTGCGCGAGGCTATGGTCAAGTCGAAGTGCAGAAACGTGATCCTGGTGGGCCGTCTCTACGAGAACACCGAGGACATCTCCGACTATGTGGATTCCATGATGGAGATAGATGGAATAAACGCCATAATACTCGACCACAACTACAGCGAGCAGCAGAATATGTCGGAATCAGCCACAAAAATAAAAAACATACAAGGCCTGACAGAATATTTGAAGGAATAAAATAATGTCGTCGATACTGGACACCGATATAATGTTTTTGACCGGTGTGGGTCCTCAGCGTGCCGAGAGTTTCAAGAAGGAGCTCAATATCAGCACGTTTGAGGATTTGGCATATTATTTTCCGTACAAATATGTGGATAAAAGCAAATTTTACAGCACCACCGATATCCACTCCGACGCCGTGGCAGTACAGCTGAAGGGCGTAATCTCCAACATGCACACCGAGGGCACCGGCCACAAGCAGAGGCTGACAGCAACTTTCACCGACGGCAAAGGCAGCATAGAACTCATTTGGTTCAAGGGAATCCAGTATATCCAGCAGGCCATCATCAAGGGCAAGGAATACATAATCTACGGAAAACCAAATCTTTACAATCATTCCTGGTGCATAGCGCATCCCGACATAGAGGACCCTCTGAGGCTGCAGGCCGGCATCCAGAGCAAGTTTGCCGCACACTACACAATACCCGACGTAAAGAATTCAAAATTCACCAACAAGATAATCCAAAGACTTCAGCAAAATCTCTGGAACGCCATAAAAACGCCTCTGCCTGAGACACTTCCGCAGTATCTCATCAGCAGTTTTCATCTTATGGGGCTAACGGAGGCACTGCGTACCATACACCTGCCAAACAGCGATGACGAGCTCGCCAAGGCACGTGCAAGGCTGAAGTTCGAGGAGCTTTTCTACATCCAGCTCAACATCCTCCGCTTCAAGAAAGACAAGATGGAGAAGAGCAGCGGTTTCGTGTTCAAGGAGGTTGGCGAGGTGTTCAACACTTTCTATTCCAAGTATTTGCCATTCCAGCTTACAGGCGCTCAGAAACGCGTGATAAAGGAGATCCGCAGCGATTTCCTTACGGGCCGTCAGAGCAACCGACTGATACAGGGCGATGTGGGCAGCGGAAAAACACTCGTGGCATTAATGAGCATGCTCATAGCCATCGACAACGGTTTCCAGGCCTGCATAATGGCGCCTACCGAGATTTTAGCCAAACAGCATTACGACACCATCCGCAACTTTCTGAAAGACATGCCCGTAAATGTAAGTCTGCTGATGGGCAGCACTCCGGCCAAGGAGCGCAGGAAAATCCACGCCGCGCTTCAGGACGGCAGCCTGAATATCCTTGTGGGAACCCATGCGCTGATAGAAGACGACGTGGTTTTCAAGAACTTAGGCCTTGCCGTTATCGACGAGCAGCACAGGTTTGGAGTGGCTCAGAGGGCAAAACTATACAAGAAAAATCCTGAATTGCCGCCTCACGTTTTGGTGATGACGGCTACCCCGATACCGAGAACCCTCTCGATGACTCTCTACGGCGACCTCGACGTCTCCGTAATCGACGAGCTGCCTCCGGGACGAAAACCAATCAAGACCGTACACAGCTACGACAGCAAGAGGATGATGGTTTTCAAATTCCTGAAGGAGCAGATAGACGAGGGCCGTCAGGTATATATCGTGTATCCGCTCATAGAGGAATCCAAAACGTTTGATTATAAAGACCTTACCGACGGAGTGGAGGCAATCACGAGGGCGTTTCCTCAGCCGCAATACAATATAAGTGTGGTTCACGGCAAGCTGAAGCCCGATGAGAAGGATTATCAGATGCAGCGCTTCGCCAATGGAGAGACTCAGATAATGGTGGCGACCACCGTGATAGAGGTGGGCGTTAATGTCCCTAACGCCACGATAATGGTGATAGAGAGCGCCGAGAAATTCGGACTCAGCCAGCTTCATCAGCTCCGTGGACGAGTGGGCCGAGGAGGCAGCCAGAGTTACTGCATCCTGATGAGTGCGTATCAGCTATCCGCCGACGCCAGAAAGAGGCTCGACATAATGTGCGAGACTACCGACGGTTTCAAGATATCCGAGGAGGACCTGAAGCTGCGCGGCCCCGGCGACATGGACGGCACTCAGCAGAGCGGAACGCCTATTCAGCTGAAGATTGCCGACCTGGTGCATGACTCGCAGCTGCTGATGGCCGCAAGAAACGCCGCCGCCGACATTCTCGACAAGGACCCGACTCTAAGCGCCCGCGAAAACGAGATTTTGCGTGTACGTCAGCAGATGATTTTCAATAAACAGGAAAACTGGAACAGGATTTCTTGAACGCACGTAGAGACGCACGGACGTGCGTGTAATATAGATTCACGTCTCCACATTAAATAAATTAAACAAAAATAAATGGATATCAATTACATAGGACTCATCACAGCGGTGGGTACCTTTCTTACAATAGGACTTTTTCATCCAATAGTAATAGTATCGGAATACCATTTCGGCACCCGCTGCTGGTGGTGGTTTCTGCTTGCAGGTCTCTGTTTTGTGGCCGTATCGCTCTTTGTTGAAAATCAGATAATAAGCACGCTTTTCGGCGTGGTGGGCTGCTCGTGCCTGTGGAGCATTCTCGAGATTTTCGAGCAGCGCAAGCGCGTACTCAAGGGCTGGTTTCCGATGAATCCGGAGCGTGCCCATGAGTACGAGCAGGACTTGGCCAAGATGAAGGCCGAACTGAAGCAGGAGGCTGAGGCTACTGAACAGGAGAAAGATCGTCCTTCAGAACAGCAATAGCGAGCTGGTCGGCGCAGGATGTGCTCTTGTTGCCGCAGAGGTTGCCTTTGAGAATCTCGGAGATCTTCTCGGCCTTCATGCCGTTTACGAGCTTGCTGATGGCCTTGAGGTTGCCATTGCAGCCGCCGAAAAACTCCACGTTGGTTATCACGCCGTTATCGTCCCTATCGAAGGTGATGAACTGTGCGCATGTGCCTGATGTCTTGTATGCGTATTTCATTGCGTATTATTATTTAAGATTACAGGGCAAAGATAAATTTTTTATTCAAGAATAAAAAATTTTGTTTATTTCGGAGAAACAAGGCCGTAGAGACGGACCGCGGTCCGTCTCACAAAAAACAAGAAACGAAATTATTTTTCTGATTTTCATATAAAAATAGAGACGGACCGCGGTCCGTCTCTACTGACATTACTTAATAAATCCTTATTTCCTAACTCCTTTTATCTTGTAGCCCTTGGCCTTCAGGAGCGATAGTACCGAATTTGGACCTACAAGGTGGCCCTCTCCTACCACAAACAATGTTGACCTATCGGCCATGATGGCGGGCATCTGATTGCTCCAGTTCTTGTTTCGGGTGTCGAATACAAGAGCCTCGGCGTCCTTGGAATCTTTCATGCTCTGGCTGAAATAATCCTCCAACTTCTTTACATTCATACTCTTGTAGGCATCCACAAGCTTATAAACCTCGTTTTTGGCCGAGTCAAGCTTTCCGATTCCATCTATCATGTTGCTGACCTGCTCCCGGAATGTGAACTGCTTGTCCAAGGCGTTGAGCAATATTTCCATCTGGAATTTTGTGGATTCGAGGCCGATGCATGGCTTTCCTGCCTTGAGTGCTTCCTGCTGGAAATACATGTCCATAAGAACGCCTTGCTGAGCTGATGTCCCAGAATTAATTGCCTTCAGCTGCTCTCCCAAAACCGCTATGGTCATGGTGAAAAACAAAGGACGCAACTTCATGAAGCCTGCAAACTGCGGCTCAGTAATATCCACTCCGTAATTCTCTTTCACAGAGTTGCATAGTTGGCAGAACTGCTCATCGGTCATGAAATCGCGCAATGTGCTGTCACTGCCAAGCATCATCTTCTGCTGGATATATACCACTGTATCAGGATTCTGCATATCCCTGCTGTCGATTTCGCCGCATACCTGACTCACTTTTTTCAGGGTCTTGTGGGCGCCGGGAATGGAATCCACAAAAGTAGAAGTTACCACATGGCACGAGCCGAGAATGTAAGACGACTGCTTGAGTCCGTTGCCAGAGATCTCAAAGAGAACCTGTGCGTTAGCCGCGCTGCAAACGATGAGCGCAACGATAAGTGTAAGAATTCTTTTCATGATTTTTATTCAATTTTTAATCGTTAATTTTTAATTTTTAATTCTTAATTCTTAATTATTAACCCTTCTATCGCATCTCTCATGGTTTTATACATGAAGACGTAATTGCTGAATTGGTCCACTACTTCGCCTTGGGCGTTGAATAGTAGTGTAGTATTGCTCAATTGGGTTTTAAACTTGTCTTCCAGATGGTTGAAATCCTTGTTCTCGATTACGATGTAGTCGCCTTTAAGCTCTTCCCTAATATTTTTTGTTCCGTCTTTGGGCGACCGGCGTGATGTTACGTATATGAAGTCGATTCCCTGCTCCATGAATTTGGATTCCTCTTCCGAAACTTTCACGCCGTCGAAATCCTCGGCCTCGAATACCGGGCTATAGTGACCTCTATTTTCGTAGATAAACATTACGGTGGGTTTTCCCAAATGCGGCTTTATCAGTTCCACTATCAGGGAGTCGCCACTGGAGTGCTGAGGTTTGTGACAGGCATAGCTTATCTGGATTTGTTCCCTCTGCTTTTGGGCAATGGTTTCCATCCATTCGCGATATTCTGCGAAAAACGGGTTTTCCATATTCCTGAGCATCTCCATTGCCGAATCTTGGTTCTCATATTCCACGCGGCGTATATAATTGAACCTCGAGAATTGGCAGAGCAGCTTGTGCTTTTGTCCGAAAATTTCATCCACCATTTGGTTTCTTGCCTCGTAGAAAGTTTCAGCAGTATCGATCTTACTGGCAAGCATCCAAAGATTTATTCTGTTCAAGTTCTGAAAATAGAGGATGCTGTTGTCGGTGGCGGGCATTTGCTTAAGACAATCTATGGCTTTCCCGGCGTTTTCTATAGGACCTTCTATAGGACCGTTTTCGCCACTGTTTGGAGACGGATACGAATTGATATTACAAAACCAGCTCATGCGCATTCCCACAATGTTTATTCTTGCCCATTCCCTTACGATGTTGGGAACCTCGGACTTCTCTATCCTGTCCAAATCGCTGTTGCAGACACTGTCGATATAGTTTCTGTAGGTCTCGAAATCCATCTCTGCCCTGTTGCCGGGAATGTAATCATGAAAATAAAGCATCGACTTGTATTTGTTGTCCAAGCGGCTCAATCCATTGTTGAACAATGCGTTGGCTCCCGCGAATCTCACTGCGGATTCCTCATGGAAAAATGTTCCCGCCCAAATATCGAAATCCACTATTTGGGTAGAATCTATCGATACCATCATTTTTTTTCTCAGCGAGAGATACTCTATTCTTACTGTCTGATGCTTCATCGAAAGCGGAACCCTTATCTCGAATTCTCCATCGCTGTTGTGCTCGGCCATTAGAAATGTGGAATGGGAGTCCAATGGATTGCCCACTGCAACCATCACCCTTCTGTCTTCCGTAAGGCTTGGGAAATAGCCGTTTATCTTGCCCTTTATTGTGGTCTCGCCCATCATCAGGCAGTTTTCGGGCAGGCTGCTGCCGTCGTCTTCCATGACAGGGCCCTTGCCGCAACCCGCAGCAAGCATCAGCGCCATTATGTATGCTGTTGTTCTTTTCATGGTGTTAGTTTTTTAGTTTTAGGGTCAGCTGACTCTATGATACTGATGCCTCCACCGCCATCACCTCCTCCCAAGTGATTCCCAGCACCTGCATCTCCTTTATTACTGCGGGGATGGTTTCTTCCAGGAAGGTTTTGCGGCGAACGGCTTTTATGGAATCGAGGGCGTGGTCGGATACAAAGAAGCCAAGGCCGCGCTTGTTGTAGATAATCTCGTTTTGCTGGAGATAGTCGAGCGAGCGTATCACCGTGTTTATGTTTACCTCCAGCTGCGCGCTGAATTCCCTGAGGGCCGGTATGCGCTCGTTGGGCTTGTATTCGCCCGAGAGTATGCGCGTGCATATCAGGTCCACTATCTGGAGGTAGATCGGTTTCTCGTTGTTGAATGTCATTGGGCAACTTGGTCTTTTAAGGTCAGTTTCATTTTCTTGAAAAGGAAGTATCCTGTCACCAGCAGAACTATTATTGTTGCAATCAATATGGCACTGCATTCTGCGCCATTGAGATCTATTTTCCCTCCCCAACGCTTCTCTATGTAAAGTGGTATCTCAAAGAGTCCTACTCCATATATAGCGCTTCTGTTGCGAAAGATGGATATCAGGGCCAGACAGATACCAAATACCAGCGTGGCAAGCAGAATGAAACTTTCCGTAGTAATTCCATCGCCAATGACTATTGAGTAGAAATTGCTGATGGCTGTAGAAGCCACATATACAATGCCTGGAATTATCACAAACCAGACAATGCGGCTCAGGTATTTCTCCAGATTAGACGCCGGAATCATCATCTCGCTTATGCATGTGTTCTTTAGGCCGAGTTGCCAGCACATAAGCGCAACTGTCACCGCAAAACCCAATGTTGATATCATGTCAGGTATTATAAACACCATCTTGTTTCTGAACCAATCCGGGCTTATTGACACCAAAAGGAAAAACAGCAGATTGATGCCGCCCCATATAGTAATGGGAAGCCAGTTGGTTTTTGCAACGTGCTTCTGATACTTCCAGTACCGCTGTATGTTGAATATGTCGTTTCTCATAGTAGATGAATAAATGTGTTGATGAATAAATGCCATAACTGCTATTTCTGGCTCCAGTCGGTAAGTGTAACATTGATGCTGCGCATGCAGAAATATCCGCCTACTATGCCGCCAATCATTACCATTATTACCACAAGATCGCTGTAGTTGCCCAATACCTCGTGTAATTGCCCCAGCCAGTTGAACAGGAATCCCCACAGTCCCATAAAAGCAAATGTTAATTTATTCAGCAAAATAGTCAATATCCAATACATTGAAAACATTAGCAGCGTTTGCCATACGGGAAGTTCGGTCTCACAACTGCAAATTTTGACGAATACCATTGCGAGAGTTATGGGAAATATGAAAAACACGGTAAGGCGGCTAATGTATTTTTCAAGGTTGGATGCCGGAATCAGCAACTCCTTAATATGCCATTTTTTGCTGAACGAGGGCCACCAGCCGGCACATACGGAAACCATCGCTATCAAAACCATCGCGAAAGCAGGGCCTTCGAAGGATTCGCCCATGATGGCGCATGCCAAGCAAAACAGTCCCCAAATGCCGTATGTAATAGCCAGAGGTATCCACGACTGTACAACAACGTGCTTCTGATACTTCCAGTACCGCTGTATGTTGAATATGTCGTTTCTCATAATTGTTGAATAAAAGAATGAATGAATAAAAGAATAAATATACGATTACTCTATCTGTTTGTTGCAGAACAGTTTGTATGCGCGCCACAGCAGGAATATTCCGATGAGGCCCTCTGCTATGCTGGCTATCAGAATGAAGTTTTCGGTGGCTGATATGCTCATCGTATTGTAGTAAATCTTATCGATTGGCAATATTACGCCTATAGCCATAAGACCGCAGCCTGCTATTCCAGCGTAAACTCCCGCAAACTGATTCTTGAACAGAAGCATCAGGAACACCATTGCGCCGATAAGTCCTATTATGAACATTATATCGCCGAATGTGCTGGAGCTGATTCCTACCTGAATCCATTGGCTGGGAAATTTCCTTATTTCCACGTCGCGGAATCTGCCGTGGAATGTCACTGTCACCGAATCGTTTTTGTAGGTGTAGGATTGGTGTAATAACAAGCTGCTGCATTCGATCTCCTCGGGATGGAAGCGTTCCATATTCTCGGCATTCTTCTCCACGCCAATCTGACGGGCAAAGAGTGTTTCGTGAACTGGCGTTACTGCGGCGTTGAATGTGAGAAACAGCACAAATGGTATCACCACAAGCGTGATAAGTTTCGAGATATATTTCTCAAGGTTAGACGCCGGCACCATCATGTAGGGCACTGCGCTTTTCTTGTGGGCGAATGTTTGACCGATTTGTGAAATTAATACTAATAAAGCAACTATTGCTCCACCCATTATTCCATTGCCACTATCTGCACTCATGAATGGCGAGTAGTTGTTGATAAGTGCCAATACAAATACTAAAACCACAAGGCCAAACACTAAAATGAATTGTGATTGCGAATGAATCAAGTCCCGCTTGATTGTCATCCAAAGTCTTTTTGTGTTCATGGTATTTTTTTTATCCGAAGGCTCGTCGTAATATCCGAAGGCTCGCAAGCTTCGCCAACGGTTATTGATATGACGCCTCTCCGAGGCTATTAATACAATTCTAATCTTTAATCTTTAATCTCTCCACTTTAAACTATCCGTTACCACTGCTGTGAAGAGGGCCTCGATGTCGATGTTGGTCTCATCGTTCTCGGATGTCAGCTCCGAGATTTGGCCGTTCTTGAATGCGAGGCGCTGGGTAATCTCTGATGTGCTGTGGTTGAAGACGATCTCCTTTTTGTTGAGCACCATTATCTGGTCGATGAGGTTCTCTACGTCGCGCACCTGATGGGTGGAGATTATGATTGTCTTGTTGTCGGTCATGCACGATGCGATTACTTTCCGGAACTGACTCTTCGAGGGAATGTCAAGGCCGTTGGTGGGCTCGTCCATGAGAAGGAGCGATGTGTTGGTGGCCAGGGCGAAGCATACGTAAACCTTTTTCTTGGTTCCCATAGAGAGCTTCTTGAGGTTGAGGTCCATGCTGAGCTCGAAGCCCTCGAGACACCTGTCCAAAATCTCCTGGCTGAAGTTTGGATAATAACCTGCGTTGGCCTCCACAAACTTCTTGAGCGTGATTTGTGGAAGGTCGAACTCCTCGGGCACGAGGAACATGTCCTCCAATGCCGACGGAAGCCTGTCGGCCATATCCTTGTCCTTGAATATTACCTTGCCGCTCTTTGCCCTGAGCAAACCGCTCATAAGATAAAGAAGTGTTGACTTGCCTTCTCCATTCTTTCCGAGAAGGCCATAAATCTTTCCAGCCTCAAAGTTGACGCTGAGGTTCTGAAACACCTCGTGTTTCCTGTAACCGAACTGTAAATTTTCTGTATGTATCATAGTGTTATAGATTAATAGAACACTGCAAATGTATAAAGGGATAACATATCCACCAAATCTATTTGAAAGATTTTTGCAAAATATTTTTAAAAGGTTGGTAATACGATATTTATGATGGTCCGTAGAGACGACCGGCCGGCCGTCTTTATGCGTAATTGAGGCGAAATTGGTGTGTATGGTGGTGTCTGTAGAGACGGACCGCGGTCCGTCTCTACGGGGCGTTGTCCTCCTCTACGGGGCGTTGTCCGTCTCTACGGGGCGCGGTCCGTCTCTACAGACCGTTGTCCGTCTCCTGAGCGGGTGGACTGTCTCCAGAGTATTATTATAGAATAATTATTTCTTCTCAGCATCCTTTTTCCTCTTGCGCTGAAGCTGCCAGCTGTTGAAGAGATTCTGCCAGAAGATATAGAAACCGCAACCGATGGCGGTGGCGGGATCGAGATATGTGTGGCCTACCCACATTGTGAAAATCGTGTTTTTCTGTCCTATGGCCTGTCCGCACGACACCCGCTCGTCCCAGCGGGTGCCTATCCACTTGCCGGCCACGTAAAGTACTATACAGACCGCCATGCTGCTGAGGGCCAGCCAAACAACCGACATTACCGAGCCTGAAGCCTGCACATTGGCGATGATGCCGTTTACGGTTTTGCCCATCAGGATAAGCAGCGAGCTCGCCCAGATATAGAACGACAGCGAATTGTACTTAACCATGAAATTGCTGACCTTGGGCACAAAGTGCTTCAGCAACTCCGATACTATCATAGGAATCACCAGCATCGGGAACACCGTCTTCATGATGGCCCAAACGCCCTCCCAGAATGTCATGCCGTCCTGCTCGTGGATCATCGGGAAAAGGAGCGGTATAAGTATCGAGACCGCAATATTCGAGATTATAGTATATGAGACCACATTGGCGGCGTTTCCGTCAAGCTTGCTCACCACCACCACAGCGGCGGTGGCTGTAGGAGTCATGGCTATTACGAGAACACTCTCGGCCACCACAACGTCGAAAGTCCTCACCAGGAAATACGCACCAAACGAGAAGGCCAGCACAAAGGCCAGAAGTATGAAATGCACCTTCTTTGGCTTAAGGTCGCGCACCGCTATCTTCGAAAACGAGAACAGCAGCATTATAAAAAGGTTGTAGGGCAGAATCTTTGTCAACCAGTCCTGTCCAAAAAAGTTGTGAAACACTATTCCGAAAAACAGTGCAATCGGAAGAATGTTGTTCTTTACAAACAAGAAGTATTTATTATTCATTTTTTATGTTATTATTGGAACGCGGATTACGCAGATCAAGCGGATTTTCACAGATTTTTTTATATTTATTATATCCCTAAAAAACAGCGCAAATCCGCTCCATCCGTGTAATCTGTGTTCTATCATCATCTACTTTTTCTTCTCCATATCAGCACGGCTCTTGCTCTGGGTTACCACGAATACGCCCGTGAAGATGAGGACCGCGGCGGCGGCTTTCCACCAGCCGAAGGTGCTCATGCCGATGGCCACCGATACCGAGGCCGATACAATGGGCTGCACGTAGTTGTACATCACAAAGACCGTCGGCCTCAGCCTGTGCTGTCCTATCGGTATCAGGAAATATCCAATAAACGTGCCCCCCACCACTACGTGGGCCAGTCCCCAATACACTGATGCGTCGAGGTTGGCGTAGTCCATGGCTATCATGTCATGGGCGAAGAATGGCATTGTGAATATCGAGGCCCAGAGAAACATCCATTTCATGATCGTTACGGGCGAGTATTTGCCCACAATATCCTTGAAGAGAACGGCATAGAACGCGAAGCTGAACTGCGCCGAGAGACAGAGCAGGTCGCCCCAGATATTGCTGTCGCCCGACACATTGCCCGTGTCCCAGATCAATATTATGGCGCCAGATAGTCCCAGGGCTATTCCAAGAACCTTGAGCGAGGTAATCGGCTCCTTCAGGATAATGGCCGATAGCACCATCGTGATGATGGGCAACACCGTCGTAATCACCGACGCATCTATCGGTGACGTTAGGGCCACACCGCAAACATACGATCCCTGATTGAATACCACGGCCAGCAGCGAGGCGAGTATCAGCCTCATCTTGTCGCGGCGGGGCATCTCCTCCCTCTTCACGAAAAGCGACGCCGTCCAGAACAGAATGCAGGCGCCCAGGATCCTGTAGCCCGTCACCGCAAAACTGCTCACGCTCTCCTGGCTCATCACGTACTTGGCCACCGGAGCCATCACTCCCCATATCACATTGGCGAAAAACATGGCCAGATGACCGGGAATTGTCTGTTTATCAAAACTTTTCATACAACAGAAAAATATTCATTTTCAAAACGCAAAGTTCATAACTTTGTGTTAACTTTGTGCAAAGCAATTATATATTTTTCAATAAAAAATCGCGCATCAGACACTTTTTGCAAAAACTTGGCGTTATAAGGCTGATATTACACAATTCCACAAATGACAACGATATCCAAATACGGCATAATACTGCGCAGCATCAGCCACGACAAGATAGAGCTCGTAAGACGCTGGCGCAACGACCCATCCATCAATCAGTATATGGAATACCGCGGCCACATCACTCCGGAGATGCAGGAGGCGTGGTTCCAGAAGATAAGTGCCTCTGATACCGACTTCTACTTCATAATCGAGTATCAGGGCCGCGACATCGGCCTCATCAACATCAAGGACATCAGCTACGAGAAAAAATGCGGCGAGCCCGGCATATTTATCTGGGATTCCGATACTCTGAATACAGGCATATCGTTTCTCGCGGTATTCGCGCTCGACGATTTCTGCATGGAGACCCTGGGCCTGGAGACCGTCTACTGCCACATCCTGAGGTCCAACAAGCGCGCAATCAGGTTCAACAAATATCTGGGATATCAGCTCTGTCCAAACCAGGAACAACATGAGAACCAGCTGTATACCAGAGAGCTAAGCCAGACCGCCATGCGCGACAAGATCCTGAGGATATACGCCCCCGAAAATAATAATTAACCATATAATAAATCACTGATGAAAAAACTACAATTAGCAACACTCGCCCTATCGGGTCTGATGCTGATAATGGCGCCATCGTGCGACCTTACAGACGACGAGACAGGCAAGGAAAACGAGCCTCAGAAACAGGAGCCTCAGAAACAGGATCCAAACAACCAGCATGAACCCGGAAAACCTGACACAGAAAACACCAACCCCGGAAACACTCAGGCCCCCGGACAGGAAGACCCTGAGACCAAACAGATAGTATCAGGAGCCAAGGAATACAATGCCTCATGGATTGGCGAGGAGATAAAGATAAGCCTCAGCAACAAGGACTGCCGCTTCGAGATAACATCGGGCAGCGAGTGGCTCCACCACATGGCAAACAAGGGCAGCGAGACCCTGCTGTATTTCGAGGCCGACGAAACCAACGTAAGCCAGAAGCGCACCGCCGAGATCAAATTCACACTAAACGACAACTCGTACAGCGAGGTGGTTACCATTACCCAGGAAGGAGTCGTAAGGACCCAGTATGTAACGCTGATATCAGCCCCCAGCATCTGCGATGCCATAGGCACCCCATTCCAGATAGAGATAGAGGCCACAAGAGACTGGTCGGCCCAGGCTATCCAGGGCAACTGGTACGACATGTCGCCAAACCACGGCAGCAGCGGCAAACACACCATCACCGTCACCCCCAAGGCCAACAGCGGACAGGAGCGCAATGGAGCCATAAGGATATCGAGCCTGCTTACCTCGGTGACTGTGGAGTTCACCCAGCAGATGATCCCAAGCATAGACGTGACCTCCGACACCGAGGTTGAGAAATACAGCGAGGACGGATACTTGTACGTCTATGTAACCGCCAACACAGACTTCTCGATAACCATGCCAGACTGGATAACCGGCCCGGCCAGCGCCAAGTACACCGACACCAAGCTGAAATTCCAGCTGAAGGCAAACACATCCTCGGCAGACCGCAAGGGCACAATATACCTCAAGAGCCCCGACGGCACAGCCGTGAAGGCCATAAACGTGACTCAGAAGAAGGCTGATGCCGACCTCCCTGTAGACAACTCAAAATACAACTACAACAACAACTCGGCCAGCAACGGCAACGAGATCGTTGTTCCACAAAACTAACTTCAATAAACAGAACTAAATATGAGACTTACGAAATACTCAATACTATCGGCCGCAATGCTGACCCTGGCCGCCTGCCAGGACGACACCATGATGACAGCCAATCTGGCTGACTCCGCCATGGAAGAATCAGCCATACCCGCCGAGATTACAGCCATCATCAACAGCGACGACGCCCAGCTGTCCAAAACCACACTCAGCATGGCCAACAACACCCTGAGCGCCACATGGAAGATGTACGACTATGTAAGCATGTCGCCCGACGGCAACAAGGCAAACGCGTCGCTCTACCGTGTGGTATCGGTATCGGGCAACAAGGGAATGCTGTCTATGTACAAGCAGGGAGCCAGCGTGTCGGCCAGCGAATACAAATACTACTATCCCGGCGACAAGATAAAGGACGACAACGAGTTCGTAGCTTTCCCATACTCCGGACAGGAGCAGGACGCCAAAAACCCAACCGCCCACCTCAACAACTACTTCTCGATGCGAAAGGTTGAGAGCCAGATGGCCAAGACAATCAACTTTGCCGAGAGCGACAGGTCGTCGTGCATGAAGTTCAACCTGAAGGGCATGACATTCAAGAGCCCCGAAAAGATAAGCATCACGCTGCAGAGAGCTGGATGGACAATGTCAGTATGGGACGTAACCAACAGGGTGGAAGGCATGCTCCCCGACTTGGCATCAGGATTCTCAGGCACCATCAGTAACTCAAGGCTCAGCCTCGACCTCGCCAACTACGGCGATGTAAACCAGCTGGAGGCATACATGATGATGGCCAACAGCAACGTGGAACTCCTGGCCGGCGACACAATCGTTGTAAACGTAACCTGTGCCGACAACACCTTCAAGACCGCAATACCAGTGCCCCACAACACAACACTGAAGGGCGGATACATGCACAACATTGTGGCCAACGGAGGATGGATCCCATACAGCCAGAAATTTGTGCCCCAGAGCGGAAACCAACCGAACCCAATGTATGACGCCAACTCTGTGGTAACCCTGCACAAGGGCCTGGAGACCCTCAACATCGTGTTGATGGGCGACGGATTCCTGAAGGAGGACATCGAGAGCGGATACTACGACGAGATAATGCAGGAGGCCTACAAGAATTTATTCAGCGTGGAGCCCTACAAGTCATTCAAGAACATGTTCAATGTATCGTACATAAAGGCGGCATCCAGCCAGAAGATAAACGCGACCCCGCTCGTCAACGGCGCCATCAGCCACGACACCAAGACCCTGTTCGAGATGAAGTTCACCGAAGACGAAACCAGAACCTACGGCAACAACAACACTGTATTGGACTACGCCAGCAAGGCATTCAAATACAACCTCTACAATAACATGAAGAACGCGCTGGTGATAGTGGTGGGCAATATCGAGTGCCACGCCGGCACATGCTGGCAATTCCCCAACAAAAACGGAAACGATTATGACGGAGGCGCCATAGCATACTGCACACTGGGCAACTCTATAGAAGACCGCATCCACAACATCGTGCACGAGGCCGGCGGCCACGGTTTCGGACGCCTGGGCGACGAATACGAGAACAGCGGCGATGAGCTCAAATGGGCAATGTTCAATGCGCTGAAGGAATCCCACGCCACGGGAACAAACCGCAATATCGATGTAATGATAGACAAGAGCCTCACCGCGGGCAGCGGACTGCCAATCACCACAAAATCGAATGTATTGTGGGCTGATATGTTCGGCACCGCCAACAACTACGAAAAAACCGAGGGACTCGACATCTACAAGGGCGCCAACTATCAGAGCTACGGATTCTGCCGATCTACAGAAAGCAGCGTGATGCGCGACATGACACATAACTACAACTCGGTAAGCCGCCGCCAGATTTTCTACAGAATACGCGCGCTGTCGGGCCAGGCCAAGGGTGACTTCCACAACAAGGCAGAGCTCCAGGCCTTCCTCGACTGGGACAAGGCAAATATCAGCCAGGCTCCAGCCCTCAGCAAATCAGCAGCCAAGGACATCAGCGGTCTCCTGCCTCTGGGAGCTCCAGTACAGGCTACCGAAAACCTGATAGAAACCAAGTTTAACAACTAAACTGCAACAAACCTCATCTTTTTTTCGTCAGCTCACAAAAATTTTGTATTTTTGTGAGCTGACGATTTTTATTGTCACCGCATAGTAAAAGCAAGTATCAACCCGCTCATAAAAAAACCGAAAATGAAGAAAACAAGCCTATATCTATCAATGGCGGCCGCACTGCTGATTATCGCCATATCACAGTCGTGCAAGCACAACCATTTCGAATACGACGACCTTTCGTGGGTGGATACCACTCTTGGGGGCGCCCTGGCAGGCGGCGACGGCGACGGCGAGATCGTGATAATAGAGAAGCCATCGCCCACGGTGCAGGAAGCCGGCATACAGACCCACGTGATATTCAAGACCAACGAGCCCTGGAAAATCACCGTGGACCCCAAGGCCCAGAACTGGATGAGCGTAAAGCCCGACAACGGCAAGGACGGCAAATCCACCGCCATGATATACATAGACCCCAACAAGGCCTACGATGAGCGCAACGGCGCATTCACCATAGCGGCCGGCAACGCCCGGAAAACCATCACCCTCACCCAGAAACAGACCGACGCCATAATAGCCACCACCAGCAAGATAGAGGTGGAGGCCGAGGGCGGAGTGATAGAAGTGGAGCTGAAGGCCAATGTGGAATACATGCAGGACATAGAGAAAAATGCCCGAGGATGGATACTGCCCGCCACAAGCAAGGCCCTGTCAGCCAAGATTATGAGATACACCATTGCCGAAAACCAGTCAACAGCGCCGCGTCAGGGCAAGATACAATACCTGGGCAACAACGCCGGCGAGACCGTTATTGTATACCAGAAGGGAACAAGCGAGGCCCTGGTATTGTCCAACACCCACTACCACCTGCCTCAGGAGGGCGGCGAGATAAAGGTGGAGGTTATCAGCAACTCGCAATTCAACATCAAGGAACCTGGAGTAGACTGGCTGAGACGCAACATCGACAAGAACCAGAGCTCATACACGCTCTTCTACAGTGTGGCGGAAAACAAGGAGACCAAGCCCAGAAACTGCTACATAGTGATATCATCGCACGACCTCTCGCAAAAGGACACCATATTCATATCACAAGACCTCTTCACCGAACAGCTGAAGGTGACATCCGACCATGAGCTCCAGATGGACAACTCGGCCACCGACATTACAGTATCAGTGGAATCCAACACCGGATACACCATAAGCATGCCTGAATGGATAAAAGGACCGGCCGAGGCCCCCGAGGGCAGCAACGAGCACAAGTTCGCCATAAGCGCCAATCCCAACTACGACAGCCGCACCGGCAAGATCACATTCACCAACCTGAGCGGATCGGTGACCGACGAGGTAAGCATCATTCAGACCAAGAAAGTGGACGGACTTACCATAGTAAGCTACCCCACCGAGATACTCCAACAAGAGGCCTCATCGTATCAGGTGGCCCTGAAGGCCAGCGAGAGATGGGTGGTGACCGTAGAGGAGGGATGCAGGACATGGCTGCTCACCGAACCCGCCTCGGGAGAGAAAGACGAGACATATTTCTACCTGAAAACCACTACCAACAACACCTACGACGACAGGACCGGCAGCATCTCCATAAAATCGGGCCAGATAGTGAAAACCCTGCTCTTCACACAGGAGGGACAGGAATCCATACTGGAAATAAAGGAAGGAGAGGAAGGCGTGGCCATCCCCTTCACGGGAGGCGAGGCCACCATAACAGTATACTCCAACGTGGAATACAAGGTGGAATATCCGGCATGGGCATCGTGCAAAAACCCCGCGGGAGCTCCCGGCACCAACAAGCATGTGATATACGTGCCTGAGAACGAGACCCTCACCGACCTTGACGGAGAGATAAAGATAAGCACCCTGAACGGCAAAAAAACAATACAGGTGCCCATAGTGCAGGACAAGCACACAGCCCTGCTGGAGATAAGGAATGTAAACAAGTACGTATTGGAGACCACTGGCGGCGACGCCCTGATACAATTCATCACCAACAACGACTGGACAGCCACAGTATCGGAAAACGCCAGAGGCTGGATGTACCTGAACCCAAGATACGGCGGCCAGGCCGGAAAAACCGACCTGGTGGTAACCGCCATGATAAACGAGGCTTTCGAGGACCGCGAGGGCACTGTCACCATTACCGCCGGCCCCAAGCAGAAGGAGCTGACCTTCAGACAGCCGGCATCGGAGCCCACCATAAGGGTGATAAACAACATGCCGGTAGAATCAGTATACGGAGGCATGACTCTCATTGCAAAGGTAAACGCCAACGTGGACTACACCATAGACCTGCCAGACTGGATATCAGGTCCAAGATCGGGCAGCAAGACCTCGCCCCAGGAAACCGCCACCCTGAGGTTCACGATAAAGGAAAACCCATACTACGAGGACCGTGAGTACCACATAAAGCTAAGCAACAGCGAGTTCGGCGCCAGCGACGAGATTGTGGTGAAACAGGACAAAAAGGTGGACGAGATAAAAGCCTTTGTAAACAAGCTGTCGTTCCCAAGCAAGGCCAGCTTCTCAGCATTCGACCTCAACGCCTCCGACAACTGGACCGCAGAGGTATCAGAAGACTGGATAAGGCTATCGGAGAGCAGCGGCAGCAGGGGCAAGACCTCGCTGGAGGTAAAGGTGACCGAATTTGACGGCATAGACCCACGCAGCGGATACATAACATTCACATGCGGAAAGGCTACCACCCAAGTGGAGGTAACACAGGCCCCGGTAGACGCCTTCATAGACATAGTGTCGGGCCAGAGCCAGGTATCTGACTACATGGGCAAGGATTTCGAGGTGGAGGTAAGCACCAACACAGACTTCAGCATAGAATTGCCCGACTGGATAACAGGACCGCTGGAGGGCAAGGCCGGAGAGAGCACCCTGAAATTCACAATACTGCGCAACAACGACTACAGCAAGCGCACAGGCTCAATAACACTCTACAACACCGGGCACAACGCCAACAACAAGGTTACCGTCACCCAGGACCTGAAGGTGGACGTAGTGACAATGATAGACGAGCCCCAGATGATAATACCGGCCGAGGGACAGACTGTAACAATAAAGTTCCAGGCATCGGACAGCTGGAGCATCTATTGCCAGGACTATGTGGAGCCAAGCCCCAAGAACGGCCCAGCCGGCGAGAACACCGTGGACTTAGAGATAGGCCCCAACCCTGCAATATACGGCCGCACCGTGGTGGTGCAGATAATATGCGGCAAAACCAAGAAACTGGTGGAGATATCGCAGAGCAAGAAGAAACAATAACCAACATTATTATAACAATAAAAAATTATGAAACTGAAAAGCATCTTCAAGTCGGTAGCCGCAATGGCTCTCGCACTATCGTTTGCCGCTTGTGGCGACGACGACAAGGTAGTCCAGATTCCGTTTGACGAAGAACCAAACACCGAGGACAGCACCGCAAAACCACAGAACCACTTCTTCCTCTGTTTCGGACAGAGCAACATGGAGGGCAACGCCGGAATCCAGGACAAGGACAAGACCGTGGACCCACGTTTCCAGAGCTATGTATGCTATGGAGGAAACTACAGTGGCAAATCATACAAGGTGGGCGAACTGCGCACAGCCACTCCCCCACTCTGCCGCGCAGGACAAGCCGGCGGCATTGGCGTGACAGACTATTTTGGACGCACTCTGCTGCAATATCTGCCTGAAGGCGACAACGTAAGAGTAGCCGTGGTGGCCCTTGGAGGCACCGCCATCGACGGATACCTCGAGCAATACCGCGAAAGCTACATAAAGGGAGCCGCCAACTGGCTGCAGGGCTACTACAAATGCTACAACAACAAGCCATACGACCGCATGATAGAGGTGGCAAAGAAAGCCATCGAAAACGGCGACTCGTTCGACGGCATCCTCTTCCACCAGGGCGAGACCGACGGATACTCCCCAGAATGGAACAAGAGAGTAAAACAGGTATACGACAATATCTGCAAGGACCTGGGAGTAAGCAATGTGCCATTCATAGCCGGACAGGTGACCGCCAACAACAACGGATGCATCAACAACATACCCAACTACATCAAGAACTCGTATGTGATAAAGAGCAACGGCTGCGAGAACGACAAGAAGGGCCAGAACGGCACTGTACAGGCCGGAAGCGACAACAGCATCCACTTCAACCACGCCGGATACGAGGAGATGGGCAAGCGCTACGCCGAAAAGATGGCCGAGATAATGGGCCTAAAGTAGGAAAGAAGGCATCAGCCCCACAACTAAGAAAACAATGCTGAAAAAAATAAGGCAACATATCTGTGACAACCAGCTCTTTGGAGATGGCGACAAGGTGCTGCTGGCCGTGAGCGGCGGACCCGATTCCGTGGCCATGGCCGACATGATGCACCGCATGCACGTATGTTTCGGAATATGCCACGTAAACTTCCACCTGAGGGGCGCCGACAGCGACGCCGACGAGGAGTTTGTAAGGCACATGGCCGAAGGATACGGCGTACAGCTATTTGTGCTCCAAGCCGACACCCAGGCATACGCCAGCAAGCACGGCGTCTCCATAGAGATGGCTGCCAGAGATATCAGATACAGCGAATTCCACAGGATAATGGACCAATACGGATACTCATGCACCGCAGTGGCCCACCATCAGGACGACGCAATAGAGACACTGATACTTAACCTTACCCGGGGTGCCGGAATAAGGGGACTGGCCGGCATAAAAGTGAAAAACGGAAAGATTGTGCGCCCCATCATGTGCCTGAGCCGCAGCGAGATAATGCAGTATCTGCAAGAGCGCAGCCTGCCCTACCGCACCGACCTCACCAACCTGGAATCCAACTACGCGCGCAACAAGGTCCGCAACCTCATAATGCCCGTGCTGGAGCAGATAAACCCATCGGCCAGGGCATCCATGGCCGAGAGCATCAGATACCTGGGCATGGCCCAGAACATATACGCGCAAGACATTGCAAGGGCCGCATCCATGGTCACGGTGCATCAGGACAACACCACAAGGATACTGATAGACAGACTGATGGAATACACCGAGCCCGAATGTCTGCTATACGAGACCATAAGCCAATACGGATTTGGCAAGCATCAGTGCGCCAGCATAATGCGCGGAATCACAGGCGAGAGCGGCCGGATATTCGGGAGCAAGACCCACCGCATAATAAAAGACAGGCAGACCCTCATAATAGAGACACTGCCATCGGGAGAGAGCATCAGGAGGCTGATACAGCCCAGCGAGCTGATACCGGGCACAATACGCACGCCCCACCATACACTGGAGATATCCAGAATAGAGCCTGACCAGTTTCACCCCATACGCGACGCCGCAACGATATTCCTCGACTACCACAAGCTGATGCAGATGGAAATGCCGCTGCAGATAACAGGCTGGCAGCCGGGCGACCACATGACAGTATTCGGAGGCAAAAGAAAGAAACTGTCCGACATCTTTGTGGACAGCAAACTGAATATCAGCCAGAAAGAAAACGCCGAGATACTCAGGGCCGGCAACACCATACTGTGGGCCGTTGGAATAAGGGCATCCAACATGTGCCTGATAGACAACACCACAACAGATATCCTAAAAATAACAGCAAAATAACGCTTTTTTTTGCAGATTGAACAAAAAAATTTTTATCTTTGCCCCAAATACTACAGAACCACCAAAAACTGATAACATGAAAAAGATATTCTACGGATTGGGAATAATTGCCATGATAATGGGAACCATAGGCATGGTGACCGACGGATTCATCTCATCGGCGCTTGGACTCATAGCCCTGGGAGGCGGTCTGGGACTCATGCTGCTCACATTCATTGTAGGCAAGTTGATGGACAAGAACATTCAGGACGGCTTCGACAAGGGCACCGACATGAGCCTGGAGATGAAGGTAAACCACGCAATCTCCAACGCAAGGCAAAACAGTTTCAAGGCCCAGAGCGAGATACGCAGGCTGTCGGCATGGTGCAACAACGCCATATTCGACACATTCCACGCCGAATATGAGAAGGCCGGCACATTCTACGAGAAAGACAAACTGATGGAAAACTATGGCCAGATAAAAGAGCAATACGCCACACAGGTGTCTTTCGAAACACTCGACAAGTGCGACAGCATAGTAAACGACTATCAGCTGAAGATAGACGGCTACAAGGAGCGACTCTCCACATTCGAGAAACAGGAAAAGGAATACACCGAGCTGAAGGCCAAGCTGAAGGCCGCCAAGCAAAACGAGAAACGACTTGCAAGGCTAAACTCCCACCAGGAAAAACTCGACAACGCCGCCATCACCGAGGGACACTCGATAGTGGCCGCCGAGGACAACCTGGAAACCATGACGATGAGCGACATAGCCCGCGAGGTAGAGGAAAAGGAAATATACTACAAACAATTGGAAGAGCTCAACTTCAAATATAAATAACCACGCCCGTAGAGACGCACGGCCGCGCGTCTGACACATCGCGTATGTACGCGCGTCTGACAAACAAAACTCAGCATAAAATTATTAATCATACATAAAAAATACATTAAGATAAAATGAGAAAGAAAATCGTAGCAGGCAACTGGAAGATGAACAAGAACCTGCAGGAAGGCATCGCCCTCGCAAAGGAACTCACAGAGGTAGTAAAGAACCCCAAGTGTGGTGTTATCATCGGTACCCCATTCATTCACCTGGCAAGCGTAGCCGAGGTAATCAAGGGCAGCGCCATCGAGCTTGCAGCCGAGAACTGCGCCGACAAGGCTTCAGGCGCCTACACCGGTGAGGTTTCTGCCGAGATGGTGAAGTCTACAGGTGCCAAGTACGTTATCCTTGGTCACTCTGAGCGCCGCGAGTACTACAAGGAGACTCCTGAGATCCTCAAGGAGAAGGTAGAGCTGGCTCTCGCCAACGGTCTCCAGGTAATATTCTGCATCGGCGAGTCGCTCGCAGAGCGCGAGGCCAACAAGCAGAACGAGGTTGTAAAGGCCGAGCTCGCTGGTTCAGTATTCCACCTCACAGCCGAGCAGTGGAAGAACATCATCATCGCCTACGAGCCAATCTGGGCTATCGGTACCGGCAAGACCGCTACTGCTGAGCAGGCTCAGGAGATCCACGCATACATCCGCTCTTGCGTAGCCGACGTATACGGCGCACAGGTAGCCGACGACACCACCATCCTCTACGGTGGCTCATGCAAGGCCAGCAACGCTCCAGAGCTCTTCGGCAAGCCAGATATCGACGGTGGCCTCATCGGCGGCGCCTCACTCAAGGCTGCTGACTTCAAGGGCATCATCGACGCTCGCTAATATCAGATTATTTTTTTAAGTGGGCTGATGCTTGCAGCTCCACACAAAAACTGCTGACGCAGGCCCGCATGCTTTTTTGCGTGCGGGCCTGCTTTTTTTGTGCTGTGTTTTGGCTTTTTTTTATTACCTTTGACGCCGTAAAATCAATACACTCATATAATATGAAGACAACCATAACACGATTTTTGCTGATGGCGATTATAGTGCTGATACCTGCCATGGCATCGGCGCAGACCAACGTCACAATGCCCGACTCCGACGAGCTGCCCAAGATGCTGGAGGAATACATGGGCGTAAAATCTTCCAAAAACGAACAATTCAAAAAAGACGTGATGGGATTCCTGGAGAAACTCAGGACCAAGACCATCCCGGACAACAAACGCACCCAGATTGTGGAGCTGATGAACGGCTTCATAAAAAAGCGCGCCAACACCAACCCCCACATGTACAACCTGATAAGGGCAATCAACGGATTCTGGAACTGCGGAAAGGTGGACCAGTTTGACGCTTGGGCCCAGTTCCTGAACGGAATGGTGACCGAGCGCACCATTTCCATGACCAAGATTACAGACGTAACCTCCTTCACGGCCAACCTGATGGAACAAAACTACATAGCGGGCAACGACAAGACCAAGGCCTGGTATATGAACAACAACGGATTCAAGCTGAGCATCAGGCCCGACGAGGAGGGCGAGAACACCATATTCGTAAGCTTCAGCAACGGCGACCTCAGGTGCAAGCAGAACAGCGACTCCACCCTCGCGATATACGGCACATCGGGCGAGTACTGCTACAAGAGCCACACATGGAAGGGCAAGAACGGAAAAGTGGACTGGCGCAGGGGAAACCTCTCTGCCGACAGCGTGTATGCCGAGCTCGGAACATACGAGATAGACACCAAGAGCGCCGAGGTGATAGCCCACAACGTGGACTTCTACAACAGGAAATACTTCAGCAAGCCTATCAAGGGTGAATACAACGACAAGGTGGTGCTGAACTCCACCGGCGAGAAAGCCAGATACCCGAAATTCAAGAGCAAGGACTCCAACATAGAGATCAAGAACCTGGCCAAGGACATCGACTACGTGGGCGGATACGCCCAGAACGGAGTGCTCTTCAACGGCCAGGCGGTGGACTCGTCGCAATCGGCAGCCCTGATATTCAAGTACAAGGACGAACCCCTCATAAAGGCCGAGGCCCAGGCCATTGTGTTCGGCCTCAGCAAGCTGGAGGCCCAGAACGCCAGAGTAACCATTTACCTTACCAAGGACAAGACGATAACCCATCCCGGCCTAAAGGTGAAATACAGCTCCGAGACCGAGAAGCTGACCCTATTCAAGGGAAACACCGGAATGGAAAACGCCTACTACAACGACAACTTCCACAACCTGTCCATCGACATAAACGAGATACAGTGGCAGCACAACGACACCACCCTGTATCTGCTTACAAGGGGAGCCGCCAAGAAGGACTACGCCACATTCGAGTCGGAATTCTACTACGACGAGGAACTCTACAACCAGATGATGGCCCTCGACAGAACCCACCCGCTGGTAAGCCTGGTGAAATGCGAGGAATCGGTATGCTGCAAGGAGTTTACCGCCAAGGACCTCCAGAGATACTTCTACGAGATAAACCAGCAGTCACTATCGGAAGTGCAGGTGCATCAGCTGCTGCTGCAGATGTCATTCAACGGATACGTGGACTACAACCCCTACACGCGCATAGCCACCATAAAGCAGAAAACATACAACTACAACGCCAACCACGCCAAAAAGCGCGACTATGACGCCATATTCATAAAAACCAAAGTATCACAAGACAAAAACAAGGACATAAAGTCCCGACCTCAAGGCGAGGAGGTGGAGGCCACAATAAGCCTGAACAGCAAGGACCTCACCATATTCTATCCCGACCAGTTCATGATAAGCAAGGCCCGTATGGTAAAGGTGTTGCCCAACCAGCCTATAGTAATCCACGAGGGCCTCGACATGGATATCTCGGGAAAGATAGAGGCCGGACTCACCGACTTCTACGGAAAGAAATTCCAGTTCGACTACGACAAGTTCGTGATAAACATTCCCGAAAGCGACTCCATGTCGATGCTTACAGTCAACTACGACGAGGAGACCAAGAAAGAGAAGATAGACTCTGTGAAATCGGTTTTCGAGAACATAACCGGAACCCTGATGATAGACGAGTACAACAACAAGTCGGGCAACAAGGAGAACACCGGACTGCCCAAGCTTGTAACACGCGACACATCCCACGTATATTACGACAACCTGATATCGGGCGACTACGACCGAAGCAAGTTCTACATGGAGGTATACCCATTCGACCTGGACAGTATGAACTTCCTGAGCATGAACGGCGTCCACGCCAAGGGCAAATTCGTGTCCAACATCTTCCCCGACCTGGATGTAACACTTACCGTGCAGGCCGACCAATCGATGGGTTTCGAGCTCGAGGCGCCGCCCGAGGGCTACGAGCTTTACAACGGCAAGGCTAAATACTTCAACAAGGTGACACTGAACTCCGAGGGCCTCCTGGGAGAGGGCGAGATACATTACCTCACCGCCACAGCCAAGGCCGACCAATTCCAGTTCTATCCCGACCTGGTGTTCGGCGACTGCAACTCCATGGTGATAAAACCCGTAAACAAGAGCCAGATAAGCCAGTATCCGGGCGTGCAGGAGGAATATCCCGACATGGAGTCTCCGAGATGCCAGCTGCTGTGGAAGCCCCACGAAGACAAGTTCTCCTCCATATCGCGCGACACTTCGATAGCCCTCTACGGCAAGAGCGTGAACTTCAACGGAAGCATAGACCTTACCCCAAGGGGAATGTTCGGAAACGGCGAGCTGCTGTACTACGGCACAGGAACATTCTCCACCGACTTTACTCTGAAGAACAGCACTCTGAGCGCCAAGGACGGCGTGTTCTGCAACTTCGACCCCAAGCATCCGGGCGATCATGACGGATTCTTCTATACCGACAAATACGACATGAGCATGGACTTCAACACCCAGAAGGCCGAGTTCGTGACCCTGTCGGACAACATGGGCCTGCATTTTCCCCAGCACAAGTACGACCAGAACACCAACTTCTTTGAGTGGAACATTGGCAGCAACTCCTACGAGATAGGACACTCGCTATCCACACAGAAAGACCGCGTGGTGCGCACCCAGGACGACTACAACAGGGTCAAGCGCGAGCTTAACGGAATATCCCCGCTGTGGGGCGGAGTAACGATGATAAGCCACAAGGACACCCTCACATACGGCGCATACTTCACATCGTTCAAGAACGACGAAAACGTGCTCCACGTCCACGAGCCGGGCGAGATTGTGGTGGTGGACAGCCGCATCGACCCATCGGGAATAATAGACATTACACTGGGCGGCAACATCCAGAAATTCGACAATGCAGTGATAACGGCCAGCCGCGACTCGCTGTTCCACAAGATAGTGAACACCTCGGTAAAGATCAGGGACAAGTACTACTTCAAGGCCGTGGGCGGACAATACGAGTACAACGGAAGCAACCAGGGCATCAGCTACCTTGACCTGGATTCCATGGAGATACGCCGCATAAAACTGGATACGGCCGCATCAGCCCCAAAGAAACTCGTGTCGTTTGGACTGGGTAGCGTAAAGGAGGAGCAGAAGTTCATGCTGAGTCCACAGTTCATGTTTGTGGGCAAATACTCATACATGGGAATTACCCCGGGCATCAAGTTCAACGGCTTCTCTTTCATCCAGCAGAACTGCGACACCACTGTGATGCCTTTCAAGTTCGAGGGCAACATAAACCCCGACAATGTGGTGTTCCCTATATCCGAGAAGGTGATAGACCAGGAGAAGAGACGACTCTACACCGGATTCTTCTTCAACGAGGACTCGCTGAGAGTATATCCCGTATTCATGGGCCACAAGTGGAACAACAAGGACAGCGCCGTGTTCCTCGCTGGAAAGGGACTCACCTACAACGAGGAGAAGCGTGAGTTCCGCGTGGCACCGCGCCGACGACTGAACAACGAAAACCTGGCCGACAACTATGCCGTGCTCTACAAGAACCTCTGCGACATGTATGGCGAGGGCGACATACAGACCAACGCAAACCTGGCCCCGGTGAAACTCATCACCAAGGGCGAGATATACTATCAGCGCGATACCAGACGCTTTACATTCAACAACATGCTGGCCCTCGACTTCCACATTAAGAACGATGTGATGAAGATAATGACCGACGAGATAAACGAGTGCCTGAACCTGAGGCCTGTGATACTGAACTCGGCCAAGATAAAGAGGAGACTGCAGTTTACAGTGGGCGATACTGTAAACAAGATGCTCGACGACTACGCCCTCACCGGCGAGGTGGGCAGGATTCCCCACAGCCTGCAGGTGCCAATAGTGCTGGCTGACGTGCAGATGTACTGGGATTCGGCATCCACATCGTTCAAATCGACAGGAGAGATTGGCGTGGCCTTCATCAACGGCACCCCGATAAACAAGTACATGAGCGGAAAGGTCCAGATAGTGCACAACAAGCGCCGCGGCGACCAGATAACGATTTTCCTCCAGCCCACCAGCACCAAGTGGTACTACTTCAACTACAAGGCCGGATTCATGTACTGCCTGTCGGCCAACGAGGAGTTCAACGACAAGATAATCGCCACCAAGGAGAAGGAGCGTGTAAAGAAGGTCGACAAGATGGAGTATCAGTACGTGATAGGCGCCATAGAGAACAAGAGCCGCTTCCTAAGGAGTTTCGCCAACGACGGCAGCGCCCCCGCACTGCCCGACGAGAGCGAGCGCGCCAGGGTAAACGAGGACATAGAGCCCGAGGCCCCAGAGCTGGACGAGAACGGCAACTTCATAAACGACGGCAACGCCAAACCCGCCGATGCGCCTGAGCATGCCCAGCAGCCTGAGCAGAGCGACAACAACGACGACGATTCCGATTTCGTATTGGAATCGGACTCTACTCCCGAGGACGACAGCAGCCCCCAGCCAGAGGCGCAAGAGTCTGACACCCAGGCATCAGAGCCCGAAAACAACGCCCCGGCAAACAACGACAGCAACAATGGCGACGAGGAGGACGAGGAGCCAGACTACATAGACGAATAAAAAAGATGATAAAAGAAAACTCACACATATTCTACGCCCCCGAGGCCCGCGACGCAAGGCCCGGGGAGCAGGTTTTCCTGCCTGAGGACGAGAGCGCGCACTGCTCAAGGGTGCTGCGCCTGCGCCCGGGCGACGGCATCTGCATAATAGACGGAGCCGGCATGATGTACAACGCCGAGCTTACACTTTGCGGCAAGAGCGGATGCGCAGCCACTATCACAGAAACCGTGGACAGCGCCTACAGAAGGCCATACCGATGCCACGTGGCCATAGCCCCCACAAAAAACATCGACCGTCTGGAATGGTTTGTGGAAAAGGCCGTGGAGTTCGGCATCGACGAGATTACCCCTCTCCTATGCGACCACAGCGAGCGCAAGGTCCTGAAGACCGAGCGCCTGATGAAGATTGCCATATCGGCCGTAAAACAGAGCGGAAACCTGATAGTGCCGGTGATAAACGAGCTGACGCCTTTCAGGGAATTCGTGGAAACGCCGCCTGCCGGCAAGAGGCTGATAGCGCACTGCGAGCCTCAGGAAAAGGTTTTCCTGGGCAGCAATGTGGCAAAAGGCGAGTCCGTAACCTGCCTGATAGGCCCCGAGGGCGACTTCAGCGACAAGGAGATCGACATGGCCCTGAAGAACGGTTTCATGCCTACATCGCTGGGAAACACAAGGCTGAGGACTGAGACAGCAGGAGTGGCAGTCTGCGCTTTTCTGGCAATGAAGAATATTTGACGAAAAAAGTTGCCTCAAAATTTGGCAGCATAGAAAAAAGTGATTAATTTAAGGGCATGATAATAATCACTTATATGTTTAACCATTAAAACTAAATAGAGCACTATGGATATAATGTCAATTTTGAAGCAGGTACTCTCGCTTTCAGATATGGTAATCAAGAACCCCTCAACCTCGGTTCAGAAATCAGGTTTTGACCTCACTTCGATCCTCGGCATGGCCGGCGGCCTTTTGGGCGGCAGCAACGGCGGACAGCAGGGCGGCAGCCTTGGCAGCATCCTTGGCGGATTGGCAGGCATGGCGGCAGGCGCATCGCAGCAGCAGGGCAGCCAGCAGCAGGGCGGCGGTCTCGGAAGCATACTCGGCGGACTGGCAGGCATGGCGGCAGGCGCATCACAGCAGAGCAGCCAGCAGCAGGGCGGCGGCCTCGGAAGCATACTCGGCGGATTGGCAAGCGCGGCAGCCAGCGCATCAGCAGGCAACAGCCAGGGCGGCGGTCTCGGAAGCATACTCGGCGGCCTTACCAACGCCACACTCTCAAAATCCAGCAATGAGAGCCAGGAACAGCAGCAGGGCGGCGGCTTAGGCGACCTGCTTGGACAGCTCACATCAAAGGCCGGCACCATCAAGGAAATGCTCTCGGGCAGCAACGGACAGCAGTACAACAGCGAGCAGAAATCCAACCTCACCGATGTGCTCAACATCCTGAATGTAGCCAAGGGCTTTGCAGGCAAATAACACAAGGCAGCAATGCCAACAGACATAAAAAAGGCACGCTATCGAATTTACGACAGCGTGCCTTTTCTGTTTTCATCAGTTACCGGCATTGGCAGGTACCGGGATTTTCTTGTCCTTGAATGTTATGTAGTAATACAGGCCCACGGTAACACCCATGGAGAATGGACTAAGCTTGTCCACCACCTTGGAATTGAATATGCCATTGTATCTGGGATTCTGGTACGCATTGCTCTGCATGCAGTCGGGGTCGTATACATTGTCCTTGCACTTGCCCACCTGCGACGACATTACAGAGCCATACAGGCCCACATTGAGCTCGAAATTCTTCTCGAGCGGATACAGGATGGTGGCATCGAACACCAGGCCCGGCGCAGCCTTCAGCTTGTATTTGCCATTAAATCCCGATGCGGTATACAGATGGTGCTGAGGCGCTATGTCGTCCACCAGCATATCCCCATACTCGGGATACAGCATCTTGGTCTGCAGGCTGCCCGAGGTGACGCGGAAATGGTTTCTCATCGAGAAATTCACCACGGGGCCCATTCCGAGAATCAGCTTCATGCCCTCCCCCAGATAAATCCTGTAATTGAACTCCACGGGAATGGAGAACACCAGTTGACGGTTGTTCTCCTCCAGGCCGTTGAACGTGGTGACGTGGGTGTAATAATCACCATCCTGATCCATTGCCTTGGGAATCTCCTGCGAGAAGTTGATCACGGTGTTGTGGTTGTAGGACTGAAGCATCAGCCCGGCCCAGAAACCGTACTCACGTTTCACATAGTGGTAGCCCAGGCGCATCATCATGCCGCCGTTCAGGTCCTTGTCGCCGTCCTGCTTCAGGGAGTAGTTGTATCCATTCAGTCCAATGCCGGCGTTGAAAGTCACATACTGCCTGAATGGGGCAAAACGCTGGGCCCCGGCCAGCATACCGAGGCACAGCAGTGATATTGTCAAAAAAATCTTCCTCATAATTCTATTCAGTTACAACGAATTTGAAAGTCATTTTCTGAACACCGAACACCAGCACGCCGCTGTAGACACCGGCAGGAAGGTTAAGGGTGTTGATAGCTGCGGGATTGCTTACCTTCTGAACCACAGAGCCAGTCTGGTTGTAGATAATCATCTCGGCATCCAACAGATCCTCGTCGAGGAAATCGTTGAGAGATACGGTGATATCCTGATAGCTTACAGCCGGATTTGGATATACCGTTATGTGGCGGTCTATTGTCTTGGTAACCACATTGTTGATGGCCAGGTCGCAAACGCGGCGCTTCTCGCCACTTGGCAATGTGAGTATCAGGCCGTAATTGCCATAGAGCACTGGAGCGTCTATGTAGTACTGCTTGTTGGCGCCCAGTATCTCCACGCCGTTTTTCAGCCACTGATATCCAGCGTACTGATGCTTGCTGTTGTCCACAAACACCATATCGGAGAGCTTGCTGCGGATAAGGTCGGAAGAGTAGTTGATGGCAAACTTGAACTCGAAATCGTGGCTCTCCTTGCCGAAGCGGTCCCTTACGGAGATGAATCCAACAAATATGCCATAATCCACAGTCTCAGGCACAGGAATCACAACCTCCTGCCACTCGTGGGATGTCACTGAGGTGTAGTCGATATCCTGGAAACCGGCAGCCTTGGCCTCGGTGCTGAACCTTATCTTGTAGTCGAGCGACATCTCTGTGGAAGAGAACCTTATCCTTACATCCTTGTTGGCGCAGTATCCGTCGGCATTCACCTTCACATCCTCCACCTGCAGGTCGTAATCACGGACAATGTAGTCCACCTTTACATTGATATCTGCCATGTAGTCACCCATGAAGATATTCAGCACGTATCCGTCAGCCTTAAGAGGCTCGCCGTTTATGGTTACCCTGGAAACCTTGTATCCGTCGCTGGCCATGTCCTTGATTACCAGCCTTACAGAGTCGTCGGATGAGGCGTATACCTTGTCGGCCATAGAGTACTCGTCGGTGCTAATCAAGAACTTCCTGGTGTATGTGGCTGATATGTGCACATCCTGCAATATGTCGGCCATGTCTATCATGCCCATCATATCTGAGAGGTCGCCGGTGTACTCGTTGTCGTTTATCATCACCTTGTCGAGCATCAGGGCGTCGAAACTCTTGGCCACAAATGTAACCTTGTCATTTACAGTAGCCGAGGTCTTGTCGGCTGTTACATTCTCGTCGGTGGTCACATTGTAGCTGATAGTGGTGTAGTTGGCGGTTATCAGCACATCCTCGGCAGGCATTGCAAACGAAGCCTTCATATCGGAAACCCTGAGCGGACGTCCATTGTATATTGCTGATACGAACCTGTAGCCCTGAGACTCGCGGTCGGCAAACTCAACTTCTATCTGCTGACCCTCCACGGCAACTGTCTCCGATGGGGTGGCAAACTCGTTGGCGCTTACAATGATGTATTCGCCCATCTGACGGTAATCTGCCGAAATCACAACATTTTCTCTGATATCGTTCATTATGGCAATGCCCTGATATCCGAACATATCCACGGTCTTGCCGTTTACCTTTACAGTACCGAGAGAGAGTCCCTCGGCCTCGCGGTTGGCAATCTTGAATACCACAACATCGAAGATTGTAGCCTTGTCCTTGCTTACGGTAATATAGTCGGCTGATGCTGCCTCAGCCTTTACGTCGTAATACTTGAGAGCGTAGAATGTGTTTATCTCGGCATCCTTGCCTGGCATTACAAACTGGCCGTTCTCGATGGCCTTGCCGTTTACAAATGCTGTCTCAAGGATGTATCCCTCAGCCTCGCGGTCAGCAAACTTCACTGAGATGGTCTGGTCCTTCTTAGAGGCTGATACCTCAGCACCAGACTTGTCGTAGGCCTTTGCGAAACCGTCAGCGGAGATGATTGCGTAGTAAACAGGCTCAGCGGCCTTGTATGAAACTGCAATCTCAGCATCAGCCTTGATATCAGCCATCACGAGAGCGCCCTGGTAGTTGTGGATCTCGAAGGCGTTGCCATTTACGGTCACCTTCTCAATCACCTTGTCCTCGGCCTCACGGTTTGCAACGAAGAATGTAACAACGTCGCTGATGGTGGCCTTGCTCTTGGTGATGGTTACGTAAGCCTCAGAGCCTGATGCTGCGGTTACGTTGTACTCGACAGCCTTGTAGTTGGCAACGATTACGACGTTCTCGGCTGGCATTGTGAAGTTGTCGCCGCTGAGAGGTGCGCCGTTGATTGTTGCGCCATCGAAGGTGAAGCCCTCGGCGGTGCGGTCCTTGAACTCAACGGTTACATTGTCGTTCTCCTTAGCCTTCACAATCCTGTCGCCGGCTGCGTTCTTTGCTGTTGCGAAGCCGTCAGCAGAGATGATTGCGAAGTCAGGATGCTCTATGTTGCTGAGAGTAGCATCGATTGTGATGTTGCTCTTGTACTTAGCCATCTGGATTGAAACCTTGTTAGCAAGTACATTAGCGGTGATATTGTCCTTCTTGTTGGAGCCGTAGGTTACGACAACCGACTGGAGGATCTTGCCAGCAGGAACCGAAACCTCAACGTCGATGATGTCGTTGACGGTGGCGGCGGTTGCGGTAGCTGGCTTAGAGATGTTTGTACCTGGTGTTACGGTGTACTTGATAGCCTCGTACTTGGTAACGATGGTTACGTTCTCGGCTGGCATTGTGAACTTGGCGTTCTCAATTGTCTTGCCGTTGGCGGTTGCTGATACGAACTTGTAGCCGTCGGCGGTGCGGTTTGCGTACTCAACGGTGATTGGCTCGTTCTTCATAGCCGAGGTCTTGCTTGGAGTTGCGAAACCGTCGGCGGAGATGATTGCGTAGTAAACAGGCTCAGCGGCCTTGTATGAAACTGCAATCTCAGCATCAGCCTTGATATTTGCCATCACGAGAGCGCCCTGGTAGTTATGGATCTCGAAGTCCTTATTGTTTACGGTCACCTTATCAATTACCATATCCTCGGCCTCACGGTTAGCAACGAAGAATGTAACAACGTCGCTGATGGTGGCCTTGCTCTTGGTGATGGTCAGGTAATCCTTAGAGCCTGATGCTGCGGTTACGTTGTACTCTACAGCCTTGTAGTTGGCAACGATTACCACGTTCTCGGCAGGCATTGAGAAGTTGTTGCCGCTGAGAGCTGCGCCGTTGATTGTTGCATTCTCAAAGGTGAAGCCCTCGGCGGTGCGGTCCTTGAACTCAATGGTTACATTGTCGTTCTCCTTGGCCTTCACAATTCTATCGCCTGCGGCGTTCTTTGCGGTCACGAAGCCGTCGGCAGAGATGATTGCGAAGTCAGGATGCTCTATGTTGCTGAGAGTAGCATCGATTGTGATGTTGCTCTTGTACTTAGCCATCTGGATTGAAACCTTGTTGGTAAGTACATTTGCGGTGATATTGTCCTTCTTGTCGGAGCCGTAGGTTACGACAACCGACTGGAGGATCTTGTTGGCTGGGATTGTTATCTCAACGTCAACGATGTCGTTTACGGTTGCCTCGATAGCCGAAGCTGGAGTCTTGATGTTTGTACCAGGAGTTACGGTGTACTTGATTGCCTCGTACTTGGTAACGATGGTTACGTTCTCGGCTGGCATTGTGAACTTGGCGTCCACGATTGCCTTGCCGTTGGCGGTTGCCGATACGAACTGGTAGCCGTCGGCGGTGCGGTTGGCGTACTCAACGGTAATTGGCTCGTTCTTCATAGCCGAGGTCTTGCTTGGAGTTGCGAAACCGTCGGCGGAGATGATTGCGTACTCAGGATTTACGATATCAGTGTATGTAGCCTCAATCTTGATATCGCTCTTGTAGTCAACCATGTTGATTACTGCAACGTTGTTGAGAACCTGAGCGGTGATGTCGTCGGTCTTGTCACCGTAGGTTACGGTCAACGCTGTAAGTTCCTTGTCAGTCTCAGGAGCAACGGTAACTCTTACAACATCATTGATTGTTGCTGTATTCTTATTAACAGTCAAGTGTTCGCCTGCGGTAACATTGTACTCCTTCAAGCCGAGAACAGCCTCAACATAAACGTCCTTGGCTGGCATTGTGAAGCTGTACTTGCCATCAGCAGCCTTTGAAACTTCATTGTTGTTATTGAACTTGAAGCCGATGATCTCGTAGCCGGTTGCGATGGTGGCTGATGCGTTGGCGCTTACAGTGATGATATCGCCTGCGGCAGCCTCAGTCTCGGTAATTGAAGTATAAGCGTCATGCTCGATTGCGTATGTTGGAATTGCAACAGCGCCGAAGGTGGCCTCAATCTTGATATCGCTCTTGTAGTCAACCATGTTGATTACTGCAACGTTGTTAACTACCTGAGCGGTGATGTCGTCTGACTTGTCGCCGTAGGTTACAGTCAACGCTGTAAGTTCCTTGCCAGTCTCAGGAGCAACGGTAACTCTTACAACATCATTGATTGTTGCTGTATTCTTATTAACAGTCAAGTTAGAACCAGCTGTTACACTGTACTCCTTCAAGCCGAGAACGGCCTCAACGTAAACGTCCTTGGCAAGCATTGTGAAGCTGTAGCCGTCGGCAGCCTTTGAAACTTCATTGTTGTTATTGAACTTGAAGCCGATGATCTCGTAGCCGTCAGCGATGGTGGCTGATGCGTTGGCGCTTACAGTGATGATATCGCCTGCGGCAGCCTCAGTCTCGGTAATTGAAGTATAAGCGTCATGCTCGATTGCGTATGTTGGAATTGCAACAGCGCCGAAGGTGGCGGCAATCTTGATATCGCTCTTGTAGTCAACCATGTTGATTACTGCAACGTTGTTAACTACCTGTGCGAAGATATCGTCGGTCTTGTCACCGTAGGTTACGGTCAACGCTGTAAGTTCCTTGCCAGTCTCAGGAGCAACGGTAACTCTTACAACATCATTGATTGTTGCTGTATTCTTATTAACAGTCAAGCGTTCGCCTGCGGTAACATTGTACTCCTTCAAGCCGAGAACTGCCTCAACATAAACGTCCTTGGCAGGCATTGTGAACGAACCGGCATTGTCGGTTACAGTGAATGGGACGCCGTTGGCCTTCGCTCCGGTAATCTCGTATCCGGCAGGTACTACCGATGCATCAAAGGTTACATTAACCTGCGCATCCTTGGCGGCCTTGGTGATGTTGTTGTTGTCTTTATCCTTGATGCCTGAGACATAATCGTCGGCGACGATATCGAACAGAACATCATCAAAGTTTGGTGTAAGTTCCACGTCAGTAACAAAGTCGCTCATACTGAGCACGTAACGGTTATTAACAAACTCAACTGCGCCGATTGTTGCGCTGTTGGCTGTTACCGAAACGAGGGTCTTGCCAGCTGGAACGGTCACTGTTACGGTAACCTTGTCCTCAACTGTGGCTGTGGCCTTGTCAACTGAGAGCTCTGACGAATGACCGTCGGCTACTGTTACATTATATGTATTGGCGTTGTAAAAAGCCTCAACATTGATGTCATTTTTATTGATTGTGAATGTGTTACCGTCAATAGATGAACCATTTACGGCAAAGCCGTTGAAGGTGTATCCTGGACGGTTTTCTTTTTCAAAAGAAACCTCTGAACCATTGGCGGCGGATGTTACTGCAACGCCGTTGAATTTGGCGGTGGTGAACTCGTCGCAGTTGATTGCGTAGGTCTGGGCAACTATCTCAGCCGAAACTGTTATGTCGCTCTTGTATTTCATCATCTGGAGAGATACGGATTTACCTGATACAAGGCTTGTTACGTCATCTTCCTTGTCGGTATCGTATGTTACTTTTACTGACTTGATTGTCTCGCCTTCCTCTACCTTGATTGTTGCGACAACAACATCGTTGATGGTTGCGGAATTTTTGCTGACAGAAGCAATTTTAGTTCCGGCAATAACATTGTATTCAACTGGACCATAAACTGTTATGATGTTTGCATCAGTGGCAGGCATGCTGAATTTTCCAGTGACAATGTTGATGACGATGTCATTGGCGGTGGCTGACTTAACCTCGTAACCCTCTGATGTTCTGTCGGCGAAGGTCACGGTGATTTCGTCGCCAAAGTTTGCTGTGGCAGTTTTCTTTGAACCGATTGAAGAATACTGATCACAGACAATGTTGTAATTTACTTTCTTGAATGTAACGGAGAGCTCGATATTGTCATGGATTGTTGACATATCGATTTCACCGCTATTGTTGATAAGATCATCTGAGTAAGGGATTGCAGTTGAGTTCGCTGGTTTGATTGTAACAACGTCAACCTCCTCACCCTCAGGTATATCCTTGATAGTGAATTTAACCTTGTCACGGATTGTGGCAGTTGCAGGCGCATCGATGTTTGTTGTATTTGCGGTTGCTACAGTTACATTGTAAACAATTGGAGAATAAACAGTTACAATATCAACCTCCTTGGCTGGCATTGTGAATGAAGCGGTCAATTCATCCTTGCTGAAGTCTGTGAAATTGTTGCCATTATATGTTCCGCCGGTGATTTCGTAACCAACAGGAATGTCTGTAGCATCAAATTTAACTATGATGTTGTCATTCTTGGCGGCCTCAGTAACGGCGGAGCCGTTTTTCTCAGCTGAAGAGTAGGCATCACAGATAATATTAAACGACTCAGATCCAAGCTCAACACTCAACTCAATGTCGGACAAGATTTTTGACATATCGAGAATGCCGCCGCCATTTAGAACCTCGCCATCAAATGCAAATGTGCTACCGTTCTTTGTAATCTTTACCGCTGTAATCTTCTGACCCTCAGGTATGTTTGCAGACTTGATAGTAAAAATTACTCTGTCGTCAACGGTAGCCTTGGTCTTGGTGACAGCCAGATAGTTCTGTGAAGAAGTCTCGACTGAAATGTTATAGACATGTGCAGAGTAGCCGGCAATGATGAATACATCTTCGGCTGGCATTTTGAAAGAAATCTTATACTTACCGTCAACAGGATCTGGGAGAGTTCTTACAACTCTCTTGCCATTGTAAGTAACGTACTTCAAATCGTAACCCTCAGCGCTACGATCCTTGATAGTCAATGTAACAGTCTCACCCTCAGCTGCGGTTTCCATATCGGCTGAAACATTTACACCGTCCTCGATATCAACGTAATAGTTTTCTACTTCGATATCCTCGTGTTCAACTTTGACTGTTATTTTAGAATAGTTGTCATCAAGGACATACTTCTTGGCGGCTACAAAATACTTGTAACCGTTAACATTGATATCGTCGCCATTGATAGTAACCGACTTGATTTTCTGACCGTCAATTTTCTCTACCTCGAAAACAATGTAGTCATTGACAGTTACCAACTCGGAACCAGACATTATGAAGTTGCCAACATAATCAACCGCCTTGGTGAGTGGCTCGTAAACAGCAACGATTGCAACATCCTCGCCTGGCATTACGAAAGAGTACTTCTTTGAATCGCCTTCTACAGTCTCGGTTACAGACTTGCCGTTATAAGTTGCGGTCTTGAAAGTGTAACCTTCACGATCCTCGAATGAAATCTCAACAGTTTCACCAGTTTTTGCAGTCGTTGGACATCCCTCGCAGAATCCGTCAACGGAAGTGATATTGAATGACTCAGCGGTATATTCAACTGAGAGCTCGATATCCTTCTTAACTGTAAGAGTTCCTGATGCTGCGGTTTTGTCTGTTAAACCTTCGGCTCCATCCGCAGGGGTTACTGATACTTCCTTGATGGTATAGCCTGGCTTCTGGGCAACGGTGTAGCTGACCTGACCGCCTGGGAGCACGGCGTTCTTATCCACTGATACGTTTTCATCGGTGGTTACAGTCAAAAGCTTTGTGTATGAGAGCTTTATGATAATCGTGGTGTTGTTTGCGAGAACATATTTCTTGGCGGCGGCCACATAGCTGCTGCTGCCATCATAGAAATTATCTCCACCAACTGTAACGTCTGTAAGGCGCTTTCCGTCGATGGTTTTGGCGCCAAACATAATCATATCGTCGATGTTTACCTTTGCTTTGCTGTTCTGATATGAATAGTAAGCATCAGCATCAGAAACAGCCACGCCATCTACCACTACCTGATATTCAATATCCTTGGCAATGTACTCGTAGTTGGCCACGAGCTCCACGTGCTCAGATGGCATCTTGAAAGAATACTTGCCATCTTTCTTTGTGAGAATGTCGTTTGTGGTGTTGCCCTTTACTACCACACTTTCAATAGTATAGCCATCACGCTCCTCCACCTCGAAAGTGATTTCGTCCATATAACGGGCGGTGGTGGCAGTTTTGCCGTCCTTGTCCTTTACATTCTTTACACCGCTCTTGGCGATGATATTGTAGTCCTGAACCTCGAAAGTAACCTCCACGCGGATTTTCTTGTCGTCGCTGGCCTGAATCTCGGCAAGAATGGGCTTAATGTCGTAATATCCAGAGTATGACTCTATAACGTGTCCGTTGATCTTGAGCAAAGATGCGGCGTATCCGGGCTTGCTGCCGAGATTGTAGGTGACGCCCTTCTCCACATTTGCCTTGCTGATGCAGGTGATGAGACCCATCTCGTCGGCCTGCATAGGTGTACCACCCTTCTCTATTACAATCCATCCATGGCAATCCACCTCATAATCTATAGGCTTGTACTCTGATACCAGGTTTACATGCTGGGCTGGCATAGAAGGCGTAATACTGCCCTCATATACTGGATCGCCTGTCACATTGTTGATAATGAAGGTCTCGCCATTATCCTTGTCAACATATTTAATGCTGCTGAAACGGTAGCCCTCTGTGGTGCGGTCCTTGGCTGATACTGATACAGACTGCTGATATTTGGCTGTGACAACCTTACCATATTCTCCCGCAGTACTTGTGGTATTGTTGGTAACTTTTACATACTCATTGTCGGGAGTAACGTTATAGACCTCGTCCTCGTATTCCACATATAGATAGAGGTTGTCCCAGTAATTCTTGATGGAGATACCAGACTGATACTGAACATCGTCAAATGTTACAGGATATTTGATATCCTTGCCATCGTTTACCTCTCCAGCCTTCTTGAGATAGACTTTTGAGATCTTCTTGCCCTTAACCCTGTTATAAGTAATGGTGGTGTTGGGAGTATTATCCGAAAGATCATAATTCGAAATGTTGTTGATATAATCATTGCCTTCCTTTACTTCTATACTATAATGCTTCATATTATAGAAGGTAGCAACCTTAACATCGCTGGCCGGCATTGTGAATGTATATTCATATTTATCAGCTACATCACCTACCCAGTCATTGTTTGATTTTCTTACCTCGATTCTCTGAATGTCGTAGCCATCTCGCTTGCTGGCTGAAACGGCAACCTCATCATTGATATGGGCGAACTTCTTGCCATCCTTAGCTTGAGAATAGTCGTCGCAAACAATCTCGAAATCCTTTAGACCGTGCACTACATCAACAATGAATGCTGTAGCAGTAGGGTTCTCTGTCAAATAAGTATTTACATCCAATTCGTAATCGGTGTTTTCGGTTTTCAATGTGATTGGCTTCTCAACATTGCTACCGTCTTTTACAACTGTAAGTTTTATTGACTTAACTTCGTATCCATCAGAAAGTCTGTTCAATGGCTTGAAAACGATATCATCATCAATGGTAACTTCTGTCTTGCCTTTTTTCTCGTAATCACCATTATATGTTACATTATATTTCTTGGCAGCGCGTGTAACTTTGATATTCACATTGGAAGCCGGCATATCAAACTCGTAAGCATCAGCCTGCCAATCTGTAGATTTGAAAACCTCGGAGCTGTTGTCGTCACAGGTAACGACAACGCTTGTAAATTCGTAGCCGAGAGGTGAAGCTGGCACCTTGAATGAAATCTTTTCCTTAAAGTTGGCAGTGGTCTTGTCGCAAGTTGCAATTCCATCTGTTACAATATTGTAATTGTTTGCAGTGAAAATTGCCTTTACCCAAATATCCTTTCCGAAATTTGTGATATTGAGCGAAGTGATAGCCTCAGAAAGATCGGAGCCTATCTGAGAACCGTCAGAAGCCTTGTCGAAAACTTGAAATCCTGTATGGGTATAACCTTCATTAGAAGCAACCGCAACCTTAACCTCCGGATTCTCGTATGTAACATCAACTGTTGTAAAATTCTGCAAATCGCCAAACTTTACATAATCATCGAGTGCGGTAATATGGAAAGGATTGGGCTGATATTTTGCTGTGATGGTTACATCCTTGGCTGGCATATCAAAAGAATACTCGTCGCCAACCTTATTAATAGAAACATCAGGAGAAGTAACAGACTCCAAATCATAACCAGGCTTTCTGTCCTTTACGTTAAATGTTATCTTATCGCCATAGTAATACTTGCCGACACCTGCCTCTGTTGTTTGAGGAGCTGTCATATTCTCGAAGTAAGAGGCGTCATCGAATTTGGTGATGGTATATTTGGTTGGCTCAAATACAGCAAAGACCTTTATATTCTGTTTGTAGGTCTTGATATCAATACTTGTGGTTGTTGAAGCCAAAACAGCACCCAACTGAGTTGTTCCATCTTCTTTTGTTACCTTGATGCCAGTTAAAGTAAAACCAGTTTTAGGTTCAGCAGAAAGTGTAACTGTATTCTTATTTTCCTCGTATGTTGCTGTTGTAGCATCCTTTTTGTCAAGACCAAACTTAACGAACTCATCTCCTGCTTCAATTTTGTAAACGACAGGTTTATATTCTACAGAAACCTTAACATCGTTTGCTGGCATAGAGAAAGAATACTTGTCACCACCTTCATCAGTAACAGGTAAAGTATGAGTTTCTTGATAAGTAACGACTACAGAATTGAAAGAATAACCTTCCTTGTCCTTATTAGGCACTACTACTATCTTATCGTCTTTCCAGTTCTCGTCTTTATTATCTGTTCTTGCAGATGCTGTCTCGTTTTCGTATGCTGACTTGAAATCAGAAGACAACTCCACCCTATAACTATTGTGTTTATAATATGCATTAATAATCACTTGTTCGTTGCCTCTTCCTGTTGAATTAGCAAAAGAATAGTTCTTGATATTCTGCTCTGAAATTGCAAAAGAAGTAGTATGAGAAGCGCTCAAAGAAAGAGATTGAGCACTGACTCCATTACCAGCAACCTCAACTGTTGGAGCAGAGAAACCTTCCTGAGGCTGAGCCTCAATATTAATAGTGCTGTTGCTGGAAACTTTAAACGAATTAGAATTAGTAAGATGAGCCCAATTCTCTGTAGAAAGTTCCCCATCTACATATACATTTATAACAGCATCATACTCTTTCTCTATATAATTGGCGTATATAGTTATATTCTGAGCAGGCATTACAATATGATACCCACCTGCATCTTCAGACTTTGTTACATTAACTTCATTGTTATTATCATCTTTAACAACATAAGGGGTTGTTGGATCCACTATATACCCTCCCCTTTCTTTCAAAGTAAAAGCGATATCATCTCCCTGTGCACAAGCACCTGTATTAGGAATGAAATTTCTGTTTTCAAAATATGACTCATCAGGCTGAAGTTTAACAAAACAACCATTACCAGCAATCTTGACATGGACTTCCTTTTCAGGATAATCACTAAGAGTTATTTGTTTGTTGATATGGTTACTTTGGTAATTATACCACGAACCATTCTTCTGTACTTCTATTTTGTTGCCAGCAGGATTAGTTGTAATTTTCACTACAGCATTAGATTCAAAACAATACTTTTTTACACCATCCTCATATATAATGACAGGCGTTGGATTGAATGTAGGCTCACCAGAACCATTGGAATCTATTATAATTGCCTTAGGATTAATCAGCCAACCATTGGGAACAGAATTTGGACCATTAACAATAGACGAAGCGGCATTATTATCCCAAACAAAAACACCTTTCCCCGCTACACCACTCACCCAATTGGTAAAATTGGGCGTATCCATAGAAGACGGATAAACAATCTTGTTAATATTGGGACATCCAGAAAACAAATTACGGAAAGTGGTGGAATTAACAGGAGCTCCATCACTTAACAAACTAGTAAAATCTCCCTCTACAGACAACGATCCAGACCCACTAGTTACAAAATGCACATCATGAGATCCACCATAATCTCTAGACAAAGTTTCATTATCTCCCCTTACATATAAAGTTTGCCCTTCCAATACAATGACTTCTTTATTAGAAGAATTTTGCCAAATCATGCTATTAGTTCCTTCTACATTCCATTCAGTCCAGTTTACACCATCCTTCGAATATTCAAATTTCATTGTAGAACTCCACCTATTAGAAGTAATATAAATAGACACATTTCCATTAGTTGCGGTAAACTTCAAAGGCTCCGCTCCCCACGCCAAGTTCATTACCGCGGCGATCATCAAGGCTGTTATTGTCAACAAAAATCTTTTCATAGTCTTATATAGTTAATTTTTACGGTTAGACATAGTTATAACTTTAGTATTCTATACATACCAAATACCAAACCAAAAACGAAAAATGCAACAAAATGTTACAAAAAAATTCACTTTTTAATGATGATTTAATATCCTATGTCACAATTCGTTACAAGGGATGATTTGGAGATGGGGATATAGGAATAAGCGATAAAAAAAGGTTTCGTTTTTAGTATAAAAATTAAAGGTTTGTGTAGATGAAAATAATATTTACCAGCTAAACGATACTTTAATTAGAAGAAATTTCAATTGGAAAATGCGCTTCTAATGAGCCGTGATTGATGGATTGGGAAGCGCGAAAATCGGGGGCATTGAAATACCCCCAAAATGCTCAATGCTGAAAATAAAATAGGGAAAACGAGAACGGATGAATAGAGAATCTACGAGGAAACAAAAAGTTCGAAAATGTAACTATCATGCATTATTTTTTTGTACTTTTGCCAGCGAAACAAAAACATATAAACTTACACAAAAAATGAAAAAATCTATCAGCATTCTGTTGTCGGCAGGTTTGGCGGCATCAGTACTCACAGGCTGCGGCAATGGCAGCTCCACCAGTAACTCAGGGTCAGCTGACTCTGAAGAAACAAAAACCGCTGAGGCTCCAAAGCCACAAAGCGTAATCCTCGACACCGACCTCGGATCCAGCACCGACGACGTGGTGCTCCTCACATGTCTCTACCACTTGATGGATCAGAACGTAGTGGACCTCAAGGCCATCATGGTGAACCGCGAGGGCGCCGTTAACGCCAGGTTTGCCGACATGATGAACACTTACTACAAGCACACCGAGGTGCCTGTGGCCATGGTTCAGCACGGCAAGAAGGACCCACGCGTTTTCATCGACTACTGGAAAGTATCAGACCCAAAAACCTACACCGACGAGCCTACTCTGGCCACCACTATGACCGATGAGCAGATTGCCCAGCTGCCCGACGGATACAAGCTCTACAGAAAGATCCTGGCTTCGGCCGACGACAATTCGATGATAATATTCTCGATAGGTTTTGCCAGCAACCTTGCACACCTGCTTGAGAGTCAGGCCGATGAGTACTCGCAGCTCAGTGGCGTGGACCTCGTAAAGCAGAAGGTGAAGGCCATCTATCTGCAGGCCGGACACTTCGGCAAGGGCATGGAGCCCGACTACAATTTCTCGCAGGACGCCGAGCACGCAAAGGTTTTCATGAAGCTCTGCCCCGCCCCAATGTATTTCAGCCCTCAGGAGGCCGGCGACATGTTTGACTACAAGATTCCTGATATGCTGAGCGACCTGGAGCAGGCCGGCGACACCCTTAGCCCACTCTACCACTGCTACAAGCACCACAACTGCGACACAGGTCAGCGCATGTGGGACGTTATCACTATGATTCAGTGGCTCCACCCCGACCTCTTCGACCTAAACGGCCCTACCGAGCTCACCATGGACGACGAGATGTTTTTCCACGAGGGCGAGAAGACCGCCACAAGCAACCGTTACTGGATGTTCCCAAAAGAGGGGGCTAATGAGAAGATTATGGAGCTGATTAGACGCTATGCGGCTAAATAATTAAGAGATAAGAATTAAGAATTAAGAGCTTTTCAGATGCGTGGTTGGCCGCAAGGAGCTGTGCCTCTTTCTGGAAAGCTCTTAATTCTTATCTCTTAATTCTTAATTAAAAAATACTCTCACCCTCATACCCATCCAGCATCTCGTTGAGAATGTGGTTCCATTCCATGCCGAGGGTGAATTTCTCAACCACGTAGTCCACGAAATCGGGGGCAAGGATCTGGGAATCGGAGAGGTTCTGGAACATATCCCAGTTCTTGAGGCGGATAAGGTCGTCGTAGGGAGAATCCTTCAGGTTCTTGGGAAGCACTTTCAGGCGGTCGCCGCTGTAGAATTTATATGTTTCCTTTACTTCGGGCCTATCGAGAAACTGCAGCATCCTCTCTCCTGCCCCGTAGAAGATTTCCTCACGGACAATCTTTGCGGCCTTGGATGGCGGTGCGTAGAGGCCAACGTCGATAAGGCTCTGGCCAAACATCTCGTCGGTATCGTCGAAGGGCTGGATATGGAGATAGTAGCCCGCGCCCACGGTCTTCTTGCCGCCGGGTACGTAATATACTCCGAAATGACGCTTGTATGGCGCCTTGTCAAGCGAGAAACGGGTGTCGCGGTTGAATCGGAAGATGCAGTTCTTTACTTCAAGGCCCTTTAGCTGGGAATCTATCACCTGCATTCTGGTGAGGATTTCCTGGCTGAGGGCCTTGAATGTATCACGCGCCTTCTCGTATCTGGAGCGGTTTTCGTGCATCCACTCCACATTGTTGTTTTCCCTGATATCACGCAGAAAATCAAGGATTTGTTGCATATCGTAAGACATTGTTTTTGTGTGATTAAGAGAAAAAGAATAAGAACTTCTCAGATGCGGAGGGTGGCCCTTGCGGCCACTAAATTGGTAACAGAAGGCCGTCAAGGCGTTGAGGCTGCGGCGGAGGGTGGCCCTTGCGGCCACTACATTGGTAACCACTGGCATCGCCTGCGGCACACCAGAGATAGCGCATCAGCCACACGCATCAGGCACTCACGCACTCAGCCACACGCATCAGGCACTCACCCTACCGCAGGCGATGCCAGCGGTTACCCACGTGCAGCCCACAAGGGGCTGTGCATCTCTTCTGAGAAGTTCTTAATTACTAATTATCAATTGTTAATTATCCATTATCCATTATCCATTGTCAATTGTCAATTGTCAATTGACAATTGCGCGCTTAGCGCACTACGCAATCCCTACCAGCAGAATCTCGAATATCAGGGTTGAGTATCCGAGGATAGGGCCATTGTTGCGGGTTCCGTAGGCCTGAGTGTATGGGATATAGACCTCCCAGCGGTCGCCGGGATGCATGGCCATGAGGGCGGCGCCGAATCCGGGAATCAGCTCGTTGGGGCGGAAGGCCTCGGGAACGCTGCGCTCGAAACTGCTGTCGAAAACGTAGCCGTTTATCATCCTGCCACGGTAATGACAGGTGCACACGCTGTTGAATTTTACGGTTCCCGTGCCGTTGCCGGTCTCCAGAACCTTGTAATACACGCCGTTGCCGAGGCTCTGCACGCCCTCAGCCTTGGCGATTTCTTCCATGAATTTCTGATTCTCCTCGCGGTATTCTTTTCTTGACATTTTTGAAAGTGTAAAGTGTAAAGATTAAAGTGTAAAGACTCAACTTTCGCAAGTTAATGATTAATATTCTCTAAGAGGATAAGAGGGATAAGAGTTTATGTATTAGTTTTTTAGAGATTTTGTTCGCAAGCGAACGGAGTTTAAGAGCGCATCAATGATGCTCTTACTCTCAGAACCGTTAGGTTCTACTTCTCTTAAACAGAAAAAAAAACTCTTAATTCTCTTAACCTCTTAGAGAACAAAAACTCAATACAAGCACCTACAATTGACTTGCGAAACTTGAATTAGAGATTTACGCCATTAGGAATAACCTCTGATGGCATAACCTCTACATCAAGGTTGCGCCAATTATGCAAATAAATGCGCATCAGTTACACCCAAACAGCGACTGCATGCTTGTAATCATCGATGCCACCATCTGATACAGCAGCCAGCAGAGCAATCCCAGCACCACTATCATGATGGCGCAGAAAACGCTGCGGCGGCGTACATCCTTTATCACCTCCTCGTCGTCTTCCACAAACCCCACAATAAGCTGATAATTCTTCACATAGCTGCGGTAGAATGCGTCTATCAAATCGCCCACGTATGGCACAATGCCCACAAAACAGTCTATCATCATATTGTAGATGATGGCCAGGGTAAGTGGTATCGACTTTATCTTGAAGAGCGACACATATATATATGGCAATGCCACCAGCGGAGATATCAGGTCGCCGATGCCGGGCGCAAAGAAACCTATCAGCGCGTCGGCAAAACACTTGTCCATCACAAAGGCGATGCCCTTGACAAGCTTGTACGACGGCTCGGTCTCAAGCTTTATCTTTGCAAGCTCTTTTTTCTGACGGCGCTCCTCCTCCTTCTTCAGGGAGAGGTCTATCTCCTCCTGCTCCTCCTCAGTTGTAAGCCCGAGGTCCTCGCGGGCCTGCGCCCTTCTGCTGCTTTCCATTCACAAAAATTTTTACTGCGCCTAAAGGCGCATTTTTTTTAAACATAAATTACCACAAATTATCACGAATTACCAAAAATTAATCATTGAAATAAAAATTTATGATAATTCGTGGTAATTTATGATAATTCGTGTTTCCCCCAAGCAACGGCGTAGCCGTTGCCATTAAATGTTTATCGTAAGTTTTCCGGTGAGGAAATCGTCGAAATTATCGGCCGTAAGGGCCGACTGCCCATCGCCAAGCAGCGCCATGAGGGCGGCCTTCAGGTCGGCGGCGTTGTCGGAGGTGTTTACCCTGCGGGCTATCTCCTGAAGCATCAGGGCCTGATTGTCCACCTTCTTGATATTCTCGGCAAACTCGGCCTTTATCTTCGCGAACTCCATATCGTAATACTCCTGAGCCAGACCCTGATTGAGCTTCATGGCGGAGAGTCGTGCCATATTCTCGCAGAGGCTGATGCCGCTGTTCATAATGTCCTGACCCTGAGCCGTAATCATCTGAGCCTGCTCGGCGGTGAGATTCTCGCCAGCCAGGTCGCGGGCGTCGGCCTCGGAGAAGTTCATATCCTTCACCACATCGTTTCTGAAGTTCTGGACAGCGGTCTTCAGGTTTTCGGGAAGCTCTATGTCGTGGAACTTCTTCACCTGACTTACACCCACCAGACGGTCGTCGAGCTTCTGCGATGCTATGTCCTTGGCCAGCTGAAGCAGCTTTATTATATCCTCGAGATGCTGAGCCGCCTTGGCCTTCACCTCAGGGCTGGCGTCAAGCTGCTCGCGGAGAATGTTGTTGGTGGTGTTCAGGCTGTTGCTGATGCTGGCGTACTGGGCCTTCATATCGGCAAGCATCTGTTTCTGAGCCGAAAGCTCCTCCTCGTCCACCTTTACATCCACGGCCAGAGCCTCGAATGCCTTCACCAGCGGCTCGCAGTTCTTGCTCCACTCGTAGATGTCGCGGTTGTAGTTTTTCTTGGCGGTGCCGAATGTTATGATATTTCCGAAACCCGATGGAGGCTCGGGCTTGCTGCTCTTGGCCTCGGTGTACTGCTTGTTCAGCGATTCCATGGTGTCGCGGCTGTCGGTTATGTGGCCCTGGTAATAGCTTATTGAGAGCTCGGCATCAGCAATCTTGCGCTCCAGATCGCGCATCTTGGCAATGCAGTCCTCGCGCTTGTCCCTCAGCTCCTGAAGCCCGCGTGTGGAATAAATGGTATCCACCAGCTTGCTGAACTCATCATCGAAAACGGTTGGTGCGGCCTTGGCGAAAACCTCAGCCTTTGGCACCATTACATCGTGGATGGTCTTGTAGATCTCCACGAGGCGTACCTGGTCGGTGCGGATGCTGGCCACATCGTGGGTTATGGAGCCCTTAAGCTCGGCCAGGTCGTGACTGAGGTTCTGGGCCTGCTGTCCGGTCTTCATGTAGTGCGATATCAGGTTGATGCCGGCCAGCACCAGACCCACGCGCTTGTCCTGCTGGGCGCCAAACTGCACGGCGCCGTCCTTGAGGGCCTTGGTGAAATTCTCAGAGACCTCGCCGGCCAGTGTGGCGCACTTGCCATACACCTGATTGTAAGCCAGTTGGATATTGTTGGTCATAGCCTCCACATCCAGATACTCCACCTTGCTGAAATCGAAAAGCTCGGGCATGGAGGTCCTGATGCTGTCGCCGAAAATATCGGTGAGCATTATGGCATATCTCCTGTACATGCCCACGGTGGAGGTCCTTATCTCGCAGAAATCGTTGGTAACGCTGGCTATGGTGTCCTTGGCATTCTTGTAGGTATCAGCCATATCCTTGTATTTCATGAAGATGGCTGAGGCCTCGCTCTGTATCTTGTTTATGGAGTTGGTGCCTGATACCACACCTATAAGTGTGGACGCGGCCTCCACGAGCTTCAGCTTGGTTTTCTCGTCGATGAGCTGCGACAGCTGGCCGAGAGTGGTGTCGGTATCAGAAAGCTTCTTCTTCATGACATCGAAAACCGACTCGGTATCGCCCTGCTCCAGCATGGCCGGCACCTTGTATTCATTTACGAGGGTATCGCTCTTGCTGTTGTTGACGAAAGCCTTGGCTATCTGCTGATTGCCGGTGCTGTTGAGAGCCTCCCACACAAGGCGGCTGATATCGGCAGAATCGCCCGAAACACCCAGCTCCTTGAGCTCGTAGGCCAGGTCGGCACGGGTGAAAGTGGAATTATCGGCGCCAAGCTTAGTAGCCAGATCGCTGATTTTCTGGTATATCTGTGTATCGTTCATATTTTTTGTTGTTTTATCATTATAATTCATGCCCAAATGTATAAATAAAATTCATTAAAAACAAATATTTTTCACATTGCGGGATTTTCGTATTATCCCGCCGTAATTCACGTATATCAGCCCAAAAACGATTAAGAAACTTCGGTATTGCACACATAGAATGGAATTAAGACCTTTGCACCATGTTTTTAAACCATAAAATGCAATACAAATGAAAACTACAAAAAGATGGATTATCTTCACCGCCATCATCGCGGTGATAGGAATTTTGGGAATCTGCATTCCCGAGGACGCTGGTATCTGGGAACTCTCGGATAATATCTCCACACCCGACATCGCGTGGATGATTACCGCCACGATCTTCGTATTGATGATGACCCCTGGTCTGTCGTTCTTCTACGGCGGTATGGTTAGGAAAAAGAACATCATCTCCACCATCCTCCAGTCCATCATCGCGATGGGTATCATATCCGTGATTTGGGTGGTTTGCGGTTTCTCTATGACATTCGGCGAGGACTGCGGAGGCCTTGGCCTTATCGGAAATCCCGGCACATATTTCATGTTCCACAGCGTGGGCGGTCAGGCCACCGACTACCTCTCTCAGCAGCTGGGCCTCACAATTCCAATAGCACTCTACGCACTCTTCCAGATGAAGTTTGCCATCATAACACCTTCGCTGATTACAGGATCGTTTGCCGAGAGAGTAAGATTCTCTGGCTACATGGTGTTCATGGCATTGTTCTGCATCCTGATATACTGCCCATTGGCCCACATGACATGGCATCCTGACGGCCTCTTCATGAAGATGCACGTAAAGGACTTTGCCGGTGGTATCACAGTACACGCATCATCAGGTATAGCAGCATTGGTAGGCGCCATATATCTCGGACGCCGCAAGGAAAAGAAGTCTGAGCCTGCCAACGTACCTTACGTGATCCTGGGCGCCGCACTCCTCTGGCTCGGATGGTTCGGCTTCAATGCCGGATCCTCTCTCCACGCCGACGGCATGGCTGTAAAGGCATTCCTCAACACCAACACCGCAGCCGCCACAGCGATGCTTCTCTGGATTTTCCTCGACTGTCTCTACGGACGCAAGCCTTCAGCAATGGGCGCTGCCATCGGTGGTGTGCTCGGCTTGGTAGCCATCACTCCATCGGCCGGTTGGGTATCGGTAGGCGACAGCATCATTATCGCCATCATCACCACAGTGATAAGCAACGTGGCCGTACACTGGAAAAACCACACATCTGTTGACGACGCTCTCGACGTATTCCCAACCCACGGCGTGGGCGGTATAGTGGGAACACTGCTCTCAGGTATCTTTGTCTACAAGTACGAGGCTGAGGCTCTCCAGGCCGAGGGTGTAAGCCACTTGCAGTTCTTTATGAACCATGTGCTGGCTCTGGCCATAGTAGTGGTTTACACATTCGCAATGAGCTACTTCCTCTACTGGATCACCAACAAGATGATTACAATGCGCGTATCAGAGAAGAGCGAGCACCTTGGTCTCGACCTCTCTCAGCACGACGAGCACTACGGCAAGTTCCGCGAGCTGGCCGAGTATGAGAGCGAGGTAACTGTGGAATTGGAGAAAGAATCAGAACCAGAAAAACAATAATCTTTCTTATAAAGCATATTATCTATTATTTGTATCTCGTGTGTAAAATCAGAAATCCCCGCCGCAGTGATTGCGACGGGGATTTTGCTTTTATAAATATGTGACGGAGGCGGCTATCTCATCCAGTTTTTCACCAGAGAGATAATCTCCTTCTTGGTCTGGGCGGGCATGTTGCCAATGCGGGCAAAATGGCTGCCGTTGGGCTGAACGTACACCCTCATGTTTTTCTTTCTGGAGCAATCCAGCCACGAAGCCACTCCTGATGCTGTCCATGGATCGTTCTGCCCATAGATGAAAATGTGTGTGGGATCGTTTTTCTTAAGATAGGCGCAGGTGGTCTTGTAGAGAGTCTTGTCGAATTTTACATCGCGCATCTCCTCGGGCACCATCACCCAGCGCACGTAGTTTTTGGTGGATTTCAGCGACGCGTTTTTGCCTAGCTTCTTGGCGTCGTATCCGTAATATCCAAACTCGCGGAGAGTCTGATAGAAGAAAGGCACGTTGGATCCATCCTTCGAGAAATAATCAGGGCCCACCTCGTCCACCAGATACTTGAACCAGACCACATCGCCCGCGTATTTCTTGGGCGCATTCTTGGGCGATTTTCCCCACTGCCACAGCGAGAACTCCAGCTCCAGCACCTCCAGGTCATAGAGCTGATCCACAGGAACATAGAACTCGAGATTGTGGTTTACGCAGAAAGTATCCAGCATTGGGGCAATGGCGTTTTTACGGCGCATCAGCTCGTCCATAACCGACCTCATCTCGTCGCGGTCGGCCTTGGTGCCCACGGTCTTTGACAGGAATTTCTCATGGCGGCCATCCTCCAGGGCGCGGCTTATGGGGGCCACGTAGGCCACTGATGCGTCCACATCATCGGGATACGCCGCACGGTAATATGTGCAGGTGCTTCCGCCCTTCGAGATGCCTGTGGCCAGCCACTTTCCCGAAAGAATCTTCTGCATCATCTCCTTTACACGGTGGAGGTCGGCCAAAGAATTGTCAACCGTCATATAATCCCAGTTGCAGGGCTCGGGGGTGCTCTTGCTGAAGTATCTGTACTCGCAGAAAACCTGGTTGGCCTCCAGCATCTCGGTGATCTCCTCCTTGTAGAACGGATAGGTGGCATAGTCGGCGGCATATCCCTCAGTAATAAGCACATTTGGGCGGTCGAAACCGCGGAAACCAATCACCACGCGCTGATGGAAAGTGCCAGCCGACGGATTCTTGTGGTCGAGCAGCTGCTCCACAAAAACCTCGTACTTCTCGCTGTAGGGGCCATTGTCGATAGAGGTTACTGATACCACACCATCCAAAGCCTTAAGCTTGGCGCAAAACTCGCTGTCCTGAGCCATAGTGCACACGGCAAGCATCAGAAACAGCATAGACATAAACATTCTTCTCATATTTGCAGAAAATTAAAATTAATATAACGCTGCAAATATAGAAAAATTTTAGCCACCAAAGGCTACCCGGCAGCCACAGTTTAAAAAAACAGCATCAGCACAAAACTACGCCAGACAAATGCTCCGAATGTCAAGCAGTTATGACATTTGAAAGCACAAAAGAGCGGTTTTTGTTAATATATGTTAAATCACGCGATTTCTTAAAAAAAACTTCAAAAAAAATTTGGACAGAAAATAAATTTATTCTTATCTTTGTATCAGAAACAAAGAAAAAACATTTCATGTTGATTAATACTTATAAATGTTAAAATTTTTTGAGTTAATAGTTTGATTTTAGGTTGTTATTTGTATTGGAGGGTGTTGTGAAACATCCTCCTTTTTAAAAACAACTAATCCTCAAAAAAAAACGATTTTCGGACATTTATAAAATCAACAAGAATCTCAATAAATGATAATAATTAATTATTTTCATAGTTTTGTTAGGTTAATTAGTTTGTTTTAGGTTAATTTTTGGTTTTAAAGAGAGTCTCTACAAGGGCTCTCTTTTTTTGTGCATATATTTGATGATATCGATTTGGGCATATACGTATATGAGACGCACGGCCGTGCGTCTCTACGGGCGTTCTCGCGGAATTTTTATTTTTGGATTTCCCATCTCACAACCGGCTTCTTCATCGTATTCACCACATTTACAGTCTGATAGATATCGCGGTGCGAATGGTCGGAATATGTGATGCGGAGGTGGAGGTTATAGTTTCCGAAACCGGGATAATCGTGCACTGGCTCGGCATCGGTGCTGATGCCGCTTCCATCGCCGAAATCCCACTCATAGCCCACCACACCATCCTCCACGCAGCGGAAACTGGCCTCTGTGCACGAGGTCTTATAAACCACGGAAAGATTATGATGATAGGTATGGGCAAAAATCATAACCATATCCTGCTTTGGAAATGGCTGAGCCAATGGAAGATAGTTGTCCTCGATTACGGGTGCGAAATCATCGGGATTCTTTATCACGCCCAGCGAACTGCAGTTTCTGTAAATGAAATAAAGGTTGCCGTCGGGACCAATCTTGATATCCCAGACATAATCGGGAGCCTCACACACAAACTCCGAATATCTCCTGAGCGATGCACCCGTGCCGTCGACACGGCTTACCGGGCAGCGGTAGATTCTTTTGGATTTTTCGTCGTCGGAAGAAAGCGTGTAATACATATACTTGCCATTTGGAGAAAACTGACAGAACACAATATAGTCTGTGGTCTCCATTACAGTCATCTTGGAGATCTCGCCTGTGGCATTATCAAACTCCACATACTGATACCTTGGATTGTCCCAATCGCAAATAATGTCGCAGAGGATTTTGCAGTTGTCGTTATCCACGAAATACGCCTGCCAAGGCTGAGAGTCCTCCCAGTTTCCTGTTTCGGGGCGCTGATACGTACCCTTTTTCTCGAACCCATTCTCGTTGATAAGATACACGGCAACCTCGCCACCATAATCGTGAAGCATCCACATGTCACGGGAATTGCGCTTCTGGATAAAGACAGGCAAGCCGTCGCCTAAGGCAAAATCGTAAGGCAGGGAGTAATAATCCTCGGCAACATCAGGATGGTCCAAATCCTTGGAGCCGTCTATCAATGCGAAACGCACCTTGTTGTTGCGCTGGTCGATATAGGCTTGGAGAAACATCTGGTCGCTGGCGGGGAAAGGCACAATGGATAGAGTCTCAAGGCAATAGCCGTGAGCCACAACTCCTACGCTATAGAGGATCTCGTTATGGCGGTTGTAAAGATATGGTCCGCTGCACCAATAGCAGAGATTTCCCTTGCTGTCGCATACGGAAGTGATATTCCTATCGGTCTTGAAATCACCCACGGCAGTCACTGTGGGCGGATTGGTATTGAAATCCACCTTGTTGCCGCCGAAAACCCAAACGTAATCCTCCTTCTGTGCGCTTGACATCAGAGAGGCTGATATCAGGAAAATAATAAAAATGTATCTCATAATCAGAAGTAAAATTTCGGCAAATATCCAACATTTTTCCGACAATAGCAAGACCTCAGCAAAAAATGTCCGATTTTTACAATACGGAATCAAATATTTTTCCTACCTTTGCAAAATCCCAAAAACTGAAGAAAATGAAAAAAATTATCACGATATTGCTGATACTTCTCAGCATAAAAGCCGCAGCACAATCCACCAACCCTGACCAGACAGTATGCACGGGCGAAGTGGTGGAATACTCAATAGACTCACCAACAGCCAGTTCCAAATACATCTGGTCGGCAGTAGCGCTAACAATGGGCAAATACGACAAGATAAAACAGAGCGACAACGGCGACAAGGTAACAATAAAATGGCTTGACTTTGGATTTTACGAACTCACTGTTTACGAGCAGGACGAGGCAGGCTGCATCGGCCCGGCCTCAAAAATCATCATCCAAGCCACCAACGGTCCATCAGCAGAATTCGACAACGCCCAAAACTGCTACGGCGAGCCATTGAAAATAGAACTGAAAGGCACGGCGCCATTCAGCGTGGAATACACATTGGACGGCGAGCAAAAGAGCATCAGCAACATCAGCATCCCAACCTACACAATGCCCAATGTACCGGGCAAATACGTAATCAAAAAGGTAACGGACAAAACCTGCTCATCAGAGCCATCCCGAAACAACGAGGCAATCATCGGCAAGGAGATGAAGACGTTGAGGATAAAGATGATAGAGTAAAGATTAAAGTGTAAAGAGTAAAGAGTAAAGTGTAAAGAGCCTTTCAGATGAGAGGACAGCCCCTTGTGGGCTGCACGTGGGTAACCGCTGGCATCGCCTGCGGTGGGTGGTAGTGGTGGGAGGTTATGAGAACTATAATTAATCACAACAATATGAAAAACATCATCACAATATTATTAATTCTCACCGGCATCAGCGCATTTGCCGACAATGCCGACACCATCTACGTAAACGACATTGTGAGTTACGCTGTGGAAGAGGCATCGTCAGGCTCGGAACTGATATGGAAAGCAAGCGGCGCGGAAATCAGGAATCAGAGCGGAAACCAAATCTCCCTCTCCTACCCCGAGGCCGGCGAATATTCCGTGATGGTCTGCGAGAAAAACGAGGCAAACTGTCTCGGCGATTTCGTGCAGATAGATATTGTGGTGATTAAGAAATCAGACCCTGAGGAACCGAAAGATCCTGTAATTCCGGAAGATCCCGAGGAGCCCTCTCCTAACCTACCGTCGGAAATCGCGTTGGAATTTCCTAACATCTTCACTCCCAATGGCGACGGTGTCAACGACTTCTACCACATCAATTACAACATCTGCCCCTCCGACTTTCAGATTCACATCTTCAGCCGAAGCGGCAGAAAGGTTTTCTCCTCCACCGATCCCAACTTCAAATGGGACGGTCACGATTGCAGTCCCGACACGTACTTCTACACCGCGCAATTCTCACATAATGGCGTGGTTTTCAACGAGAAAGGAACGATAAATCTGGTGAGGGGGAAGTGAGTCCCTTTATTCCATCCTAAAACTCTTCTTCACGAAATCGAGATATTTCTTTGAGAACACTGCGCCGTCTTTCTCGGTGTAGCGTACCTGTGTGAACACCTCGGCGAGGTTCTGGAGATTGTTGTCGGCTACAAACTGCTTCATCTTGTCGAGGTTCTCGATCTCTGAGAAATACTCGTTGATTTTGGCGTCGGTGTAGTCGTGGTACATCTCGAAGTGGACCACGGCATCCAATGGCAGACGCTCGGTGAGGGTTGGTCGTACAGGAATACTCTCAGGATGACCGCAAACCATTGTAACCACGGGAACCACGCCCTTGGGAAGATTAAGCACGTCGGCAATCTCCTCTGCATTGTACATTGTGGTGCCAAGGAAACAGATGCCAAGTCCGTGAGCCTCAGCGGCAACGGCGGCGTTCTCGGCGGCAAGGATTGTATCGGTGAGGGCAGTTGAGAACCACAGGAAATTGTCGTAGCAGGGCTTGGTGCCACGGAGTTCGCACCACTTATTGAACCTGTTGATATCGGCGCAGAATGTGAACACGAGAGGCGCGTCAACCACCATTTTCTGACTGAAGTGCAGTGGCAGGAGTTCCTCCTTGATTTTGGGCTGAGTGCTCAGCACGATGCTGTACAACTGCATGTTGCCAGTGTTGGAGGC
>JAZLKG010000126.1:0-4045 GCA_045597465.1 Bacteroidales bacterium | reverse complement strand
GGGAGTTGCCGACCATATCATCGATGTATATGCAGGAGACATCAGCTACGACCGCTGTGTGCAGGAGGTGGAGGATCTTAGTTGCTCGCCAGATGATATTGTGGTTTTCTATTATAACGGACACGGCGCCAGGAATTTTTACGAGGACGATGCCACTCATCCATTTCCTATGATGTGCATGGGAGGTCATCGGAGCGACAGGATGATTCATCTGGAATGGGTTCATGAACAGCTGAAGTCCAAGGGGGCGCGGTTGGTGATATCCATTTCTGACTGTTGCAATTCTTACTCCACAGGCTTGTCAGGTAAGGGACTTACATACAGCGACGGCGCGTTAATAATGAGCAAGGATATGGTGGCCAACATTCAGAATCTTTTCATGAAGTATCAGGGAGATATAATAGCCACATCCTCCAAGCCTGGTCAGGCTTCCTGGAATACTGTTGTATCTTCCGATGATGGAGAGTTCCTTACCGATGCATACACATTCCCGTTTTTGGTACATTTCGAGAGTGATATATGCTACGGCACGGCCGATTGGGAACAGTTTTTTGGAAATCTGAACAACGAGGTTGATAGAAAAACTACAGGAAAGCTGTCCACCAGTGGAAAGGACATGCACATGGTTCCTGTGAGCTGGGTGAATGTTACAATGGTTTCCAGCGGAGCGTCAGGTGGCGCTATGGCGGTTCCTCCACTTTTTTTGGCATCAGATGATGTTAATCTTTTACCCCTTATTGGCAGTAATTTAGCTTACATTTGCAATAGGAACAACCCCATTGATAAACGCATGTATTTTGCCGACAGGCTGCGTCAGCAATTCACCAGGGATGCTGTAGTAAAGATAGTGAGTGAGGATGGCAAATTCGTTGTCGACAAGGAACTCGTTCATGTGTTTTTGGGTAGATTGGCTACCAGCGATATGTTGCTGAAGGTTGTTCCTATATCATATCAGCTTAAAGGCGACAAGATTTGTGAACTCAAGGTAAAGGAATACTATATCAGATAAATTACGTATATTTTTTAAATAGGTTGATTATGAAACAATTATTCACATTAATTTTGCTGTTGCTCTCTGTTTCGGGATTCGCACAGACTGAGGCCATGCTTCAGAAAAGAGCCGCCCAGAAGGTGGGCCAGATGAACTCGTATATCGCTCAGATGTACGATAAGTCGCTCGATACGTCTGACCGCCAAAAGTTCAAGGCGAAAGCCCTGAATCTGTTCATAGGCCGAGGTTACGACTACCGCTATTACGGAGCAAAAAAGTGTGTCATGATGGAGGTTACATCCCTTTTATCACGTACCAAAAAGAACGATCCCATAAGGGAGTATTTCGACCGAATCATCAACATCAGAAACTACAACAAGATAGAGGTAACAAGCACTGATATCGTAGATATGGAGGTAAGCGAACTCCGTGAGATCGACGATGATTTGTATGAGTGCACTGTATGCTATGTGCAGGAATTCAGGGGCTACAAGGACGGCCGTATGCTCTATGGAGATAGAACGAAGAAGGATGTTCAGGTTTTCGTAAAGGCTGAGATGGACGAGGATGGAGCGTGGGAATTCATCGTTTTGTTAGGTGACACCAAGGCCACCACAACCGATCGTTTATAATGACAACCATGAAATATATCTATTTTATATTGTTGATTGTGATAAGCCTTGATTCAATCGGTCAAGGCTTTTCCGATTATGACAGGATGTGGTTCTCGACTTCTGTAAAGCAGATGGATGAGTTCAACAGGCGTTTCAATATGGAAGAATATACCAATGGAATAGATACGGCTGATGCCAACCGCAAGCTTTTGAATATTATAACCTTGTTTGATGGTGGTAATTTCGAAACCATGAATTCGGCTACGGATTCAATATTCAATCAAGCTTGTGAGTTTGCAAAAGTAGTTGTAAACGAATCTATAAAACTCAATTATTCAGATACATCATGGATAGCAAGGGCCAGATGCCAGGGACTCCTGAATGGTAAAAAAGTATTATTCAATCTTTATTTATCTGTTGCCCGTCGCAATAAGAATAGGTATAAATGGGTGATATCAAAAGCCGAGGGAGATATTTTCAATCTTCAGCCTGTTGATACATCCCGCAATGTAATGATTACCCCAAATGCCCATAATATCAATTTTATGATATTGTCGGACCTGACCTCGCCTTCCAACAATAAAAATATCACTCGGTTTGGATCAGGCAATCCCAAGAATTATCAGACGGCAATATTCTATTATCTTGTCTACAATGGTAATCTCAAGATTGAATATGTTGATAATCTGGAATTTATATTTTTTCAGGTTCCAGGATACGTCTTCACGGTTAAGGAATTTGTTCGTGATACATTCAATTCCGGATGGCTTATCAGCGAATTGGAAAAAATGGATGAGGGAAGCAAGATTCGCCTGCTTCGGGATATGAGGAATAACTGATTATTAAAACACCCCAAAATCCGCACAGATAATAAACTTTTTCTTTGTTATCTGTGCAAAAATTGGGGTGTTTGCTTATTCCTTGAAAACTATCATATCAGCTAACTGGAGGAAATAGTTGTTGCTCCAGATTTCGAGCTCGCGGGGATCTCTTACGAATGGAATGACGTCTTCCTTCACTTGCTCGATGTCTCCTGTTGATAGTCGTTCTTTTAGTAATTCCAAGAACTTCTCCTTTGTTAGTTCTATTTCGTTGAATTCCTCTGTTCGTTTTTTCAGATGATTGAAGTTTAAAGGTACTCTATTTCTGATGTACCATTCAAAATCGTACCAGTCACGTCCCTTTATTCGTGATTTCCATTTTCTGAATGTTAGGGCGTGCATTTTGCCTGCATATAAATCAGTCAAAGCGAAACACCTGGTTGTGAAAGATTCCGGTTTCATCAGAATCTTCTCTTCTGTGCTGAATTCCAAAGGTGGGTTGGTGTCAACTTCTATCTTTATCTTAACAGATTTCTCAGTCTGGAAAGATAGGTTGTAAACGTCGGTATTGTCTTTTAAAAAAGCAGACTCCACCTTTCCAAAAGATCTTTTGTCCTTTTTGGTTATCACCACGTCGCGACCCAAAAGTTTGCATTCCTCGATAATAGCCGGGAAATATTTCGAGAAGTCGAAGTTCGGGTTCTTTTTCAGCAACGAGAAATCCATATCCTCGCTGTATCTGTTTAGCCCGTAGAATATTCTAAGGCACGTGCCTCCGTAGAATGCAGCCTCGTTGAAAAAGCCGCCTCTTTTCAAACCGCAGAGAATTACTTGCTGCATTACTTCGTAAATTGCGTTTCTCTTGTCGTCGGGCGATTTTATTGGATAGTCCGAAATCATTTGGTCAAACACGCTGTTCATTTTTCAAGAATTTAAGTAGCATTAATAATGTATCTTTTTTTGTGCTTTCAGTGGCGCATTTTTCAATTATATCAAGATTCAAGTCGCCTATTTCATCCATATCGAAACGGAGGTCTTCCTCCAAAAAAGCTCCAGTATCACGTATAGACCTTAGTTTCACTTTGTTGCGGAGCACATAATCGCATAAGGCTTTTTCGGGCGACGCCATCAGGAAACAGATGTTGTTCTCTTTCTTGATATTGATTCCTATGGGGAAATATTTTTCCGGGCAGTTGTAATAATAGAAATTAGCCAAATCATTTTTGAAGTTTCGGCTATGTTTCAGTGTCATTGATTCCACTAAATGCACACGTTCTGGAATAAGGCCATACCTTCTTAGGGCCCAGCATACCGATACGTATGAAGGTCCGTATATATGGTTGGCTATCAATTCCTTGGATAATGTTCCGTCATTGACATTTGCCACATACAGTCCATTCTTGAGTCTGATTATCTCTTTATTCTCTACCATTCTTCTTGCTTTGTCTGTTATGAACTCGCAATCAGGATAAATAGATTTCAAGACAGAGATTCCAAAAGGGACTGTTTTCATTTGTTGTAGTGTTGTCATTTTAGTGCAATTGAAATCTGCTGCAAATATATGTAATATTTTGTACAGAAAAAAGATTTCTTCTCGTTTTTCTGTACAAAATATTACA
>JAZLKG010000125.1:0-21842 GCA_045597465.1 Bacteroidales bacterium | reverse complement strand
AACACGAATTACCACGAATGGCCACGAATTATCATAAATAATTTATTAATGAAAAAATTTTTGGTAATTCGTGATAATTTATGATAATTCGTGTTCCCCCAAAAAGCGCCGTAGGCGCGCAAAAACTTATTTCATTTTTGTAAAGAACCGCGGCTGATATTCCGGCAAAATCTCTGGGTGGAGAATCGCCACCATATCACGCAGCAGAATGTCGGGGCGGAACGGAACTATATCATAATAAGGCAGATACTTGGTGTTGCAGGCCCAGATATTCCTGTCCTTGAAGGCCTTGAACTCGGCGTAGAGCTCGTAATCATTGGCGAGGCTCTCGTATGAGAAGTCCGAATCGCTGTAATACTTGAAAAACCAGAAATCAGCGTCGTGGCCCTTTGCCAAAACCTGCTCGAAGGAGAGCGGCATTACGGCCTTGTCGTCGGAAATGTCGCTGAAAATATAATCAGCGCCGGCGTCGTGATAGATTGTTCCAGTGGTGCTGTGGCCCGTTGGAGTGTACCAGACCTGACCAGTCAGCAACTCGGCTATCATCTTGGGACGATTGCTGACATTAGCAACGCTGTCACGGAGGCTCAGGTAATTGCGCTCTACAATGCTGAAAATGCTGTCGGCCTCCTTCTCACGGCCTATCAACATTCCGTAAAACCTCATCCATTCGGCCTGACCAAGCGGCGTAGGCTCCAGATAGTCAACGCACTGAATCACATTAAGTCCGCTCTCGGAATAGAAACTGTAATCGGCGCCCTCGTATGGCGAGATGAGCACAGCATCAGGCCTCAGGGCAAGAATCATTTCCTTGTTCGGCGACATTGCGGCCCCGCAGTTCATTATTTTTTTGGAGCTGATGCTTGCCTGAATAGTGCTGTCCACGATATACTCGGCATCGCACAATCCGCCAATGTTATCCAGACCGCCAAGATTTTTTATCAAGATGGAATGTAGCGAGGTTGTAACGAGCGCATTCGTTACCGGAGAATCAATATTGTATTTCGCCAAAACCTTGCTTGTATCCCAGGGATTCAGGATTGTGGCAATTCTATGACCATCCACAAGATTGATTTTCAGCAATGTGGCATATTTGGTATCTACCCTTGTCCCTACATTCTGATAATCCTGCACGTTGCCACGGAAACAGGCGGAAAATGTGGTAAGGAATATTAGAAGAATGTAGAGACGCACGGACGTGCGTCTCATTACATATTTGTATTCCATATTTTAGAAATCATTTTTATTGTCTAAGTCCCTCCAACAGGAAATCTCCGAAATATTTCAGCCACGCGCCGTATGTATCCTGCGCCGACTGAAACGTTCCTATCAGAAAACCCGGAGTATATAGGAACTCGCTGAGTCCACGGTAATAATACATTTTGTGGTTGTCGTCGATTATGAAAGGGAGAATGTCGTTTCTGAGGCACTCACGGAAAAGAATCAGCCTTCCCACACGGCCATTGCCGTCCTGAAAAGGATGAATGCTCTCGAATTTGTGATGATATTTTGCAAGAATATCAAGCGTGATATCCTTCTGAGACGTGTACCATTTTGATAGATTCCTCATCTCCTTATCCACCTCCTCGGGCTTGGCGGTCTTGCGGCCGGAAACCTCGTTGGCAAGTTTTTTCCAATCACCAACCTTGAACCAAGATTTCTGAGCGTCGGCAGTTCCTGTCTTCAGGATTTTGTGAAATTCTTTTATAAGCTTGTTGGATAATGGCTGGTCAATGGTGTCCAAAAGAAAATCGAAAGCCACAAAATGGTTGGCAGTCTCTATGATGTCGTCAACAGGCACAGCCTCCTGATCCTTGAATCCGATAGTGCGGGTCTCAAAGATATAACGGGTCTGATCCTCAGAGAGTTTGCTACCCTCTATTCGGTTGGAGTTATACGCAAGCTGAACCTGAGTTTTATGATAAATGCCACCCTTGCGCCTCGATTTCCTCTCGTCAACTAATATTTCGGTGAGTGTGTTCATATAGCGCAAAGGTAGCAAATATTATTCAATAAATCAAGTCAGAAAATTAGTAGATAAATGCAGCGTGGTTTGGACTTACGCTCGATACCTCGAACTTTGTGATGAACTTGCCGCTCTTATCGAAACGGTAGATCTGTCCGTTGGTTGCGTAATCGGTGGTGCCAACGTAGATATCGCCATTCTCGGGATCCACCTCAAAGAGGTAAACTGTGGCTGAAGCAAGCTCGGCATATTCGAGCAATGTTGCCTCCTCGCCCTTCGAGTTTATCTTCTTGAAAGAAGTTGCAACAGCTCCATTTTCGCCGTCGCAATCAGCAAAGTACACGGCATCGCCGTATACAGCCATCTTGGAAGCCTTGCCGATTTTCTCATTCTCCTTTGTTGCGAGGTTCACCTTGTAGAGATTGTTCCAAGAATTGTAAGCTGCGTCATAGCTGAGGTCGTTGGCGTACGCAATGCCATTGAGAACAGCCACAACCTGAAGATTGTTGGCCACCTCGATATTCTCTGTAAGGGCAAAAGCCTTGAGGTCAACCACAGAAAGACGGTTGTCCATCCCCCAGCCTGAGTTGGCTACATAAAGATTGTCACCATCAATCGACATAGTCTCAGGATTGTTGCCCACTGTTACAAGGCCTGAGGTCTTGGCAATGGAAGTGGTGTCGAATTTTGCCACCTGTCCAGAATAGAGCGACACATATACGAAACCATCCTTTGCGATAAGCTGACGTGGCTGACCCTCGGCATCAGAGAACTCATACTTCTCTATCACCTTGCCATCGAGGTCGAGCTTGGCCAAATACTTGGAGCCATAAACGCTCATATAGATTCTGTCGCCGTATGCGATGATATCCTGACCGGTATCACCGATAATTTCGTTGTTGGCCTTGGCGAATGCCTTGCCCTGATACTCCTTCTCTCCGTTAGGATAGTAGATATCGAGAGTAGAGTTGTTGGCTTTATAGCTTCCCTCAGTGAGGAAATACACACGCTTCACAACCTTCTGCTCCGGCTCAGGGTTCTGATTCTCAGGATCTTTGTTCTCTGGGTTCTGATTCTCGGGATCCTTGTTCTCTGGATTCTGATTCTCGGGGTCTTTGTTCTCGGGATCCTGCTTCTCGGGATCCTTGTTCTCCACATTCTCATCTGGAGTTACCTCGTCATCATCGCCACAGGCGGTGAACATTGTGGCTGATACTGCGAACATTGCGCAGAGGCTCAGCACTTTGATGAATTGCTTTTTCATTTTGTTTGTATTATTATATAGTTTAACGTGTTTAAAGCTTAAAGTTTAAAGTTAATTGCCAATTTCGTCCCGGCATCGGGTAATACTTTATCACGTCGTATTGCCTGTCGGTCAGGTTGATGCAGGAGATTTTGGCTGATACCTCAGCACTTCGGATTTTGAAATCACGGGAGGCTGATACCGACTGTTCCACATACGCATCCACCTCATTATCAGGAATATTGTATTCGGCTGCATAGCGTTTGCCGCTCCAGATGGCCGAGTAGCCGAGAGTAATCCAGCAAGCATCAGCCACAAGAGAAAAACTCCCCGAATGTAGCGGCGTGTAGGGCACCTGTCCGCCGTAGAGCTTGGGATTCTTCTCGTTGAGGTTCAGGGCCTTCTGATACGTGTATTTGGCGTTGGCGTGCAGCATCAGGAAAACAAGATTCACAGATTTGTTTGCGGCCAGGTCCACGCCCGTAATCTCCACCTTGCCGTAGTTGGCCATTTTCCAAACGTAGGTTGTGGGAATGGCCACTATCTTGTCTTTCACGTAGTTGCGGTAGACTGATGCTTCCAGAAACTGCCATCCCAAATCCAGCTGAAACTCTTGCGCCTGTTCGGGCAAAAGTCCCGTGGTGCCAAGGCTGGTGTAATATAGCTCGTTGAAGGTTGGCACACGGAATGTGTTCTTGTAGGCCAGGCGGATGCTTGGAATCCATTCACCTTCAGGCATATAACTCAGTTTCACCGTTGGACGCCATTTATCCAGATCCCGGAAATGGTTGCCAATCTCCACCTGCTCGCGCACACGTGTGTACACGCCTATGAGATTGAGGCTGAGGCTGCTGCCAAAATTTCTGCTAATATCCAGCGCCGATTGCAACATATTCCTAACTGGCATAGGGCAGTTCCTGATATTGCTCTCAAGGGTGGAATGTGTCTCGTCGAGGCTGAATGTGATGCTGTTTACAATTTTCGGGAAAGCGGCGCGCAAAACCTCCGATGCGTAAAGCTCTTTCTGAGTGGAGTTTTCGATGAGTTTGCCGTCGGCGTATTTCACGTTGGTGTCCTCATAGAGCGAGTTGGAATAGTTGACCTTGGCGTAGATTTTGGCAGTGAGATTCTCGCAGATATTTTTCCTGAAGCTGCCCTGAAGGAAGGCGTTCTTATCGCCGAGGCGCTCGTTGGCGGTCTTGTTGTAGAGCACCACGCTGCCGGGGAGTCCACGGTGGCTCTGGTAAGCGTAGGCCTTGAGCATCAGCCCGCTATGCTTGTAATCGCCGTAATAATTTAGCTCGCCGCGATAGCTGAGAACGTCGCTGTTGATGCGTCGCTCACGGGTCACGGTCTTGTAGTTGGTGAGCGTGAAGGGGTATTCGCCGTTGGCGGTGGTAAACTCGCCTTCTGCCCTTATGCTCTGGGTATCAGAGATTTTGCGGGAATAAGCAGCATCAGCACCAAAGAAACCGAACGACCCTGCACGCGTAATAAGCGAGAGGGCCTCTCTCCTACCCTTCCTGAACTCGGGCGCTGACGACGATATGCTGAGAGTGGCCGGAGATGCGTACTCGCGGGCCGTGGCAAGGTATCCTGCACGGGCTATCTTTAGGTCGATGAGCTGTCCCTCGTTGAAATTGAACCTGGAGATATCCACCTGCCCGGCCTGAGTGTTGGAGATCTGGATGCCGTCGTAATTGATGAGCGTATGAGATGCGCCAAGGCCACGCACCGACACAGTGCGCAATCCGCCTATGCCGCCGTAGTCCTTGATATTCACTGAGTTCATAAGTCTTGCAGCATCAGCCACCGTGGAAACAGCCAGCGGTTTTATCTGCGCATACGACACCTGCTGCGAGGACGCGCCGCCGTGCTTTTTCTGCCCGGTAACGGTGACTTCCTCGTGCTGAAAATGGCGCATAGAGGCCGTGTCGCTCTGCGCAATGGCTTGGCACAGCAACATAGGCCACGCTACCAACACGGTGCATAGCAATCTCTGTATCATATATTTACGAAAAAAAATGCCGGATGCCCCGGCCCTCCTCGGGGCTGTACATCCCAATCGGTTTTGCAGGTCTTCGGACTTGCCCGGTGTGCACGCCTTCCCGGAAAAAAGATTCCAGTGGCTTAGAAATGGAAGTGCACACCTTATATAATATAGGGCTCACCGCTGCGGGACAGTCCGGGATTTTCACCCGGTTCCCTTTTAATGGCGGCAGCACGGCCATGCTCCGCCAACAAAACCGCTGCAAAGATAAGGAGAATTTTGAGTAATAGTGGCCGTCTCAGGATTAAGTATATATTAAAATATGCTTATTTCCTGAGCTGTCGGCCCTCATCGTCCTTGAAACTGCCGCTCAATATCATTATTAAATCCACAATGGTCCACAATCCTGCACATCCTCCTGTAAGCAACATCACTAAGCCGGAAAAAATGTGACGTGTGGCCAGTCTGTGGATTCCGGCAATACCGAAAAATCCCAAAACGCAGAGTATCAGGGCGGTTTCCATCTTGGTGGAGCTTTCGCCGGTATCAGGCACATTAATGTTGGCAACGGGATTCTGGTTTCTGACCACTGGAGGAGGCGCGGCTATGTAGCCCACGTTTTTGGCAATGTGGAGAGGAGTGGCGCATACAGAGCATACGGCATCAGAAGCCTTGGTTTCCGATCCGCAGCGCATGCAATAGTTGGATCCATTGGCGGCATTGCAGAATCCGCACTTGTGGTCGCTGGCCGAAATCACCAGACCGCAGTTGCGGCAATACCTTCTGTCGCCGGATAGGAATTTGGGATTCTGAGCCTGCTGATACTGCGGAGGCTGCTGATACTGCGGAGGTTGAGGCTGCCTAACTTGCTTATATTGAGGCTGTGGCTGAGGCTCCTCCACAACGAAACCACTGCCGTTGGGATTGGGCATGCCGGCATTGCCTACGGTAACCGATATTCTGGACTGCTTGGCAAGCGATGCGTGGCACTGTATGCACGAAGTGTCGCCCGGGATGCAGAAGTGTCCGCACTCCGGACAATAGTTGCTGGACTCGAAAGGATTCTGTCCGCAATTGGGACAGAAAGGTGAATTGCCGTCGATAACGGCTCCACAATTTCTACAATACATAATTGTTACTTGTCTTTTTATGTTGTTATATTTCAATTGTCGGACTTGAGTTCGCTGCGCACCGATGCAAGCTCAACCCTCAGCTTGTGGATGAGCTTCTCGTTTTCCTTGCACTGGTCGGAGAGCTTGGTCTGCTGCTGCTTGTTGGCCGATATGTCGGTAGCGAAAACACGTATCTTCACTATCTGGCCGTTAAGGTCGTAATACGGAGTGTATGATGCCAGGAACCATTTCTCCTCCTTGTTCTTGGTGCACCTCATCACCTCTTTCTCGCAATACTTACCCTGCATCACCTGCGACAGCATCTCGGCATGCTCATTTGCGGCATTGCGGTTGAGGTCCGAGATGTTTACGCCCTGCACCTCGGCCAGGTCGTAGTGCATTGTCTTGAGGAAACGCTCGTTGGCCGAGAGCACTACTCCAGATGGCGAGAATTCCAGCGACAATATCGAGTTGTTGATGGCCTCGATAAGTCCCTTCATCTCCACCTCGCGGTCCATGGATTTCTGCTGCTCCTCCTTGAGCTTGCTGATGTTTTCCGACATCTGTTTCTCGTTCTGGGCCAGGGTATCGGCCTGAGACCTAAACTGCTGCATGAGGTGCTCGGTCTGCTCGTTGATTCTGGCTGTTACGAGCGAGCTTGCTATGGTGGAGGATATCACCTGGAGGAATTCCTTCTCGTGGGGTTTGAGGTTGGATATGAAAGCTATCTCCACTATCGCCACCAGGTCGCCATCGTAGAGCATTGGCAGTATGGCCAATACACGGGGCTTTGATTTTCCGAGCCCCGAGAACACTTTCACATAGTCGTCGGGCAGTTTCTCGAGATATATGGGCTGTTTCTCGAGTGCACATGTGCCCACCAGGCCCACGCCCTTCTGTATCTTTATCCTCACAGCCTTTTTCTGATTGAGCGCCACAGCCGCATTAAGGGTAAGATACTCGCCATCGTCTTCCTTGGAATATATGTAGAGGCCTCCGAACACGGCCTCGGTGTATCTGACGAGGGTCATGAGGATGTTCTGGGACAGGACGTCCACCTTATTGGATCCTATGCGCATGCTGTCGTTGATGGCGGCCACACCCTGTGCTATCCAGTTTTCGGACTCTTCCTTGGATTTGCGGTCGCTCTCGCTGTCGGCTATCTTGCGCAGGGTCTCGAGCATCGAGTTGTATGATTTCTGGAACTGATTGTCGGGCGCCAGAGTGTCAAGCTCCTCGTTGTAACGGTAGAGCTCTATCTCGCGGTTCAGGTCGCGGATCTTCACAAATGTGTTGTGGTACTTGGTAAGGGTATCGTCGAGTGCGCGGAACTCCGGCACGTATATCCTGTTGTCGCGCACCAGCTCCTTGTCCACATTCGCGACATCCTCGCCCTTGCGGCTAAGCACGTTTACCTGGGCGGTATAGTACCAGCGGAATAGGTATATGAGCAGCATCAGCATCAGGAATATAAAGAATCCCACGAGCAGTGTCCATATCAGGAATGTGTTGCCGCTGCCGGTGATGACGCTCTTGTCGCATACCAGGCAGATGGAGAAATGTGTGCCCACCTCCTGAAGGTTGCACACGCGCGACATTATGAACTCGGTGTCGGTATCGAGCTCAAATTCCTGTCCGCGGCGGAATTTTATGTAGAAGAAGTCCTCGTTGCTGTCGAAAACGGCCTCCACGCCGCGGCCAATGAGCAGGCTCTTGTCGGGCGATACCGTCACCTTGCCGTTTTGCGAGAATACCACCAGCTGGCATCCCTCGGGCTTGTCGGCTATGTTGAGTTTCTGGTTCAGGTTGTTGATCTCGTAGTCGGCGCCTATCACTCCCAAAAGCTTGGTTCCGAAATGCAGGGGATATACCACCGGCATTATGAGGATGTTGCGGGCGCTCTCGCGCTGTATGCGCGGCTCCTGCATGAAGACGTCCTTCTTGGTCTTGAAGTAGTAATAGGAGTTTACGTCGGCATTGTCGTTGTAGTTGAGGATGAAGTTGTGCTCCACCAGGCCGTCGGCCCTCTTTACAAATTCCGGGATGTACCTGCCGGTGCTGTCGTGATACTCGGCCGAGGAGTAGAGGCTGTCCTTGCCATCAAACATGTTTGGCTCCCAGACCATGTAGAGTGTTTTCATATCGGGTTCCGACGAGATATTCTCCTGGAGCAGCACATCGGCCTGGGCCCTGTCGAGTCCAAACTTGAGCTCGGGATTGCCTATCTGCACAAACCATCTGGAGAGTATGCCGAGGTTCTCCACCTTGTCGGATATATACTCCTGAAGCGATGCCGATACATTGTAGGAGCATTTCTCGACAGCCGCCTTGGCGTCGTGCATCTTGCCGGCGCGGCCCACAAGGCCTATCACCAGGGCCACAAGCATCACCATCACAAAACTTACCACCCCGTATACGAAATAGAAGTCGTATGACCTGCTAAACAATGTCTTTATCCAGTTCTTTATCTTTGCAATCATAATTATTATTTAAGCGCTGATAATGGTACCCAAAAATAATATCCTCTCCACGTCGCCCTTTGAGTTCATCATAGGGAACATGTTGGAGCTTACCAGGACGGTGCTGGCCGCGGTGACGAATTTTATCTTGTCGCTCTGCTGGCGGCCTGCGCACAGTATGGTGAGCGATGTGGAAAACGGCGACACGTACTCTGGAGCAAGGAACTCCACCATGTCGTGGTTTATCACATCGGGATCTGTAAGTTTCATAAGGTTGAAGAACATGGAGTTGGCCGACAGTATCACACCCCTGCGGCTAAACTCCACTTTCATTATGAATGAGTCGATGGCGTTGTTGAAGGTCTTCATCTGGAGCTCGCGGTCCTCTATGTATCTCTGCTTGTCGGCCACCTCTTTCTCCTTTTCCTCCAGCTTGTCCATCTGCTTGTTTATCTCTTTTTCCTGACGGCGCAGCTGCTGCTCCAGCACCTTGGTCTCAGTGATATTCATGCCTATGTTGATGATCTTGAGCACGTTGCCGTGGTCGTCGGTAATAGGAGAGAATGTCTCTGATATCCACACTTTTTTCTGAAGCGGGGTAGATATTGATTCCACAATGCTTCGGGTCTGTCCATGACGGAGGTCTTCCCAGAACTTGCGGTAGTTTTTGTCGTCGGGATTGAAGTTGGATATCTCGGCGTGATTCTTTCCCACGAGGTCTTCCTCGGGTATCTGCATGAGGTCTATCATCCTGGAGTTCACATGCACTATGGTGCCGTCCTTGTCGTACTGGGTAACGAGCGATGTGGCGTCTACAGCGCGGAAGAGGCCTCGCATCTCGGAATCCTTGTTTTCAGCCTCCTCCTTCAGGCGGCGCATCTCCTGGAGGTTTCGCCTCATCTCCACTTCCTGAATCTTCATGAGCTTGCTCTGCTCCTGGCTGCGCTGCAAGAGGGTCTCGGTGCGCTCGCTGATTTTCAGTCCTGATATCGCTGATGCTATCGATTCGGCTATGCGGGTGAGGAATGTAACCTGATACTCCTCGAAAATCTTGAACGACGCCAGCTCGAGCATGCCGCTTATCTTCTGGTTGAATATCAGGGGCACTATGATGAGGTTGTTTGGCTGGGCGTCTCCCAGGCCGCTCACTATCTTCATGTATCCGGCAGGCAAGTCGGTGAGGTTTATCACGCGGCTCTCGTGGTAGGCACGGCCCAGAAGGCCCTCGTCTACCGAGAATTGCTGCTCTATAAGTTTCTGCTTCTCGTAGGCGTAGCATGCCGACAACTCCAGCTTCACATTCTCAGGGTCGTCCTCGTTGGTGAAGTATATGGCTCCCTGTATGGCATTCACATATTTCACCAGATTGCTTATTATATTGTAGGCCAACACCTTGCGTTCCTGACCATGGAATCTGAGGATTTCGATAAACTTGGTGATGCCGTTGTTTATCCAGTCGGTGTGTTCCATGTCCTCCTTGAGGTCGCGCTCCGAGTTCTCCTTCTCGGAGAGTTTGTCCTTGAGACTCAGCAGCATGTCGCCCTCAAAATCCTTGCCCTTGCTGATGGCCGGCTGTGTGGAGAAATCGCCGCGAGTAAGCTGCTCTATGCACTCCACGCGTTTCTGCTGATTGTCGATGATGTCGTTCACGAAATTCTCCATCACCACAAACTCCTCGGGCTCTATCTTGGAAACGATCTTGCTGGCCGGACGCGAAACCCTCTTGCCCTCGCCTATCTGGAATATGAAATAGCGTATCTTGTTGAACATCTTGAAAAACACGCTGTTTTCCACTATCAGCACCAGCAGCGATATCAGCCAGAAAAATGCGAATATGGCAATTACCTGCGCCTGGCGGGCCGTGTCTATGCCAAGCTCCGACACAGGACTGCATATTCCGATATATGTGTCGTAATCCTTGATATACAAGACCTTCTGACATACCTCATAGTCCTTTTCGGGCATCTTGTAGAATGAAGTCACTATGCTGCCGCATGTATCGGCATCCTTTATCTTGTTGAAGATGCGCTCGCTGTGGAGGCTCTCCTGGTTCGCCATCTCGGGATGAAGGTTGATATCAGACGACTTGCTTATCAGGAAAAGGTATCCCGATTCGTTGAAAATCTGTTTCTTGACATAATCGCTGGTCTCCTTGGATATGCTGAACCTCATCATGCATGATATCATGCCGTTTATCCTGGAATTGAGGAACAATGGGAAAAACGATGACACAAACTGCTTTTTCAGAATTTTCATATTGCCGGAATAAATGTCGCCATTCTCCACCGCCGGCACAATGTCGCTGGTGTTCGGGATAAAGATGTCGGTGAGCAGCTCCTTGTCGCCGTGGTCGAAGTTCGATGCCATTATCAGGTATCCCTCAGGGATTTTCTGATATATGGCCGACTGCGCGCCAGTAAGGTTGTACACATTCTCGATAATCGGATTCAGGGCCGAAATGTCCTTACCGCGTATGGTCCAAAGCGGAATGCGCTCGTAGGAAGTCTCGCCTGTCTCGAAATTGGTGGCCTGTCTTCCCACAGAGTCTTTCTCCTCGGTGATCTGCCCGCTCTGACGCATGAAATATACAAACAGGCGCAGCGACTCGGCCACCTTCTCCTGGTTGATCTTGTTCTCGGTATCAAGCCTGTAGCGCAGGTTGCCCAGCACATAGTCCATCTGCTCGTAGTTTTTTTGGCGCATCTCGTTGTCCTGAGACCTTAATGCAAACCAGGCCAGCACCACAAACACTATGGTGAAGAACCCGGTAATGCCGAGATTCACTATCAGATGCAGTCTGCTATTGGTATTCTTGCTCGAATTCATGGATATTGCAATATGAAAATTCAGTTGTCTAAATTAAGAAAAAATAGGCAAATACAATTCCAAAAAGTAATTTTTTTTGATTTTTTTATCTAAAGCACCCTCATGGCCTCTATCTCCGGCCCCAGCACCGGCTCACTGCTGAAGAAGCCGAACAGTGCCGACCCGCTGCCCGTCATTGCGGCATACTCGGCGCCAGCTTCGTAGAGAGCGTCCTTGTATCTCTGCAAATCGGGGAACATTGGAAAGAGGAACTCCTCGAAATCGTTCTTTATCAGATTCTTCCATGCGGAAACAGGCTTCGCGTAATCCCGCAGGAGCGATGTCTTTGGAGCCTGAGGCTTCACCTTGCTGTAGGCCAACGCGGTGGATATCGAGAAATCAGGCTTTATGATTACAATCTTGTAATTCTGAGGCATCAGGGGCGCATCTGTCATCACCTCTCCCCTGCCGGTGGCGTATTTGGGGGTGTTCTCGATGAAGAAGGCGCAGTCGCTGCCAAGGCGTGCCGCCATCTGCTCCATATCCCTGGTTGACATTCCGAGTTGGAACTCGTCGTTTACAGCCCTTATAAAGAATGCAGAGTCAGCTGACCCTCCTCCAAGACCGGCTCCTGTTGGGATTTTTTTGGTGAGGCTGATGCTCAATGGCGGTACGGAGAAGCTCTCACGCAAAAGGTCGAGAGCCTTCTCCACGAGGTTTTTCTTTCCGTTGCAGTCGATCTGGATGCCGAGGGTCTGGAAATGGTCTACGCCATCGGGGCTAAGATTAATCTCCAGAGCATCAGCAAGATCCACGGGACAAAAAATAGTCTCCAGATCGTGGAAACCATCTGCCCGCTTGTTGATTATATTAAGGCCAATGTTTATCTTGGCGTTGGGATATACTATCATAGTGCAATTATTGTAATATACTTTGCAAAGTTAACTTATTATCGCTGATTTTCAAAAATAAAAATACCTTATTTTGATTAATCCGCAATTTTTTGCTTACCTTTGCGATAGAAAAGATTCGAAATGGCAAAGAAGAATACAGAAGTGAAGGAAATAGACAACCTCTATGGTGACACCTGCCTGATAATAGAGGACGCCCGCGAGAAAGCATACCGCGCCGTAAACACAGCCCTCACCATCCGCAACTGGCTTCTCGGCAAGCGCATAGCACAAGAGAAACTGGAAGAGGACGGAAGGGCGCAGTATGGAGATAAGATTATGCAAGCATTATCCGATATGCTTACCGCAAAATATGGCAAGGGATTGGATAAGAGCAGTTTGCATAAATATGTAAGGTTCTACAAAATGTTCCCACAAATTGTGGCGTCAGTGATGCCACAATTTGAAAATATGGGCAATAAGATTGTGGAGTCAGTGTCTCCACAATTAGTAAACACTTGCAAATCAAAGCAATCTGAATTTTGTCGACAGTGTCGACAAAATTCAGAAAGAAATTTTCCGTCAGCAACATTTAGAGTAAATAATTATGTATAAAGATACTTTCAAGATATTAGGACAGATATTCCGCGCGGCGTGCAGTGAGAACGGTGGCGTGGAGGGTTTCGAGGGCGAGGTGGAGAAATTCCGCTCCGCAATTTCGGAATGCAAGAAGATGAACGGCTGGTTTTATCCAGAGTTCGTAAGGATGCAGTTGATGAGCCTTGCCGAGATGCTGGGCGATGAGCAGTTGGGCAGGTTCTGTGAAAAATATAAAACAGGAAGCATCAGCCCGAAAGAAAAAAAAGTGAAGATAATAGCCGCCGGAAACATTCCGTTGGTGTGCTTCCACGATATTTTCTGCGTGCTGATGAGCGGTTGCAAACTGGTGCTGAAGCCTTCGAGCAAGGACAGCCTGCTGCCAAGGCTGGTGTCGGAGACTCTTAAAAAGATAAATCCTGACCTGACTGACAGGATTATCATAGAGGACGGCGCGCCAGAGAAGTTCGACGCCATAATAGCCACAGGCAGCAACAACTCGAGCCGCTATTTCGACTATTATTTCGCGAAGTATCCGCACATTATCCGCCGCGGAAGAAACTCTGTGGCCGTGCTCACTGGCAATGAGACCGCCGACGACTACGCCGCACTGGCTGACGATATCTTTGCATTCTACGGCCTCGGATGCCGCAGTGTGTCAAAGATTTATGTGCCTAACGACTACAGCTATGACAACTTTTTCGGAAACATTATCCACAAGAGCGATGTGATGCGGAATCCAAAATATTCCGACAACTACACCTACAACAAGGCTATCTATCTGATGAGCGAGCAGCCTATTCTGGACAACAATTTCGTGTTGCTGAAAGAGGACTCGGGATTAAACTCGCCAATCGGAGTGGTGTTTGCAGAGCGGTATCAGGATTTGGAATCGCTGCATCAGAAACTGAAAAATATGCAGGACAGCCTGCAATGCGTGGTGTGCAAAGACGAGATTCCAGGCATCAGAACCGTGAAGCCCGGAGCGGCTCAGCATCCTGATATTCTGGACTTTGCCGACGGAGTGGATACTATGGAGTTTCTGGGGAGAGTTTAGAGTTTAGAGATTATATGAACAACACACAGACTTCCAATGGGTTGAGGACCGTTTTGCGGATTGGCGCGGCGGCGGCGGTGATGCTCCTGATTTATTATCTCAGGGACGTGCTGCTGCCGTTTGCGGTGGCGTTTATGCTGGCGTATATCCTGAACCCCGTGGTGGTGTTTTTGAGCAAATATGTGCGCAAGCGGTGGATAGCGGTGATTCTCACACTGTTGATTACGTTGTCGCTGTTTGTGGGCGTGTCGCTTCTGATATTCCCGACACTGATAAACGAGGTGCGGCATCTTTATACTCTATTGAACGAGAAGCACTTGATCTCGGAATGGAGGGACGTTTTGCCGGCTTTTGCGGTGCAGTATATCGAGCAGATAGGCAGCGACGACGGCCTTACCTCCATCATAAACAGCGACAATATCGGACAGTTTGTGGAGCAGGTTTTGCCCAGGATCACGAGTCTCTTCAGCAAGACTTTCAATGCGGTATCCAGCGTGCTTGGGTTTGCGATAGTGATTTTGTATCTGATATTCATAATGCTGGATTTCAGCGACATAAGTCACGGCATCGAGAATATGATTCCATCGAAATACAGGGAGCAGTCGCTGCATTTTTTCAAGAGGTTCACCACCGAGATGGGCAAGTATTTCAGAGGTCAGATACTCATAGTGCTTACCGTGATGGTGCTCTACGCTTTTGGATTCTGGCTGGTGGGGCTTCCGCTCGGAGTGATGCTGGGCCTGCTGGTGGGCGCGCTGAATATCGTGCCATATCTTCAGATAGCGGGATTCCTGCCGGCGCTGCTGCTGTGTTTCGTGAAGGCTATGGAGGACGGCAGCCCGGTCTGGATGGTGATACTGAGCGTGGTGGCGGTTTTCGTGAGCGTTCAGATACTTCAGGATATGATTATCACTCCCAAGATAATGGGAAAGACCACGGGGCTGAATCCGGCGATGATACTTCTCTCGCTGTCGGTATGGGGAAAACTTCTTGGTTTCTTAGGACTTATAGTCGCCATTCCGTTCAGTTGCCTGGTAAGAACTTATTATGTGGAATTTTTGAAGAAACGCGAGGCCAAAGATGAAGAAACTGATAATAATAGAAGGTCCAACAGCATCGGGCAAGACTGATACGGCGGTGCGTGTGGCCCAGGCTCTCGGCACCGAGATCGTGAACGCCGACAGCCGTCAGATCTTCCGCGAGATGAGGATTGGCACGGCCGTCCCTGATGCTGAGACTCTCACCAAGGTGCCTCATCATCTGATGCAGAATCATTCGGTTACGGAGAGTTACAACGCCTTTATGTTTGAGGAGGAGGCGCTGTCGGCCATTAGGAAAATCCACGAGACCCACGATGTGGCCGTGATGTGCGGCGGCTCTATGATGTATGTGGACGCAGTCTGCAACGGCATAGACTCGGCGCCCGACCCCGACCCCGAAATCCGCAAGATGCTTTGGGATATGTATAACGACGGCGAGATTGTCAGACTCAGGATTATGCTATTAGGGCTTGATCCTCAATATTATAGCCAGTGCGACCTCGACAATCATACACGCATTATCCACGCATTGGAGATGTGCCTTACAACCGGAAAGCCCTTCTCGTCGTTTATGAAAGGTCAGAAGAAAGAGCGTGATTTTCAGATTCTAAGGATTGGCCTGAATATGGACCGCGAGATTCTTCACGACCGCATCAACCGCCGTGTGGATATTATGATGAGCGAGGGCCTCCTGGACGAGGTGAAGTCACTTGTCCAATACCGCAATCTGATGCCGCTGAACACCGTGGGCTACAGGGAGTTGTTCGATTACCTCGACGGCAAGACCGACCTCCCGACCGCCGTAGACCTCATCAAGCGCAACACCCGCCGCTACGCCCGAAAACAGATCACCTGGTTCGGCAAAGCCCTCGGCGGAATCTGGCACAATCCGTTTGACTTCGAAGCAATTATGAGAACGGTCTGCAATTTTATGGAACGCGGATGACACAGATTTAGCGGATTTCCGCAGATAATTTATAAAATGATCCGCGCAGATCCGCCCTATCCGCGTCATCTGTGTTCTAATCAAAAATCAAAAATCGAAAAAATCAAAAATGCGAACTTTCAGCATAATAATACCATTATACAACCGTCCTAATGAGTTGGATGAGTTGTTGGAGAGCCTTACGAGGCAGACGGTCAAGAATTTTGACGTGATAGTGGTGGAGGACGGCAGCGACGTTCCCGCCAAGGATGTCGTGTCGAAATACAGCAATCAGCTGGATATCAAATATTTCACAAAGCCGAACTCAGGTCCGGGACAGACCCGAAACTACGGCGCCGAGCGCTCCGACAAGGATTACGTGATTTTCTTCGACAGCGACTGCATTATTCCCGATAATTATATGCAGATTGTCACCGACAGATTATCAAAGAATTACACCGACTGCTTCGGCGGTCCCGATGCGGCGTTGCCTACTTTCACGCCAATTCAGAAGGCGATATCGTATGCTATGACCTCGATTATCAGCACTGGCGGAATCCGTGGCGCGAGCGAGAAGGCAGGGAAATTTCATCCAAGGAGTTTCAATATGGGATTCTCGCGCGATGTTTTCCTGAAGACCGGCGGTTTCTCCAATATGCGTTTCGGCGAGGACATTGATATGACTCTGCGGGTACTGGAGAGTGGTTTCACAACACAGCTGATAAAGGAGGCGTTTGTCTATCACAAGCGCAGAACCGATTTCAGGAAGTTTTTCCGTCAGGTTTTCAACAGCGGATGCGCAAGGATAAATCTCTATCTCCGTCATCCCAAGTCGCTGAAGTTGGTGCACTTTCTTCCGGCGTGCTTCCTGATTGGTGAGGTGTTCTGCGTGTTGGCGGCCATAGTCTGCGGAATAGTTTTCAAGAACTGGATAGCGCCGCTAATCTGCATTTCGCCGCTGATACTGTTCTCGCTGTTGGTGTTCGTGGATTCACTCAGAAGCAACGGATTCAAGGTGGCGCTGCTCTCAATAGAGGCGGTTTTCGTTCAGTTGACAAGTTACGGAATGGGATTCCTGAAGGCTGTTTGGAACGGACTGGTGCTCAAGAAGGGCGATAGCTCAGGGTTTGTGAGGAATTTCTATAAGTAGGTTTTTGTTGGTTCTGATGTCCCCATAGTAATCAGACGCTGTGCGCATCTAATCACTATGGGTTAACCGATGCTACGCTTGTCCCCTCCGGGGACGTGAGAAATTATATAGAAACGTGACGGGGGCGCGTCTCTACAATTATGCTATCATACCGCAATGCAATTCCTCTATTGGGAAAATTAAATCCCAGTCTTCGCCCCAAACTATATTGCCGTCGTCAATCACAAACTTACGGAATTCGTTCTCATCCAAATACTTGTCGTATTGTGGATGTGGATGTTTATAAATAAACTCACCAATATTGATTTTCTGTCGCGTATTGTCATTGAAAACCAATTCAACCGTAAAGTTTTCGAGGGCACGGGCCTCTGTTATCATTAATCTGGCCATATTCTTTCCTAATTATTTACAAATGCGTTTTGTTATCAAAGTATTCTTTACTGCCTTGCGATACACAAAGCAATCAATCCACTTTTCTGTAATCTCTCTCCAATAATGTTCGATAAACTCCACAGCATCTTTTGCATCTTGAGAATTAAGAGGTTCCGCCCCTTGTTTTTCTCTACGATCAAGTCTTGATAATGAGTCATTGTCAATTATTAAATCGAAAATACATTCCTCACTTCCATATTTTACATGAACATGTATAGGTTCATGCTCATTGGAATAAAAATAGAATATAAATCCAAAATACTCAAATATTTTGCCCATATTGATATATATTTTTGTTTTTGCAAATGTAGCAAATGATTTTGAGATTTCTGTAATTATAATAAAAAATTCCATTTCCTTTTGTATTTCCCGATGATATTTATTTATCTTTGCGCAATGATTCCCTTGAAAAAGTGTAATGGAAGTGCGATTATTCCCTTGAAAAAGTGTAACGAATCAGTAATTATTCCCTTGAAAAAGTGTAAGTACTTGCAAAAAAAATTAACTATTTCAGTTTTTCTATCACCAAAATATATCATTTATTCAAAAAATTAAAGTAAATTTGCCCCATATTATTAGATGCAATATTATGGAACTGAATAATTATCAGACAGAGATACAGGAGAGTATGGAAGCTCTCAAGGACTTGGGCAAATGCGTTGTGGTGTTTGGCTCGTCGAGCATACAGCCCGATACCAATGCCTACGCCAATGCCGAGAAAACCGGCTACGAGCTGGCCAAGGCAGGATATGCCGTCATCACAGGCGGTGGCCCTGGACTTATGGAGGCCGTCAACAAGGGCGCTCAGAAGGCTGGCGGAAAGAGCGTTGGCGTTTGTATGAAATTCAAGGATGTTTTCGTCCAGAACGACTACATTGATCCCAAATACAACCTGGTACTCAGCAACATAGCCGCAAGAAAACAACTTTTCTGGAATGTTGCAACAGCGTTTGTGGCTCTTCCCGGAGGCTTCGGCACTCTCGACGAGGTTACTGAATGTATGACCTATATGCAGATGAACGCCATCGAGCGCCGTCCAATAGTTTTCCAGGACAGAAACTTCTGGCTGCCATCTGTAACTTGGACCAAACAGGTTCTCAAAAACGACTACAAGGTTATCAAGGACGAGGACCTCGCCTTCATCCACCTGACAGACAATGTGGAGAGGACTTTGGCGGTGATAGGGAGGTAGAGACGCACGGCCGTGCGTCTTTACAGGAATAAAACACGAATTATCAAAAATTATCCAAAAATTTTTCAAAAATTATCTCTATTGGACTATGAAGAAATTATTTATGATATTGCTGACCGTGATTTGTTTTTCGGTTGGCGCTTTTGCACAGGTTCCTGCGGCTAATTGCAGCGTGCAGAATACCGTGAAGCCCGGCGACACTTTTGTTGTTACAGTAAATATCAAGAAGTGTGACCTTGCTTGCTATGCTCAGTATCAACAGCTTCTGCCAGAGGGTTTTGTGGCTACCGAGATAAGCGGAAAGAGCGACAACGCCAATTTCTATTATGAGAACAACAAGGTTTTCTATCAGTGGTACAAGTTGCCTGTTGACAAGGACAATATCGTTCTCCAGTATAATATAAAGGTGTCGGAAGGCGCCAAGCCCGGCAAGTACGACCTCCCCGGCTACTTCAGCTATCAGGTCCGCAACCGCCTCGGCGAGATAAATACAACCGCTTCTATCGAGGTGAAGTAACGGAAAGAATTTTTAAACAAGAAAACAAGCACTAATTCTCCTTACTAATACTTGGAGTGCTTAGAAAACTGCAAAAACAAGTTTTTGCTAAAAAACGCCTAACGCCAGAAAACAAAACAAAGAAAACCGTAAGAACGGTGTTTTTTATCGTTTTGTTTTCTGGCGTTAGGCGTTTTGGGGTTATGTTAATAACCGGTTTTCTGCGCTCCCAATCCGAAGAAAAGATTATTAAGCGCGTTTCCCTGTTGAAAAAACTAACAAAGTTTTATGCTCTTGTCTGGCCATTTCCGCGGATCTGCCACTTGTAGGTGGTGAGCTCCTTGAGGGCCATTGGGCCGCGGGCGTGGAGTTTCTGGGTGCTGATGCCTATCTCGGCGCCGAGGCCGAACTGCGCTCCGTCGGTGAAGGCGGTGCTGGTGTTCACGTAAACGCAGGCGGCGTCCACTGAGTTGAGGAACAATTCTGCTGATTCCATATTCTCGGTGATGATTGCCTCGGAGTGCTTGCTGCTGTAGGTGTAGATATGGTTGAGCGCGCCGTTCATATCGTCAACGGTCTTTATTGCCATTCTGAGAGCCTGGAACTCACGGCCGAAATCCTCTGCCTCGGCGTGCTTGAGCGATGCGGCGTATTTGCCGTCGAGGGCTGCGAAAGCCTCATCGTCGGCAAGAATCTCGACGTTTTTCTTGGCGAGGTCCTCGCAGAGGGCTGGAAGGTCGGCGAGACGGTCCTTATGGAGGATCACGCAGTCGAGGGCGTTGCAGACGCTTACACGGCGTGTCTTTGCGTTGGTGATTACGGTGCGGCCTTTCACAAGGTCGGCGTCCTTGTCGAAATATGTGTGGACAACTCCCGCACCTGTCTCAATTACAGGGACTTTGGCGTTGTCGCGAACGGCGTTGATGAGTCCCTTGCTGCCGCGTGGTATCAGCACGTCGATATATCCTACAGCGTTCATAAGGTCGGTGGCTGCCTGACGGTCTGGCGCAAGGAGCTGGATGATTTCAGGATTGATGCCCTTGTCAGCCAATACCTTGTGCATAATATCGACGAGGATTGTGTTGGAATCCTTGGCGTCGCTGCCGCCCTTCAGGACCACGGCGTTGCCGGAGCGGATGCAGAGGGCTGCCACGTCAACGGTTACGTTTGGACGCGCCTCGTAGATTACGCCCACCACGCCGAGCGATACGCGTACTTTCTTGAGCTGAAGTCCGTTGGGAAGTGTGCGCTCCTCAATGGTCTCGCCGTATGGCACGGAAAGGGTCGCAACATTCTTTGTATCAGCTGCAATACCCTCTATGCGTGAGCGGTCGAGCTTCAGGCGGTCGTACATTGGATTCTCGGGATCCATTCTTGAAAGGTCCTTGGCGTTGGCCTCTATTATCTGGTCGCAGTTGCTGATGAGTGCGTCGGCAATTGCGTTCAAAATCTCTGATGATTTCGCGCTGTCGATCTTGTACATATCGCGCGATGCGTTCTTGACAGACTCAAACTGTCGGAGTGTATTCTCGTTCATTTACTGCTGAATGGTTTCTGGATAAATGTAAAGATAGTCGTAGTGGATGAGTGGCTTGGTGTGCGACTCCGAGTTTGGCTTCAGGGCCTTGTCCTTGTCCATCGACGCACGTCCAACACCGAGGGTGATACCCTGCTCGTCCTTTATGGTGATGAGGTCGTCTTTCTTGAACTCTCCATCAACCCTCACGATGCCAGGGCAGAGAAGGCTTGCCGCTTTCTCGTGGCTTGTGAGAGCCTTGCGGGCGCCCTCGTTTACTATTACCGTTGCCTTGGTGAAGCCGTCGGAATATGCTATCCATTTCTTGATAGCCGGGCTGTGCTCGCCTGCCACAAAGTGTGTGCATACGAAATCGGCGTTGCCGTTGGCGAGGTTGCAGATTACGTTAGGCTTGGTGCCGTTGGCTATATATACGTCGATTCCTGATTCGGCTGTCTTTCTGGCTATGCGGCATTTGGTGAGCATTCCGCCTCGTCCGAAGTTCGATTTGGTGGTCTGAACGTACTGCGCGATGTTGGCCTTTGGTGTAATCTCGCGGATTACTGATGTGCCCTCGGCCTTTGGGTCGCCGTTGAAGATGCCGTCGATATTGCTGAGGATGAAGAGCTTCTGGCAATCCATCATTGATGCCAGAAGACCCGAGAGTTCGTCGTTGTCGGTGAACATAAGGGCGGTAACTGATACTGCGTCGTTCTCGTTTACCACGGGGATTATGTTATTGTCCCAGAGTGTGGAGATGCAGTTGCGCATGTTCAGGTAGTGCTCGCGCGAGCTGAAGTCCTGCTTTGTAACCAAGATCTGTCCAATCTTGATATCGTGGTTGTCGAAAAGCTTCTTGTATGTATCGATGAGTTTCACCTGGCCGATGCTGGATAGCAACTGACGCTGCGATACGGGATCGAGGTCGTGATAGTTGCTTACCATTCCACGGCCCGCGGCCACAGCACCCGA
>JAZLKG010000124.1:0-7673 GCA_045597465.1 Bacteroidales bacterium | reverse complement strand
AAGGTTTATCAATAATTCACGCCAATTGAAGGAAATTGAAGTTTTTGTACTTTTTGAAACAGACGATAGGAGGTGGTAAGTGGTTAGGTTTTAAGAGGTTGCGGGTTTTGGGGTTTGTATGTTTTGTTTTTACCCTAGTATATTCCAGTTTTTTGGCGCTGATATTTGGTCCTTGCTCCATATTCTCGCATCCGTTAAACATGTTGGAATAGCATGCAAAAGCAGTCTTCTGTGATGGAAGGTCAGGAGCGTTTTTCAGGTTTCTGCATCCTGCAAACATATATTGATAGCATCTGGGCGCTATCTCTGTGGCTGGTAGCAAAGTTTTTGATACATAGGTGATTCCGTCGCTGTGGGCAAACAATTTGTAGAAACAGTACGGATAGTCTGGTATTGAGTTGCTGATGCTTTTGTAGTTCAGCAAGGCCATTATGTTTCCTGATATTTCCACGTCGCCATCTACTTGAAAATGAGAGTATTGGTCGTTGTTGAACGCCAGTCCCTTGGGACAGATGCCCCTTACATATACAGTTTCCCCATTCTTGATATTCAGTTCCTTGGATGAATTAAGGATTACCCAGTCCTTAGCGTTTGTAGAGTAATAGAGCAAGGCTTTTGAATAAGTACTTGTGTATTTTATTTGCGAATCCTGGTTGGCCCTGAAGCTGATCCAGTTTTGGCATTGTGCGTCCAGTGCTGACAATACAATTAATATTGCTATCAACGCTCTTATTATTCTCATAGTCTATTCCTGATTGTTGGGTTGTACTTCATTTTGGGGTTCTGATGCCTCGGTTTCCTCCTCTTGCGCTGTTGGCTTTTCCTCTTCTGCATTACCCTTTACTATCTCAGCCTCAGTTTTTGCCTCTGATGCTTCCTCTTTCTGAACAGCCTCCGTCTCCTTCTCCTCCGGATTGTAGAGGTATTCGCCCTGATCGAGGAAACGCTTGTAGATGCGGCCTATCTGGGGATTGGTAACGAAGTTCATATTGTTGCAGAAGAGGAAGTCGGTGATCTTGTGCTCGGCGGCGTATTGGCGCATGTTTTTGTTGAAGTAGCGGTAGTCTACCACGTGAACCTCCTCGAATGCGTAGAAGAGGCAGCTTGGCACGGTGTTGCCGAAACTGTCTTTCAAGATGAGGATTCTGCGGCCGTTTTTCACTCCGGTTACCACGCGGGTAATTCTGCTGTCGCTGCCCATGAAGGTGCAGTAGGCGCCGCCGTTGCCGTCCTTGAAGATGCAGAAGTAGTTGCCCTTCTGCCAGTTGGAGGCCTTGGTGATATGGCGCTCGTCGTCGAGGGTGTACACAATGTATTGTGTCTCGAAATCCACTTTGGGGAAATACCACACGAAATCCTCGGGCGAGTTCTTTATGGCGGCGTCGCTGCAATATGCGTACAGCGATCCCACAAATCCGTGCACCGTGCGCACCTCGTAGCCCTCGCTGATGCCTGGGGCCGGCAGTCCGGCCATCTCGCAGAGTTTCTGGGCGGCGTAGAATCCGCCAAGTGGGCTCCAGTGGTGGTCGGTGTGGAGGTAAATGTGCTCGTCGCGGTGGTCGTAGAGGGTCTGCCAGATATCCACGCCCGTTACACCGGGTTCCAGGTAGCCGAAAGTCTTGTCTATTATCGCCTTCTGGTTCACCATCCTTCCCTTGGCCTGCTCGGGGCAGTAGAATTCCACCGCCGTAGGCACGGGCATCACCCATACGTGGGCCTCGGGGAATGCTGCCTTGTAGGCGTTGGCGGCGCTGGCGTAGGATTCCACGTATGCCGAAGTGCTTGTAAATCCGAACATTGCCTTGGAGTTGGGTTCCTTGCCCAGTATCAGGATTCCGTTGCTGGCCGGCTTGTAGTTTTGGCCTATGGTGTCGGCGGATTCTTTTTCTTGGTCTGATGCTGCTGCCAAGCTGTCGGCCTCATTTGGTTCGGCCGCTGCGGGTTCGGTGGCGGGGCCCTGGTCGATGATCTCGGGCGCAAAGGTTACGTCGGAGATCATATTAACCTCGTCGTCGGAGTGGTAGCCGCGGGCGCGCTTCATATTGTCGTTGGTGTTCAGGAAAAAATCCCTGAACGGCTCGCTGTCGCTGTACCACTTCGATATGCTGTCGGCATACTCGCCGCTCATCAGCCTCTCGGTGCTGAATTTTGGGAAAGTGGCCAGATTGCGCCTTTCTCTCTCCGATACCGTGCTCCTCGGAAAAAAGTTGAGCACCACGGTGGCCAGACCGAAAGCGCCACCTGCGATGATTAGGTATATCTTGCTGCTGCTAAGCATTTTCTCTATTCGTTTGTTTTTGTTGGGTTCTGTGTAAGATAGCCTCGTATGGCGTTCTGAATGTTGGCCACTCCCATAAATCCGGTGTTGTTGCAAAGCACCACGTCGGTAATGTTGTTGTCGCGCACATATTCGGTGAGGTTCTTGGTGAAATACCTGCAATCCACCACGTGGATATCCTCAAACGAGTACATTAGGAAGCTTGGCAGCGCGTTTCCGAAACTGTCTTTCACGAACAGAATCCTGCGGCCGTTTCCCGCGTTGGTGTGTATGTGGGTGAGCCTTGCGTCGCCGCCCATAAAGGTGCAGTATGCCGCGCCGCTTCCGTCGGCATAGTCGAGGAAATATCGTTCCTGATACGGCTCCGTTGCGCTTGTAACCCTGTGTGGACCAAGGAATTTGTACTTAATGTAAGTGGTTGTGTACTGGGCCTTTGTGGGTTTCCAGAACACGAAATCCTCGGGATTGTTTTTCACGTTAAGGTTTCGGCTATACATATACATTGTGCCGCAAAACTTGTGGATAACGTGCTGCTCGTATCTTGTGGAATCGGTGATCTCGTAGAAAGGCACCTTGCAGAGGGCGGCCAGTCGCTTGGCGGCGTAGAACGCTCCCAGAGGCTGCCAGTGGTGGTCGGTGCGCGAGTAGATGGGCTCGTCCACGTGCTGGGCCAGTATCGTGTGAACGTCCACGCAGTGCACATTGTTATCCAACTCCCTGAACATTAGGTTTATGGTGCTGTACTGGTCGCTCTCTGTTCCGGGATTGTTTACGGGGCTGTAGTATGCGGCGGCTGTCGGTATGGGCATCAGCCACACGTTCACCGATTCGCCGAAAGCCTGCTTGTATTCGTTGGCAATCTTGGAGTATTCGGCGCAGCGCCTGTCCACGCCCTTCCAGCCTGAGTATGCGCGGGTTTCCATTCCCGTGCCCTGAACGTAAACGTATCTCCATTTCCTGGCCGAAATGTTGGGGCAGATGGTGTTCTCGTATGGCGGCACAATGCGGTTTTCCACGTCGTGGCGGTAGTTGTAGGCGGCCAATACGCTGTCCATCCTGCTCATTTTCAGAGTGTCTGATGCTGCTGTATCAGCGATCTTGACTGTATCGGAAGCCTCAGCCTCAGCAATCTTCAGAGTGTCTGATGCTGCTGTATCAGCGATCTTGACCGTGTCGGAAGCCTCAGCCTCAGCAATTTTCACTGTGTCTGATACGGCAGCCTCAGGGTCAGCTACATTATTTTCCTCTTCCATTGGGAAGGTGTAGTTCATAAATTCCTTCTCGTCGAGGTGGTCGGGCTCCTGGGCGTAGGCTGCGCCTGACAGTCCCGATAGTATTAATAAGGTGTAGATTGGTCGTTTCATAGCAAGTGAGTTTTTTAGAACCTGAAATACAGGAATGCGTTGTTGGTGGCGCCCACAAGCAGCGATATGCTCAGGAAGAGTATCACCACTGATATCACGGCCTTCAGGATTGTGACGGCTCCGGGGTCGCTGATATAGCGTCGTGCGATTTTTCCGGTGGGCAGGCAGAGCGCGATGGCCGCAAGCATCAGCCATATATTGGAGCTGATGGCCTGGGTGCTGATGAAGTTGCTGAAGAACTCGCTGCCGCCCATCAGCATCCTGAAGAACTGGCACATACGGCCAAAGTCGTCGAAGTAGAAGATGCCCCAGCCAAGGTACACTATCACGAGGCTGAACACGTGGCCCAGCGCCGGGATTTTCCTGAATGCGTCCAGCAGCCAGATTTTCTCTATGATGAGTATCAGGCCAAAATACATTCCCCAGATGATGAAGTTCCAGCTGGCGCCGTGCCACATTCCGGTGAGGAACCATACTGTGAGTATGTTGATCCACTGATGGTTGCGGTTGCCGCCCATTGGTATGTATACGTAGTCGCGGAAGAATGTGCCGAGGCTGATATGCCACCTTCTCCAGAAGTCGGTGACGGAGGAGCAGGTGTATGGGTGGTTGAAGTTTTCTGAGAAGTGGAAGCCCAGGCAGCGGCCTATTCCGATGGCCATATCGCTGTAGCCCGAGAAGTCGAAGTAGATCTGCATCATAAAGCAGAGGAGGCCAAGCATCAGGCCAAGCGTGCCCAGCTGCTGGAGGTCGGCGTCGAGGAATTGTCCGGCTATCTCGCCCAGCTGGTTGGCTATTATCACCTTTTTGCCGAGGCCTTTCATAAAGCGCCACACGCCGTCGGCAATGTCGTCGGCGGATACGTGGCGGCTGCCTATCTCCTGGGCCACGGTGTTGTATCTTACTATTGGGCCGGCTATCAGCTGCGGGAACATACTGATATACAGCAGCAAATCCTGAAACTTGCGCTGAGGCTCGCTCTGACGGCGGTATACGTCCACGAGGTAGGATATGCTCTGGAATATGTAGAACGATATTCCGATGGGCAGGCTTATCTCTGGCTTGGGCAATGGTATGCCTATCGAGGCCAGGCTCTCGCAGATAAATCCGGTGTATTTGAATGTGATGAGTATCAGCAGGTTCAGCACCAGACCGATTACGAGTGCGCGCTTGGGATTGGCGGATTTGTGGATGAGGTTTCCGGCCAGATAGTTGATGAATACTGTGCCGAGCATCAGGAAAATGTATGCCGGCTCGCCCCAGGCGTAGAATATGAGGCTGAATATCGTGAGAACCGCGTTCCTGAATTTTGGGCTTTCGGGGCTGGTTTTCCTATCCAGCAGGCTGGCGCCGAGATAGAGCGCCACGAATACCGGGATAAAAACAAACAGGAAAAACAGGTCGGAGAATACCATTTTTTTATGTTGATTATTCGAATATTGTTTGTAAAAACTCGCTTACTTTCTGGGCAATAAGCTTGCCGTTTTCCCGGGCTCCAAGCTCCGAGGTGTGGGTGCCGTCGTAGGTGTATTTTCTCTGGAGCCTTTCCTTGGCCGCCACTATGGGTGTCTCCTTGTCCTGACGGATTACGAACACTCCGAGGCCCTCGGCGCATTGCTCTATGATATCGCCAATTTGCTCTATAGTGCTGTCCTTCACCTGTATTGTCTGCATCGGGGTTAGCAGTACTATGGTGGCCAGTGGGAATCTTTCCTGGAGTATCCGGGTGCTGTATACCACGGATTCGGCCAGAGTGGTGATCTTGCTTATTGGTTTCTCGTTCAGGGTGCTGTCGGCCAGGGCCTCTTCGGCGCTTTTGCTGAGTGCGTTTGGCCTTTTTGGGGCAAACCATCCGTCGTTGGTGCCGGCGGCTATCAGTATCACGTCGGGGATGGGCAGGGCGTCCTTCTCGGTCTGCTCTATCAGCCTCTGTACCTGATTGTAGATTACGTTGCAGTGGGATACCACGTTGGTGTATTCGGTGGTGTTTTTTGCGGTGTATGGGGTGTTGGTCCAGGTGGCGCCGCTTCTGGCGAGGCTCACGCAGCTTCTGGCCGCAAATTCCTGCTTGAAGTAGGTGTTCCAGCCCTTTGGCTTTGCGCAGTTGTCGCCGCCGAGCCAGGTGTTGCTGTCGCCAAATATTATAACATTAATATCCTGATGCAGAGTGTCTTGCGCAACGGCAGCGATACTCAGCATCAGGATATACAGTATGGCCAGTGTTCTCTTCATAGCGAGAACAAAATTAAGAAAAATGTTGCGAAATTCAAAGAAAAAATTTAGTAATTTCATCCAACAGCCTTGCGGAGCTTGTCTGTGAACTCGAAGTTCTTGATACCGTTCCAGCAGGGCGCCACCACCATATTGCGGGGCGATTCGCTTATGAACCTCTCGAAAATCATATCCTGGCGGCAGGCGCGTATGTATTGCGCGCAGAAATCTATGTATTCGTCCACGCTGGGCAGATGCCAGGGGGTGGCCAGATATTCCTTCTCCATAGGCGTTCCCTTTATTATCTGTAGCTGATGCAGCTTTAATATGCTTATGGGCAAATCGCTCATAATCTGTGCGGTGCGCATCATCATCTCGAGGGTTTCTCCAGGCAGATACATTATAAGGTGTGCGCATACTTCCAGTCCCCGGGCGGCGGCTCTCTGGATGGCGTCCTTGGCGGTCTGGAAATCGTGACCGCGGTTGATGCGGCTCAGGGTTTCGTTGTAGCAGCTTTCCACGCCGAATTCTATGGTGGTGTATGCTTTTTCTGATACTTCGGCCAGGAGGTCGAGAACGCTGTCGGATGCGCAGTCGGGACGCGTGGCCACAGCCAGTCCCACAACGCCGGGGTGGGATAGGGCCTCGCTGTAGATTTGCCTCAGTGTGCTGATATCGGCGTAGGTGTTGGTGTAGCTCTGGAAATAGGCAATGTATTTCTGAGCCTTGTATTTGCGTCCAAAGAATTCTATGCCTTCGCTCAGCTGCTCGGATATGCGCCTGTCCTGCTGTCCGTAGTATGGGCTGAAGGTCTTGTTGTTGCAATAGGTGCAGCCTCCGGTGCCTATGCTGCCGTCTCTGTTGGGACAGCCGAAGCCGGGATTGAGGGCTATTTTCTGAACCCTCATCCCGAATTTCTCCTTTATATATGCGGCGTATTCGCGGTACATTTACAATTCCTTTAGTATCTTCTTCACGCAGGCTGGGCCGTTGTAGATGAAGCTTGTGAAAAGCTGCACGAGGCTGGCTCCGGCTTCCATTTTCTCCTTTACGTCGTTGGCGTCGGAAACTCCTCCCACACCCACGATTGGAATCTCGCCGTTGGTCTTGCTGGCCAGATAGCGGATAACCTCTGTGCTGCGTTTTTTCTCGGGCTGACCGCTCATTCCGCCGGGACCGAAGGCCTCTATCTCCTCCTTGGTGTAGTCGATACCCTCGCGGCTGATAGTGGTGTTGGTGGCAATGATGCCGTCGATGCCGGTCTCGCGCACGATCTCCACAATGTCGTCGAGCTGCTCGTTGGTGAGGTCCGGGGCAATTTTAAGGAGAATAGGCTTCCTCTTGTCGAACTTGGCGTCCTCTGCCTTCAGTGCCGATAGAAGCTCCTTGAGAGGCTCCTTATTCTGCAATTCGCGGAGGTTTGGAGTATTTGGCGAGCTAATGTTTATCGCTATGTAGTCCACGTAGTCGTGGAGAGCCTTCAGGTCCTTTATATAGTCGCTGGTGGCGTTCTCGTTGGGTGTCACCTTGTTTTTTCCAATGTTGCCGCCCACTACTACATTAGTGTACTTTTGTTTAAGTTTTTTCACAAGTTCCTCAACACCGGCGTTGTTGAAACCCATTCTGTTTATCAGGCCCTTGTTTTTCTTCAGCCTGAAGAGTCTTGGCTTTGGGTTACCGGGCTGAGCCACTGGAGTTACCGTGCCTACTTCCACAAAACCGAAACCGAGCATTCCGAGCATATCGATGGCCTCGCCATCCTTGTCGAGACCGGCTGCAAGGCCGATAGGGTTGGGGAATTTGATGCCGAACACCTCGCG
>JAZLKG010000123.1:0-4615 GCA_045597465.1 Bacteroidales bacterium | reverse complement strand
ACAGCCTGATGGTGTAATTGGCAACACGTCTGACTCTGGATCAGAAGAGTTCAGGTTCGAGCCCTGATCGGGCTACATTTTCGATCATGATAATAGATTTTTTTTGGAGGGAGATTTTCTAACGAAAATCTCCCTTGTTTTTTTCCCCCACTGCGCTCGACTCCTCCGGGATCGCTTTTAATCTACTTGAAAATCTGCGTCATCTGTGCGATCTGTGCGATAAAAAATAATTCACAGAACTCGCATCAAATCTTTTGCGGATAATCACAAAAAATAATTATATTTGTGCAAGCAAATTTATCCCAACGCCAGAAAAAACCATGGAAAAAGCAAACATCCTCGTAGTTGACGACAGCTTCAGCAACCTGCTGCTGATAAAGGATATCCTGAGCAGCAACGACAATTACCGCGTTTTTACCGAAAACGACGGCGACAGGGTATTGGAGCAGCTGAACGCCAACAAGATAGACCTGATACTGCTGGACATCATGATGCCCAAGACCGATGGCTACGAGGTTTGCCGACGCATAAAGGAGGACGCAGGCTTCAGGGACATCCCGATAGTGTTCCTGACCGCCAAGGTGGACGAATCGAGTCTGCTGAGGGGGTTCGAGCTGGGCGGCGCCGACTACATAAAAAAGCCGTTCCTGATATCTGAGCTCATGGCCAGGGTAAAGAACCACATTCTGCTGAAGAAGACCAACGAGAGACTCAAAAACGAGCTGTTCAAGCATTCGGTAACACAGCAGAGGCTGATGGAATCGCAAAAAGAGCTGTCGGTAAGGAACAACATAGCGAATTGCTTCCTCGCAGGACAAGGCGACGAGGCTTTCAACACCCTGCTGGAAGAGATTATGAAGTATGCCGGCATGGATTACGGAGTGTTCGGATACATGGACAGCGTGGACGAGAATGTGCCCGTAAGCTCCAAAAAGATAATATGCCCATCGCTGTATTCGGGCCGGGTGGAATCCGACAAGAACTACATCTTCACCATGGACGAGATAGGCGACGTGGCACTTGCAGTAATAAGCCGCAAACCTGTGGTGCAGAAAAACGACGTGTCAAGGCTGTTTTTCACAAGCGAGAATGTAAGGTGCATGATAGCCATTCCTGTGATATATCAGAACATGGTAATAGCCCTGATAGCGTGCGCCGGCAGGGAATGCGACCTCATAGAACAGAGCAAGGAGCGGCTTCAGGACATAGCCGGCTATCTGGCTCAGATAATATACAACAGGGTTGCAGGCAAGATAGCAAGGCATCAGCTCATAGAATCGATAAACGACACCCAGAGACAGGAACGCATCCGTTTCGCCAAGGACATCCACGACGGACTTGGAAGCATGCTCTCGAGCATAAACACATATATCAGCATAATGAAATCAGGAATGCTGAGTCAGACCGACCAGATGGGTATGCTCAACGAGATGCAGAAAATAGTGGAAGAAACCGCCATAGAGGCCAAAAACATCGCCCACAACGAAGTCTCGGACATAGTGAGGAAATTCGGTCTGGCAGAAAGCATCAGATACCAATATGGAAGGATTTTCCTGTGCTGCAAGAATACGGAGCTGATACTGATAGACAGCAGCTACCACAAAACCGACGACGAGCGCGAGACCGCAATATACAGAATGGTGAACGAGCTGATGAACAACGCCTACAAATACTCGCACGCCACCAGGATAAACATTACCATAAGCTCGGCAATCGACAAGATACAGCTGACCTACCACGACAACGGAATAGGTTTCGACGTGGACCAGGCCATGGAACGGATAAAAAACAAGCCGGTATCAGGCCTCAGAAACATTCAGGAAAGGGTGATAAGCCTGAATGGAAAAATAAAGATAGGATCGGCACCAAACAAGGGAATGCTGGTGGAGATTGAGATTTAGTCCTCGTCGTCGAAATCGAAATCTGGGGTGAAGCCGTCGAGCTCCATGTCGTCGAAATCGAAATCCATATCGTCGGCCGAGCCATAATAGCGGTCGATATCGCGGCGGTCCTTCTTGGTGGGGCGGCCTGTGCCTCGGTCCCTGATGCCGAACGATACGTGCGCAAGCTCGTTCATCATCTTCAGCTTGAAGAGGTCGTCCTGAGGCGTGGTCTCCACGATATACTCGGGCACCTTGGCGGCTCCCACGCGCGATTTCAGGAGATTCAGGATCTTGTAACGACGGAAAATCGGATTGAATTTCACCGAAACCTCGTCGCCCTCCTTCACCTCGCGGCTTGGCTTTACGGCCACACCGTTCACGAGGATTCTGCCCCTGCCGCAAGCATCAGCAGCAAGGGTTCTGGTCTTGAACAACCTTACACAAAAAAGAAATTTATCAACGCGCATGGGGGGAAGTAATTAAAATTATTTTCCGTTATAATGGTTCATAGCTCTATTCAGGCCATCGATTATGAAGCTCTGGATAGCCTTTGTGGTGATCTCGGTACGCTCTTCGATGGTCTTGAGCTCGTCGTCGCTCCATTTTCCAAGCACGAAATCCACCTGATGTCCCTTGGGGTAATCGTTGCCGATGCCGAACCTGAGGCGAGCGTACTGCTGAGTGCCCAGCACTTCGGTGATGTTCCTGAGGCCGTTGTGACCAGCCTCGCTGCCGTTGCCGCGCATACGGAGGGCGCCAAAGGGCAATGCAAGATCGTCCACTATCACGAGCACATTCTCCAGCGGTATCTTCTCGAGCTTCATCCAGTAGCTGACGGCCTTGCCGGAAAGGTTCATGAAAGTGGTGGGTTTCACGAGGAAAACCTGATGGCCGCGCACCTTGGTGGTGGCCACATTGGCGAGACGGTCGGAATTAAAAATAGTGCCCGACGCCTTAGCAAAGGCATCGAGCACCATAAAACCAATATTGTGTCTCGTATTTTCGTACTCAGCACCAATGTTGCCGAGTCCTACGATAAGATATTTCAAGACTTATAAAGATTTTTTCTGGAGAAAACCAGAGTTAAAGACTACTTCTTCTTCTTACCCTCGTCCTTCTTCTCCTGCTTAGACTGACGTGTAGCAACTACGCGGCAGATAAGAGCGTCCTGAGGATCAACGATCTTGCAGTTCTCTACCTGAACGTCGCATACAGAGATGCGCTGCTCGATCTCGAGAGAAGAGATGTCAACCTTAACAGTCTCAGGGAGGTTGGTGTAGAGACCCTTAACCTTAGCCTTGCGGGCGGCAATCTTCATCTTACCACCGGCCTTAACACCAGGAGCCATACCTACGAGCTCGTAAGGAAGCTTTACAGTGATTTCCTGATCATCGGCAAATGCGTAGAAGTCTACGTGCATTACCTCGTCGGTAACTGGGTGGAACTGGAGGTCCTTGATGATAGCCTTGATAACCTCGCCATCAATGTTGAGGTTGATGATGTAAACGTTAGGTGTTACAATAGCACCGTTGAGCTCCTTTGCAGAAACTGTGAAGTTGATGCTCTTGCCATTACCGTAAACGATGCAAGGTACCTGACCTTCCTTACGCATTACCTTTGCGTACTTTGTACCAATGTTCTCACGCTTGGTACCATTCAAATCGAATGTCAACATTTGTTTTTAAGAAATTTAATTTGTGTTACTAAAAATTGATAATGAATCAATTTCCCATCGCACGAGCTATTTGTAATCCCATAGCCCATAAGGGAGAATTCGGGCGCAAAGGTAATGATTATTTTCGGTATATGAAATAGCAAGGCGCATTTTTTTGAAAAAAAATATATTGCACCCAAGTTATCCACATTATGTTGATAACCTCAGCAAGCCACTATCTATCAATATGTTGATACGTGCATAAACCATCCCTAAACAGCCCCGGAATCCATAGTTATCAACAGTTATCAACAGCCAAAACTTGCGAAGTTATCAACAATATCCCCACTATGTGGATAACATTGCGAAAACACTGATATTAAATAAATTATAATGTGGATTTAATAATATTGACCAAAAATTTTGTTAGTTTCAATATCTATCATTACATTTGTAGAAATAAAAAGGAAACAAAACGCTCAACTAAAACACATTATAAAAATGACACAGGAAGAATACAAAAGCATCGACTGGAACCGTGGCAATGTTGTAAGACTCAGCAACGGCAACGAGTATTCGGTAAGAGGCAAGAACAACAAATACATAATCCTCTATTCCGAGGAGTATCAGAAACATTTTGTGGCAGATTACCGCATCATCGACTGCCGCGTCTCCGACAACATAGAGCCTTTCGTAGAGAGGCTGCACCCCACAGAGAAGCAGCTTAGGAAACAGGCAGCGCAAGAGGCAGAGTCAGCTAAAAAGGAAAAAGCAGCATCAGCTCCCAAGCCTGATGCTGCGCCAAAGGCAAAGGCTGAACCTGCGCCAAAGGCAAAACCCGAGCCCAAGCCTGAGACAAAGGCTGATGCTCCCACTCCTGTTTCCGAGGCAGCCGAGCAGCCAGCCCCAGCCAAGTCGGATCGTAGCCATGTCGTTCTGTGAGCCAAGGGGTTGCATCAAGGATTTGTCTTCCTAAGACCGCTTGGCCTCCGACTTGGCAAAACCCGAGCCCAAGCCTGAGACAAAGGCTGATGCTCCCACTCCTGTTTCCGAGGCAGCCGAGCAGCCAGCCCCAGCC
>JAZLKG010000122.1:0-101325 GCA_045597465.1 Bacteroidales bacterium | reverse complement strand
GGTCCACGTGGTTTTCGTGTTTGGTGAACTTGCAGATGCTGAGGGCTATGCCGTCGGTGTTCTGTATTCGCTTGAGGTCGAGCATGTCGATGAGCTGCTTCGACAGCTGCTCCAGTATTGTCTTTGGCTCAGTGATTTTTCTCAGCATTATTATCTGCGTGAGGATGTCGTATCCGATGATGCTCATGAATGCGCCCGGCACTCCGTGTCCCGTGCAGTCGGCCACTATGGTGATGAAGCTTTCCTGCGACAGCTTGTGTATCATGTAGAAATCGCCGCTCACTATGGCTTTGGGCCAGTATACTATAAAGTGGTTTACGAGCTCGGCGAATTTGTCGCTGGATGGCAGTATGGAGTTCTGGATTCCCTGTGCGTATCTCAGCGATTGGTTGATGGTCATGTTTTGGCGCTTTATCTGTTTGTAGCCAACTTCCAGTCGCTCGTTTATAATCTTTAGCTGACGAGTCTGGAATTCCATCCTGTCTTGGTTTTTCTTGAGGTCGGTGTAGGCTTCCACGAGTTTTTCGGCCTGTTCCATACCTTCCTTTTCGGCGAGTTTTAGCTGCGTTATGTTGGTTTCGGTTACTATCCAGTTTTTCACCTCCTTGTCGGCTTCGAATACAGGGTCGAGATGTGTCTGCACATATACCCTGTGACCATTGGGGCCTATGTGTATTGTCTCGTATGAAGCACGCTCTTTGTTATGTTCGGCCGATTCCAGCACGTGTGCGTTGTCGGGGCTGGCTGCTTTCTGTATGTCGAAGTAGTTGTAGCCGAAGAGGTTCTGATACTCCTCGGCAGTGTAGCCGTATATTTTGGTAAACGAATCGTTTTGCCATTGGAATCTGCCGTCGCCTTTCAGGATCATTACCGAATTGGTGTTTTTGCTTGCCACCAGCGATAGGAGCTTCAGTCTCTCGTTTTGCCTGATAATTTCGTCGTAGCGGTCGCGGGCCAGCTTGTCGAGACGTCGGTTTTCTTCCTTCAGGTGTTTTATTATCTTGTTCAGTGGTATGTAAATCAATGTTCCAAGTATCAGAATGTATGCCGCTATGGCCCACCATCTTAGGTATATCACGCGTTCTATCTCGAAACTGTAAGAGGCCTCGTTGGATAGTATTCCGTAGTTGTTGAATGCTCTTACCTTGAAAGTGTAGCGTCCGGGCGGCAGCTGACCTACCTCGTGGCTGCATTCGCTGCTGCATGGCGACCATTGCTGGTCTATTCCTTCCAGCATGTAGGAGTATTTGATCTGTTCGCTGTTTTCGAAACACGAAGTGGCAAAACTGATTCTCATGGACTTGATGTCGGTGCCCAGATTCTGATAATCGGCTATGTCGGCGGTGTAGTTGAAGTTTTTGTTGCCTTTCTTGAAGTATTTCACTCCCTTGTATACGGGATGGTCGTTGGCTGATACTTCGGTTATTATTGTGTTGAAAGGATATTCGCCCGGTTTCTCGAAAGGCTTGGCCTTCAGGTTGTGTTTCAGGAGTCCGATGTTGGTGCTCAGGAACAGCAGCGAGTCGCGCAGGAATACGTTGTTCACCATGTCGACTTTTGTCTGGAAATGTATGGTGTCGAATGACTTTGTTTTCCTGTCCACTATCACGCAGTGCTCCTTGGTGTTTATCAGCACATCGCCTTCTGTGTTCAGAGGATATATTTCGGTCTCGTTGTATTGGTTGATGAAATCGTTGAAAAGATTCGACGACTTCAGCTCTATGTCTTTGGCCAGAAAATTTATGTTTTCAGGAATTTCGCCTCTCTTCATGCCTTTGCCATATACGTACAGGTATTTGTCGTTGATATTAAATTTGGTTTGGCGAAGGTCTTCAATACCAATGTTTTCTCCTAAGTTAACTAAACTGTATCTTTCAAACTTGTTGTCCTTGGGCACTATGTAGTACAATCCGTTGAATACTGTGGAAACCCATATTGTGCCGTTGCTGCCAACCTGTATGGACCAAACTGGGAAATCCAGCCCTTTTACAACCTTGCATTCGCCTATCTTGATATTGTTTCCCGCAATGCTGTATTCGGCAGTCATAAGTCCGTCGTATCCGGCTATTATAATCTTGCCGGGTATCAGCTCCGATTTTGCTATGCAGTATATCTTGTTGCTGTTCATCAGCTTGTAGGCGTCGTTGCCTCTTATCTCGTACAATCCGTCTATGGCGCATACAAGCAGGTGGTTTTCGAAGACCTGAAGATTCCAGCATGTGATGTTGTGCTGGTTGTTGTGGAAATCCACCTTCCTGAATACAGTGTTTGTTCCCGTATTATTGTCCACAGTGGCTGTATACACGTCGTTGAAGGTGGAGCAGTAATATTGTCCGTTGAAATTCTCGAAACAGTATATGTCGCCGCTAATGCCATGATGCTCGGTGTAGTATACTGTTGGAGTGTTCAATTCTATTTTTACCAGCATAGAGTTTAGCGATGCCCAAAGATTGTGTTTCGAATCGAAAAAAAGTTTTCTTGCATCGTCTAGTGGCAATCCGTTGGAATGGTTGATATTCTGTATGTTGCTGCCTTTGCGGTTGAATATCAGAATTCCCTTGTTGGTGGATATGGCTATCTTGTCCAGGATTTGGTCGTATTTGGCGTCACGGATGTTGTTTTCGTTCAGGTCGTTGTTGTCCAATATTGTGATTGAAGAGTTTTGTGGAGATATCTTATTGGCGCCATTAATATGTTTGTGGTTGAATTTTATCATTTTGCGTCCGCATATCAGGGCCACGCTGTCGTTGCCGATATCAATCAGTTTGGTGTTTTGGGCATTCGTTGCGCCAAAATCCTTCAGGTTTATAATCTCAGATATTTTGGTGCCGTCATAGGAGTATCCTCGCAGGTCTTTCGTAAATATGATGGGCGTGGAGTCGCAATTGACCGACGATACAATGTTGTCGAGGTTTTGTGTGGTAAGTTTTTTATAATCGTATATGTGGATGTGGTTTTTGCCCACCAGGGTAATAATCCCGTGGCCAGCTATCACGTTGTCGATGCGGTCGTTTTTCAAGCCGGTGTTTTCCGCAATGTCCTTGTAAATATCCTTGCCTGTGCTGTCGAAACATATAAATCCGTGGTCGACGTCTCCGCTTACGAAAATCTTATCGCCTATCAGTCTTATGTGGTTGATTCCGGAGTGTGATGGAGTGGTGAGAAAGTAATGCCCCTCGGAATTCATCACCGACATGCCGTCGCTGCTGCCGAGCAACAGACAGCCGTTTGGGTCTTCGCAGATGTCGTTTACGAACACCAATCGCCCAAACTCGTTTATCCCGTATTTCTTTATGTATGATGTTTCCTTGAAGATACCTGGATTCTGCGCCATCAACCATTCCAGCGGAATCATTATTGCCATGATAAGCAACAGTATCTTTTTGAGCAATTTACACATTTGGTTCTCAAGTTGTAAATCAAAAAAGCCTGCAAAATAATTACAGGCTTTTTGTATTATTTTCTTGCTTTCTCTTGGTGTATTGATTTTGTTTTCACACCTTGAGAATCTCGGCCTCCTTGGCCTCGGAAATCTTGTCGACCTGAGCCACGTACTTGTCGGTGAGCTTCTGGACAATCTCCTGGGCTTCCTTGTTTTCGTCCTCGGTGATTGTGCTGTCCTTCTCGAGCTGCTTCATGGTCTTGTTTACGTCCTGGCGAACGTTTCTTATAGCCACCTTGGCGCCCTCGCCCTCCTGCTTCACCTGCTTGACGAGCTGCTTTCTGCGCTCCTCGGTAAGTGCTGGCACCACGATTCTTATAATCTGGCCATCGTTGATAGGTGTTACACCCAGGTTTGCGGCCAGGATCTCCTTCTCTATCTTAGGGAGCATGGCCTTTTCCCAAGGCTGTACCACGATTGTCCTTGCATCGGTGGTACCCACGTTTGCCACTCCGGCCAGTCCTGTAGGTGTGCCGTAGTAGTCTACCTTGATATCAGCCAGCATAGCTGGAGAGGCCTTGCCTGCTCTGATCTTCGAAAGTCCTGTCTCGTAGTGCGACACGGCCGACTGCATTTTCTCCTCGGCCTCGTCTATGTACATTTGCGCTTCTTCGTTCATAAAGCTTTTGCGTTTTATGTTGTTCGTACTATTTTGTGAAATATTTTTACAAATATAGTCTAAAAACAGTATTTGTTGCAAATTTTTTTCACTTTTTTTTCAAATATGTTGCCTCAGGCTATCTGCTATTCGTATACAGGTATGTACAGGGGATGCTTCTGGTTGTAGAGCCTCATGTAATAGTAGAGCTGAGCCTTCTGTTTTTTCTTCGACAGGTTGGCGTATTCGTCGTGTATTGCGGGATCGCCCATCAGCATGGTCTTCAGGTTGTCGTTGTTGTATTCCATTATCTGGCCTGAGTCGAAATTGTAAATGTATTGCTGCTGTTCCTTGCTCTGTATGTTGTGGTAGCTTGGTCCGTAATAGCCGTATCTTCCATATCCCATGTATGGATTGCTGGCGGTGTGGTATACGGTTTTGGTGCCAAGGAAGTGGCAGATGCTGCCTATTATGCCTATCTTCTCGAACGATCCGTTGCAGCTTATGTATACCGCGCCGTCGCTGCAGAATCCGAATATCTTGGCCACATCCACTTTTACCTCGTTGCCCAGTTTGTCGTATATGGATATGGTCTTGTTCTGCATCAGCTGCTCAAAATAACTTAAATCATTGGGGTCCAAGTTGCTGCTTATCCGTGATTTCTCTATCGGAAGATTATTCTTGAAATCGTCCTTGGTCAGGTAAATGCCTTCGCTGAACACGAAATCCTGATCATAAATCTCCTTGTGGGAGAATGTCTGCGCATTGGCTTCCAGGCCTATCACAACAAGGGCTATGGCCACATATAATATAGTCTGTCTCATTGCATGAAAAATTTTATCCAAAGATACATTCTTTTTGCCAATAAAAAAAACTAACTTTGCACCAAATTATTATAATATAATTCATCATATCTACTCAGACGTGAAAAAACACATTACCACAGCCATCAAGGTGCTGATATTCCTGTCGCTTGGAGTATTGCTCTTCTGGCTGGCATACCGTGGACAAGATATCTCCAGGATAATGGAGGCTGTAGGCGAGGCCCGCTGGCTGTGGGTTATACTTGCGCTGCTTCTCTCTGTGGCGGGGCACTATAGCCGTGCCCTGCGCTGGCGTCTACTGCTCGAACCCTTTGGCTACAAGCCTCGCAACATAAACCTTTTCTGCTCTGTAATGGTAATGTACCTGTCCAATATGGCCATACCCCGCAGCGGCGAGGTTGTCAGGTGCGGCATTATCACCAGATACGAGAAAATCCCGTTCGCGCGCTGCCTTGGCACAGTGGTAACCGAGCGCATAGCCGATATGGTGGTGCTCCTGATACTTACTGTCATAATAGCCGTCACACAGGGCCATGTAGTCTCAGGCATAGTAGAGTCCAATCCATGGATTATGGAAAGCATCAGCACTCTGGGCGGATATGTTCCGCACCTTATTATTGGCGGCCTGATGCTCTGTGGCCTGGCCTTCCTGGGCATCAGGTGGCTGATACGGCGCAACATATTCGGTCTTGGAGCCAAGACAAAGTCGCTCCTGTCCAATTTCTGGGAGGGCATTCTCACCATAGTGCGTTTGCGCAAGCGTTGGCAGTTTCTCCTGCACAGTGTGTTCATCAATTTCGTGTATTTCTACACGATATATCTGGTGTTCAAGGCATTTGCCTTTAGCGAAGACCTTACTCTCATGATAGCGCTTACCCTCTTCGTGCTCAGCACTTTTGGTGTTGTGATACCATCACCCGGAGGCATAGGCACATGGCATTTCATCGTGATAGAGGTGCTTGGAGTGTATGGCGTGCGCAAGGATCCTGATGCCGGGGCCTATGCCCTCGTGATGCACGGCATACAGGATATACTGTTCATAATAGTAGGTTTCGCGTCTCTGATGCTGATGCCGGTGTTTAATAATAACTATCAACCATATTTGCCAGATGAAACTACCGAAGAAACTTAAACAAGTGCTTAAGGTAATTCTTGTATTGGCTTTCTACTATGGTCTTTATCTATTGAGCAAGGATCACTTCAGTCAGCTTGCCAGTCTTGATACCAACAACATCGAGATCCACTATCTGCCGCTGTTGGCTGCAGTGTTGCTTGTTGTGCCAAATTGGTTTCTCGAATCGTTGAAGTGGAGGATGTCGCTGCGTCCTGTCCAGGATTTGTCGGTAGGCATGTCGGTGGTGGGAGTCCTCAAGGGCATACCGCCATCTCTCTTTACACCCAACCGTGTGGGCGAGGCCATAGGCCGACCGTCTGTTTTGCAGAAGGGCAGCCGCATACAGGGAGCCCTTGCCACTGCATATTGCGGATTCTCGCAGATGCCGGTCATGATGTTTTGCGGAGTATTGTCGTGTCTGTACTTCAAGTGGATGGACGTGGAGTTCAGCCATACCACATTCCTCACCAAATGGTGGTTTATACTGTTGGGTGTGGCGGCCACGTTTTTGTTAGTTCTGCTCTTCATGTTCCCGAAATACACCATACCTTTTGTGAAGAACAGCGACAAGTCGCAGGGCCTCCGCAACAGGCTCCAGTTTTTCTGCAACTACACATATCGCGAGAAGGTTGGGCTGCTTGGCGTCTCGCTCGCACGCTTCCTTGTATATTCCATCCAAAACTACTTGACCATTGTGTCGCTGGGCATTCCCATAGGTTTTGCCGATGGCATGATGTCGGTGTTCCTGATATATGCGCTCATGAGCTTCGTACCCAGGCCTGCCCTTGCCGAACTTGGCGTCAGGTGTTCCGCAACAGTGCTTGTGCTCAAGGGATATACAGCCGATTATACACTTCCTACTATTTCGTCTATAATATTGTGGTGTATAAATCTCTTGCTGCCAGCTATTTGCGGTGCTGTGTTGTACTTCGTTAAGAAAAAAGAAAAAAAAGTTGCCTAAAAATTTTGCAATGTCGCATATTTGCTCTACTTTTGCAAAGTCTTAGGAGAATAAGATTTGCCCTGGTGGCGGAATTGGTAGACGCGTCGGTCTCAAACACCGATGGAGTAACATCCTTACCGGTTCGATCCCGGTCTGGGGTACAGATGAGGAACTTCAAGTTTTGGAGTTCCTTTTTTTTATTTATACACCTCTCTATTCCTGTAATATTTCATTAAATCCCTTATTTAATATCAATTGCGGAAATCCCGCAGAGCCACTCCTTTACATTTGTGAAATCACCTTTGGAATTGCCCCTGTAGGCTTTGAATTACAAATGTAATCAAATTTTGTTACAAATATATCGAAAATTGTAAAATGTAAAATTAAATAATTAAAGAAAAATATACTCAAAAATTTGGAAAATTGATTTTTTCTTTCTTACTTTGCATCGTAGAACTAAACGTTGAAAGGGCGTTTTCTTTTTTTTTTGATTGGAATTGAGAAAGTGAAAATGAAAATACGTTGTTATATTATTTCCATCATGTACTGCTCAGCACAAACGTTTCATTAAAAGGAATTTGTGTCCATGATGAAAGATTTTTTTTTGTTTTTTCCTTGTACGTTTGATTTTTTGAGTAGTATGGCGCAGCTCAGCAGTGATGCTTGGCTGCGTTTTTTTTATGGGAGGAAGCATCAGGCCTTATATAATAAAGAAAGCCCCGCTGCATTGCTGCGCGGGGCTTGCAGACCTATGAGGATTCGAACCTCAAATAACAGAACCAAAATCTGCTGTGTTACCATTACACCATAGGTCTATACCAAAAACTTATGTCCGTAACCGGGCTGTTCCTATAATTAACTATCAACATGGCAACGTAGAAAGTGTACGATATGTCCGATTACGGCTGCAAAAGTATTGAGATTTTCGCAGACTACAAAATTTTTTTTAATGTTTTTTCCATTTATTTATTTGTGTATTGGATTAAAGTTTGGTAACTTTGCGAGGCGCATTTTGCCGGTGTATGCCATGTGGCATTGCCGCTATTGCATTGATTTTTAAACTTTTTATTGAAATATTACTAATGAAAGACTTCAAGTTTTATGACCGTCTGGCAGGCTGGGCCGCGTTTGCAGTGGCGCTTGTCTGCTACCTGCTCACCGTGGAGCCTACCGCAAGCTGGTGGGATTGCGGCGAGTTTATAGCAACGGCAGTCAAGCTGGAGGTGGGACACCCTCCAGGAGCTCCCCTATGGATGATTATTGGCCGTGTAGCCGCGCTTCTGGCGTCCGACGACGCCCACATGGCCCTCATGATGAACTGCACCGCTGTGTTGGCTGCGGCATTTACATCGTTGCTGCTGTTCTGGAGTGTTACTCATCTGGCCCGCAGGGTTGTGGAGAGAATGCACTACAAGGGCGAGAGGGTAAGTTCCTACAATCCCGGACAGACAATAGCCATCCTGGGATCGGGAATGCTTGGCGCTCTCATATATACATTCTGCGATACCGCATGGTTCTCAGCCGTGGAAGCCGAGGTATACAGCATGAGCTCGCTGTTCACCGCCGTGGTTTTCTGGCTTATCCTTAAATGGGAAGAGCATGCCGGCGAGGCCCATTCCACACGCTGGCTGGTGCTGATATGCTACCTCATGGGTCTCAGCATCGGTGTCCACCTGCTCAACTTGCTGGTGATTCCAGCCATTGTGCTCGTGTTCTATTTCAGAAAATGGAAAAACGCCACCGTTTCAGGCGCTTTGCTGGCATTCCTGGTAAGTGTGGTGATCCTGGCAGTGGTGCTGTATGTCATCATACCACAGACTGTTAATATTGGAGCCTATTACGACCTGTTCTTTGTCAATGTGCTGGGAATGCCCTATTACTCGGGCATCATCACTTTCCTGATACTGCTGATGGGTGGTCTGGGTTTCCTGGCATGGCTGTTCCAGAAGTACAACAAAGTAGTGCTGAATACAGTTTCGCTGGGCCTTTTCATGATAATGCTGGGATACACATCATTTGCAATGACAGTTATCCGCTCTTTCAGCAATACTCCTATCAATGAGAATCAGCCAAGCGATGGCTTCAGCCTTCTCAGCTACCTCAACCGCGAACAGTATGGCGACACACCTTTATTATATGGTGCGTATTTTACAGCCGATGTGGTGGATCAGAAAAAGGAATACACCTACATACCTGTGGACGGCAAGTATCTCGAGATTCAGAAACCATCTCCCAAATATGTATACAGCCCCGGCGACATGGGTTGGTTCCCGAGAATGCACTCCAGCCAGTCGCATCATGTGGAAGCCTACAAGCAGTGGGCAGGCCTCGACAACCTTACCAAGCGTCCTACATTTGGACAAAACATGAGGTTCTTCTTCTCCTACCAGATGGGCCACATGTATTGGAGATACTTTATGTGGAACTTCTGCGGACGTCAGAGCGACGAGCAAAACGGAGCCGGCAGCTATATTAAGGGCAACTGGATTACAGGCATCGATTTTATCGACAACTTGAGAGGTGCGGGTTCGGAATTCTTGCCCGACCGCTACGCTGGCAATCACGGACGCAATGTTTATTACATGCTGCCCCTGCTGCTGGGATTGTTAGGCCTCCTGTTCCACCTCATGAACGACAGCCGCAACAGCGTTGTTGTGGGCCTCTTTTTCCTGCTTACGGGTGTGGCCATTGTGGTATACCTCAATCAGACACCATTGCAGCCGCGCGAGCGTGACTACGCTTTCGCTGGATCGTTCTATGCGTTCAGCATCTGGTGCGGATTGGGACTACTGGCCTTGTGGGATCTTATCCGCAATATGTTCGGTCCCGGCAAGGAACATTATCCTGCCATCATAGCATGCCTGGCTCTGCTGGTGCCTGTGCAGATGGCCTGCCAGAACTGGGACGACCACGACAGATCGGGCCGTTACACATGTCCCGATTTTGCCCGCAACTATCTTGAGTCCTGCGCCGAGAATGCGATACTTTTCACCTTTGGTGACAACGACACATTCCCTCTCTGGTATGTGCAGGAAGTGGAAGGCGTGCGCCGTGACATCAGGATTGTAAACCTCTCGCTGGCCGGTTGCGACTGGTATGTTAAGCAGGCACAGGAGCGCAAATACGAGGGTGCGCCCGTGCCAATGACGCTCGACTATACCAAGTACCGCCAGGACAAGCGCAATATTGTAATCTGCACCGACCAGGCCGACCGTTTTGTTTCCGACAAGTACGAGAGCCAGAAGGACAAGCTTGGCCCTGTGTATGAGGGTATCTACAACGATTTCATCGCCCTTATCGACAAGACCGACTTCCCTGTGAAGTACGCATCAGACTACAAGCAGATAATAGGCGGATACAACAAGGTGAATATTACCCTGTTTGCAAGACTTATTACCCTGTTTGGCACCAACGCCAAGCTCCGCGAGCAGATATTCGGCGCCAACACCGAGCCTATAATGTCCATTGTGGAGCGCAGCAACGCACTCATGGATGATATCAGCAAGGTGTACACTCCTATATCGGCTATCATGGCCGTGGCCGGCAACGACGACGACCTTGTGCAGATGGGCAATGGTGAAAACTACAACTACATACCTTCCAAGAAGGTGTCGATACCCGTAAACAAGCAGAACTGCCTCGACAACGGCACTATCGACGAGTCAACAATGTCGCGTGTGGGTCAGGAACTGAAATGGGATATCAGCAAAAACTACTTCACCAAGAGTGATCTCGTGATAATGGATATCCTGTCGGCCAACGACTGGAAACGTCCTGTATATTTTGCCGCCAGCGGTAGTCCGGGCGACTACATGGGCCTCGATAAGTTTTTCCGTCTCGAGGGATTCTGCTACAGGGTGGTGCCATACATCACCAAGTCCGAGACTCCGGGCGAGATGGGCGAGGTGGATACCAAGTTCATGTACGACAACATGATGAACAAATTCAGGTGGGGCCGCATGAACGAGCCTGACGTGATTCTGGAGGAAAACAATCTCCGCCAGATAAAGATCATGGATGTAAGAGGCACATTCGCACGACTCGCCAACACCCTTGTAGACCAGCACAAGACCGACGAGGCACAGGCTGTATTGCAGAAGTGTCTCGAGCTTACGCCAAACAAGAAGGTGCCATACGATTACACCATGCTTCCGGTGCTCTCCTCTCTCTACGAGGCCTGCATGACTGAGCAGGCCGATCAGGTGGCATCCGAGATGATAGAGGACTACACTCAGATCTGCGAGTGGCTCAGCAACCTTTGCAGCGATGGATTTGTAGAGTCCAGGGAGTTCCAGATGTCTGTTTCCATACTGGCATACATAGCCCAGCAGGCTCAGGAACATGGCTCAAGCGAGATATTGTCAAAGGTGGAGACCATTTATCAGAAATACGCTGTACTGGTTCAGCAGTATGTGGGCAAGTAATCCCGCATGGCATCGCTGATGCTGCTGATATAATGATATGGAGCCGCCTGCGGAACCACTGAAGAGGGTTTTCGCAGGCGGGTTTGTTTTGTGCAGCGCAAGGAAAATTTTTTTTGAAAAAACATGCCGGTTGTATCATATTTTGATACAACCGGCATATTATCTTTGCATCGTGATAAATAAGAAAAACATTTAATAACTAACAAAAACCGATGCAAAAAATGAATAGACAGTATATGACATACAGTGGCAAGCGCTACCCAGTGCGCTTTATCAATGTGGATGGCGGCAGCCTGATGGTATCTGTGGAGAGCCTCAATTCGGCGCTCTTTGTGCCCGGCACCAGCGAATACAAAAACGCAGAAGCCCGCCGTGTGGACGATAGCGTGTTCTTCTTTCTCGACGACGAGAATCTGAACGCCGTATCTGACGACGATCTTCTGCGCATTGCACGAAGCGTCATGTTTGTGGGAGAGCTAGCCTAGGTCCAGCCTGTTTCCCGTTACTTGCAGCTCTGGACCACGTTTACCACGTAGTCGCCCAGATGCTCGCACTCGTTGATGAAATCCATATAGAGCACTCCCAGGCTGTAGTCGTACTTGTCGGCCCTTATGTCATTTATATTGGTCTCCTTCAGCAGCTTGCGGAAGTCGTTGATGTCTTTCTCTATCTGCATGGTCTTGTCGAAATCCACTGGCGTGCCCTCTGGACGCTCCAGGTCAGAGTTCATCTTCTGCAGCGATTTCTCCACAATATCCAGCATTGCGTTCATGTGGCCCATCTGCTCGGGAGTGTAGTCCATCTTCTGCTCGCGCTTGTGGTTGAGGGTCCGGCCCAGGTTGTAGCACGAGTCGCCTATGCTCTCCAGCTCGCCGATGGTCTTCATCATCTTCTGCGACTGTATCTTGGCTTCGCGCGACAGTCCGTCGTCGTCCACGTCGTCCAGATAGTTGGCTATCTCCACCTCCATGTTGTCGGTGATTTTCTCGTATTTCGTAATCCTGTTGAACTCTTTCTCAAACAAGTCCTTGTCGGTGATGGTCATCAGGTTTTTCACCATTCCAAACATCTTGTAGCATCTCTGTCCAAAGTTCGCAATCTCTTTCTTGGCCTCAAGCAGCGAGAGCTCTGGAGTAGCAACAAGTCCCTTGCTGATATGCTTGAGCCTGAATTCCGACTCCTCGTCTTCCTTTTTCTGGGGAAGTACCCAGCAGACAAACTTCTCTATCTGGGGCACAAACCATATAAGCAAAAGTGTGTTTACGATATTGAAGGCAGTGTGGAATGCCGAGAGCTTGTTCATCTCGTTGGTGTTGTGGAGCACGTCGGACATAAACCAGTTTACCGCATTGCATGATGGGTAGAATATTATCAGGAACACCACTACGCCAAACACGTTGAAAAACATGTGGGCCAGGGCGGTGCGCTTGGCCTGTGTGTTGGTCGATAGCGACGCCAGGAAGGCTGTGATGGTGGTGCCGATGTTCTGACCCATCGTGAGGGCCACTGCCTGCTCGAAACCGAATCCAGGGATATTCATATTGAAGAGCATCAGCGTGATGGTCATCGTGGCGGCCGATGCCTGTACTATCATTGTAACAATGGCGCCCACCACTACGAAGAGCAGGATCACCCAGAAACTGTCGCAGGATATGCCGCTTAGCATATTGGCCACAAGCTCGTTGAGCTTCATCTCCTCGGCGCTCTCGTTCAGGAACTTGAGGCTCAGGAACAGAATGGCGAAACCGAATATGAACTGGCTGATGTTTTTCCACTTGCTCTTGCTCGACATGTACATCGGCAGGGCTATTGCCAGTAGAGGCAGCGCAAGGTTGGCCAGATTCATCTTGAAACCCACAAGCGATACTATCCATGAAGTTATGGTAGTACCGATGTTGGCACCCATTATTACGCCGATACTCTGGGTAAGCGTCATGAGGCCTGTGTTTACGAAACTTACCACCATTACCGTGGTGGCCGAACTGGATTGTATGAGCGCTGTAATCAGGATGCCCGACAATACGCCCATTACGCGGTTTTTGGTCATGGCCGCTAGTATGGAGCGCATGCGCTCGCCGGCCACCTTCTCGAGACCCTCGCTCATTGTCTTCATGCCGTACATGAACATCGCGAGAGCTCCAATCATGGAGAGGATGCTTATTAACATAGATGATGTGTATGAAAACTTGATTTCATTTGCGTTACAAATTTAAAACAATTTAATTACATCTAGGTTTAATTTTCGTTAATTATTTACACATTACGTATATTGGGTATCCATTATGCAAAATAAAATGTAACTTTGCGCCGCAAATACTTCCCATTTTTTAATATAATGCAGAGATGAGAAAAATTTATTTACTTTTTGTATTGCTGATGCTTGCAATACCTGTATGTAGCCAGACCAAGGTGCGAGGCATTGTAACCGATGCGGAATCAGGAGAGCCGCTGCCATTTGTGAACATCGTGTTCAAGGGCACCACAGTGGGCACTATATCAGACATTGACGGCACATACTTCCTCCAGGGCAATGTGCAGACCGACACGCTGGAATTCTCATACGTGGGCTATCTGCCATACTTCCACAAGGTGGACCGCAACGCATTCCAGGAGGTGAACGTAAAGATGGAGGCCGACAGCTACATGCTCAACGAGATTGTGATACATCCGGGCGAGAATCCCGCATGGCGCATCATGCGCAATGTGGCCGACAACCGCAAAAACAACAATCCCGACAAGCTGGACTCCTATAAATACGAGGTCTACAACAAGATGGAGATCGACCTCAACAACGTGCGCAGGGATTTCGGACCCAACGCCGTGATGAAGAATTTCCAGTTTATCTTCGATTACGCTGATACTTCGGCCGAGACTGGAAAGGTGTTCCTGCCCATCATGATTACAGAGTCGCTTTCCGACATCTACCACAAGAGCAGCCCTCAGAAAAAGAAAGAGGTGATAAAGGCTTCCAAGATATCAGGAACATCCAACGAGAGCCTCACTCAGTACACCGGACAGATGTATCTGGACGCCAACATCTACAAAAACTACGTGCCGGCATTCGGCCACAACTTTGTATCCCCGGTATCAGACTACTGGAAAACCAACTACAAGTACTACCTGCTCGACAGCATGTATCAGAACGGCCACTACGTCTACCACCTCTCATTCAAGCCGCGCCACAAGCAGACCTACACATTCAGCGGTGATATGTGGGTGAACGACACCACCTGGGCCGTCACAAAGATTCAGGCCAAGATGGCCACCGATGTCAATATCAACTACATCAACAACTACATCATCACCCAGGAATACGACAAGATAGATTCCGTATGGTTCCTTACCAGGGAGGAGATGTTCATGGACCTCAACTTCACCGACAGCACAATGGGTTTCTTTGGCCGCAAGACCATGACCCGCCGCAATGTGGAGATAAATCCCAAGTTTCCTGATGCCACATTCAGCGCCGTGGCCACCGAGGAAACCATCACCGAGGATGGAGCCATGGACCGCGACCCCGAATACTGGAACCAGCAGCGCCACGAGCAGCTCTCCGAGAAGGAGCGCAACATTTACCAGATGGTGGACAGCATCAAGGAAGTGCCCATGTTCAAAAACGTAACCAGCACTGTGGAGATGCTCGTTACCGGATATTGGGTTTTCAAGTGGTGGGAGATGGGCCCGATATACAAGTTTGTATCCCACAACGAGATAGAAGGCTGGCGTTTCAGGTTTGGCGGCCGCACCAGCAACGAGTTTTCCAAAAAGCTGATGCTTAGCTCATATCTGGCCTACGGACTCAAGGACAAGGAGTTCAAGTATGGAGCCGGCCTGCTCTACCTTACCAGCAAGAATCCGCGGCGCGGCTTCTCGCTCGACTACAAGCACGACTACGAGCAGCTGGGCCAGAGTGTCAACGCATTCTCCGAGGACAACATCATGTCCACGGTGCTGTCCCGCAGCAAGAACGACCAGCTCCTGTTTGTGGACGAGATAAAGGGAAGCTACGACCACGAGCACTTCCCCGGATTCAACAACTCGCTGGGCATGCGCTACCGCAAGCTTACGCCTACCGACTATATCCCATTCCACAACAGGTTCACCGACATCAACTACAAGCACCTTACAAGCTACGAGCTGTTCCTGAACACCCATTTCTGCTTCAACGAGAAATTCGTGTCGGGCGAGTTCACGCGCATCAGCATGGGCAGCGACTATCCCGCCTTCGACCTCTACGCCATCCTGGGCGCCTGGGACGACAACGGCAAGCTCTCCAAGTACAGCCGCATAACAGCCAGGGTGTCGGAGAGCTTCTCCATAAGCCCATTCGGACGATTCAGCTACATGGCAGAGGCCGGCAAGGTTCTTGGCAAGGTGCCTTTCCCGATGCTGAAGCTCCACGAGGGCAACGAGACCTACGTATACGACCCCTACGCCTTCAATATGATGAACCTCTATGAGTTTGCATCCGACACCTACGTGTCAGTGACAGCTGAACACCATTTCAACGGATTCTTCCTCAACAAGATGCCTCTCATGCGCAAGCTCAAGTGGCGCGAGGTGGTATGGGGCAAGGGCCTCTGGGGCAACATCTCCAAGAAAAACAATGCCGGCAACACCATCATGGACTTCCCCGAGACTCTCGGCGATGTCAACAAGCCATATTTCGAGGCCGGAGTGGGAGTGGAGAACATATTCCGTTTCTTCCGCGTGGACGGCATCTGGCGACTCACCCACCGCGACAATCCCGATGCGTCGAAGTTCGCCATCATGTTCAAGATGCAGGTGATTTTGTAACAAAATATTTGTGCCGGAAACGACGTTTATTACATAAAATAGCTATCTTTGCTACAAATGTAATAAACGTCTTTTTTTTATAAATACCTATGAAGAAGAAAGTATTCGAGGCCCTTGCCAAGGACATTGCGCCTCTCTATCATAACGGAGCGCCGCTCTACCAGCGCTACAGCCAGATACGCAACGTGCTGATGCCCCTGGGCGAGCAGTATGCCGAGCTTCTGTGTGAGCCTCAGCTTATAGGCGACCGCATCATCTGGACCAGCCAGTATGTGTCCAATCCCGTGCCCATAAACACCCTGCCCGAAGCCGAGAGGGCTGCGGCCCAGACCAAGGCAAACAACATTCTGTCGGCCATAAGCCGCCACTGCCAGCAGCTCAGGGACGACCACCGTGCCGAATACGCCAATGTGCTGGAACTGGCTGTGTCGGTGCCCGACTACGGCAGCATACTCTGCGAGGCCGGCCGCATAGTGCTGGCGCAGTGGGGATTCGCCTACAGCGGATCGCAGCAGGCGCCCATACCCATACTCCATGAGAAAGTGCCTGTGCATAAGCATCAGAGCCCTGATACCGCTCGCATGGCCGCGCCTGCACCCGAAACAAAACCCGCCGCCATGCCAGCAGCCCCCGCGCCGCCATCGGCTCCCGTACCTGATGCCCCCAAGGCTCCATCTGCCGGCACTCCCAAGCCACCACAGCCTCCCTATGTGCATCCCACCAGCGGCGACGGAGAATCACGCCCACGCAAGGGCATCCCAGGCTGGCTGTGGTTCATCCTGGGTGCGCTGCTGATGCTTGCCCTGCTGCTCCTGCTCAGGGGATGCGATGGATGCAACCAGCCACCCCAGCAGCCAGGCGGCGACAGCAACGCACGTCCTCCGTACGACAACCAGCCCGGCGACCCGTTTTTCGACACCATACGGCAGGTGCCACCCGTGGACACCACCAAGATAATACACGACCCTGATACTCCGGGCGACCGTCCGATACTCAGCAACGCAGTCAACATTGCCCTCGACAAGGGCGTGGACACCAAGGATTTCATCATGCGCCTGTCCGACATGTATCCGGGCAACGTGGAGGTAGTATATGCCGACACCACGGTAAAACTTCTGCAGGTACGCGTGCCCGACGGAGGATGGAAGAGCTGGATGGACACTCTTAAGGCCCTGCCCGAGGTAAGGCTGGCATTCCCCAACTCGCTGTTCGGCGAAAGCGCCATGCCCGACCCCGGATTCAGCGACCGCCGTCAGTCATGGTATTTCGACCACGTGGAGGCCTACGACGCATGGAAATACACCATGGGCGACAGCAGCGTGATAGTGGCCATAGCCGACAACTGTTTCGACCTCAGCCACCCCGAGCTTCAGGGCAAGATAGTAATGCCATACAACGTAAACACCGGCAATGGCGACGTGCGTGTGGGCCGCTACGAAGGCAGCATGCACGGCACCCACGTGGCAGGCACAGCCGTGGGCAACAGCAACGGGGGCGGAGTATGCGGCATAGCGCCCAACTGCCGTCTGATGCCCATACAGATAGCCGACGACAACGGACAGATGCAGTCGATAGGAATTGTGGCCGCGGCACTATATGCCATACATCACGGTGCGTCGGTGGTGAACTTCTCGCTGGGAGCATACTTCGGAGTGATATCCCCGGCCGAGCAGCAGCAGCTCATAACAGGCTACGGCCAGGACGAGGCCACATTCTGGAACGAGCTCTACGATTTCGCCAACGACGAAAACTGTGTCTTTGTGCTCGCCGCCGGCAACGAGAACATAATGGCCGGATGCGACCCCTTTGCCCGCAGCGGCAAGGTGCTGGTGGTATCGGCGTATCAGGGCGATGTAAGCAGGCCCAAGGCCGGATTCAGCAACCACGGACAATACGCCAACATATCAGCCCCCGGCGTGGAGATATACTCCAGCGTGCCCGGAGGCGGCTACGACTTCCTGCAGGGTACATCTATGGCCGCCCCTATAGTGACGGGAGCCGTGGCATTGATAAAGAGCATGTTCCCCGACATGAAAGCCACCGACATAGTGTCGGCAGTAAAACAGAGCGCAAGGCCACTGCAGTCGAGCCCTGCCATAGGCCCGCTCCTGCAGATAGCCAAGGCCCTGAGGCTGGCCGGCGACGGAGTGCTGATGGAGATACCAGAGGATGCGCAGGATGTGTCATTCGCGGCAGGCCACTGGAGGTCGACCACAGACCTCCACAACATGGACTCGGGTGTGGAGGTGAGCGTGTCGTTCCTCATAAACGCCGACGGCACCGGCACCATAGAGTACCTGGAGGCCAACGGCCAGCTGTACACCGCCCCGCTGGAAATAACCCTGGAAGGCGGCGAGCTGGTAATGAAACAGACCCAGGAAGCCCTGGGAGACCATGAGGGCGGCTACGATCCATGCGTATTCCATGCCACACGCGATGGCGACGGCCATGCCTTGTGCCACGCCGAATACGAGGACGCAACCAAGGGCGCCGATTTCAGGATGGTGAAGATTGTGGAGTAGAATTTTTCCATTTTTTTGCCAATCATTGCGAAAAAATCCCTATATTTACAGCAAATTTCTAAAACGCAAAATATCATATAATGAGTCAACCGATAATAACTACTGATATCTCGCAGATAAGGCCGGTCTTCGCACAGGGCGCAGGCGAGAACATCAAGAGATATAGCCAGCTGAAAAGCATGTTTCAGCAGGGCAGGGAATACAATGTACTGGCCGAGCCAATGCCCGACGGAGTCAACAAGATAACATGGCACACAGAGTTTGAGGGCACTCCCCAGAGCTTCTCCAAACTCACCGACGACGAGCAGATAGCAGCCAAGGGGCGCATCAAGCATCAGATAAACAAGCTCTACAAGGCAGTGTTCAAGCAGCTGTACAAGGGCTCCATGAGCGATGTGGCAGATATGTTCAAGGTGCTGGATTCATGCATAGAGATTCCCGACTACGACAATATATACCGCATACAGAAACCCGACGGCAGCAGCAGCTTCGTCATAATAAAGTGGGGTTTCACAACCGACGACTTCAATGCGCCCACCGGCCTCATAAAGAAACTTGTGCCCATCAAGGTGGATACACTCAAGATAAAGGTTATAAAGAGCAGCAAGCCCGCGGCCAACGAGCAGGTGACTGTCATATACAACGGCAACACCGCACAGCTCACCACCGACCCCAAGGGCTATATTTACATGGAAGACATTCCCCTTGGCGACAAGTTTTCGGTATATGCCGACGGCATCGACAACAAAAAGGACTACGTATGTGACGGCAGCGACGAATACCACTACCTGATAGGCACCAGAAGCTGCGACATGAATTTCATGGTGCGCGATGCCAAGGGTGTGCCAGTGGTAGACACCGAGATATCATTCACATACGACGGCATCACATATTTCGAGACCACCGACTCTCAGGGACGCATAATACTCCGCGACATTCCCGAGGGCACCGAGGTGGTGTGCCGTCAGAGAAACAATTCCAGCGCCTTTGTCTGCGATCCAGCCATTCCGGTATACGAGTTTGTGGGCGTGCGTCCAATAGCTGAGGTCGACGTGGCCGTAATGGGCGACAACGGCGAGCCCGTGCCGGGTATCGACGTCCTGTTCATATACGGCGACAAGAGCATCACCCTCACCACCGACCGCAACGGACGCGTCTCCATCGACAACATGCCTCCCGACACCGAGTTCGACATCACATGCTCGGGCAAGGGATATCAGGACGCCAACGCCAAGCTCTTCACCCACGAGGGACTCAACATGGCGGAGATAAAAGTGCGCAAGGTGGCCATGTGCGGATGCATGACCATACGTGTGATAGACAACGCCGGACAGCCCATAGTAAACACCCTAGTGCGCTGCGAGACCGAGGATTTCAAGAGCGAGTACTACACCAACGAGAACGGCGAGATAGCGCTCGACAAGGTGGACTACAACAGCAACGTGGTCTGCACCCAGATAATAAACGGACTGGGCTCACACAGGCACGCGTTCATATTCACTGACGCCCAGGAAGTGTATATCCTGAAGGGAATGAAGATAGTATCAAACGTCACCGACCTGGAGATCCATGTGGTCACCAAGCAGAAAGACGTTGTGCCAAACCTCCGTGTTACCATCGACGACGGCCACAATGTGCTGAACCGCATCACCGACCGCGACGGCATCATCCGCGTGGAGGGCCTTGTGCAGGGCAAGACCTACACCCTCAGCACCGAGTATTCCGGCAAGACCACCGAGGTGCGCCACGTGCCATCGCAGCCCAAGGAAACCATCACAGTGACCGTGGGCCGCAACAACATAGGTTTCCTCCTATGGCTGATACCGCTGATATTGCTTTTGGGCTGGCTGTGTGTGGCCTATCTGGTGCCATGGATAGTGGCAGTGATGGACAAGCCGCTGCTTACAACAGAGAAACAGGTTACCGTACATGTGCTGGATTCAGAGACATCGGCCCCGGTAAACGGAGCCATCGTGACCATGAGGAGCAACGGAGTATCGCTCTGCGACACTGCCGACGCCCAGGGAGCCTGCCATTTCACTGTAGTGGACCCCAAGTCTGACACCGTGGCTGTGAAAGTATCAGCACCCGAATTCATCACAATGGACGCCGAGGCCTATCTCTACAGGGCTGATACTTCCTACAAGCTGTTGTTGGAGCCCAAGGGCCTGAATCTTGAGATAAAGGACGAGAAGACCGGCAATCCTCTGCCCGGAGCCAAGGTCCACCTGGAATACGACAAGACAAAGCTGGACACCGTGGCCAATGCCGACGGAATGCTGAAGCTGCGCCAGGTGCCCATGGACGGCAAGATGCAGATAAAGGTTGTGGTAAACGCCGATGGTCACAAGGAATACGTGGCCAAGTTCCTCTATCAGCTCAACAAGACCCTGCTGATACCCGAGAAGTCGCTCGACGTGCGCGATATTCCCATAGACTGCGGATGCACAATCAAGAGCGACGGATTCCACTCCACAATACAGACTGTGAACCTGAAGGAGCCTAAGGGCAAGTTCGTAATCGGATACGACACATTCACCATCCCCGACGAGATCATAATCTACAAGGGACCCGCGTCAGAGATCTCCGACGACAAGGTGATATACCGCACCAACGGCTTCGTGAAAGGCCCATACAAGTATGCCGTAATCAACTACGAGGCCCCCGACGGCATAATCACCGTAAGGGTGAACGGCGGCGACGACAGCCAGACACAGTGGTACGTGGTGGTAAAGTGCCCTACCAAGTAGTAATATAACAGCAACAATTCCCCAACAAGACTATGAACGAGATTCTTCTTACCAAGGAAACCAGAAACCAGCGCTATCTGCTGGGCAGCCCGCAGAGCGCTCCTGATATCTTCAGGCAGATAAGGGGCACACTGGCCGACAGCGACCTATGGACTCTATTTGCCGAGCCAGTGGTGCTGGAGGGTGGCGCGCGCATCGCATGGCGCAGTCCGATACCGGGCAAGGCCACTTGCTACCAGCGTCTTGGCAACGAGGACAAGGGTTTTGCCAAGTCTGAGCTCAGGCGCGAGGTGTTGCGCCTTCAGGAAAAAGCAAAAACCTTCAACGATCCCACACTCGAGGAACTTATCTCCAACTGCATAGAGGTTCCTGATGCCGACAGCCTCTATATCGTGGACAGCGGCGCCAAGAAGAATGTAGTGATAGCCCAGTGGGGCTTTGTAATGGACATGCCCGGTGCCGAAAAGGGACTCATAAACAAGTTTATAGAGGCGCGCAAGGTGCCCATGCAGTTCCATGTATATTTCACCCAGAATGGCAAGAGGGTTCCGGGAGTGCCTGCTCCCGATACCGAGGTGGTGTTCCATGTGTCGGGGAAAATATTTGCCGTTGTAAAGTCAGACCCCCAGGGCAACATTGTGCTCGACGGAGTAAAAGAGGAGGCCAAGGTATCGGCCTACGAATCCGGAGACACTGCGCTGGCCAATCCCCAGGATTTTGTATGCTACGAGTTCGGCATATATGATGTGTTCGTAGAGCCAAGAGGCAATATGGAGTTCATAATCGTGGACCAGAACGACAATCCCCTGCCGGGCATGGAGTTCGTGTTCGAATACAGCGGCATCAGCGCCACACATGCCTCCGACTCCATGGGCAAGATTGTGATTGGCCCTGTATCCGACCGCACCCAGGTGGACGCGTATCAGCACAACGGCTCGTCCACGGCCAGGAACAACTTCAATTCCTATGTGTACGACATGGCCACCGGCATATACAAGATAGTGGTGCCCGTGGAGGCTCCTCCAGCACCTCCAGAGCCTCAGGGTCCTGAGCTTGGCGATGTGCATATAAAGGTATTGGACCACAAGGACCAAGTGGCCCCTAATGCCACTGTTACTGTGTGGTATCTCGACAAGAAGGAGGTCTACACCTCCGACGCCGAGGGCTTCATCCATATTGCCGGAGTGCCTGTGGGCACCAAGTTCAAGGTGGAGGCCAAGAAATAATCAGCTTTTATCATCTTATAATACCGTTATTTGGATATGAATGTAATAGCAACCAAGGATATAGCATTGCTGAGGTATCTGCTCGGCAGTCCTGTCACAGCCCCCGAGCTCTACAGGCAGATAAGGGCGTCGTTTCCCAACGGCGAAGTATACAAGTTTTTTGCCGAGCCTATAGTGCTTGATGGCGGCCTCAAGCTGGCCTGGAGCAGTTCCTATGCCGGCAAGGCGGTCTCGTATGGCCGGCTAAGCGAGCAGGACAAGAGTATGACCCAGGATATGCTCAACAAGGCCATTTCGGACCTTATGGAGGCCGTGAAGACCTTCAACGACAGCAACCTGCAGTCTTTCATCAGCAACTGCATAGAGATACCGTCGCTCGACAGCGTGTATATCGTGGATAGCAACGGCGAAAGGCATGTGGTGGCCACTCAGTGGGGCTTTGTGCCTGATACTCCGGGCGCAGAGAAGGGCCTGCTGATAAAGTTCCTGAATATCAAGAAGGTGCCAATGAGATTCAATGTGGTGTACAGCGACAACATGGATCCGGCTCCTGGCGAGGATATCATATTCGAGGTGGATGGCAAGCCTCAGCAGGCCAAGAGCGATATAGATGGAGTTATTGTGCTCGACAAGATAAAGGAAGGCGCTTTTGTAAAGGCTTTTGAGGCTGGCGATGCCCAGAAGGTCAACTCCCAGAACTACACATGCTACGAGGACGAGCGGTACACCATCAAGGTTGCTCCCAAGGGCGATATGAAGTTCCTGGTTGTGGACCAGTTTGGCAATGCTCAGCACAGCCAGTCTTTCCAGTTCGAATACGACGGACAGAAGATTCAGGGCGTATCCAATGCCGACGGAATCATTACCCTGGAACGCATCAAGAGCGGCACACGTGTTTGCGCGTATCAGACCGATGAAAACGGGGTAAGGAGATACGAGAATGTCTATCTCTTCGACCGTCTGGTAAATCCATACCGTCTGGCCATAGAGGTCGAGGTAGTGCCGGAGCCTCCTGCACCGGAGCCTCCAAAGACCCACAACATGCGTTTCAAGGTAGTGGACGAGAAAAAAAATGTTGTAAAGAGCGCCGAGATTACCGTCAAGTACCTTGGCAAGACCGAGACTCTGATGACCGACGCCGAGGGATACGCTGTGCTTATGGATGTGCCTGTGGGTACCGTGGTGGAGGCTAAGGCCAAGAAATAGTAGAACCAGATTTTTCTATATAACCTATAACGAATGGAAGGACAAAACACCTTTGTGAATGATGAGCAGGACGAGTACATTGTACGTGTGTCTCGGCCCAAGTACCGCTGGCTGTGGCTGTTGCTGCTCTTGCTGCTGCCCTTGCTGCTTCTTTTGAGGTTCAACAAGGATATTCATATTGTGGCGTATGATAATTTTTCAAACAAAACCCTCCCGAATGTAAATATTGGTTTGAAATTTGTAGATTATTCATTTGTAAAGACAAATCCTCTTCGCTTTTTTGTTGCGGATAGTGTAAATCTTTCTGGTGTGACTTTACAAGATGGAGGGATTACGTTTACTAATGTTAACTACTCGTTGTATCAGGTGATTTTTCATTCGGGACATGAAGCCGAGATAACAGCTGAGGGCGGATGTCTTGCGTCCGATACTGCACGTCCATTGTTCAGTACTTTAGGTACGGCATTAGCGTACCAGATGGGCTTGGACCAGGGTCGTGAAGACATGGTTTTCCTTGTGTTGGACCGTGATGATAGACAGCCACTTGCAGGGGCTGAGGTTGAAGCGTTGGTTGATGGTAATGTTAAGAAACTGTTAACCGCCCCTTCGGGCTATGTTACTGTGCCTGGAATGGAGCTGTGCGGCAATGTTAATGTGAATGCGCAGATGGATGGATATATTGGCGATACCATTGTTTCTGACATGGAGACGGCGCTGCAGGGCGAGCACAATAGGACATTGCTTCTGAAACCTGGACGCGGTGTGATATCGTTTACTGTTCAAGATCTTGATAATCAGCTTCCTATTCCCAATGTGGAGGTCAGCATGCTGATAGATGGGGGCACGGTTAGCTGTGTCACCAATACCAATGGTGTCGGCAAGGGCTGTTTCGAGGATGTAAAGGCCAATGTTCTGTTTGAGTTGGATCTAAAGCGTGTGTCTTATTACGATACTTTAACTAAGAAGTTCAAAACCACTGAGTTTGAGCGACTTTCGGAGGCTGAACGCACCTTCAGGATGAGGCCTCAGAAAAACAGCCTCATTTTCAGGAACATAGATTCGCTTACCAATAAGCCTGTTTCGGGTGTTGCCAACGAGGTTTTCATCAACGGAAATCCTGTTGGAACGATTTATTCCAATGGTCAGGGTTGTTTTACAATTGGCAATATCGGTCCCGGCGACGAGGTTTTGATAAAATCCACACATGTTAATTATAAATTTCAGCAAGTAAAGCGTAATGGTGCCGATGTAATAGGAAATAATCAGTATAAGCGCGATGTGAAGATGCAGGCCAAGCATTTTGCTGCCAGCAAACCCAATCCTCAGCGCAACTGCGGAGTCCATTTCTCGGGAACTTTGCTCAGCGACGTGGCAATGGGCGGCCATATATCCAAGATATACGAGCCTGACAAGTATGGCGAGTATGTGGGTGACGGACGGTACAGCAGCAATCAGGCGGCTTTCCCAAAGGCGGTGCAATATACTTTCGATGCCATTGCCGTCGACAAGGGAACTCACCTGAAGGTGTATTCCAAGCCTAATTTCCAGGGCGAGCTGCTTCTCGATGTTTCGGGTCCATACCTTATTAATAATGTGAAGTGGAAAAACGAATCGCGTATATCCAATTTCACCACCAAGACTTTCAGTCCAGAGCTGGAGGCGAATTATCCTCCATCGTGCCGTCATTGGAGCGAGAGCAACATGAACGACTGGGATTATGGCTCGGTAATCATTACTTGCGATAAATAGAATATTCCGCGCCAGGGCATTAGGCGCTACCGGATATTCAATTCTAAGCGGGATATCAAAAAAACGCGCAATCCTCATTTTCCCGGGGATTGCGCGTTTTCTTGTAGTTGCTTGTTGATGTTCCGTCAGATCTTCAGCACTGCCAGGAATGCTTTCTGTGGAACCTCCACGTCGCCTACCTGCTTCATGCGTTTCTTACCTTTTTTCTGCTTGTCGAGCAGCTTGCGCTTGCGCGATATGTCGCCACCGTAACACTTGGCGGTTACATCTTTTCTGAAAGCCTTTATGGTGCTGCGCGATATAATCTTGGTGCCTATTGCGGCCTGTATCGCTATATCGAACTGATGCCTTGGTATCAGCTCCTTGAGTTTCTCGCAGATGCTCTTGCCGAATTCGTAGGCGTTGCTCTCGTGTATCAGCGAGCTCATGGCGTCCACAGGCTCTCCGTTCAGCAGTATGTCCAGTTTTACAAGGCGGCTCTCGCGGTAGTCGATGGGGTGGTAGTCAAACGAGGCGTAGCCCTTCGATATCGATTTCAGCTTGTCGTAGAAGTCGAAGACAATCTCGGCCAGAGGCATCTCGAAATTCAGTTCCACACGGTCGGCGGCCAGGTAATGCTCGTTTGTCTTTATGCCGCGCTTCTCCATGCACAGCTTGGTGATGGGGCCGTAGAATTCCGACTTGGTGATTATGTCGGCCTTTATGTAAGGCTCTTCTATGTGTCCTATTGCCTTCTGTTCGGGCAGTCCGGCAGGGTTGTGCACCTCTATTTCCTCGCCCTTGGTGGTGAAAACCTTGTAGCTTACGTTTGGCACTGTGGTTATCACGTCCATGTCGAATTCTCTCGACAGGCGCTCCTGCACAATGTCCATGTGGAGCATTCCCAGGAATCCGCACCTGAACCCGAATCCCAGGGCTATAGAGCTCTCGGGGGTGAATGTGAGCGATGCGTCGTTTAGCTGGAGTTTCTCCAGCGATGTGCGCAGCTCCTCATACATGTCGGTCTCTATCGGGTACACACCGGCATACACCATTGGTTTTACCTCGGCGAAACCGTCTATCGCCTTGTCGCATGGGTTTTCTATGTGGGTGATGGTGTCGCCCACCTTTACCTCGGTCGCGTTTTTTATACCTGATATTATGTATCCCACGTTGCCGGCTGATATCTCTTTCTGTGGGCATAGGTCCATTTCGAGCACACCCACCTCGTCGGCGCCGTATTCCTTTTTGGTGTTCACGAACTTTACCTTGTCGCCGGCTTTTATGGAGCCGTTGTATACACGGTAATATGCGATGATTCCGCGGAAGGGGTTGAATACCGAGTCGAAGATGAGGGCCTGCAGTGGAGCCTCAGGATCACCCTCTGGTGCAGGAATCTTCTCTACTATGGCTTTGAGAATCTCCTCCACTCCGAGTCCGGTTTTTCCTGATGCTTCTATTATGTCCTCCCTCTTGCCGCCTATCAGCTCTATTATCTGGTCTTTTACCTCTTCTGGCTTGGCTGCTGGCATGTCCATCTTGTTCAGTACCGGTATTATCTCCAGATTGTTCTCTATGGCCATGTAGACATTGCTGATTGTCTGGGCCTGGATGCCCTGTGTGGCGTCTATTACCAGCAGAGCGCCCTCGCATGCGGCAATACTCCTGGAAACCTCGTAGCTGAAATCCACATGGCCCGGGGTGTCGATGAGGTTTAGTATATATTCCTGTCCGTCGATCTTGTGGCGCATCTGTATGGCATGGCTCTTTATGGTGATGCCACGCTCGCGCTCCAGGTCCATGTCGTCGAGTACCTGGTCCTTGAGGTCGCGGTCCGATATTGTCTTGGTATGCTGCAGCAGGCGGTCGGCCAGTGTGCTCTTGCCGTGGTCGATATGGGCTATGATGCAGAAATTGCGGATGTTCTTCATCTGTGATATTGGTGTTTTCAAATTTTGTAGCAAAGGTAATCAAATTAAATAATTAATGCAAAAATTTCCTTATCTTTGTGCCACTACTAATGCTTACTTATTATTAGATGACAAAACTGTCCTATCAATTGCTACGCAAGAATGTGGAGCACCGTCTCGGCACCACGATATCCAGCGCCAGGGAGTGCATGACCCTGTCGAAGGCTCTTATGGACGTTGTGCAGGCCAAGGTTAGTGTCACCACTATCAAGAGGTTCTGGGGTATTGTGGTCTCTGATATTAGCCCCTCGAAGTTTACTCTCAATGCCATGGCCAGGTATATAGGCTATGTGGATTTTGCCGATTTTGAGCAGGGCATGGATGCCGACAATTCTGATTCGTCGGCCACATGGGAGAATTACCGCACCACCTCGCGCGAGCTCAGCGCCTTTTGCCTCAACTGCCTGAAATCCAGGATGGGGTCGCAGCGCTATTCGTATACTCTCAGGCGGGATTTCACCAAGAGCTTTTTCGACGGGTTCAGATCCAGCGGCAAGGTGGCCACGGCCATGGTGGCGCCATCGGGCTGGGGCAAGTCGGTCAACATTGCACATATTGTGGATGAGTATTTTATGGCCGGTGGCTCGCAGTGCTATGGCGACTTGCTTTTCTATTTCGACATGCAGGCCATCAAGGGATTCAGCAGGTACACCAGCCTTCTGGAGGAGCTGTTTGTGTCCATGCTTGGCGGATCGGGCAGCTATGATTTCAAGTCGGTTTTCATGCGCCATCCCAATTGGAGAAAGGGTGATGTGTATATAGTGATAGATTCTGTGAGCACCGAGGAGCAGCTCAGCAAGATAGTGGCCCTGGTGAATAATTACCGCCAGGAGGGCTGGCTTCATATCATATTCACCATAAGGCCAACGATATGGATTCTGGGCAGCAAGTCCATTCCCCTGGAGTGCATGGAACAGTTCCACAATGTGGATACCTCGGTAAATGCCACCAGCTACTGCAATGTGCCGTTGCTGAGTATTTACGAGCGTATCATGATTCTGTACAACAGCAACTGCATCAGCATTTATTCGTTCAGGCTGCTCTATAGGGTGGAGACCGAGCATCTGCTGTGCATACCCGAGCACATGGGCATTCTTATCGGCCAGTGCATGAGAGGCGATTTCTCCACTCTAAATCTCATGTGGGCCATCTTCAAGACCAAGGTGGCGGCCCGGAGCTTCAGGCACAGGCTCTCGGGTTTCTTGGCCACCATGGTGGAGGCCACCGACTATGGCCGCAAGCGGTCTGTGGTGGTGGACAGCAATCTTTTCCATGCCCTCGAGATCTATCACGAGGTGTTCGACACATTCTGCATACTGGGCACCATAAGGGTGAGGTTTTTCGACGACGAGCGCCTGGATGTGGGGGCCGTGCTTACTTTCAACGACAGCCATTTTTTCGAGTTTATTCTCTTCTCGTATTGGCTCAATAATGGCGGCTATGATGTAAGCCTGTCGCTCCTGGAAAGGATTTCCAGTTTCTATGGTTCCGATGAGTATCTGAAACTCAGGATACTCTCGTGGATGGTAAAGTATGCCTTCCGCGAGGGCATAGTGGAGTGTATCAACGGTGTTTTCGCCTTGGCGGACAAGGTTTTCAGCAATGCGGACTATGTAGCCGAGATACGGGGATTGTTGTGTTCGGAGTTTGCCTCGCATCCACAGCTAAGGCATCAGATAATGCGTACCGACGACGAGCTTATATATTATCTTTGCAGCTATTCCGATATCGACCATCTGGATACCTCGATGAGGTTTGTTATAGAGGAGATACTGGGGCGCGAGTCGTGCAGACCATACCACCTCAGGGCCTGCATGATATACATATATTCGTATTTCATCGATTGCGACAAGGCTGGCTGCGAGAAGGTGTATGCCAGGATGTCGGAGTTTGTGGAGGGGCTTACGGAGCATTCCACAACCGACTATTTGGTGGAATTTGCGGCTCAGATGATGATGGAGGCCATAGAGACCAACAGCGTTTCGGCCAAGGTGCTCAACTATGTGGAGGAGTATGTGCGTGAGAGTTTCTCGGGCAGTAATCTCCACAACCAGTATCTGCTGGGCATGGGCTTTATCCTCATCGATGTGCTGGTGCTCACCCGAAACTATACTGTCTGCAAGAAACTTACCGACATAATACTCCGCAAGTGTGATGGTACGGTTTCGGAATACGTGTATAATATAGCCATCATGATGAATATATCGTCGCTGCTTCATTCCGGGCGCCTGCGCGAGGCTGGCGAGGCTGTTGACGACATAAATGTGGAGCTTTGGCTCAGGCAGCTGCCTGATTCGCATTTCTTCTTTTTTTCCATGCGACTGGGAAATCTCTTCTACCTGCTCATGAAATCGGGTTGCGCGCTGCCGCAAAAGCTTCCGTATCATATTGTAAGCCACATGCGGTCCAATATGGCGCACCATTTCCGCCATACACGTATCCAGGAAAGGTTTTCCGGCGATTAGTGTATGTTGTAGTTGTAGAGGAAGTTTTTGTGGCAGCCTGTAATTACGCTGAACTTGTCGGGGCTGTTTAGCCTGCATATCGAGAATTCCGTGCTGCCCTCCAGTGGGAATCCGCTGCATATTTCTCCGCTGTTGCTGAACAGGAAAATCTTGTTTTGGCTTGTGCATGGCACTCCTATCCTGATATCCTGGGCCGAAAACTTGAATATGTTGGGTCTGCCCAACTCTCCGTCCAGATGCTGCTTGAACTTCAGGTCGCCGTTTTGCTTGAATACTTCCAGTATATCCTTGTCGGTGAAGATGTACTCGTTTTCGCCGTCGCCGTCTATGTCGCTGAGTATGAAGTTGTGCCTGGCCGAATAGCTTTGGAATGTCTTGGTCTTGCACGATCCGTTCAATGATATATACACTACGTCGCCCGACGATGTGGTGGTTACGAAACGGGCATTCTCCAGACCTCCGGGGCAATCTGTGTAGAATAGCGAGTTTTTAGATTTTGGGTAGTTGTCGGTCACGTTTATCTTTATCTCGCCCCGTCTGTTCAGCACGTAGGTCTTCAGGTTGTCGCTGAAAATCAGGTAGTCGTTGTCGCCTATCCTGAAATACTGCACAGGTGTTATTACAGGTTCGTTGGTGTTTACGGGGTTCCATTTGTCGTTTCGCTGGCCGTCTTTGCCGTATAGGTATACCTTCCGGTTGCTGCACGGCGCAAAAATCCTGTATTCTCCGTTTTTTTCGTAGTCGTATACTGATATATCCGCCGACAGGCTTGCCGGCAGGGTTATTGGATAGTTTTCCACGTAGTTGCCGTTGCGGTCTATCAGATGCAGCTGGTTTTCGGTGGCCAGCAGGTACTGATACTTGCCGTTGCCATAGTAGTCTATCTGTGTTATTGGGCCCATGACGGGTCCTGGCAGCTGTTTGGAGATTAGTCTGGAGCCGTTGTGGTCAAACAGGTACATTCTGTACTTGTTGTCCACCACCACCACCTCGTTGGCCTTGGTGTTGTGGTTGGTCACCACCTGTGGTTTTATGCTTATGGTGCTGTCGGTAGGGGTCTTCCATGTAAGCAGCCTGTCGGTCTCCACTATCTTGCTGTAGGAGAATGCTGCGTTGGTGTATGCCATGTCGGGGCCGTCGCTCGATATCTGGAATGCGGCGCTCCTGAAGTTTCTCAGGTCTTTCTCCACTCTCTGCCATTCCTTGGCGTTGGCGTTGTTCAGTATGCCGCGCATCTCGTTGCCGCAGTATGCCACGTCGGCATAGTAGTATATGTTGCTCCTGGAGGCTGTCAGTTTCCTGAAATCCTGATAGTTGAGGCTCTCGCTGAGAGTCTGTCCCACTTCCATGGAGTTTATGTATTCCAGCAGGCTCTGCTCCGAGTGTCCGAATATTGCCTTGCCGGCATAGCATACATACCATGATGTCTCGCATCCGAACAGGTCGCTGAAGAAGGTTGCCGCAATGTTTTTTACAGGTATCCTGTAGGTACTGAAAACCTTGTTGGTGGCTGATTTTACTGTCTGCGGGCTGTTTCCGCTCTTGGTGCAGAGTGTCTTCATGAGGTTTTCCATGGCGCCCTCGTTGGCCAGCTCGGCCACTATGTATTCGTCGCGGCCGCGTCCTGCTATGCTGTGGTCGCATCGTATCTCGGTAATCCTGGAACCCATGGCTGCGTATAGCTCTGTCTCCAGGTCTATTTCATATTTTTTGCTTATGTAGTCGCAGGTCTGTCTGTATTCGTTGTAGTTGTTGAGCTCTCTCTGACACTGGGCGTAGTTTTCCCTGAAAATTTTGTAGTCGCTGATGCCCAGGGATACAAAACTGGCAGTCTTGCTGGGCAGATAGTCCACAAAGTCGTTGCTCACCGGCTTCATGTTCTGTATCATCCTCATGTAGTTGCCCCTGCCGTTGGTGTTGCATGCGTATCCGGCCATGTATATGTTTTGCCTGTCTATCCTGATATCCATTATTCCCCATTCGGCCTGTCTGGCTATCTTGGACGATGGCGACGATGTAAGGACCTTTAGCTCAGGCTTTATCATCTCGCCCAGGTTGGTGTAGTTTATTATCACGGACGCCTGACCGTCGGAGCCGCCCTTGGCCTCGTATAGTTTTTTCAGGCTCTGGTTTTTTGCAATGCTCTTCCCGTTGTGTACCTGCAGTATGGCGTCCTCGGTCATCAGCTTGCTCTGGCTGCCCATCAATACGCCTTTGGTGTATGCGAAAGTAATAAGCAGCTCGTTGGTTTTCTTGTCTGACAATGCGTATATCTTGGTGCCGTCGTATTGCTCGTTCTGCATTGCGTATCCGCGCTGCCTGGCTATCCTGGCCAATGCGTTGCCGAAACGGTCAAACTGTTTCTTGTCTACCTCGGTAGCCATCAGCGCCGTTATCTTGTCCTTGCCCTCCTTGCGGAGCGATATAGCCACATTGTTGTTGAAGGCCAGTTCCAATAGGTCGGGCGAACCCGATAGAGTGGTGTCTATGGTGTTTACAGTGTTTGTGAGTTTGGAGAGTGCCTTGGCACCCATCAGCTGTGCCCACATCTCGTTTTCTCCATTCAGGCTGGCGCAGATATTGTGCAGCTTGCTGGTGGTGATTATGATGCTGGCGTCGTTGGGTATGGCGCGCAGTATATTGTTGTCGTCGTCTGCGTTGTCGCAGCTTGAAAAAAGGCATAACCCCCCAAGCACAACCACCGCTGCGCAAATTACCGCAATGATTGTCTTTTTATCCATTGTTAGTACGTTTTCTTTTTTATAGTTCAAAAATCAACTACGAAAATACAAACATTACACGAATTATAATAACAGTAAATGCTTTTTAATGTTTATTGTGTTTGCAAGTATGTGATATATAATGTTTTTGATACTGTATTATTATTTTATTTGTTTTTGTGGAATATTCTTGAAACACAAGGAGGCCGCATGTGGATTATGCGGCCTCCTTGTGTTTTTTATTGTGTGGATGAGTGTTTTACGCGTTAATGCGCTGCTCGCTCCGGGCAAACTGGAATGTCTTCAGGTCGAACTCGTGTATTATGGCGAAGAGGTGCTCGAAGAATGCCGACTGCACCTTCTCGAAGCTGGCCCATTCTGTAATCTTGGTGAAACAGTATACCTCCAGAGGAATGCCGGTGGCTGTGCTCTGCATCTGTCTTACCATCAGATGGCCGTTTTCCACAAACATGCCGTCCTTTATCACTATCCGTTTCTGTACTTGAAGCGATTTCGATTTGTTGTTTATGTATGTGGTGTTCCTTACCATCACGGTAGGGTAGTAGGTCTTCTTGTCTTTCTTGTCCTGCACGAGGCTTGTCTTGAATTCTTTTATGAAGTTCTCGAAGTCCTTTATAATGGTGTGGCCCTTGTAGTCCATCAGATGTTTTGTGGCGGCGGGCTCGCCGTGGATTTTCTGGAAGTCGTCCTTGTCTACGGTGTATATCTCGCGGGTGTTGCCCTTGTCGTCGGTGATGGTGGTGGGCTTGTATTTCTTGAATACCTGATAGTTGGCCTTAATGTAAAACTCTATGTACTTGCGGAAGAGTTCCAGGTTGGTAATCTCCATATTCTCCCAGCACTGCATGTTGTCTACCTTGTTGGCCGATGCTGCCTCTCTCTCCTCTATGTACTTGGATAGCAGGGGAATGTTCTTCTTCAGGCTTTCTTTGAGCTCTGGAGTGGCAATCCTTACGGTCTCGGCGTCTATCATGATGGTGCGCATTATTCGGCGCGCCTCCATCTCCTGCATGTTGCTCCAGTTGATGAACGACTCGCTCATGAGTGTAGCCGTAGGCACGGTAACCACCGAGTTGTCGAAGTTGCGAACCTTTATGGTGTTCAGGGTAATCTCTATCACATTGCCTTGTATGTCACGCTTGCTCATGGTTATCCAGTCGTTCATTTTCACCATGTTGAGCGAAGTGAGCTGTATTGAGGCCACAAATCCGGAGAGTGTGTCCTTGAACACGAGCATCAGCACCGCCGAGCCCGCGCCCAGCGTTGTGAATATGCCCGAAACCTCCAGTCCGAACAGCTTGGCTATGCAGAGTATGCCGCCCAGCGATCCGAGTATGATTTTCGCGCCCTGGAAATATCCTCTCACATTGGTCTTGCGCTGTTTCTGGGCCAGAATGTCGTTTACTATGTCGTGGCCGGCATCCAGAGCGCGGAAGAGGATTATTATGCCCGAGAACACATTCCAGGCATCGCAGATATTGCGTATTATGGTCACCCAGGTATCGTCGGTGATGCAGAAGCTTATCAGGAACCTTATCCAGAGGGTTGGGAATATCTGGCTGAGCGGCTCAAATACCTTGTGGTCTGTAAGCTTGTCGTCATACTTGTTTTCGGTATGGGCGAATATATAGTGGAATGCGTTTATGATTACCACCTTGGCTATCCACCAGCTTACCACGCTTATACAGCTTATGAGCAGGAAATTCACAAAGTTTTTCCCGAATACGGCGGCATCGTGGCTCCAGCCCCAGTTTGTGAAGGTGTTTATCAGATACTCCGACAAATCCCCAAACATGTCATTGATATATTCCAGCATAAATATATTCCTTGTTTAATTCATTAATTTATTGCGCAAAGGTAATTCTTTGATTTCGTATTTCAAAAAAAAGTTTGTTACTTTGCGCAAAATTTTGACGATGGCCGCAAGACTATCGCCAACAGCAAACAACTACTGCCATGTTCAAGATAGGAAATATAGAGATCGACCATTATCCATTGATACTTGCGCCAATGGAGGATGTCACCGATGTGCCATTCAGGTATATATGCAAGCAGTACGGAGCCGACCTCATGTACACGGAGTTCATAGCAAGCGAGGCCCTTATCCGCAATATCGACAAGACTGTGAGGAAGATGCATCTGGAGGACTACGAGCGTCCGGTGGGCATACAGATATATGGCCACGACCCCGACCACATGGTGGAGGCCGCACGCATGGCCGCCGAGATGCGTCCCGACCTCATCGACATCAACTGCGGGTGCCCGGTAAAGAAGATAGCCACACGTGGCGACGGCGCGGGCCTGCTTCAGGACCCCGACCTCATGTGCGAGATAGCCAGGCGTGTGGTGCAGGCCATTCCTGATATCCCCATCACTGTAAAGACCCGCCTGGGCTGGGACGACGATTCCAAGATAATAGTGCCGCTGGCAGAGAGGCTTCAGGACACCGGAATACAGGCCCTGGCCATTCATGGACGCACCAGGATGCAGTTTTACAAGGGCGAGGCCGATTGGACTCTCATTGGAGAGGTGAAGAACAATCCGCGCATGCATATCCCCATTATTGGAAACGGCGACGTGGATTCTCCCGCCAAGGCCAAGGAGATGATAGACCGCTATGGAGTCGACGCCATAATGATAGGCCGGGCAAGCGTGGGGTGTCCGTGGATTTTCAAGACCACGGCAGAATACCTGCGTACCGGTGTAATGCCCGACGAGCCAGATGTGCATGAGCGGGTAAGGCTCGCAAAGCTGCAGCTCGAGAAATCCATGGAGTGGAAGGGCGATATCAGGGGTATACTGGAGATGAGGCGCCATTATTCCCAATATTTCAAGGCGCTTCCCGATTTCAAGCAATACCGCATGAAACTGGTTACCTCTTTGGATATTGTAGAGATATTTGACCTTTTGAGCGAGATAGAAGACCGTTACGGAGATATAAATGTTACAGGAAATTTCTGATATGTTACAGATTTTATGTTGGTAATTTTCGTATCGTTTTGGATTTTAGTTAGTTGCGGCAATGTTACATTTCTGTAACATTTCATATATTTTTTTTCTCAAACATAGTCTTTACCTTTGACTCGTCAACTACCGGAGGGTAGTATGTTTTAGTGAGCTGACGGGAGAGTTTTTTGTTTTTATGAATTTGATTAAAAATATAATGTTGCTGGCTAAAACTAAAAAATTATGCGAAACTATATTACAATTACTATTACTAATGTGGAAATCTATTTGTACATTCTATCTAAATTCTCCTGTCGGCTGGCTATTACATAGAATCATTCATTCTAATAACAATTAAAATCACAGTTCAACTTATGAAAAACAAAATTATATCCCTATTCATAATAGTGTTGTTGGGGCTCTCTGTGTTCAATTGCATGGGAGGCAACAGATCCATGAAATCGCCGAACGGCCGTATAGTGGTAGATCTGGTAGAGAACGAGAATTCATCTGTGGAACTACACGTAAGCTACGTGAAACCCAATGGCGTTCAGATAAGGACCATCGATTTTTCCAGTTTAGGATATACAATGGGCGATACCAATGCCCACGAATTCCGCCTGAAGGGTATCAGCACGGGTTCCAGGGAAGTCATAGATTATGATATGATATCAGGCAAGCGCCGCCATTGTCATAACGAGGCCAACAACTATACCCTGATGCTTGAGGACCTGCAGGGTGCCAAGCTTGATGTGGAAATCAAGGTGTTCAACAACGGCCTTGCGTTCCGTTATGCGTCCAAGACCGCCGGATCCAAGAAAGTGGGCCCCGAATCCACAGTATTCGAGGTGCCCGAGGGCAGCAACCGCTGGATATCTGAGTGGGACTGGAACCAGGCATACGAGAGCTTCTTCCCACGCACCAACTCATCGGGAGTAAGACACTACCAGTTCCCCGCTCTTGTACAGGCCGACGCCGATTGTTTCGTATTGCTGGCCGAGTCCGGAATATCCAAAGAAAACTCTGCCTCGTCTATTTACGGAAAAGAGGGCACCAGCTCCTCCTTTGTAATTCAGCCAGACCAGAACCAAGGATCATACGAGTTCTACAAATCGCCATGGCGGGTAGCTGTCATTGGCGGACTCTCCGACATTGTGGAGAGCACCCTGATTACCGACCTGGCCCCGGCCTGCAAGCTTGACGATGTAAGCTGGATAAAACCCGGAGTGGTGTCGTGGATATACTGGGCCTACAACCACGGCAGCAGCGACTACGGGATAGTAAAACAGTACATCGACATGGCCGCAAGGCTGAAGCTTCCATACGTGTTGATAGACGCTGAGTGGGACGAGATGAAAAACGGAGGCACTATATCCGACGCCGTAAAATATGCCAACGGGCTTAATGTAGGCTGCCTGATATGGTACAACTCGTCCACAGCATGGGTAAGCAACGGCGCGCCTGGCCCATTCTACAGGCTCAACGATCCTGATGCCCGCGAGAAGGAGTTCGCATGGCTCGAGAAGATGGGTGTAAAGGGTGTAAAGATAGACTTCTTCAAGGGCGACCTGCAGGAGACCATGGAATACTGCATCGACCTGCTTGAGAGCGCCGCCAGCCACCACCTTATGGTAAACTTCCACGGAGCCACATTGCCGCGCGGATGGCAGCGCACATATCCCAACCTGATGAGCACCGAGGCGGTCCGCGGAGCCGAATGGTACAACAACGGACCTCAGTTTACCGAGCCGGCCGCCAGCCACAACGCCACACTGCCATTCACACGCAATGTGGTGGGCTCCATGGACTATACTCCATGCACATTCTCCGATTCGCAATTCCCCCATATAACTACCAATGCCCACGAGCTGGCCCTCACTGTATTGTTCGAGAGCGCGCTTCAGCACCTGGCCGACAAGCCCGAGAGCTATTACGCGCAGCCCAAGGAGGTGCAGGATTTCCTCTCGGCTCTGCCATCCACATGGGACGACACCAAGCTGATAGAGGGATTCCCCGGCGACTATGTGGTAATGGCCCGCCGCAAGGCCAACAAGTGGTACATTGGCTGCGTAAACGGAACATCCATAGACAGGTTCGTGACACTGGACCTCTCGGTGCTGGATGGCAAGATAAAGTCGATACAGCTTTTCGAGGACGACGACATATCAGCCCACACATGGCGCATCTCCACACCGCAGAAAGTCACGAAACCCATCAAGTGTTTCCCAAGGGGAGGCTTCGTAATGGTGGTGGATGTAAAATAGCCTGCCGGACATGAGGATAGTATTGGCGATAACGGGCGCATCGGGCAGCATATATGCCCTGAGGCTTGTTAAATATCTGGAGGCAGCCCCTGAGGTTGATAAAATCTTAGTGGTTTTTTCTGATAATGCTTTGGAAATTTATAATACCGAGACAGGCAGTCAGCTCTGTGCCGGCGGCAAGGTCGAGATATTCAGCAACAGCGATTTCGGTGCGCCGTTCGCATCGGGCAGCTCGCGCTGCGACGCCATGGTGATATGCCCGTGCAGCATGGGCACTCTCGGACGCGTGGCCTCGGGAGTATCCGACTCGCTGATTACCAGGGCTGCCGATGTGATGCTGAAGGAGCGGCGCAGGCTGATACTTGTGATCCGCGACACGCCATACAGCCTTGTCCACATCCGCAACATGGAGACCGTAACGCTGTCGGGCGGCATAATATGCCCGGCATGCCCGAGTTTCTACTCATCGCCGGTCACATTGGATCAGCTGGCCGATACCGTGGTTTACAGAGTCCTCGATCTGTTGGGGATAGCGAACAATGGTTTCCGATGGGGCGAAAATTGATTGAAAATCAGTTCTTTGTATGAGATTTTTGTAAATTCTGTCATAATATTTAAGTTTATTTAACAATTATGCTCCACAATGTGTTTCAATGAAGAAAAAGACACATTGTGGGGTTAATTTTTGAGATATATTTGCACCGGCAAATGTAAAAAAATAAAAAATTCTTTAAAAAAATTTGCAGATAATTTACTTATATCTAACTTTGCTTCCGTAATGGTTCGCCAAAGTGGCTTTTCTACAGTCAATTAATTATAAATTGGCAATTATAATTAACTGAATTAATAGAATAATCACAAACAAAAAGCGAAACATTATGAAAAATTCATTTATCGAAAAAGCCGTACTTTGCGGCTTGATGGTATTGAGTACCAGCAGCGCATCAGCCCCGAAACCCTGCATTGACCATTGCAACTACAATGCGCTGACAGTGGTAACCGATATCAGCATGTTGATAGACACCAACAGCCTGGCCCGCAAGCTGGCTGCCAAGTATCCTCCGGCCAACTGGCAGGAGCATCAGGCGCCCAAGCCCAAACCCAAGCCTGCCGCATCCCTGTGCACGGCAAAGGCCAGTCCGCCTTGAAGTGGTGTGGATGGTTTTGAGTACCACAAGTCCCTTGTGAGCCCCAACAGCTCATATCAGGATCTTTATGAGCTTACTATCAGCTTCATAAAATTCCATGAGGGTTTTGCCAACGGCAAGGCGTATTACTGCGCCGCCGGATACAAGACTATCGGATACGGACACGTGGTAAAACCTACCGAGATATTCCCCGAGCAAATTACATTGGCCGAGGCCGACCGACTGCTGCGCCGCGACTTTGATTTCAGTATCAGGTGCGCGCAGAAATACTCTCCACAGCTGGAGGGCGCACAGCTTCTGGCTGTAGCCCACTTCTGTTTTGCCAAGGGCCCCGGCAACTACGAGAGCTCCACACTTAGGAAACTCATCAACCAGGGCGCAGACCCTGCCGGCGAGTTCCGAAAGTGGTGCCGATACCGAACCCCGCAGGGCGTGATGGTGAGGTCTGAGTACAGCCTCAATATCCGTGAGTGGGAGATTAAAATGTTTAATAGCATGAAACAGCTTGACATACAGCAGTTTATTGACGAGCCGCCTGCGTTGGCGGTCGATTCCATGGAGGTAAACTACATAAGCGGAATCTAAAGCCTTCCGGGGCTTTGGGTTTCGCTTTTTTTGTGCAATTTTGTTAGTTTTTCGATACTCTGTTTCCATTTTTTTTCTAATTTCGCAATTTGAATAATAACACATTTTTTTAGATGAGAGATTTCAAGACAGCGGATAGGATAGCGGGCTGGAGCGTGTTTCTGGTTTCCACCATCTCGTATCTGCTCACCATAGAGCCTACCGCCAGCTACTGGGACTGTGGCGAGTTTATATGCACGGCCTTCCGCCAGGAGGTTGGACATCCTCCGGGAGCGCCGCTCTTCATGATCCTGGGCAGGTTTTTCTCGCTGTTTGCCTTTGGCGACGTGCAGAAGGTTGCGCTTATGATAAACTCCATGAGCGCCATAGCCAGCGGATTTACCATACTGTTCCTTTACTGGAGCATCAGCCACATGGCGCGCCGCATAGTATGTGGACATACTGGTGCTGATGTCGCCTCCATTTGCCAGCGCATAGCCGTGATAGGCAGCGGTGTGGTGGGGGCCATGGCCTACGCCTATACCGACACATTCTGGTTTTCTGCCGTGGAGGGCGAGGTATACGCCATGAGCTCGCTGTTTACGGCTGTGGTGTTCTGGTGCATACTAAAGTGGGAAGACGAGGCCGACAGCAGATACTCCAACCGCTGGCTGGTGCTCATCTGCTACCTCATGGGCCTCAGCATCGGAGTCCACCTGCTGAATCTCCTGGTGATACCGGCCATAGTCTTTGTATACTATTTCAAGAAATACCAGGTGACCGGGGCGGGCGCCGTAAAGGCGTTCCTCGTCAGCTGCCTGATACTTGCAGGCATTCTGTACGGCATCATACCCGGTGTGGTGTGGCTGGCGTCCAGGTTCGAGCTTATGTTTACAAACGGGATGGGCCTGCCTTACAACACCGGCACCATTGTGTACGTGATAATAGGAGTGGGGTCCATCGTGTACGGACTCTACTATTCGTATACCAGGCGCAAGGCGCTGCTGAACACCATATTGCTGTGTGTGACGGTGATATTGATAGGATACTCGTCGTTTGCGATGATAGTGATACGCTCGGCGGCCAATCCGCCCATGGACGAGAACAACCCCGACAACGTGTTTGCCCTGCAGGGCTACCTGAACCGCGAGCAGTACGGCGACCGTCCCCTCTTGAGGGGAGAGTATTTCAATTCCGTGATAGAGCGCTACGAGGACGGCAGCCCCACATACATACAGCGCAACGGACGCTACGAGATTGTGGACCACAAGCCCGTGCATATTTACGAGCCGGGGTCCACAACGTTGTTCCCGCGCATGTACAGCCCCGATCCCCTGCATGTAAGGGGATATCAGTACTGGGCAGGACTGGAAAACACCTCCGCCATGCCCACCTTCTGGCAAAACCTCTCGTTCTTTTTCCGCTATCAGGTCAACTACATGTATCTCAGATACCTGTGGTGGAACTTCATAGGCCGCCAGAACGACATACAGGGCCACGACAACAACCTGATACACGGCAACTGGATATCTGGAATATCCGCCATCGACAATGCGCGCCTGGGCGACCAGAGCCTGCTCTCCGATACGCTAAGAGCCAACAAGGGCCACAACAGGTATTTTTTCCTGCCGCTGATACTTGCCATACTGGGCATCATATACATGATTGTGTCGGGCAGCGTGGCCAGGCGCTATTGCTGGGTGGTGTTCCTGTTTTTCTTCATGACGGGATTGGCTATCGTGGTGTACCTGAATCAGACTCCGTATCAGCCCCGCGAGCGCGACTACGCATACGCCGGCAGCTTCTATGCCTTTGCCATGTATGTGGGGTTTGGCGCGGCTATGCTGTGCAGGATGGTGGACAGGTTCCTTGGGAAGAGCCTGCCCGCCGTATGCGGCGCCATGGCCATAAGCATAATGTGCGGCCCCCTGATACTTGCCCTCCAAAACTGGGACGACCACGACAGGTCGGGCAGATACACTGCCCGCGATTTTGGACGCAACTATCTGGAATCGTGCGCGCCCAACGCAATAATCTTCACCAATGGCGACAATGATACATTCCCGCTATGGTATGCCCAGGAGGTGGAAGGCATCAGGACCGACGTGCGTGTGGTGAATCTGGCGTATCTGAACACCGACTGGTACATAAACCAGATGAGGCGCAAGGCATACCTGAGCGATCCGCTGCCCATAAGCATCAGCAAGGACAAGCTTGTGGAGGGCAGCCGCGACGTGGTATACTACAACGAGACTCCAAACATGTTTTTCGTCCAGAAATACGACACCAACCGACATAAGTATGCCGCCAGGGTGGACAACATACACTCACGGCTGGTGGAAGTGCTGAAATCCAGCGGCTTTGCCAAGGCCATGCCCGGCGATTACGATGCCGTGGTAAACAAGGGCCAGCTGGACGGGCAGCCTGTGCAGATGGCAAGGTTCATAAGCGGACTGGCACAGCAGCCGGAGAGGCTGGGTGTGGATGGAGGAAGCATCAGCCCGCTGAAAAACGAGATGGACCGCCTGGTGGCCGATATATGCAGGGAGCCGGTGCCGCTGAGGGCCGTGGTGGATTTTGTGGCTGATGATTCCGACGATACCAAGGGCACCATGGACAATGGCGAGAAGGTGGACTATGTGCCCTCGCTGGACTATATGCTGCCAGTAGACAAGGCCCGGGTGCTGGCCAGCGGCACTGTGGAGGGGGCTGATACTTCCAGGATTGTGGACCGCCTGGTATGGAGGCATCCGCGCGGATATATCCGCAAGGGCGAGCTGATGGTGCTCGACATACTGGCCCACAACAACTGGGAGCGGCCCGTGTATTTCGCCATTACGGTGGGCAGCGATGCGTATCAGGGCCTCGACAAGTATTTCCGCCTGGAGGGCCTTGCATACAGGCTGGTGCCCGTGGAGACCACGCCCTCCAATGGAGAGAGGGGATATGTGGATCCCGGTATCATGTACGACGCGTATTGCAACAAGTTTGCCTGGGGAGGCATCGACAATCCCGATGTGTATCTGGACGAGAACAACCTGAGGATGCTCATGAACATCAAAAACGGATTCTGCAGGCTGTCGGAGGCCTGTATGGCCCAGGGCGACAAGCAGAAGGCGTTGGAAGTGGCTGACCAGTGCTACAAGGTGATGCCGCTGAATCTTGTGGCGCCGTCGTTCTATGACGTCATTATGTCGGAGATATTCTACAGGAACGGATGCCCCGACAAGGCCCGCGTCATAATGGAGGCCCTGGCCGGTCAGATAGGGCAGGACCTCGCATATTTCACAAGCCTGGATGCCGGCGATGCTGTGCTGGTGCAGGACGATTTCGACAAGGCGGCCGCCATGGCCCATGCCGTGGTGGGCAAGATGCGCGAGTGCGGCGATTCCGAAAATGCCAGGAGGTATTCAATGAGGTTCGCAGACTTGCTGCGCAATGTGCCGCTGCTTGCGGATGTGACCGGGAGCAATATCGACAGCAAGGCTTTCTACGACATGTATTCGCGCATGAGCGACCGGGAGCGTCAGCTGTTGCAGATATTTATGTTTTTGCTCGACGAGAGCATGTAGTGTAATCAAAAACAACGATTAGAATATGCCTGATTTCATAGTACATCCGCCAGAGATTGTTCGTCACCTGTTCAAGCGCTACACTTGGAAGATGGTGCCGGAAAACGAGGACGACAGGGTGCTCTACCTCACATTCGACGACGGCCCCATTCCCGAGATGACGCCCGGCACCCTGGATATACTCGCAAAGTATGGCGCCAAGGCCACGTTTTTCTGCGTGGGCGACAATGTGCGCAAGTATCCGGATATCTACAAGCGCATCATCGACGAGGGCCACAGCGTGGGAAACCATACATACAACCATCTTCAGGGCATTCTTACGCGCAACGAGGAGTATCTGGAGAATGTCCGCAAGGCCGATGAGCTCATAGACAGCAACCTCTTCCGTCCGCCCCACGGCAGGATGAAACGCCGGCAGACTCTGGAGCTAAGCAAGGACCGCAAGATAATACTATGGGACATACTCTCCAAGGACTACGACCAGCGTGTGAGTCCCGAGAGATGTCTCCAGAATGTGGTGGACAATGTGTCGACCGGCGCCATCATAGTCTTTCATGACAATCTGAAGGCTTTTCGGAATCAGAGGTTCGCACTGGAGCAGACCCTGAAGCGCTATACTCTTGATGGCTATATTTTCAAGGCCATTCCATACACAAAATTGCGTGAAAGCTGATTGTATAATCATAATTAATGTATTGGATATGAATATTTTAGCAATACTTCTCGATTCTTCGGCCACTATCACGATCCCTCTGGGCAGTGGTGTGGATTTCATTATCGGCGTGCTGGTGATAGTGGGCGCGGTAATAGGCTACAAGCGTGGCGTAATAGTGGAGTGCATCGGTTTTTTTGCGGTGCTGGTGTGGCTCACCATCTGCGTTAATATTTCGAAATACATATACAGCTACCTTCTCCCGAGAAGCGATGTGCCCGATTTGTTTTCCATAATAATAATGACCGTGCTGTTTGTGGCTGGCCTGGTGTTTATTATCAGCAGGGTGAATTACCAGACGCAGGTGATGCTCCAGAGCACCGTCCTTGGTCCCTCGGCCAGGTATCTGGGGGCTTTTTTTGGCGCAGCCAAGTATTATCTGATATCCGCCGTTTTCCTGGTAACCATTTTCAAGATAGAGGAGCACGCCAAGTTTCTGCCAAACGATGCCAAGTTTTCGAAACTGTCGCGTGCGAGCATCTATCTTATAACCAGGGCTTATCCGTATCTGCAGCTCGACCGCAAGGATACCAAGCCTTTTGAATACCCCAACAAGAGCGGAGAATAGCTCTTGATATTTTTCGTTTTTTCTTTAATTCTGAAACATTATGATAGAAATAGGATATACCAACAATATGGAGGTGATGCGCATTACACCTCAGGGCGCTTACCTCAACGGCGAGGATCTCGGCGAGATTCTCCTGCCAAGCAAATACCTCACCGCCGATACCAAGCCCGGCACCAATGTTGACGCTTTCATCTACCTCGACAGCGAGGACCGTCTGATAGCCACGCTTCAGCACCCCTACACCGAGATCAACCGTTTCGCTTACTTGGAGTGCGTGCAGGCCGACAGCCTCGGCGCCTTCCTCTACTGGGGATTGGACAAGGACCTCTTTGTGCCGAAATCGGAGCAGAAGGAGCGTTTCTTCGTAGGCAAGAAATACTTCGTTTACGTTTACCTCGACGAGGTAAGCCAGCGAATAGTGGCCTCTCAGAAACTTGCCAAGTTTATGGGCGACGATGAGCCTGATTACGAGCCCGGCGACAAGTGCGATATCTTTGTGGCTCAGCGCACCGACCTCGGATTCCGCGTTATCGTGGACCACAAGCACTGGGGAATGATCTACAACAACGAACTTTTCCGCCCCGTGAAATCCGGCGACTACACCTACGCCTACGTAAAGAATATCCGCGAGGACAACCGCATAGATATGATGCTCGAGAAATCGAGTGTGAAGGTTGTGGACGCCACCGAGCAGGAGATTTACGAGCGCATTAAGCAGAACGGCGGATTTATGGCCCTTACCGACAAGTCGAGTCCCGAGGAGATTTTCGAGGAGTTCGGTATCAGCAAAAAGATTTTCAAGAAAGCCGTGGGCGGTCTCTACAAGTCGCGCCTTATCGAAATCACGGATAGTGGCCTGAAACTGGTGTAAAGTTTTGTTTGTTCTCTAAGAGGGTAAGAGAGTTAAGAGACTTTCCCTAAGAGACGGAGTTTTCTATGAAAACTCCTTTGTGAGTATAAGAGCATTCATCCGAGACGCTCTTATACTCCGTAAGTAATTTTTGAAAAAAATTACGTCTCTTACCCAAAAAATCTCTTAACTCTCTTACCCTCTTAGAGAATAATTATATTTATATAAATATACAAAAATGCTTTTTTCTGTTGATGAGATTGCTGAGATAGCCGGCGCAAAGTTGGCGTGCGGCTCTGGCAGTCAGAAAGTTGAGAGAATTATCGTGAGGGCCGCCAATGCCGCCGCCCTTCCAAATTCAATATATTTCGACCTTAAGAGATTCAAGGATCCCGTGCGTCCGCTCCATAGGATGTACGATATGGGAGTTAGGGCCTTTGTGGTAAGGGAATTGCCGGAGGATCTGGATTATTTTTCTGATGCCGCATTCCTTGTGGTGGAGAGCATACCTACAGCCATCAATCTGTATATCAACGAGGTGATAGTTAGATATCAGGGTAGGGTAGTGGCCGTGCCACAGCGCGGCGGCAACTGTTGCCTCAAGGACTGGATGTATTCGCTTCTCGGCGGATGCCACAGTGTTTTCGTGAACACACGATACGTCAGCGAACTCGATTTCATAGAGAATTTCAGCAACCTGACCAACGATTTCGACTACGCAGTCTGTCAGATTCCCGACAGATACGATTTTCTCTGCATTTCCAACATTGAGAAGGCCGACAAGGTGGATTTCGAGGACGACGAGTTCGAGATTTCGTACGGGGTGGGGGAGAGCAGCACCGATATCAGCGTTGTTAGTAAGAGCGGACAGAAAATCAGCGTGACCCTGCCATACTGCGACGAGATCCACGCCGAGGACGCCGCACATTGTCTCTGTTATCTCCTGAAAATGAACCTCTACAATCCCGATGTTCATCCCGCCATTTTCGATAGATTGCAGATTCCCGACAATCAGATAAAGATGCGCGACACCGATACCAATATCGGCGTAATGTCTTGTTTCTCAACTATCAACAATATCTACTCGATATGCAAGATGTTCGATTTTGCCGCACGTCAGCACCAATACAACGACCTTTCGGCGGTGATAATGAACCCGATTTTCGAGAACCTGAGCAAGGAGGAATTCTTTGCGCAACTCTTCTTCGTGGCCAAGAGCGCCGGTGTCCGCAAGATTGTCTTTATTGGCTATTACGAGCAGATTCCCCACTGCGACGATGTCAGGATCACCAAATACGATACCGTTCAGGACTATATCGACAATTTCGACTATCCACAGCACAGCGGATGCGGAATAGTTTTCAAGGGTCAGCGTTACGACGATTTTGCTGATGTGCTTGATTTCCTGAATGTAGGCAACCACGACACTGTTCTCGAGGTGTCGCTTACAGCCCTGAAACACAATCTGAACTATTACCGTTCGCTCCTGAAGCCCAAGACAAAAATGGTGGCAATGGTGAAGGCTAATTGCTACGGCTCGGGAACGTATCAGATGGCCAACACTCTCCAAAACAATGCCGTGGATTATCTCTGCGTGGCCTTTGCGGAGGAGGGTATTGCTCTGAGACTCAGGAATATAAAACTTCCGATAATTGTGATGAACTACGACGGCAGGAATTACAAGCAGTTGGCCAACTACCGCCTGGAGCCAATACTTTTCAGCGTGGAGCGCACTCAGAAATTCATCGACATTCTCCGCTCAAGGAATATCAAGAATTATCCTGTCCACATAAAACTCGATACCGGAATGCACCGTTCGGGATTTATGGAGCAGGAGTTGGAGGATTTCTGCAACCTCGTGAACGCCAACAAGGACGTAATCGACATTAAATCGATGCTTACCCACTTTGTGGCCGCCGACGATGAGGCCGAGGACGATTTCTCGGTCCTCCAGTATCAGCGCTTCAGCCGTATGGCCGATTTCATCTGCGCCAAGACGGGTCTGAATCCACTCCGCCATATCTGCAACTCGGTCGGTATTGAGCGACTCACGCAGTATCAGTCTGATATGGTTCGCCTTGGCATTGGTCTCTACGGTGTGGCATACGAGGCCACCGATCAGTTGATGGGCATTTCGAAGTGGAAGACCAACATTGTCCAGATTAAGAGCATAGAATCCACCGAGACAGTGGGTTACAACCGCCGCGGCAAGATAGACCGCGCCTCACGCATTGCCCTTATCCCGGTAGGCTACGCCGACGGCCTTAACCGCAAGTTTGGCAACGGCAACCTGATGGTAGAAATCAACGGCCGCCGCGTCCCCACAATCGGCAATATCTGTATGGATATGTGTATGATAAACATTACTGGCATAGACTGCAAAGTAGGCGACGAGGTTACAATCTTCGGCTCTAATACCAAGTTAATCGAGATGTCGCAGGCGATAGGGACGATACCATACGAGATTCTGACGGGAATCAATCAGAGGGTGAAGAGGGTGTATGTGGAGTAGGGGGATTTTTCAAGGTCACAGATTGTGACCTTAAAAATAAATTGAAAATTTCTTTTGCTGTATCGTAATTCTTTTCTATATTTGCCATTGTAGAAAATATTAAATACAACATACGGCATTAACTATTTATCAAATTCAAGACAAAAGTGTAGGAAGCTGTTGGTTTTGAATAATAAACAGTGATTGATTTCTTTCAGGCACGTATTGTGTTTGGATGGATTGTCTTTGTATATACCATTGTTGATGCTCGCACCTCACGGTGTGGGCTTAATCAGGTATATACAGCGGAGTTCCTTCCTACACTCTCCGTGAATTTGATAGAGAGAGTCCGCACCTGTTTTTTGGGAGATTGATTAATTCGATTCCTGCAATATATTTTTGTTGATTCATAGTTTTTGTCATTAAACTTTGATGTATAATTCTAAATATCAATTTACTATGAAAAAAGCAATTACATTATTGTTAGGGTTGGTATTGTGTCTCAACGTTTTTGCGCAGGAGACACGGTACAAGGTTGACACAATTTTGGCTCAACAAAATTTCTTTGTTGATTGGTGTGGTCCTATTAATTGTAATAATAGGGTTGTTTATAAGATAACGTTGCCTCCTCATACCGCACAATGGTGTTATGGAATTACAGGATATAATAACCAGGAAGATTCTCAAAAGGCTTTAGGATTTATTAATGATTTGGCATCGTTGACTCGAAATCCTGGAGCAGCAATAGCAGCAGGACTGACGACCGCTATGATATCTTTGAGTCCGGCTGTTTTTACCGTTCGTGTTATAGATGAGAATAACAAGGCATTGTTTCTTGCTAAACAAAACTATAGTTACTATTCTGATGTGAGTAGGAAAGATTTTCAAGGTGGATGGGTTTCTGTAACAAATATCAAGTCAGGGTCCTATTATATTGCTATTGAAAATACAGCAAACTTTAAAGGTTTGTATTTTTCTTTGATGGCATTTGCCGTTGTAAGGGATAATTCTGTTTGGTGTACAGAAAGTAAAGGTGAGGTTTTTGATGTATTCAAAGATAAGTATTACAAAGCTTCTTTTATGGATACTGACTATGCAAACTATGTTGCAGAGTATATCTCCGATAAAATTTATGAGAAATATACTCCTGAAACGTGGGAAAACGCCGTTGCAAGTCAGAAGAACAATGATGTTGCCAAGTATTATGACGAGTGTATTCAGTCGCTTGTCGGAGAAGTGTCTGAAAATGCCCCTAGGTCGAACACATATGCAAAATTGGCGACTAAGAGTTTGGATTCCAAGGATGTGGCAAAGGCAGTCGAATACGCAGAAAAGGCTGTGGAGTATGACAAGACAAATGTAAATGCCATCCAAACCTTAGGATTAGCTTATATAGCAGATGGCAAGGAGGCTGAAGGTCTGGAGTGCTATGTTGACGCCATTGAGTTGATAAAGAAATATCGTTTCAGATATTTGGTAAATCAACGGATGAAGGACTTGAAGAGCAATCTTAAGACTTATCAGAAAAAATATCCCAATGTTGATTTTTCAGGTATTATTGACCTTGTGAAATCTGAGAAAATGTCGTTCTGGGATTAATTGTTAGTTGTTTTTACTCCCTTTTCAAAATTATTCCCGGGCGGAAATGAAGAAAAATTTGTCATTTCCGCCCGGGAATAATTTTTTTTATTTAGGTTGGATTTATTAATTTGTCTGCAAAAATATTGTTGCTCTTTCTTGAATTATTCAGTTAGATTTCTTAAATTTGCCACAAAACCGCAATGGCATTGCGGAAAATATGATTTCTAAAATTGGGTATTTTATGATAAAGCGCAGTATTGGTGATACTATTGAGGATATATCAAGACATTTTAGGGTGGTTTTGCTTACTGGAATGCGTCAGGTGGGGAAAACAACGGTTCTCAAGAATTTGTGTGGAGATTCAAGGACTTACGTAACGCTTGATAATTTGGCAGACTTGCAGTTGGCCAAGACTGATCCGGTATTGTTTTTCCAGACTTACAAGACACCTATCCTTATAGACGAGATTCAATATGCGCCCGAGTTGTTCAGACAAATAAAGATGATAGTGGACAATTCGGACGAGAAGGGTCTTGTGTGGATGACTGGCTCTCAGCAGTTTGAGATGATGAGGAATGTTCAGGAGTCGCTTGCAGGCAGGGCGGTAGTGCTTGATCTTTTGGGGTTGTCGCTGAGGGAACTTTACGGAGAGACTGATGACTCTATGCCATTCGTTCCCTCTATGGACTATATGTCGTCCGGATCTGTCAAGGGGCTTGACGAGACTTTTCAGCGAATTTGGCATGGATTCTATCCCGAGGCGGCATTGATGGATTCCAGAGATTGGAACACTTTCTATTCTGGTTATGTGCGCAACTATATAGATCGTGATGTAAGAGACCAACTCAAGATTGTTGACCAGCTCTCTTTTTATCAGTTTATGAAAGTGATAGCAAGCCGTACGGGTCAGGAGTTGAATCTCGCTGGTATAGCCAAGGATTGTGGTATAAGCGCCAACACCGCCAAGTCGTGGCTCTCGGTGCTTTGGTCTTCGGGTATAGTGTATATGTTGCCCTCGTATTCCAACAATATCACCAAGAGAGTGACCAAGCACCCCAAACTATATTTTCTGGATACCGGGCTTTGTGCATATCTTACGGACTGGACTTCGCCCAAGGCTCTAAGCAGTGGGGCTATGCGAGGCGCTATTTTCGAGACTTTTGTGCTTGGCGAGATCCTGAAATCGTATTACAATAATGGGCGTGAGTGTCAGATATATTATTACAGAGATTCTGATGGCTCCGAGATAGATTTTGTGATAAGTGTTGACGGTATGCTTCATCCTATAGAGGTGAAGGTTGCAGCTACTCCCTCGCCCGATATGGTAAGGCATTTCAAAGTGTTGGAGTCTCAGAAACAGAATGTTGGCACAGGGGCGGTAGTCTGTCTCACAGACAGAAAGAGACCATTAAACGATAAGGTTATGGCTATGTCGGTATGGGAGATATAGAATTATTCCCGGGCGGAAATGAAGAAAAAATTGCCATTTCCGCCCAGGAATATTTTTTTTGTAGCTGATATCATTTGCTGTTTTATAAAAATCGCAAACTATACTTTCAGCTTTTTTGCAAAAATCATAAACTATACTTTATGATTAATAAAAATTTCCTTTATAGCGGAAACTTTTGTGCAAAATATTTCCGCTATAAAGGAAACTTTTATATCAAATCTTTCCGCTATGGCGGAAATCTCTTACCAGGCCAGTCTTGCGAATTCCTCGAGGGATTTGCGCCAAACCTGCCATTCGTGGTCGCCGGGGAAGGTGCTGAATGTTATCTTGAGGCCGCCATTGCGCATCTGCTCCACAGCCTTTTGTGTGTGGCTGATGCGCATATCCTCGGTGCCCACAGATATATATAGCAGCTTGAGGTCGGCGTTGAATTTCTGATGGTTGCTAAGTAAGCCGGGTATCAGCTCCTCGGCGTCGAACTGCTTGCCGCTGCCGGCTATGCCGCCCCATACTCCCGTGCTGAATACTCCTATGCGCGAGAACATTTGGGTGTTGCCGAGGCCTGTGAAGAGGGCCTGTCCGCCGCCCATAGAGAGGCCTGCTATGGCGCGTCCGTCGCGGCTGGCTATGGTGCGGTAGTTTTTCTCGATAAAGGGCACCACGTATTTGGTGATCTCCTCGCCAAACGGAGCCATACCGGATACTGTGTATGAGGTTCTTACGCCGGGCAGGCTTATGTTTCCGTTGGCCATCACCACTATCATCTCCTTGGCCTTGCCCTCGGCTATCAGGTTGTCGAGAATGTAGTTGGCCTTTCCCTGGTTTATCCAGCCGGTCTCGTCCTCGCCGCCGCCGTGCTGAAGGTATAGCACGGGGTATTTCTTCTTGCCCTGGCTGTATCCGGCCGGGGTGTATACCCATACCTTGCAGTTTTGTTTTCTGATGCCCGAGTAATATTCCAGCTGCTCCACCTTGCCGTGCGGCACGTCCTTTACGGAGTAGAAGTCGACGCCCTTCTCGGGAATGTCGATGGCGCTGCACATACGTCCGCATCCGAAATAGCTCTTGCTGGCGGGGTCAGAAACTTCCATTCCGTCAATATTGAGCCAGTAGTAGTGGAAGCCCTCCACGAGCGGCTTGGTGTGGCATATCCACGATCCGTCCTGCTGAATGTAGAATTTGGCATCAGGATCCAGCGACACCTTTATGTTGCTGGCGTTGCGGGTCCTCACCTTTATAAGTACGCTGTTGTCGCTTAGGATGCGTGGGTAATCGCCTGATATGTTGGTGGTTGGCGTAGAGAAGGGGAGGTTCTCGGGACGTTGGGCATTAAATAGGGTCAGCTGGCTGAAACAATGGCTGTTGATGATCTCGGCCAGCTCGCGGTCGGGGTTGTTCACGATCCTGCACTGGTGGTCGAAAATCATCATCTCGCCATTGTCGGCGGTGTAGGGTTTCCAGGCTGGCAGACCCTCGGCGTTGGGGTTTCCGGTGTGCGCAAAGTTGCTCCAGGCGGTGCTCATAAGGTCGGCAAGCATCAGATCCTCCTTGCTTGGGTTCTTTATCTCCCAGGTTTTGATATTCAGTGAGTTGAAACAGAACTTGAGCTCGTGGCCGTGTACCGATCCCTGGCTCTGAGGGTCTTTCCACTGGAACATATATGTGTATACCGGGGCCTTGTGGCGGGCCGATATGTAGTCGGCGGTGATGATGGTTTTGGGGCGGAACAGCCAGTCGATGGAGAGCCAGTCCTGAGGTGTGGATTTTCCGGGCCAGGCCTTCTGGAAGGCGCTTATGTAGCGGTCGGTATCCTCGCCGAAGGTTTTCTCCAGTATTTTTCTTGTTTCTGTAGCTGACTCTGGGTTATTGTAGTGCAGGCGCTGAAGCTCGTTGAATGTGGTGCCTATGAGTATTGGCTTGCTCTCGGAGAATCTCGCGAATCCGGGCTGGAATGGCTGCTGCACAAGCACTTCGCCGTCGGGTGTGGGGCCAAAGCCCCACATCATAGGAGTGCCGGGCTTGCGTGTGCCTATGCTCTTGGCCATAGCGCGCTGGCCTGCCTCGTAGAGGGTTTTGTAGGGCACCTGGTTTATCTTCTCTATCTCGCTGGGGCTGATGCCGAGCTCATCGAGCACTGCAAGGCCCAGCTTCTCGGTCATATCCTTGCGGTTTACGTTAAGGATGGTGCCGCTTAGGATTATGGCCTTGTGGAAGAGGTCCTTGGCGTCGGGCATACAGAGCAGTGTGCCCACCTTGCCGCCGCCTCCGCTCTCGCCAAACACGGTGATGTTGGATGCGTCGCCGCCAAACTGGGCTATGTTTGCGTGGATCCACCTTAGGGCCTCCACCACGTCCATCATACCCACGTTGCCGGAGTATTTGTATTTATCGCTGGCGGCCGATAGGTCGAGGAATCCGAGTATGTTTAGTCTGTGGTTGATGCTTACCACCACCACGTCTTTCTGAGCCAGCATCATACCGGGGTCCCACTCCGAGGTGCCGGAATCGAATCCGCCGCCGTGGAGCCACAGCATTACGGGCTTGCGGGCGTTGCGGTTGGTGGTCCATACGTTTAGCACGCAGCAGTTTTCCGACATTTCGTCTTCTGATACTTCCCTGTTTACGTTCTGCATAGTCATAGGGCCCCAGTGGTCGCAGAGGCGTATTCCGTCCCAGCTTTCGGCCTTCTGTGGCGGCATAAATCTCTCCACCTTGGCGTATGGGATGCCGAGATATGCCTCGGCGCCGTTTTGCGTGGTGCCCTGTATCAGGCCGCTCTCTATCCTTACGATGTTTTCGGGCTCCTGATGCTTCTTGTTTTTCTGTGCAAAGGCTCCCGTGGCTATGCACAGGGCCGAGATTGCGATTGCTGTTATTTTGCTTAGTCTAATCATAGTGTATGTAGTTTATGTTGTAGTATCAGGGAAAAGCTACCTTACCCAGAAATCCCAGGTGAAAGTGCCCTCGTTGCCCACCGCGTCGTAGAGTTTTAGTACGAGCTGATGCTTGCCGGGCAGGAGGTCGAGGTCCTTTACCCAGGCCATTATGCGGTTGTTCTTGTAGTCGTATTCGAAAGGCTTCCAGACGTTGTCGATGTAGGCGTCGTAGTCGGTTATGGAGGTCTTGTCGTCGGACGGGCGCACGCTTATCATATTGGCGGCGCGGAGGTAAATTCCTGTGTTTCTGGATACTCCGGTGGGGGGTATGGTGTCTATGTCGAGGCTGAAGGCGCCCATAATCCTTGGCTTTATGAGTATGCTGTCGCCCACTATCTGGCTGCTCACGAACTGCGAGTATCCCTTGGCGTTGGTGTGCTTGGCAAACACCTTGTCTTTGTGGGCCTTCTGCTCCTCTGTGAGCCCCATACGTATGCTTATGGCGCTGTGGACAGGTATCTCAGGGGTGCCTACTGATATTGTGTTTTGGATGGAGTCGGTGATTACGGGGATGTACTCGTTGCGGTAGAGCGATAGCTTGGGTATGCTTACGCCGAATCCGTGGGCCTCGAGATTCCAGTCGGCATCGGGTCGCACAAGGTATCCCGTGTGGGTGCGCGGCGTGGCGGTGGCCGATTTCTGCCCCGTGAGGGTGAATTTTATGATGGTTTGGTTTCCCTTGTGGTCGAGAAACTCGTATCTCATATTGTGGCTCTCGCCCTCGCCTACGGTGATGATGGAGCGGCATTCCTTGTATACGTTGCGCAGGTGGTTGTATGTGTCCACGAAGCTTTTCTGTATGTACCGGCTGTTCCGGCGGCGGTCCTTGTAGTCGAAATAGCTGTTGATGTATCTTGTGTCGTCGAACGATATGGTGTCGATGTTGGATTCGAATATCAGTTTGTCGCCGTCGTATAGTTTTGTGTTTACCACACCGCACCTGTTGCCTCCGGGTATGAACCTGTCTATTACGTCGGCGCCGAGTCCTATCTGTCCGTATACTGGTATTCTGTGGTTTTGGATCTGATACAGCGGGTAGTATTTGTCCTGGCAGAGGTAGCTCACCTGTGCCGAGTCGTTCATTCCGTATACCATTATTCCTGATACTTCGGGTTTTACGTTGTCGGGGATGTCCACCAGATATTGCAGCGGGTTCAGGGCCTTCTGACTCTCTGTTTCCCTTACCTCGAAGTGGAGGTGTGGGGCCTGGCTGCCTCCGGTGTTGCCGGATAGGCCTATGACGTCCCATTTCTTTACTGGAATCTCGTCGGGCTGGAAGGATATGTCGATGGAGTAGTCCTGAGCCTCGGTCTGAGCCTTCGTTACAACCTTGCTGATGTTTTCGGGGTATCCGGAGAGGTGACCGTAGAGGGTTGTGTGTCCGTCGGGATGGTTTACGAGTATGCATCTGCCGTATCCGTATGGGGACACCACGATGCGGCTCACGTATCCATCGTCAACGGAGTGCACGGGAATACCCTCGCGGCCCATTGTGGCCATATCGAGTCCCATGTGGAAGTGGTTGTCCCTCATCTCGGCAAAGGAAGCCGAGATCCTTATCTCGTAGTCCATAGGATATGGATATTTCTGAGCGATGGAGGCTGATGCTATCAACGAGAGCATCAGCGCGATGATGAAATATTTTCTCATTTGTATGTTTGGGTTGGTGTGTTTTTTCTGCTGTTGACTATCCTCAAAACCTAATACAGGTATCTGTAGTGCATTTTGAGGATAGTTTTATTGTGTAGTTTTGTCAAAACTATCCTTAAAACCTATTACAGGTATCTGTAATGGGTTTATAGGGGAAGTTAGACTATCCTCAAAACCGCTTACAGGTATCTGTAGTGGGTTTCTAGGGGAATTTATTTGGTAGTTTCCACTGAAAACCGTCTACAGGTATCTGTAATGGGTTTCTAGGGGAATTCTTTTGTGTAGTCTTTTGTGTAGTCTTTTTGTTGTTGAACTACCAAATAAACCTAATACAGGTATCTGCAATGCATTTATTTGGTAGTTTTATTGTGTAGTCTTTTGTGTAGTTTATTGTGTAGTTTTCTTATTTTAAAACCACCCAATAACCAAATTTCCTACCTCCTCTTCTGATAATGTAACCATTGTCTTTTAGTTTTTTCAAATTGTATTTGACTCCTTCAAATCCTATTTTGCTATACTCTGTAATTTGTTCAGTAGTTAGATTTGGAGTGGCTTTTATCAGACGATATATCATAAGACAATTGCCTGTCAGTTCAATTTCCTTAGTCGGAGTAGTTTTTTCTACTTCTATTTCCACTTCTTCTCTCTTTTCCTTTTCCTTTTCCTTTCCCTCTTCCTTTCCCGTATCGTATCTAAGTATGTCGAAGAAGTATGTTACGGTGGAGGATACTATGTTTGACTGGAAGTCTACTGTCTTGTTTTTGTAGCGCTCCCAGATGAGCATTTTGTCGATTCCGTAGCCCGCGTTTTCGGCGAGTTTTGGGTAACGGAAAAACTTGATAATGTTGGGGTTGCGTGGCATTGAGTGCATTTGTGTCCTTACTTCCTTGAGGTCGAACATAAATCTTCCCGGGTTCTGAAACTCTATGCGGTTGTCGTATTTCCTGATTGTGGGGTGCATTGGGCTGAAATAGTCGGCGTGGGCCAGCATATTTATGAGTCCCTCCCTCAGGGAATAGAGTAGTGTGTTGTCGTCGGGCGAGAATCCGTTGGGGCCCGCTGTGAAAGGCGCGTCAACGTGGATCCTGAGTCGCTGTATCAGGACATTGTAACTTTCCCAGATGTTGGCTTGCTCGGGCATTCGGTAACTGTATCTTACCGCCGCGTCGGAGTAACTGAGGCCTGGGATTTCGATGTAGTCGATCCAGAAATTGTCGATCCAGAATCTTACTCTGTCGTATTTGCCAAGGAACAGGAGGCCTCCGTATGTGAGTTTGTCTTCCTTCATAAAACCTGTTTTCAGGAGAAACTCCTTGTCGGACAGGTTGTTGTAGAGGAAGTCGGTGTTGAAGTTCCTGATGTGGTTGCGGTATGTGGCAAGAGAGTTGGGGTCTATGTCATCAATGGACGAACCCTCCACTACCTGTTCGCTCTTGGTGCCAAACGATTGCTCGCGGAACAGCGCGGATATTTCCATATCGCTGGCCCGCTGGTCTCCGCTTCCGCTACGGATGAATGTGTTCTGTACGTTTCCGCCTGTGTATATGGGTTTTAGGGTTGAACTCGGTATGTGGAAAAGGAGTACAGTCTTGCCGTCGATCTCCATTTTCTGGGGCTGACAATATAGTATTGCGTTGAATTTTCCTTTGTTCCTAAGCGTGGTTGTGAAGTCCTGTTCGAGTTTTTCGGCGTTGTCCACTCCCTTGATTATGAACTCCTTGCCTTTTTGCTGGATACCGAGCACAATCCAGCCTCCCGAGGTGTTGGAGAATGCCGATACGGTTTCCCAGATTGATTTTGGGAGTTCGCTCTTGGCTTCCTTCACTTCGAAATCGTCCCACTCTATTTCGGTGAGTCTTTTATATAGTTCCTCGCGGGTCATTGCTGTGTAAGTGTCTGTTTGCGGACAAAGGTAAGTATTTTTGGCGAGATATGGAAACCGCTTTGCCCGTTCTGTGACAAATCTTCACGCTTCCGTGAAAAATTGTCACGGATTTTTTGCCGTATGCGGTTATTATTTGTGCTAATATTGTGTTCCCGAAATTTTCTAACAAAAAGGATGGAAGAGATACACATTGGCAGGATTATCCACGAGGAACTAAAGAGGCAGGAGCGCACTCCGGCCTGGCTCGCAAAAAGATCAATTGCGACCGCACCAACATATACCATATCATAGCGCGCAAGAGTATCGACACAGCCTTGCTCGTGAAAATCTCCGTGGCCCTGGAGGTAAATTTCTTCGAGTGCTTCAAGCCGCTGGAGGATTGAATTTCGCCAGTTGCAACTGGCGAAATTGGCTTGTTGTGGTCGCTTCGCTCGAAATCTCCAAAAAATCAGCAAAAAATCTTTTTTTCGAGGTTACCTTGGGTTCTTTTCTGATATTAAGTGTGTGACAGAGATTCACGGAAGCGTGAAAATTATTCACAACTTTTATTTGACGAATCACTTGTTTTTGTCGATAAAATGTGTGATATTTGTTGGAAGGAAAATCAAATATTTGTATGGCTATTCAATTTAATAAATATAGTGCTATTACCCGTGCTTCAATTGATATTTGTACAAAATGTCAATTGAAGTGTGTGTCGTGTTCTACAAGTAAAGGATTGATTAAAAATGGATTTGTAAAAGAGGGATGTATGAGTTTTGATCTTTTTAAATCTATTGTTGACTCCAATCCAGATGTCTCTACTATTGAGTTGTCAAATTGGGGTGAGATTTTTTTGAATCCTGAGATACTTGATATGATGAAATACGCATATGAGAAGGGTGTTTCGTTGTATTGTGCAAATGGTTCAAATTTCAATTATGTTCCTGATGATGTACTTGAAGGATTGGTAAAATATCATTTTGAGTGTTTGAATTTGTCTATCGATGGAGTTACTCAGGAAGTTTATTCACAATACAGACGAAATGGTCATATCAATAAGGTGTTTGAGAATATTACAAAACTTAATTCTTATAAAAAGAAATATGGATCAGACTATCCGAAATTGTCGTGGCAGTTTATCGTATTTGGGCATAATGAACACGAGATTCCATTGGCTAAAAAGTTGTGCAAAGAATATGGTATGGTTTTTAATCCGAAGATGAATCATTCAGATTATTCTCCAATTATAAACTCCGAGTATGTAAAACAGGAAACTGGGTTGTCCTATTCTTCGAGAAAAGAGTATAAGCAAAAGTATGGCACTGACTACAAACACCCCTGTTATCAATGTTTGTATTCTCCTCAGATAAATTGGAATGGCGACGTTCTTGGGTGTTGTGTTAACAAGTGGAAAGGATTGGGTAATGTAAAGGATAAATCACTATCAGTGATAATGGAATCAGTGTTATATCAACATATGCTGAGGGTCCTGTTCGGATTAGAACAAGTTGACGATTCCTTGCCTTGCTACTATTGCCCCAATATGGGAAAGGTAAAGGAACAGCCATTGACAGAAGATGGTTTTGCGAGATATTCCAATTATGTACCTATTGCTTTAAAACATTGATGATATGATACTACAGATAAATAATAAACCAGTAAGGTCTATGCAGAAAGATATTGCTGATATTCCGTTTCTGAAGGATTATTATGAAAGGGAAGGTCATTTTCCTCTTTTCCAACAAGTTCTTATAGAAACGAGAACGGATTGTAATAATCATTGTCCTTTCTGTCCTCACCATTTCGTTAATAAGAAACTTGGGGTTATGGAGTGGGATTGTTATTGCAGGGTAATAGATAATCTTTGTGCTATAGGATATAATGGGCGAGTAGCACTTATGATTTCTAATGAGCCATTGTTGGAAGACAGGCTTGCTGAAATGATAAAGTATGCCAAAGGTAAGTCTCAGAGATTATTCTTGGACATTACTACTAATGGTCGTTTGTTGACTTTGGAAAAAGTTGATTATCTTTTTAGTTTAGGCCTTGATAATATAAATGTGAATGATTACCGTGGTGATAGAGATATGAATCCCGATGGATGGTCTCCAAACCTTGTTCCAATTGTAACGGCCTACTCTAACAATGTCAAAATATCATTCAGGAAAAGGAGGTTGGATGAGAAGTGGCCTAATTATGCTGGTATTATTCCACAACAGTTTGAGCCTTCTGATTTCGGTTTTTGCAATTTCCCTTTTCGGAAGTTGAATATATCTTACTCTGGAGAGGTGATTCTTTGTTGTAATGATTTTATGTATGAGACTTCTTTCGGCAATGTGATGTCTCGTGATTTGGTGGATTGCTGGAATGATAAGGCGTATGACCATTATCGTTTGTCGTTGTTGGATAATAAACGTATTGGTTTGTGTAGTAAATGTAATGATTTTCAAGATTATAATGCTTTTTAACTGAGATGATGATGACTAATAATATTGGATGGAAAAGATTGCGTATTCTCGTTACGAATAAGTGCAACTACCGATGTCCTTTTTGTCATAATGAGGGACAATCGAAGGAAGAACGGTTTTATAAACTTTCTTTCGATGATTTTAAGTATTTTATTGATTCAATTGCTGATCAACCATTGGAAGAGTTGCATTTCAGTGGAGGAGAGCCATTTATGAATGAAAGGATTGTTGATATGATTAATTATGTTTGCAGAAACACTAATTGGGATATTGGTTGTGCCTCTAATTTGTCTTTAATCAGTGATGAGCATATTGAGCAATTATCTGGATGTAGAGTCAAGTTTAACATTCAGTATCCTTATGCAGATTCTGTAAAATTTAGAGAAAGTACTGGCAATGGCATTATGCAAATAATTAATAGCAACATTGAAAAATTGCGCAAGGCGAGTATCAAGGTTGGATTGAATACTGTTGTGCAAAATCATAATATGGATTATATTGAAGAGTTGGTACAATATGCGATAAATAATGAGTTGCCTTTGAAATTATTGCCTCAGTTGGGAGGCGATGGAGTAGATCGGTACAAAGGGGAAGTTTTCTCTGTATTGTCCAAATATTCTGTTGAAAAAAGAGATAAGGGCACTGGCGCGGTTCGTTTGGTGGTGACCGATGGACTGAAACGAACAACCGTTTTATATATAGATTCGCCTTGTTTTTACAATGATTTTGATTGTTGCAAAAGATTTGGAGAACTTAGGATATTGCCTGATTTCACATTGCAACCTTGTATTTCTAAAAGTTCAGATGTTAGGCTGAATTTGAAAGAAGGAAATGTTGTAGTTCAACTTAATGAATTATGGAAGAACTTCAAAAGTTGTTAGTAGATTATAATGTCAATAATATCCCAATGGGTAAGAAAGCGATATGGAGTGACATTTATGCTAATCGTCCTTTCCCATTGTATTGGCGAAAAGTGTTTGATCTGATATCTCTACAAGACAGACAGAATTCGGTTTTGGAAATCGGCTGTGGACAAGGGGATGTTCTGAGTATTTTTTGCTATTTGGGTTTCGAGCATATTATATCATTTGAACGGGGTTATGATATGTATGTAATTGCAAAAAACAAGATTAGTGATTTGTTTGGCAGGGAGGATGTTTTGCAGAACTCATCTTTCCCAAGTAGCAATATTATCGCCTGTGATATATTGGTGATGGTGAATTGTGTGTATTATGATGATTGTTGTAGTAAAATCGATTATCTAAATAGGTTGAGATACTGTTACGAAATGGCAGGATGTCCTTCGTTGTTCATATATGAGGCGATTGACTCGTCTTATGTAGAAAACAATGATGTTTTTCCAATGTTTGTACGACTTGGATTGGAGGATATTAGAAGTTTGTTCCCTTGTGCAGACATAGATTATACTTATACGTATCAATTACCTGCGAATAAAACTACAAAATGTTTGTATATAATTAGGCATAAAAAATGAAAATATTGATAGTAACATACGAGTTTTCTGAAAATGGTGGTGGCTTATCATATAGTTGTCATCAGTTTTGTCATATGCTGTCATCATTGGGTTATGACGTAAGTGTTTTGTCTTCGTATATTGATAAGTCTGAAATTATTTGTGGTGGTTATGATGAGTCTCTTGGGTTCGAATTAGCCTATGAGTCCAAATTGAAAACTGACATACGTCTGTACAAAGGAAATGATTTGATAATTGCATTTGGAGGAGGATTCAATGGTTATTACTCCTCTCTTTTGTCTCATAAATTGAAAATACGGTTTTGGCTGATGTTGCGTGGATCGGATATCAATTTATGTAAATGGGAGTTCCGAAAAAGATCTTTTGCCCAAATAGCGATCGAACAGGCAGATCTTGTGCTTTGTCTGTCGGAAGAGATTTGTGAGAATGCTAAGATTGTAGTTCCTAATTGTAGGTGTTTGGTAATCCCTAATTATTGTGAACGTAAGGTAAAAAGGGTAAAATCTGTTGATTCAAAGAGTATCATAATCGGTACAGGAGCCTCTCATTTGAATGAGAAAAAAGGTGTTGCTGTTTTGTTGGATATGGTGCGTTGTTTCGCTGACCAATACACTGATTATAATTTGCAACTTGAATTAGTAGGGGAGGTGGATTATGATATACAGAAATATTATGAGTCGAAAATTAGCAAGTTGGGTATAGAAAAGGAAGTTGCTTTTCTTGGTTATCAGACAAGAGATAATTTCAGAAATATTCAAAGTCATTGGGATTTTTATGTTCAAGCCTCTGTTTGCGAAGGTATGGGAAATTCTGTGGTCGATTGTATGTCATTGGGAATACCTGTGTTATTGAGTAATACAGGTTATGTGGCAGAGATGGCAAATTGTTGTTTCCCTGAAATGGTTTTTGATTGTTGGGATTCAAATTCAATGGCTGATAGATTGTATCAGACCATTAAAATGGATATGCGAAAATATGAAACCTTTTATGAAACGTTTTTCGAGACCATATCATACGATTCCGTAAAAAACTATTGGGCTGATTTGCTGACAAAAAATGTATTTGTTCCTCAAAAACTGACTCATAATGGTGTCTTGACGGTTGCTTTTCACGATGTGATGGGTGATACCTATGATAATATTACTGTTCCTGTTACTCTATTTGATGAGTTTGTGGAATTCATACATAAGTCTGGTTACGTACTATGCTCTATGAGGGATTATTTGCTTATGGATAGCGAGAAGCAAGGGAGAAGTGTTGTTTGTACATTCGATGATGGTTATGTGGGGGTGTTGGATAATGCATTGCCTATGCTTAGTAGATATGGCTACACCGCTACAGTGTTTGTTTGTACAGATTATTTCGGAAAAGATAATGATTGGAATTTTAAGGACAAGACAGTAAGAAGGCATATGAATGTAGATGAGTTGAATATCTTGATTAAGGCGGGATGGGAAATAGGTTCTCACGGATTAACACACCGTTCTGTACTTAGATTGTCAGACGATGATTTGTTGAGGGAATTGTCTCTGTCCAAATCAATATTGGAAAATTTGTTTGGTTCTATTGACTCTTATGCTTATCCTTATGGTGATAATAGTGACTATACAATGAGGATTGTGTCTATGTATTACAAAAATGCATTCCTCTTAACTCAGGGAGGTTGTTTCTTGCCAGTTGATTCACATAAGATTCGTAGGTATTTTATTTCTGATATTTACAAAATCATATCTTGACAATGAAGGTAGTGGGTATATTTAGAGGTTTCCCTGGTTTGGGTCGGGTGGTTTCTGGTCTATCAATAATTGAAACATTGAAAAGTGTTTACAATTGGGAGACCTATGTGGTTTCGTATTTGCAAGGTGCCAAATATATGAACGCCAAAGGTTTTGCTTGTGATTTATCCTTGGTTTCCCCGATGGATTATTGCTCTATTGGTTTATTGCCAACCAATAAGATGGGCAGTCAGATTCATTCTTTGATAAAAAACGTAAATCCAGATTTGGTTATCATTGATGGCGAGCCTCTTATGGTTCAGGCGTTGCGAATTTCTTATCCTGATTTGAAAATTGTTGTATTGCTTAATCCGTCTGACATTGACAATCCTTCGGTGGATATTGAGATAATGGATTATTTCAATTCGTTGTATTCTTTGTCAGATTTGGCAATTGTCCACGGCTTGCGTGCTGTTTCGTCCAAGTACAAATATAAGAAATTATTATCTATTGGTACTATTTTGCGGTCTGAGATCCTGAATATTGTCAATGATTCACATAAAGACGTGTATTGTGTTTTAGGAGGTGGAACTATTAATGTAGGAGAACAATTTGTCGCTAATACAATAAGTATAGCAAATTTATGTATTTCGGTTGCTCCCGTTTTCAGTGCGTATAATATCCATATCGTATGTTCTTCCAAGAATATTTCTGATATGATTGGTGCTCGTAATTTGCCGGAAAATGTGTATGTGTATGATCGACTAATTATGCCCAATGAGTATTATTCGAAAGCAAATTTGATTATAACTCGTTCTGGTCGTAATACATTGAGTGAATTGGCTTATCTTGGTATTCCTGCAATTTCATTTGTAACTGGGGATGTTTACAGAAAGTCAGAACAGGAACAAAATTTGAAAAATCTTAATGTGGCTAACATTGTTGCTTGTTCGGTAGATGTTCCTGTTAGTGACTTTATGCAATTGATAAAAAAGCAATTGGATTTGGGACGACAGTCTAATCAATTTGTCTGTGGAAACGATGAGGCTATTGAGGCTATTTTGAGGCTGGTGGTTTAATCATTTTCCGAATAGAAATTTGTTGATGGTCTTCAAAATATTGTCTATTGTGAGATATTTTTGGTCTTTTAAAAGGAAACGTAGAAATTCCATAACCATATGATTTGATGGTTCATTTTGATGTAATATTTTATAACTGATTGTAAATAGACTACCGACACCCCAAAATAATATTGATGTTTTTGGGGATATAATTCTGTTTAATATATTCATTCTTTGTATGTTGTTGATTTCCTGTATTTTGATTTCATTTTCGTTTGTATTGATGTATTCGTAATAATCATTGGGGTTATTGATTCCTGATAATTCATCGTAACGGATGGATTGACTGGAGTCATATAATTGTACTATAATGTTGTTCATCAATATTACATACGGGTTTTGACCAGAACAAAAGCCTACCACGTTTTCTGTGTAGCAATTTGGTGGTGTTTCCAGTATAGTTATTGTTATTGGTAGTTGATTGTAATCTTCCTTGTCTCTTGATTTGGAAAGAAGGCAATCCCTCATATAATTTAATGTTGTTTCTGGTATATGGAAATCTGGATTACAAACCGCTGATCTCCAAAATTGTAGATAAAAGAATTTCCTAATTGTTATACTGTCGCTAAATTTCCCACTATGAAATAGAGGTAATTGGTTTGAGAATTCTGTTTCGATTTCTGTAAATTTCTTTTCACATTCATTGCAAAACACATAATCGACAGAATATGGAATGCTGTTTTTGGATTTTTCATTTTCTTCGTCGTTTGGTTCTCTTCCGAGAATATTGTGTAATCCTTCAGGAGTTGCATTCCTTTGGTAATTGAATCCTAAGAAGGGTTTGTTGGTTGATATGTCAAAGTACAAACCTTTCTCTCTTTGGGTGGAGCAATTTTCGTTTAAACAGGTTCTTATTATTGAATCTGTTAAGAAGTGCGTATTCTTTTTATCCGCTTTGTTTCGTAAGCAAAATTTACATATGTTTGCCATTGTCTTAAATATTAAAATTATTGTTCAAAATTATATAGTTCTTTAATCAGATGCAATAGTATTACTTTTTTTGTAAGAAATCCTTTGTAATTTATTGTTACGTGGTTGGAAAATTATTTCCTTTTCCTACTCTCTCTTTCGGTTTTCTTTTCTATCTTTGCCTATCCAAACAAAAACACTACAACAAAATGACCAAAGACGAAGCGCAATCCAAGGGAATGAAAATCTATGCCACTCAGCACTCTATGACGCGTAGGTGTGTGTGGCACGACTATCGGCGGAAGGGGACGTATCACATTACGTTGCTGATATCGGGGTTTGAGGATTTGTTGGGGACGGTGGAGGGAGATGCTGATGCTCCTGCCTCGTCGCCCAATGCTCCTAAGATGGTGTATTCCAGATTGGCTAAGTTCATCGAGGTCTATGAGTTTATCAAGATTCATCAGAAATACCCGATGGTGGAGTTGTGGAAGTTCCGCATTATGCCCGACCATATTCATATGATTGTGCATATCAGAGAGGATATGGAAAAGCATTTGGGACAGGTGATTGCAGGATTCAAAGGCGGATGCTCGCATGCGGCCAGGGATTTGGGTGTCAGTATCAATAAAAAGCCTGTCCCGAAGGAGGGAGAGCCTGTGGTTCCATTGTTTGAGCCTGGCTATAATGACAAGATTCTTTGGAATTACGAGAAACAGTTTGGCGCGTGGATCAATTATCTTAACGACAATCCACGTCGTTTCCTTGTGAAGCAAAGCAATAAGGCCTTTTTCGCTATCCGCAGGGATTTTATGGTGGCTGATACCAAGTGTCAGATTCTCGGCAACCGTTTCCTCCTTGATTATCCCGAGAAGGTGGCTGTTATCTATCATCATAAGTATTCCGCAGAGAAGTGGAATGTGTTGCGCGAGAGATGGCTTGCGTGTGGCAGTCGGGGCGGAGTCTTGGTGAGCGCGGCTATTCATCCCAACGAGAAGGAGGTGATCCGCACTGCCTACGAGCGTGGTTACAAGATAATCCGTCTGCGTCAGAAAGGCTTTCCAGACAGATACAAACCCGAAGGCAGGTCCTTCGACTATTGCGCCGAGGGGCTGTTGCTTTTGATTAGTCCGTGGGAGTATTACTTCGAGAACCGCAAAATCACGAGAGATGAATGCAAGGCACTCAATGCCCTCGCGGAGAAGATTGTGGGAGAGGAAGTCGCATAGTAGAATTACCTGTTAGCCGGGCGTCAGTCCGGGCGGTATATGACCAAAGAATGATGCCCAGCTAACAAGTAATGCAGGTTGGCTATTCTCCTTCACTCTTCCTCGCTGATGATTTGCAATATTCCACAAGACTTCTTTGGATAGCTTTTAACCTATTCACAAACACAATTCCAAATTTGTGCCGACATTGTCGGCACAAATCAGAGTAATCCTGTCATATAAATTGGCAAATACACTATTCCGTCCTTCTCCTCGAAGTCGGCTGTGTGCAAAACGTATGGGGTGTTTGTGTATTCTCCATATTTGGTTCTGAATTTGTTTATTGAATTCAGTGTGTAGTTTTTGCCGGATTTTACCTCAATCGGCGAAATATTATGACGGTTTGTGATGTTTTTCTTGGCTATCAGAAAATCTATCTCCATTCTGTTTTCCTTGTTTTGATTGTCGCTGTTGGTGAAAAAGAACAATTTGTGACCTGTAGATGTAAGTGTTTGTGCCACATAGTTCTCCAATACCATACCAAGATTCACCTCAAGTTTGTCGATAAGTATTTTCTTGTATATTTGCTCGCTTACAATTGCTTTTTCGTCGAAAATCATACTTATCAGCAATCCTGTGTCGCCAAGATAGCATTTCATTATTGTGCGGTCCATATTTAGTGAAAGGCCTATGTTGGGTTCCTGGGCATTGTAGCAGTTGTTGGCAATCATAGCGTCGCTAAGCCAGAACAGAGGCTCTTCGTAATCCTTGAATCTTGCGCCGTCCGCTATCGACGATAGTTTGAAATGCCTGTTCTGGTTTTTCAATTGGTTGGGTATCTCGTCGAAAATGGCTTTTACCTTTGTGGAATATCCCCTGGCGTGTTTGTTTATATCGTCGCGGTAGAGGCCAAGGATGTTTCTCTTTATGATGTCAACCTCTGACAAGTCATTGGTTTCTATGAAAGTAAGAACAGACTGAGGCATTCCTCCCACTATTAGATACTGGCGGAATAAGTTCATTGCTTTTCTGTGGAGAGCCTGTCCTAATGGAGTTTTCTGTTCGTGGCAATTTCTGATAAGATCCGCTAATTGACTGTTGTTGGTAGCCCACAGAAATTCCTCAAAGTCCATAGGAAACATTCTGCAACGCTGTTCCTCCGATGGTATCAGGATATTCTTTACGTTCTGTTTGATGGAGATAAGCGAGCCTGTCTCTATGTAGTCGTACCTGCCGTCGGCTACCAGATATTTTACCACGCTACGGGCCCTTGGAAATAGTTGCACTTCGTCAAGAATTATGATTGATTCTCTTGGGTAAAGTGTAACGCCGTAAATTGCACTTAGTTTCATAAAGAACATATTCATATCCTTGATGTCGTGGATGAAAAGGTCTTTCACCTCGTTGTCCACAAAGTTGAAATCAATCAGAATATATGATTTGTACTCCTTCTGTGCGAATTTTTCGGCAATATAACTCTTGCCTATACGTCTGGCTCCTTGGATAAGTAAAGCAGATTTGCCGTTACTCCTTGTTTTCCAGTTCTTTAATATGTCGTAAAACTTTCTTCTTAATTCCATATCTACACTTATTGAGATTTTTTTAGATAGAAAAACCACACAAATTTAGATTTTTATTTGTTAAAAAACAACACTTATTGAGATTTTTGTGGGGAATTGTGGGTTTCAGGTGCATTCAATCGGCCCAAATTGTGTCATTTCGAATGACACAATTTCCGTATAATTTTGCAATTTAGCAAATAATCAATATCTTTGCGGTACAAAGAATAATATTATGGCAGACAAATCACTATATCGTCATTCAAGGTATGTGGATCCCGTTATCGACTATGGTTTCAAGATCATCTTCACCGATGAGCAGATAACGCGGGGGTTCTTGAATGACTTGTTGCAATCCAAGGGAATCGACCTTGTTATCGAAGAGGTTACTATCTGTGAGAACGAGGCTTCGGAATATGCTTGGGATAAGCGCAAGGTGATTTTCGATGTTCATTGCCGTGCCAACAGTGGAGAGGAGTTTGTGATTGAGATGCAGAATGAGTCTCAGGACTATTTCTCCGACAGGGTAGTCTTCTATATGGCCCGAGCCACCTCCCGACAACAGAAAAAGGGTTTCCGTGAGGTTGTTGACGAGAAAGGCAAGACCGAGAAACTGCCTTGGGATTACCATATGAAGAATATCTATGGTGTATTCTTTATGAACTTCAAGGATGAGAAACGCCCCAAGCCATTGTCGCACTGCGCATTGATGGATACCGACGAAAAAGTGATTGACTCTGATATTTTCCAATACTGGAAAATCCAGTTGCCATTTTACAGAGAGATGGAAGAGTCCGATTGCGAGACAATTATGGACAAATGGTTTTACATTTTAGCGAATATGTCAACTATGGAAACAGCATTGCCATTCATCAACGAGAAGCCACTCTTTATGAGGTTGGCCGAGATTGCCGAATACTCGGCTCTCACCGAGGCTCAGCAGAGGCAGTATGACGAGAGCCTTGATGATTATTGTGCTTATTACAATTCTATAGAGCGTAGGGAACGGAAGGCCGCGGAGAAGGCTCGTGAACAGGCTCTTCAGGAGACCCGTCAAGAGGCTCATCAGGAGGCTCTTAGGTCGGCTTTGGGTTTCTATGCTTTGGGTACTATGTCTATTGAGCAGATTGCCCAGATAATGAAACTTGATGTAGAGGAACTTAAGGATTTTGTCATTGACAACTCTATCAAGTCGTAGAAAATATATGTATAATAATTGCAGTTTCAATGCGTTGATTGCGTGTTGATTGTGATTAAATATTATGTTTTTGCTTAAAAATATTTGGAGAAATGTGATTTTCTCCCTAATTTCGCCTTATAGTAAACCCTATTAAATAATCAACGCAAAAAATGGCAGATACAAAGTATTTTTCTGATGAGATTTTGGCAAGTTACGATTTGAGTTTTGCCGAGTTGGAGAAGATAGAGAAGGCTCTCGAGAATCCTGAGATCTCTGTTGACGATCTGTCGGAAATGGCCAAGAAATGTATCCCCCTTATCCGTGCCTGCAAGGACAAACTCCGTGAGACTCAGGACAGCGTTGATCAGATTCTTAAAGAGGTGGAGGCTTAATTCCATAAGAAAATGCCAGAGCAAGTTTCGGGTAAGAAGGTATATTCCCTCGACGAGTTTGTGGGAAGCATTCAGCGGATGTTCGACAAGCACTATTGCGGTGAATACTGGCTGAAGGCCGAGATTTCGAAACTGAACCTCTACACCAAGACGGGTCATTGCTACCCCGACCTCGTGGAAAACCGCGACGGCAAAACCTTTGCGCAAGTATCAGCATTCATACACAAGAAAAATTTCCAGGCCTTCAACGAGAGGTTTCTATCCTCTGTGGGCGAGCCACTTAAGGACGGTATGAAGGTTTATGTGCTTTGTTCCGTAAGTTTCAGCAAGAGCCGTGGTGTCCGCCTGGAGGTGAAGGATATCGACATTGATTCTATTATCGGCGAGCAGGCCCGCAATCATCAGAATTCCATTCTAAAACTAAAATCCGAGGGTGTTTTTGCCCTTAACAGAAGCCTCAGACTTCCAACTATTCTGAAGCGCTTTGCCGTGGTTTCGGTGGAGACCAGCAAGGGATATCAGGATTTTTGCGCGTTGGTGAAATCCGTGCCGAGTATTCAGGTGCGTCTGTTTCCTGCCCAAATGCTTGGCAACAAGGCCGTTGCGCAGATTACGGAGTCGCTTACGGAGATCAGGAAATATGCGGAGGCCTTTGATGCCGTGTGCATTATCCGCGGAGGCGGAGGCGAGGTGGCTTTGCAGTGTTTCAACGACCTGGACCTCTCGCGACTGGTGGCCACATTCCCTTTGCCGGTGCTCACGGGTATCGGACACGTCACCAACAAGACTGTGATAGAGGAAGTTGCGAATCAGGAGTTTGTGTCGCCCAGCGATTTGGCCAAGTTTCTTGTGGACAGGTTTCAGGGCGAACTGGCTAAGTTCAACTCGCTTGTAAGCAGGATTCACGCGCAGTTTGGCCGTCATATCAGCAGAAACGCCAACCGTCTTAATTCGCCGTCGGCAGGCATAAAATATAAATTCCGTATGGCCTTTGAGCGCAAGATGCAGATTCTGAGGACGAAGACCAACAGCATAAAGCAGAAGTTCAATGGCGTGTTTGTCCGCAAGAGTCACGCGATATACACCAAGGCCTCCCACATAGTTTTGCAGGTATCAGGACAGCGACAGGCGCACCTCAGGCTCCTCGACGAGAAGGCCGAGAAGTTGACTCTCGCCGAGCGCAAGATGGTGGCTTTCCGTAATCCTCTGCAACCTCAGTTCAGGATGGTGGCCGAGCCTGGCGCGCAGTTCGGAATCTCGTCGGCCGACAAGGTGATCCATACCATTAATGACCTAACCGAGGGCGACGTAATCCAGATTTCGACTCCCGATGGCGTGATAACTGCCAAGGTGATGAGGGTGGAGGAGAGGAAGGCGTGAAATCAAGAAAGAGGCTGTCTCGCTTTCGGGACAGCCTCCTTGATTTTATCTATCAATAGCCTTATATTATATTAAAATATGCTAAAAACGATAATAAGTTCTATTTTTTTTGTAAATACCTTATAAAATCTTGTGGGGATATGTTTTCTTTATTAATTTTGCGGTATATCAAAATTGGTGATCAATGGAAGACAAGTTGCAGAAAATACCAAGTGAATATCTAGCGATGGTATCTGATACAGATAACTATATGGAGGATGTATACAATATCATCCAAGTTTCGAAATCGTATGTGAAGACCCATATCAATTACGCTATGGTGTATTCGTATTGGTTTGTAGGTAGGAGAATTGTATTGCAGGAGCAGGATGGCAATTCACGTGCAGGATACGGTAAGGAAGTGATAAAGAATCTGTCATTGTATCTTACAGAAAAGTTGGGCAAAGGTTTCTCCGAACAAAGCCTTTACAATTACCGGAAATTCTATCAGTCGTTCCCTGATCCCAGTAGATTCTCTACTACGTGGAGTATATTGACTTGGAGCCATTATAAGGTGATAATGAGAGCGGATTCAGAGAAGGCTCGTGAGTGGTACTGCAACGAGAGTGTGATTAATCAGTGGGATGTGAGGGCGTTGGACAGGAATGTGTCCACACAGTATTTTGAGCGTCTGTTGTCTTCTGGTCACGATACGGAAGTGGTGGCGGAGATGGAGAAAAATACCGCTGTTTATAAGGAGGGTGTATTAGATTACCTTAAAGATCCTTATGTGCTTGAATTCCTTGGCTTGCGCAGAGATGTTTCCTTTAAGGAGAAGCAATTGGAGACGGCTATTATCAATTCGTTGCAGGATTTCCTTTTGGAATTGGGCAAGGGATTTTCTTTTGTTGACCGTCAGAAACTTATCCGTACCGAGACACAGGATTTTTACATTGATTTGGTTTTCTACAACTACAATCTTAAATGTTTCTTGCTTGTTGATTTGAAAATTGGCAAGATTACTCACCAGGACATTGGACAGATGGAGATGTATGTGAATATGTATGATGATATGGTGAAAGGTGGTGAGCATAATCCTACAATAGGTCTGTTATTGTGTTCCGAGACCGATAAGACTATCGCACGCTATTCCATACTTAGTAAGGCTCAGCAGATTTTTGCCTCCAAATATGTTACCTACCTTCCTACCGAGGAGGAATTGGAGAAAGAGATTCAGCGTCAGAGACGTATCTTAAACCAGTAGTTGTAGGTGTGTTGTTGAATTTTGTGTAAAAATAATATAGAATAATAGATAAAACCAAGAAATTCTCCACACTGTGGAGAATTTCTTGGTTTTATCTATCAATAACCTTTTATTTCTTATCATTGGTTTAAAAGCAATAATAAAACCTGTTGCCAAATGTCCAAGCGCCACTTGGACATTTGGCGGGACTTGGGTATAACTCTTCGGTTTCTGTTTAAATTGTCGAGAATAAATTTGTGCCGTTCGAAACGGCACAAATTTGTGTCAATTCAATCGACACAAATTCCTCTTGTTTTGGCAACGGATTTTGAGCCAATAATTTTGCGAATTGAGGCGACGAGTAAGTGTCATAAAATTTAACCATTCTATATCGTCCATATTCCTCTGAGTATTTTGCTTGCAAATATAATAATTTTTTTCCATATCTTTGCCTCCAAAAAAAACTATGCGTCACCTTCTCCTCATTCTCCTCCTTACCCTTCCGCTATTTGCCTACACGCAAAAGCCCAATAGAATCGATTCTCTGCGGATGTATGCCCACGCTATGGACGAGGCGGGCGATAGGGATGGGGCGCTGGGGTATTATTCGAGGGCGGTGGCTCTGATGCTTGAGCAAAAGCAAATCCGCTCGCGGATTTTTTGGGATTTGGTGCAGGATGTGATAGACGATGTGGAAATTTTGTACAATCCCGCCAAGGCCCTCGAGATGGAGGATAAATTCCTCAACTACCTGAAATACCACGAAATAATCCCTGATAATCAGTCATTCAGCCGAAACTTGCAGAGCGCACAGAGCCTCGCATTCGCCGTCAAGGACTACGGACGGGCCATATATTACGGGCGTTGGCTGATACGTCAGATGGAGGCCTGCACGCCATTGAATCCTCAGGAATATTACCGTCAGTGTCTAAGTGTTTATGAGTGTTATAGGCTGATGCACAGGCCGTTGGACGATTGCTACGGATTCCTCGAAACATACGGAACCCGCTGTCGTGAAATCACGGGAACAATTCCACCCGATTTTGTGGAGCAACAGATCTTGCTCGATATCGAGAGCCATTCCTACGCCTCGGCATTGCAGAATATCAGTGGGTTACGTCAGTATTATTATCAGGTTGCTGATACCACATTATATGAAAAACTTGCCGAAACCCTCCTTCAGGGAAGCCGTCTTTTTGCCACCACCAATCAGTGCGACAAGGCTTTGGAATACCTTCAGGAATTGTCGCAGTTTATGGATAGTCACAGAATCCAAAACCGCCGAATCCTCCACAACCTATACCTTCAGTATGGGCTGATATATCAGCAGAAAGGCCTCAGCGACAGCGCGATAGATTCATATTCCCAAGCCCTGATGTACCACACCGACCCGCCCGATTGCTACGATGGGCAGATTTTCTGTTTTCTGCAACAAGCCAGTTCTTACGAGCAGAAGGGTGATTGTCTGAAAGCCCTGAGCCTCAGCAATAAAGCCTGCCGTTATTCTTCCGTAAACAAGTCGCTGAAATCCGCAGATATCAGCCTCCAGTCCCGAATCGCCTACCTTTATTACAAGGCTTGCCTCGGCAATGTGGTTGATTATCAGGCGTTGTTGGAGTTCGGAAACAAGATAGCCGACCGCAACCTTTATATTTGGATTACGACCTCAGGCGTGTGTCGTCCACTGGCGAACTTGTCGGCACGGCCTCGGAATCCAGCCCCTCCAAGGTTTTGCTTTTCGGCGATATCAGTTACGGAATGTCAGGCTTCGGACGCGGTTTCGGACCCATTCCCGGCACCCGTCGCGAGGTCGATAACATTGCCCGTCAGATGAAAGCCTCAGGAATTTCCGTAACTAATCAGACCCGTGAGAAAGCCAGCGAGGAGGCGTTTAAAACTCTGGGTGTCAGCGGATACGATATCATCCACCTTGCTACTCACGGTTTCTTCCTCAGGGACAGCGCGCAGGTGAGTCGGAATATTTTTTTCAGTAGGGTGGACGACAACACCATTTCCCATAATCCCCTTCTCCGCTCGGGACTTGCGCTTGCGGGCGCCAACCGTGCTTGGAACGGCGAGCGTGTGCCCACTGGCGTTGACGATGGAATCCTCACCGCTCAGGAAATTAAGGATCTTGACCTCTCCAAGACTCAGATGGTGGTGCTCTCCGCCTGCGAGACCGGCCTCGGCGATATCAATACCGACGGCGTTTTCGGACTTCAGCGGGCCTTCAAGAGCGCTGGCGTCCAGACGATTGTGATGTCATTGTGGAAGGTATCAGACAATGCGACTTCGCTCTTGATGACGGAGTTTTATCGTGTGCTTCTCGCCTCCGGTGACAGACATAAGGCGTTCCGTGAAGCCAAAGAGGCAGTGAGGGCACGGTTTCCCGAGGCGTATTACTGGGCGGGATTTGTGATACTGGATTAAGGTTTAAGGCACCCTATTGGAACAATCTTTACACCGTCGGCTCTGGTATATGCCATTTCTCCGGCAGTGAGAATCATCAACAAATCAGGCTCTCGCAACGGAACTTGTTTTTCTGTTTTGTTGTGTTCTTGTATAAGTCTTTTTATCTCAAGGAGATGTGCGGAGCCTTCCTCAATCTCACGGCTCCCAAGTTTACATTCTATAAGAGCATATCTGCCGTCATCGAGGTGAAGTACCAAGTCGGCTTCAAGTCCATAACGGTCACGGTAATATGATATGTGGGAGTCGAACCCTGGTGTATATGCTTTGAGGTCGCGTACACATAGTTGTTCAAATATGAAACCGAAAGTCTTTAATTGTTGCGAAAGGGAATCTGGAGTCTGACCTAACGAGGCAACTGCAATGGATGGGTCTGTAAACGCAAGTTTTGCGCCACTGCGAATGGCTGTCTTGCTTCTTATTGCAGGACACCAGGCGTCTATGTTGCTTACTACATACAATTTATTCAGGGCGTTGATGTAATCGTCGAAGGTTGTGTCCGATATCGAAACTTCTCCAGAAGATGTGATGTCTTGTATTATGGATGTCTTTTTTGCTATCGTAGAAATGTTTCTGGAATATGAGCGTAGAATCATTCTTGTGGTTCTTTCGTTTCTGTTTATTCCGTCTATTCTTGAAATGTCTTCTTTGCACAGAGAGTCTACATAGTTTCTGGCTACAAGCAGTTTGGCTTTGTCTGATTTCATTTTTAATGTTGCAGGCCAGCCCCCACGGCAGGAAGCGAATATCAGTTGCTCTATGCTGAGATCTGATTTTATGCCGTCTATGTCGTAGTTGGGATTGTTGAATAATTCACTCAGTGATATTTTGCCATTAGACTCTTTGGTTTCCCACAGGCTCATAGGAAGCATTTTAAGTCTTGCTATTCTTCCCGTGCCTGAGTGTTGTATTTTTTTCTTGTCCACGGCATTTGAGCCTGTTAGAATAAACTGACCTGGTACACCACGTTTATCCACCATAGTGCGCACAGCGTCCCAAATGACAGGGGCGTCTTGCCATTCGTCTATTAGTCTTGGCGTGTCTCCAATGAGTAGCAGTGATGGTTTGGTGTTTGCTGTTGTTATGTATTCTTCTCTCTTATCAGTATCTTGCATTTTTATGACGCTTTGGGCTTTGGTTTCGGCACTCGTGGTTTTCCCACACCATTTGGGACCTTCTATGAGAACCGCGCCAAAGGCTTCGAGATAGTCTGATAATGTGTCGTCGATAATTCTATTTAGATATTCCATATTTTGTCGCTGTGAATTATGCGCAAATGTATATATTTTTACATACTTTACAAAATTTGTTTGGCGTTTTTGCGGTATTTTGCTTGGTATTTTTGTGGTGTTTTGCTTGGTGTTTTTGTGGTATAAACCCAATTCTGCAACAACTTGTTGGAGAAGAGGCTGTCTCGCTTTCGGGACAGCCTCATTATATCTGATTGATTATAAATATCTTCCCTAATTCTCCAACAACTTGTTGGAGTTTTCCCAATTCTGCCACAACTTGTGGCAGTTTTTTATTTCCGTTTTTTTCTCTCCCTGCACCGTGATTTGGTGCACTTTTGTTTTTATCTTTGCGATACAAAATTTGGGATTTATGACAAACAGCAAGGTAAGTACGGGCGATTTGTTTCGCAGATATATTTGGCTGGCTCAGGTGATTTTTGATGCCGGGGAAGACGGGATCTCGCTTCACGAGGTCGCCTCCAAATGGGAGAGGTCTATCCTGAACTTCAACGGAGAACCTCTGCCCAGAAGGACTTTCCAAAACCACCTGGAGCAGATAAAGTCGATGTTTGATATCGACATACTTTGCAACAAATCCACTTTCAGGTATTATATAGCGGATAGGTCTGATATTGGAAAACAGCCTGTGTTGGCCTGGCTTTTCAATTCGTTCTCTATAAATAATACAATCTCGGTTTGCAAGGGCTTGAGCGACAGGATTATATTCGATCAGGTTCCCAATGGTTATGAGTTCATTGAGCCCATTACCACCGCGATGCACTTGAATAGGAAGGTGAGTATCGCATATCAGAAATTCCGTGACGACGAGCCAATTCTTTATCTCGTGGATCCATACTGCCTGAAGAACTTTCATCAGAGATGGTATCTTGTTGGATTCTGCAATCAGAAATCGGCTATGCGTACCTATTGCCTCGATAGGATTAAATCTGTGGAGGTGGCCGACGATGTTTTTGAGATGCCTGAAGATTTCAATGCCCGCGAGTATTTCCAGAATGCCTTTGGCGTAAGGGTGAATTCGTCTAATGGGCCGTGCGAGGTGAAACTGAGAGTGGACTGCCACGAGCGCCGTTATGTGCGTACTCTGCCTATTCATCATTCTCAGAAAGAGATAGTTACCGAGGAATATTATTCGGTATTCAGTTACTATGTATATCCCACTGTGGAGTTTTTTCTTGAGATACTTGCCCACGGATGCGGTGTGGAGGTCCTGGAGCCTGAATGGTTCCGCAAGGATATCATCAAGGAAATCAACTATATGAAACGTAATTACAAATAATATACTTCATTTAAGAGCGCTTTTATCTGATATTATTAATCAATCTTAAAAATTAGTTATCATTATGAGAATCAGTAAATTAATCATTATGATGGTTTGCTGGTTGTGGGTGGCTTTTGCCCAAGCGCAATCAGTGGAGACCGATACGGTATCAGGTAACAATGTGTATGCCGAGCGTGCCGAAATGCTTATGACGCCGCAATATCTTGCCAACTGGGTGGGTGCGTCGTTTTTCACCAAGGCCAATATCGAGAACGATCTCGGTATTGTTCCGATGGCCTACAACGGTGGAGTTGTCTTCTACGACCTTCCCAAATGCAATGTGGGAATGGAGTTTGCGGGGGCCGAGAAGGTATGCGTGGAGATAAGTTTCCGACTTTTCGGCGAGGAGGCTTACGAGTTTATCGACCAGATGCGTGCCTACGGATACGTGGAGCAGGGCAGTAGCAAGGATCTGGTGGCAGAGAACAACTTCCAAAGCCTTACCAACGGACGTCGCACCATTTATAAATGCCGTCTCAAGAGTGGCGATTATTCTGTATGTACCGTGCTTGAGGGTCAGGCAGTGATGTTTGACTTCATCCGTAGCAAAAACTGAAAAAAATGTAGCGGTTCTTTTGGATATGTCGCTTTTATATGATACATTTGCTTTCATAAAAAGGCCAACAGGTCTATAAAAATCGACATATCGCATTTATGAGGCGGAGGGTTAGCGGTGAAATTCTGGAAAAATTTTGTGTGTCAACCCTCTTGCCTTATAAGTTTGCACCCTTATACGGATGCGAACCGCTATATTTTTGCCAATTTCTTGACACACAGGTTTTCCAGAGCCACACCGTTAGAATAGCAAAATGATGCGTGTTTGCGTCCTTTTTTTTGTGTCTGACGGTCAGGTATTTAACAAATTTAATCACTATTAATTTTTACATTATGAAAATAGGTTTGTTCCTACAAGACAAAACCTCGCTCAACGAGAAGGTTTTCAGCAAGGTGATGTCGTTGGTAAAGAACTCTGATATCGACCTTTTGGTATTCCCAGAGTTCAGCAAAATCCCTCAGAGTTACTTTGGAGCCGATGGAGTTCAGTTGTCGGATTTGGCCCTTGCCGTCAACAAAAAATGCGACAAGCCAGTCCTTATCAATTGCGACAATGATGAGGGGGAGATTGTTTCGCTGTATAGCAATTACAAAGCCAAGGATCCAGAGACCGACGAGACTTGTTTTACAAAGCACACATACACAGGATGTTCCGCCTTCGAAAGCGACGAACTCAACGAAACTGAGGTTTTCAACTATTGTCCTATTCTGTTGAACGGCCTCAATATAGGAGTTACAATCTGCAACGATGTTTCAGACCCATTGCTGGCTGGACTCTGGTGTGAGTACGATGGCGTTGATATCGTGATCAATCAGACAGGTGGTCACGTTCAGCCTTTCAAGTGGAAGCCATACAACAGGGTGCGCGCTATCGAGAGCAATTGCTTCAGTTTCTGCACTATGGGTGTTGACGAGGACGATACGTCGGGCAAGAGTTTCGTTATGGGTTTCAATCCAAACGGCAAGGAACTCCGTCCTTCGTACACACTTGTAAACAGCACAAACGATCTTGATACTCCAGGAACTATCTATGTGTATGATACAGAGGCCGATCCCGACGGCAAGGAGGTGCTGTTCGATTCCCAGAAGGAGTTCAAAGCCTCTGATGCCGCAGATTTTTCTTTGCCCAAGGGCAATATAGATTCTTTGCTGAAAAAGGCAAAGGTCATCAATCCCGAGACTGGGCTTTATCATCTGAAGGATGGCGACAGAAACATTATTTTCTGCGAGTTGAAAAACGACGAAATCCTCTATCCTATGAATGTGCCTTTGGCTTTTTACGATGAGGAAATCAATGATCTTGAAAACAAGTATTTCGTAATCGTGAGCAAGTTCGACCACTTATCGAAGGAGGATTTCGAGACCAGATACAGCGAGGTGTTGGGAGTACGCTCTATCGAGAACCGCGCCGCAGTGGTGCTGGAGTCCGACAATTACAATATGTGTATCACCACCGACAACTACAAGCATATCAGATATGTAGTCGACGAGAACGGATTCTACAACATTGCCCTGAGATACATTAAGGGCCCAGACGCAATCTGGCCAAGCAACGGTCATAAATTACCCTGGCGCGAGAAGTATGAATGGTTGCTCAACCACTACGAGACTTTGTTTGAGGAGTAAGTTTTTTTTTATATGAGATTGTGTCACCACTGGTGTCACTATTTTTCGCAAAGTGACCACGAACTGGGTAAAAGTACCGTTCGTGGTCATTTGGGGATACCCAAAGTGACCACGAACAAGGTAAAATATGCGTTCGTGGTCATTTTGTTGATTATTCCTCTTCCGGTGGAAAATTATCAATCCTTGCCTTGGCCTCGGCGAGAGATTTCTGAAGTTGTCTTTGCAGTATTTCTTTTGATGGAAGTTCTGTAAGATACTGAGCCACACGTATTCCAGCCTTGTCGAGTTGCAGGAGTTCTATCTGTTCGTCTCCGCCCTCGGTGCAGAGCAGAAGACCCAAAGGAGGTTGCTCGTCGGGCTCCATTTCGTTTAACTCAAGCCAACGGAGATACAGTTCCATTTGTCCCTTGTACTGAGCCTTGAATTTTCCAAGTTTCAGGTCTATGGCGATAAGTCTGCGGAGTTTTCTGTGGTAAAACAGCAGGTCGAGATAGAAATCCTCGCCGTCTATTATCATACGTTTCTGACGGTCCACAAAACAGAAGCCTGCGCCAAGTTCCAGTATAAATTGCTGAAGGTGAGATACCAAACCGTCTTCGAGAGATTTCTCGCTGTACATACCTTTCAGTCCTGCAAAGTCGAGGAAGTACGGACTCTTGAACACCAAATCAGGCGAGAAAGTCTCCTTGTTGCGCATACTGGCGAGTTCCTGTTTGATGAACTCATCAGGTTTGCCACTTATCGCCGTCCGCTCATAGAGCATACCGTCGATCTTGGCGCGGAGTAGGTCTCTTGACCATTTTTCTGACGCCGCCATTGTAATGTAAAATTCACGGGCTAAATCGTCCTTGATTGACAGAACTTCTTGAAAATGAGACCAGGACAATTGTGTCGCCGTCCGCGACACAATTTGAATATCAGAAAATAATTGAGCGAAAGTCATCATTCTTCTGATGTTTCTCAACTCGAATCCCTTGCTTCCATACTCGTTCTGCAATTGTGTCGCCACTGCCGCGACAATTTGTTTTCCGTATTCAGCGCGCTTGTTGCCAAGCACTTCGCGATTGATGCGGTCTCCGATATGCCAGTACATAATGGTAAGTTCGGAGTTGACGGTCTTGGCCACGTTGGTACGGGCCTTGTCTATAATTTGTCGCAAGTCCTGCATAAGGTCCTGCGATATCTCGGTGTTTTGAGGTAATGATGCCATTTTTGTCGTGTTTGAAAAATGCAAATATAATGATTTTTTTGATAATATGCAAGGGTGAGAAGATTGGGGATTTGATTATTCGTGGTCATTTTTGTGACAAACTTTCACGCTTCCGTGAAATATTGTAACGGTTTTGATGCTGTAAAATAGTTAGAGGTTGTTTATCTTTGCTTTGTCTATTAGTATCAACCATTTAAATTATTTAAGTAGATGAAAAAAGTATTATTATTTTTAATTGCTTTGATTTGTTCTGTTGCTTCATTTGCTCAAACGGATACATTGATTTGCAAAAATGGAGAGGTGTTGTCTGTGAAAATTGTAAAAAACACTACAGATGCAGTTTCTTTCCAATATCCTAATGAGGATTTGGTTAATGAAAAATCTAAGGTTGAGATTCGAACAATTATTTTCGCTAGTGGGAGAAAAGAAGAATGTTCCAAAGGTCTCGATGTTCCTGTGATTACAAGTAAGGATGATTGGCAAAAAGTTGTAATCACCTATCTTGAATCTGATGTAGCAGGACTTACCCGTGTTCAAACTTTGAAAGGAAAAGCCGGAGGTTGGGGCTCTTATAATAGTGCTTTAAAACAATTGCAGAAGCAGGCTGCAAAAATTGGTTGTGGTGTTGTTTTGGTACGCGGTGAAAGAAATAAGTTTGCTTCTGCAATGGGTGGAAGTGTTAGACTCAATGGAACTGCGTATAAATAATTAAGACCTTAATATAAATTTTATTTTTGCGACAACTCTGTATAGAGTTGTCGTTTTTTGTTTATATTTGTAACTCTAAAATCAAAAATAAGAAGTATTATGAGAAAACTGGCTGTTGTGATTTTTATGCTGATAAGTGCTTTAGAAACCTTTGCTCAGGTTCCCTTTGCCCAAAAGGAGAACAAGGACCGTATTGATACATTGCAGTACTTAGGCAACCGACTAGACCTTGATGGAGATGAAGATTCTGCAATTGATTACTATCTTGAAGCAATTCAATTATTGATTAAAAAAAAGGAGTTTTATTCTATAAGGTTTTGGAAGGTTAGTTTGTCGCTGTCTTTGGATATGCAGAGTATGTACGGTGATAGTGCTTCCCTTGATCTGGAGGAGCGCCTTCTGTCTTATATTGATTATCCTATTCCGATAAAAGACAATGAATGGTTTCTTCATAATTTATCTAATGCACAGACTTGTGCGTTTTTCATTGGCGATTATGAGAAGGCTATTTTTTATGGACATTGGTATCTCAACCAAATGGAGATGACTGCTCCATTTGATAAAGATAAATACAAAGATTATTGTTTAACATTGTCAGATTATTACCGTTTGGCAAAGCGACCTTCTACTCAGTGTTATAATTTCCTTTTGGATTGTTGTAAGAGATACTTGGATTTGACAGGTGAATATCCTATAGAGTTTGAGGATAAGTTTCTTGAAATGGATGTGGAAAGCCTTGATTACATACAGGCTTCTCAACGCATTAAGGATTTGTATGAATTTTATAAAAATAATTTGGATTTAGATTCTACTTATTGCCTGAGGTTTATTAATGTTTTGTTGAAAGCAGGGAATATATATTCTTATTTCAATCAAAATTTGCAGGCTTATGTTTGTTTGTCTGAATTATCTGGATTCCTTGTGTCTCGTAATATAAAAGATGCTAAAATATTTTATGAAATGTATTGTCAAATGGGGTCGGTCTATCTGCAATGTGATTTGTTTGATGATGCCATTGAATGTTATAACAAAGCCTTCGGGTATAAAAATGAAGTTCCTGATTTTTACGACGTTGATGTTCATTGCAATATTAATTTGGCTCTATGTTATGAGTCTAAGGGCGATTTCCCAAAAGCATTGGAATGTAGCGAAAAGGCATATCGTAGTTCGTTGTTGAGAAAGTCTACTGATCCTGAGTCCGTTTTGTTGCAAGCAAAGATAATGTATTATCAATACAAAGCGTGTTGTGGAAATATTGATGATTATGCTGATTTGGTGGGGTTGGCTGATAAGGTAGATAATCAGCCAAATCCTAAGTTGTTTGAATTGTTTGTTCTTTCTTTGGCAAAAGTTTCTCCTAAATATAACTTAGATAATATCAATGATGATTTAGTTAATTTATTGTATAGAATACAGTTTGATAAAGTTAGATTTAATTTGTTTTTGATGCCAGAAGATGAGAAGTTTCAGAGTCTAATAAATCACATATCTTTGAATGATTTATTATTCACTTTGCATCAGACTGGAGTTGATAAGAATAATGATTTGTTGACAAATCTATGTCTTACATTAAAAGGAGGTGCGCTTAATTCTATTCGTCAATTGGGTAAGTTTGTTAAAAACAGTAATGATACAGCACTTATAAAACAGTATCAGAGAGTCAAGTCTCTGAAATCATTATATTCACAATACATTATGACTTCTAAAGCATTGGCTGATTCTGTTCACTATTTAATGTATCAATCGGAATTTGAATTGATGGCTAAAATGTGTAAAGTAGATAGTGTATATATCAAGAACTATAAATGGGATGAGGTGACAAAGTGTTTGAAATCAAATGAAATTGTAGTAGAGTTTTTTGATTATGTGAAAGTTAAGACAGATTTGATGAATGATGATGGAAGGACTTATGTAGCTTTTGTTTTTAAAAAGGGATGGAAACAGCCCCAATTTTTTGAGTTGTTTAATGATACGATATTCAGAAAAGAATTTAATGGTAAGATTGTATCAATGCATTCCGAACTATCATCTTCAATACTTAGAGAAAAAGTACTAGACCCGATTTTGACTTTGGCCAAGAAAGGTGATCGGATTTTCTATTCACCTTCAGGAGTTATTCATAATATTTCGTTGGAAAATCTGTTGGATAAAAATGGTAGACCAATGTATTTGAATTATGATTTCAGAAGAATATCTTCCTCTAGTGAGATTATTGATTATTACGACAAGTCAAATCCCAAGTCCATTCTTCTTTTCGGTGATATATCTTACGATCTCTCTGATGATCAGATGATTGAACAGAGTCTTCTGTATGCTAATTACTCTGATAACGTATCAAGGGCGGTTTTTGAAGATGATTCTACAAGGGCAGAGTTTCGCCCTATTCCAGGAACAAAAACTGAGGTGGATAATATCGAGAGGGTGTTGGTTGACAAACATTTTGATGTTAAAAAACAATCAGGTGCATTAGCTTCCGAGGAGGCGTTTAAGGCTTTGGGCTCTAAGGGGTACGATATCGTTCACCTTGCTACCCACGGATTTTTCCTTAAAGACAGCACCTCGATTAAGAAAAATTTGCTAGTAGGAAAACTTGACGGAGTTACTGTCAATCTCAACCCTCTTCTCCGCTCGGGACTTGCGCTTGCGGGCGCAAACCGTGTGTGGAAGGGCGAGCGCATTCCCAACGGCGTCGACGACGGAATCCTCACCGCTCAGGAAATCAAGGACCTCGACCTCTCAAGGACTCAGATGGTGGTGCTCTCGGCGTGCGAGACTGGCCTCGGCGATATCAGCACCGACGGCGTTTTCGGCCTTCAACGAGCATTCAAAAGTGCTGGCGTTCAGACTATTGTGATGTCACTGTGGAAGGTTTCAGACAACGCAACTTCGCTCTTGATGACGGAATTTTACAAGGGGATTGTAGCCTACGGCGACAGGCACAAGGCGTTCCAGCAGGCCAAGGAGGCAGTGAGGGCGCGGTTCCCAGAGGCTTATTACTGGGCGGGATGGGTGATGCTGGATTAGTTTGGCGAGAATCTGTGAAAAACTTTCACGCTTTCGTGAGATATTTTCACGGTTTTATTAATATATTTGTGCCAAAAATCATATAACTATGCTCAGAAATTTCCTTCTTATATTATTTTTGCTTTCTCAGACCATTGCCTTGGCTCAGACTCGCCGGGCGCTGGTGGTGGGGATTGGCGAGTATCAGGATTCTCGGTGGCACAGGATTTCCGGCGACAGGGATGTGGAGATTGTGCGCAGGTATCTGGTGGCCAATGGTTTTAAGGAATCTGATATCAGGGTACTTACTAATTCTGATGCCACTTTCCGGAATATCAGGGAGGAGTTCCTGATGCTTGGGAAATCTGTAAAGCCCGGCGATGTGGTCTATATCCACTTTTCGGCTCACGGTCAGCAGGTTACGGATTTGGATGGCGACGAGGCTGACGGCTACGATGAGGCCATTGTGCCTTACGATGCCTTCAAGGAATATACGAAAGGTGTTTACGAGGGCGAGCGTCATATCACCGACGATACGCTATTCCACTGGCTTTCAGTGCTTAAAGATAGGGTAGGGGAGACGGGCAAGGTTGTGGTGGTTAGCGACGCCTGCCACTCCGGCGACGGATCGCGCGATGACGACGACCTGCTTACTGTGCGGGGCACGTCGGGAAAATTCATCATTCCGGGCCCCAGAAGTTTAGAGTCAGCTAACCCTAAAAAACTACGCTGGACCTACATATCGGCCTGCAAGAGTTATCAGAGCAACTATGAATATGTGGAGCCGGCATCAGGAAACAGTTTCGGAAGGCTTACGTATATGATTTATAAGATGCACGGCTTGGGCAAGGCTTTGTCTGAGGTCCCGGCCGATGAATACGGCAAGCAGTTGAGGTTGCTTTTCGGGGATGTGTGCGAGATTCCGCAGACTCCCGAGGTGGAGAGTTTCAGGATGGATTTGCCGATTTTTTAATGTAAATGCTATGACCGACAAGGATTATATAACCCTCATAAAATCAAACGACAACAAGGCCGTCGCCAAACTCTACAACGGACTGAGGAGGCCTGTGCTGTCGTTTCTGAGTTCGTATCCAAAACTAAGCCCCGACGACAGGCTGGATGTCTTTCAGGAGACTCTGGTTTGCCTGGTCAGCAATATTCAGAAGGATGGATTCGCGCTCACCTGCAAGTTGGAGACCTACGCCATTGCCATCTGCAAGAATATCGCAAGCAATGTTTTGCGCAAGGTGTCGCCTGTAATTCCAATCGACAGAGGTTCAGAGAGTTTTGATGTTATTGATGTTGTGGATTCGGGCGACGATGTTCAACTCCGCATCGAGAAGGACGAGGAGACTTCTATGATGAGGGCGGTTTTCCGTCAGATGGGCAACAATTGCCGGTTGCTTCTCACGGCCTTCTATTACGACGAGAAATCCTATAAGGAGATTGTGGAGACTCTTGGAATCTATCAGAACGAGGATTCCGCCAAAACCGCCAAGAATAAGTGTATCAACAAGATGCGCAGTGCATACGAAATGCTGAAGTGTTGAAGTGCTGAAGTGCTGAAGTGTTGAAATCAAAAATCAAAAATCGAAAATCAAAAATGAATACTATTTCCGACGAAAAGATAATACGTGCCATCCGCGAGGAGTCGCTCAAGGATATGCTCCGCGAGGAGGAGCGCAGGATTCAGAAACGCCAGAAGACAATCAAGATGCTTGTCTCTGCTCTGGCCGTGGCCGCCGTGCTGGTGGTGGGTGTCTTTGTGATTAAGGCCAAGCATCAGCCCGATTATTCTGTGTTGGCTGATACCTACATTGCCCAACTCGACGACCGCTCCATTTCCCGTGGCGACAACGATTTGGCTGACAGATATTTCGCAATCATCAGCTCCCTGAAAAACAACGAGAAAAATGTGCTCCCAGATATCGAGGCGTATTATAATTATGTAGCTGACTCTGAGGAACTGGATCCCGACGAGAAGGATTTCTACACAATAAATATGAACTTTTTCGAGGCGTTGGCTCTCCTCAAAAACAACGACCGCGCCAAGGCCGAGCCGTTGCTTATGAAAGTATCAGAAAGCCAAAGCAAGTACGCCGAGATGGCTAAAAAGATAGAGGAGAGTATAGAGAAGAGAGATTAGAGATTAGAGTCGACCCCGGAGTGGGTCGAGCGTAGCATCTGTTAACCCATAGTAAAAATCGCAAAACATAGTTTTGGGATTTTCACTATGGGTATTCGTATGTTATGGGCTTTCCCCGGGTTACCTTTTCCATTTTTCTGCTATCAACTGTCAGTAATAACCAAAAAACTGACAGCCGATGGAGCCCATTCATATAGGACAGATTATCAAGGACGAACTCAGGAGGCAGCAACGCACACCTGCCTGGCTGGCCCGCCAGATCAACTGCGACCGCACCAATATTTACCACATTTTTGCGCGTCAGGGAATAGATACCGACAGGCTTTTGCAGATTTCGGTGGCATTAAATGTGGATTTCTTTGCGTATTTCAGGCCGTTGGAGTCTACTTTGCACGTAGGGTCCAGTAAATAAAATGTCCCTACTTCATAAAAATTTTGCAAAAAGCATCAGCAATACAGAAAAATTCAATAATTTTGCTCTTGGAAATCTTATTGTTGTTTTTGATTAATTTATCAGACTCTAAATATGAATATCAATCATTACACAGGACTTACCGACCAGCAGGTTTTGGAGAGTAGAGCAAAATATGGAGTGAACGTTCTTACCCAGAAAGAGAAGGAATCGTTCTGGGAGCATTTGAAGGAAGTTTGCTCCCATTGGATCATAAAGACAATGGCGGTCTTGTTTGTGCTGTCTCTGGTAGCCGCGGGCTGCCTGATGGGTAGTATGGGCGCCGGCGTTTGGATTATGCCTTGCGTGGTGCTGATATCGACGTTTCTTGTAGTCGTCATTGGATATTTTGGCGGTTTCGGAGATCCGCTCTTCAAGATACTTCTTACTGCTTACATTCTCTCTATGGGTATATCCATCTACGAATACGAATGGGCAGGCAAGGATATCTCTTGTTTCTTCGAGCCCATAGGAATTATTGTGGCATTGCTGGTTGCCACTGGTGTGGCATTCTTCCTTGAAAAGAAAAACGAGAAGACTTTCCAAAGCCTCAACGAGGTGAATGACGACATTCCCGTAAAGGTGATCCGAAACAGCAATGTCACAGAGGTGCCAAGAAAGGATGTCGTTGTCGGAGATATTGTATTGCTTGAGATAGGCGAGGAGATACCCGCCGATTGTACCTTGCTGGATTCATTCAACCTTAATGTAAATGAGTCGTCCCTCACAGGAGAGCCTCAGTGCTACAAAACCACCGATGAAGCCAAATTCGACAATGACGCCACCTATCCGTCAAATCAGATAATGAAGGGCACTATCGTGATAGAGGGCAACTGCGTGGCCAGGGTTGTTAATGTAGGTGACAAAACCGAGAGTGGAAAGGTTTTTGAGGCCGCCAGCGTCAAGGACGGCGATCCTACTCCGCTTAGTGAGAAACTTGACAATCTTGCAGACCTTATTACCAATACAAGCTATGTTTTCGCTGGCTTGATTATCCTTGGGAGGATTCTGGCGTATTTCTTCATTGCCGATCATCCCGAGTTCGCATGGCTCGACTTTGTAAGCTATTTGCTCAATACAGTGATGATTGCGGTGACATTGATTGTCGTTGCGGTGCCTGAGGGTCTTCCTATGAGCGTGACCTTGAGCCTGGCTTTCAGCATGAAGAAGCTCATGTCGGAGAACACCCTGCCTCGTACCATGCACGCCTGCGAGACAATGGGCGCCACATCTGTAATCTGTACCGACAAGACAGGCACTCTTACCCAGAACAAGATGCAGGTTGCCGAGGCCAAGTTCGAGTTGTCTGACGAGGCGATGATTGCTGAGATGATTGCGGTAAACTCCACTGCAAATCTCGACAGAACCGATGCCCGGAAAACCAAAGTGGTAGGAAACCCAACCGAAGGCGCATTGTTGCTGTGGATGGAGGCCAGGAATTTCAACTACCTCGATATCCGCGACAAGGTGACCGTAGTGGATAGGCTGGCGTTTACCACCGAAAACAAGTACATGGCTACAATCGCGGTATCAGCAATCACAGGCAGGAAGACTCTCTATGTGAAGGGTGCTCCTGAGATTGTGCTCAATTGCTGTGATGGCATCGACAAGCAAGCGTATCAGGACATTCTGCTGGGGTATCAGAACAAGGCTATGAGGACATTGGCCATTGCGTATCAGGAAGTTGATGACAACGCCGCTGTGTTCGCCGATGGCAGGATAAACAATGTGGCCCTGAAACTTGCAGGAGTTTTCGCGATATCAGACCCGGTAAGGGAGGAGGTTCCTGATGCTATCAGGAATTGTACTGATGCCGGAATCCAGATAAAGATTGTGACCGGCGACACTTCGGGCACGGCAAAGGAGATTGGCCGCCAGATAGGTCTTTGGACTGCTGACGATGGTGACAACAATATCATGACGGGTCCTGATTTTGCCGCAATGTCGGATGAGGAGCTGAAGCCACGCATTGCCGAGGTCAAGATATTGTCGCGCGCAAGGCCAAACGACAAGGAGCGTCTTGTAAGGCTTCTTAAGCAGCAGGATTATGTTGTTGCCGCCACAGGCGATGGCACCAACGATGCCCCTGCGCTTAATATGGCTAATGTAGGCCTTTCCATGGGCGATGGCACTGCCGTTGCCAAGGAGGCCTCTGACATGACCATTCAGGACAATTCCTTCTCTACGATATCCAATGCCGTAATGTGGGGACGTTCTTTGTACAAGAATATCCAGAGGTTCATCATGTTCCAGATGACTATCAACGTGGCAGCCTGTCTTATTGTCTTGATTGGCGCCTTCATCGGAACTGAATCGCCTCTTACAGTTACTCAGATGCTTTGGGTCAACTTGATAATGGACACATTTGCTGCCTTGGCCTTGGCCTCGCTGCCACCTTCCAGCAGCGTAATGCAGGAGAAACCGAGATCCGTGGACGAGTCTATCATCAGCAAAAAGATGGCCTTCAGTATTTTCGGTGTAGGTGGAATATTCCTTGCCTTGCTGATGGGCATACTTGTCTACTTCCAGCATGCTGATATCGCCTCTCTTACTGAATTGCCGATGGCGTTTGGCGATTATGACGGTCTGTCAGCCTACGAATTGAGCCTGTTCTTTACGATATTCGTAATGTTGCAGTTCTGGAATATGTTCAATGCCAAGGCATTCATGACAGGAAAGTCAGCATTCTCCAATATGGGACAAAGCAAGGGTTTCTTGCTCATCGCTTTTGTGATATTGGTAGGTCAGATACTGATAGTTCAGTTCGGCAACGAGATGTTTAATGTAACTCCGTTGTCGTTTGTGGATTGGGTAATCATAGTTTCGGCCACTTCGCTGGTGCTTTGGATTGGCGAAATCAAGAGGATGCTTCACTCCAGCAATTAATGCCGGCCGGCCATTACATAGAAAAAACCGCTGCAACCTACTATAATATAGTCTGTTGCAGTGGTTTGTATTTTTTAATTGTCGTATACCGTTTAGGTCTAGCAAGTCTCGAAAATAAAACTCTTTTCTTAATAAGATTTAGTGTCGTCAGCAAAAAAGCGAATTAAAAATTCATCAATGCTTATTGGTAGTTTTCACGGTGCAAATTAAGCAAATATTAACTGAATGTGCAACTTTTTAACATTAATTTTTCAATTATTTTTAATTCCGCTTGTCTTATAATTTCTAATTTTGCACTCGGATTCATAATACAATTTGGTGATGCACAGATACAAGTTACTTATTCTCATATTGTTGGCAGTGTCATTTATGTCGGCATCAGGGCCTGAAGCTTACTCTCAGGACACAAACTACGTACGTCGCTATGGCAACCTGTTTTCGCTGAAGGCGTTCGGCTACGATTACGAGTTTGCGTTTCAGAACCATACCAAGGGCTTCAGCTACATCCCCGACCACTACAACGGTCTTGGAGTGGGTGTGTGGTGCAAGTATTTCCCCTTCGACATTTGCTACCGCCAGGCCATTGCCTTTGGGCGCGACGAGTATCACAACGTGAAATCCACTGATATGCAGCTCCGTGGCTACAACAAGTTTTTTGTGGGCGATATCTACGTGCAGAAGTATTCCGGTTTCTACGAGAACATCAGCAACCGTTTTATTGTGAAGCCTGGCCTGCTCGACGATCTTCAGTATAATCCTGATATCTCTGTAAATCAGTTCGATATGGTGGGTAAATATATATTCAATCACGAGAGGTTCAGCTACAAGGCCGGATTCACCGCCAACGAGCAGCAGCTGAAATCTGCCGGAAGTTTCACAGCCGGAGCCGCCCTCTATTTCCTGAAGATAAAGAGTGACAGCCTATTGCTTACCCGTGACGAGGCCGACCTTAAATCCTGCAATATCGGTCTTAACGGCGGATACGCCTACAATCTGGTGTTCGGCAAGTGCAGCACGCTCTTTGCGTCGGCATCAGTGGGCCTTAATGCCAGCAACCTGCTTTTCCACAAGAAGGGCGACAAGGATATCCGCGTATCGCCGGTGCTGCACCTAAAGGGGGCCTACTGGGTAAATTTCGAGAAATGGAGTTTCGGCGCCACCGCCACCTACAACCTCATCCACCATACTCTTAACCAAGACACCACGCTATATGTTCATACTCAGCGCATAGAGGCTCTTGTAATCCGCCGTTTCTGGTGGAGGAGCTGAAATTTTGTCCAATTTTCATACACCTATTATATTATTTTTTCCATACCTTTGCACCATAACTAAAAAACAAAAAGTATGGAAAAACTTGGAACAATACTCTGCATAGACGACAATCCCGCGATACTAACGGCCTTGAAATTCCTGCTCGGAAACCATTTCGAGAAGGTGCTGACACTTCCTCATCCCGAGAAGGCCACGCTCACCATAGCGCAGGAGCAGGTGGACCTCGTGATACTGGATATGAACTTCTCCATTGGAATCAACAACGGTCAGGAGGGAATCTACTGGCTACAGAATATCAGGAAACATCACCCTGATACTCCCGTGATACTGTTGACCGCTTACGGCGGCATCGACATCGCCGTAAAAGGCCTCAAGAACGGCGCCGCCGACTTCATCACCAAGCCCTGGGACAATATGGAACTTATCCGCAAGATCCGCGAGATTCTCCAGACCAAGAGCGAGGTTCAGACCCTCGACGAGGTGGAGGCCGACCACATCCGCGTGGCTCTCGACCGCACCCGCGGCAACCTATCCAAAACCGCCGAAATGCTCGGAATCACCCGCCAGACATTATACAACAAAATGAAGAAGTTAGGAGTATGAAAAAATGGAACACAGATAACACAGATTTAGCGGATTTACACAGATAATATAAATAAATAATATAAAAAAATCTGTGAAAATCCGCCCGATCTGTGTCATCTGTGTTCTAATCTCGCAACTAATATGGAAACAACAATCATCATAACAATCGCAGTAATTGGCATCGCCGTCTGGCTGTTTATAAGGCACCAGAATAGGCTGAGGCGAAACGCATATATGATCCGCGAGTCGATACGCAACCGCGACTTTATGTTCCGCCTCGGCACCAGCGGACTGCTCTACGGCGAGGCCGCTATGCAGGAAACCCTCAACAGCCTGGGCGACACTATCCGCAAGAGCGTGCGCGAGAGCGAGGTGCGGTCCTGGGAGAATATGACCCGTGTGCTCACTCACGAGATTATGAACTCCATTGCGCCCATAATGTCCATAAGCCAGACTATGCTGGATTTCGGCAGCATCAGCGACCCTATGATAAAGGAAGGCGTTACGGTGATAAGCGACACGGCCCAGAGGCTCAACGCCTTTGTGGACAGTTTCAGGAAAATGAGTATGCTTCAGAAGCCAAGCCCCACCACATTCCCCGTAAGCGAGGTGTGCACCCAGCTCGAGGGGCTCTACCCGGAAGTGATAGAGTCAGCTGCAAAAAAAACTGACCTCACCATACACACCGACAAGAATATGCTGATGCAGGTTTTGATAAACCTCTGCAAGAACGCGTTGGAAGCCGGCGCCTCCAGGATAGGAGTGGAGTGCGTCCGCAACAACGACGATTCCACCACTCAGATAATCCTCAGCAACAATGGCGACCCGATACCCGCCGAGGTGCGCGACGACATCTTTACGCCGTTTTTCACCACCAAGGAGCGTGGCTCGGGAATCGGCCTCTCAGTCTGCCGCGAGATTATCGTAATGCAGGGCGGAAAAATCGAGCTCCTCGACACGCCATTACCCGGATTCCATACGTCGTTCCTCATTGAGGTGTAATTTTCTCTCTAAGAGGGTAAGAGAGATAAGAGCGTTCTTCTTTTAAGAGGCGTAATTTTTTTCAAAAATTACTTTTGGAGAATAAGAGCCCTACTCAGTTGCGCTCTTAACCTCCCCAAGGAGTTTTCGAAGGAAACTCCGCCTCTTAAAAAAGAAAAACTCTTATTACTCTTAATCTCTTAGAGGATAAAAAAAATATTAAAATGTTATCATTCATTAAATCGTTTCTGTTTGTAGTCAGGAAGTTTTGGCTGGCGACGGTCCTCAATCTTTTGGGACTGTCGGTGGCCTATTGTACTTTTTATTTTCTGACTACGCAGATAGAGTTTTCCAGCGAATACAACACACAAGTGCCTAATTACGAGCGCTGTTACCGTCTGGAAAACCACGGCGTGATAAGCGACGACGACTGGATAGACTGGTGTACCTACGATATGAAAGTCCACGCCGACACTATCCCCGAGGTTGAGCAGGCCGTGGCCTTCACTACCTACAGCAACTCATACGAGGTTTACGGCAAAAACGGTCTCGAAATCTGGCAGGCCACCCAGTACGAGGGCGATATTTTCGGATTTTTCGGCGTGGAGCTGCTCTGCGGACAAACCGACAGCATAACACCCGGCAAGGATTTGATTATCAGCAGGAAAAAGGCTCTCGAATGTTTCGGCGAGCTCAATGTGGCCGGCCGCACTGTAGAGGCCAACGGCACCGAGCGCACAATAGCCGCCGTTGTGGAAAACCTTCACGACAATTATCTTCTAAAGGGCGAAGTGTTTGATCCATACCTCTTTAAGGGCAATTATCAGCACTCCTTCAATGCCACTGTGGCGCTGAGGCTGCTCCCCGGCGTAAGCCCCGAAACCGTAGAATCGGCCTACAGTCCATACCTGTCCAAGATTTTCTATACCACCGGCTACAACGACCTCGCCATCCGCCTGAGCCCCTTTTCCGAGACTTATTTCTCGCAGGTTAACACCGGATTCGACCAAGGCAGCCACATTACCACGCTGATACTCAGGCTCTCGGCGCTCCTGCTGCTCTTGCTTGCTGGAATCAATTTCGCAAACTTCAGCCTCGCGCAGGCGCCTACCCGCGTAAACTCCATAAATATGCGCAAGATACTGGGTTCCAGCAATATGGCCCTCCGCCTGCAGATGATTATGGAAAACGTTGCAGTGTCGCTTCTGGCCCTCGGTGTGGCGCTGCTGGTTATATTTTTTGTAGCTGACTCTGGGTATACCCAAACCTTCCTTCTGGGCAGCGTGGCATTGGGCAGCCACATTCCGCTGCTTTTCAAATTATTGGGTATCAGTGTTTTGCTGGGACTGATATCAGGAATTTATCCGGCGTGGTTTGCCACATCGTTCCAGCCCTCGGTGGCCATCAAGGGGTCGTTTGGCCTCTCGCCCAAGGGCAAGCGGATGAGGTCGGCGCTGATGCTGGTGCAGTTTGCAATTTCCATATTTATGTTCATCTACCTGAGCCTGATTGTTCAGCAGGGCAAATTTGTTCTCGGGTCGGAATACGGATACTGCAAAAACTCGCTGCTCTTTGCCTCGCTGTCGCAGAAGCCGGCATCAGAATTCAGCAAAATCAACGACGAGCTGCCTCAAGTGCCTGGTGTGGAGAGTGTTGCCTTCTCGCAGTTCCTTATCGGCAACGACAATCACCGCGAGATAATGACCTATATGATGGATGACTCCACCAAGATAATGTTTACTATACTTAGAGTCAGCTACAATTATCTCAAAACCTACGGCATCGACATTATGGAAGGCCGTGATTTTCAGCCTTCTGATACTGAGGCTTATATCATAAACGAGACAATGGCGGCTCAGATGAAGGGAGATTTTCCCGGAACGATGGAGATTTTCGGCTACAATGTAAATGTGGTGGGCATCAGCAGCAATCCGCGGCTCCACTCTATGCGCAACAACGGCTATATCGACAATGTGGTTTTCCAGTATTCGTGCCTCGACAGCGCCGAGCTTTTCCTCCAAACCGTCCCCGACGACAGGTATTATCTTAAAAATCAGATAGCTACCATCCGCATCGGCGGCGTTGATATGGAGACCGCCAAGCGAAACGTGGAGGAATATTTCCGGAAAAATTTCCCCGACGAGAATGTAGAGGTCAATTATTTCGACCATTCGCTCATAATGCTTTACGACCCCGAACTGCGTTTTGGTCGTCAGATGGTGGCCTCCACGGTGATAGCCGACATCATAATGCTGATAGGCGTGGCGTGCCTCACAATGTTTGAGGTCCAGTACCGGCGCAAGGAAATCGGCATCCGCAAAGTGTTGGGCAGCAGCAACTGGCAGATTCTGATGCTTCTGAGCAAGCGTTATGTTTGGCTGTTGCTGATAGCCTTCGCGGTATCGGCGCCCCTGGCCTACATTATCGGAAACAGCTGGCTATCAACCTTCGCCGAACACGTCGACATCTCGCCGCTGCCCTTCGTGGTAGGATTCCTTGGCGTATCGGCCGACGCCCTCGGCATAACGGCCCTCTGCGCGATAAGCTCGCTGAGAGGAAATTTGATAAACTGCATAAAAACGGAATGATAACATCGCCTACGGCGAAGATTGTTAAACAAAAATTTTCAAAAATTGTCCAAAAATTTTTCAAAAATTACTATTTAGAGAAAAATTTTTGAGTAATTTTTGATTAATTCTTGATAATTTTTGTTTATAAAAAACAACGCCGTAGGCGGATAAAATAATTATTGTAACAATAAAAATTATGATAAAAATCGACAACATTACAAAGATATTCAAGGCCGACGAGGTGGAGACTGTGGCCCTCAACGGCATCAATCTCGAAGTGCCTCAGGGCGAGTTTCTTGCCATAATGGGACCCTCGGGCTGTGGAAAATCTACCCTCCTGAACATCCTCGGCCTGCTCGACAGCCCTACGTCAGGAACATATCAGCTGGACGGCGACAACGTGAGCAGCCTCAGCGAAAACCAGCGCACACGGCTCCGAAAAGGCAAAATCGGCTTCGTGTTCCAGAGTTTCAACCTCATCGACGAGCTCACGGTAGAGGAGAACATCGCCCTTCCGCTGTCGTACCTCGGAGTAAAGAGGGCTGAGATAAAGACAAGAGTAAACGACATTATGCGACGGCTTCAGATAAGTCACCGCGCCAACCATTATCCGCAGCAACTCTCTGGAGGTCAGCAACAGAGGGTTGCCATAGCGCGCGCCGTTGTCAGCAACCCGAAGTTGATACTCGCCGACGAGCCCACGGGAAACCTCGACTCCAAAAACGGCATCGAGGTAATGAAAATCCTCACCGAGCTTCATCAGCAGGGCGCCACAATAATTATGGTGACCCACTCGCCCCGCGACGCCAAATACGCCGACCGAACAATCAACCTCCTCGACGGCCAGATTGTGGAATAGTTTTTTTTCTTATCCGAAAATTAAAAGAATGGAAAAGAATTAAAAGAATTTTTTTTTGAATAACAATTCTACGAAATAGAACAGAAAACAGCACTTTTTTACACTCCATTTTTGGGGGAAGTGCTTAGAAAACTACAAAAACAAGTTTTTGAAAGAAAACTCCCAACGGAGAAAACATAAAACAAAGAAAACCTCATCAGATAAGGTTTTCTAATGTTTTTATTTTCTGCGTTTAGCGTTTTCGGTGTTATTGGGATAACACCGTTTTCAAGCGCCGATACATCAATTAATCCAATAGTTAGATATGGCGCTGTTTTCTATTTGAGAATTCTTTTCATTCTTTCTAATTCTTTAAATTTTCGGATAAAAAACGTTGCCGTAGGCAACCGTCTCCAATATAATTTTTGTATTTATGTTCAAATCATTTTTGTTTACCATAAGAAAATTTCGTGTGGCCACGGCGCTCAATATAATTGGGCTGTCGGTGGCGTTCTGTACCCTGTATTTCATTGTAACACAGATAGTTTTCGGCAAAACATTCAACCACGCCATACCCGATTACGAAAACTGTTACCGACTGGAGGTAAAGAGCGACGACCTGCACCAAAACTGGGGCGTAAACCTCACCTACGAGCTCTATCGCACTGTAAGCCAGATAGATTGCATAGACAAGGCCTGCACATTCAGCAGTTACCGATCCAGATACGAGATAATGGACCAAGGCAAATGGCGCAGTATCTGGATAGCCGATATGTCGCCCGAATGGTTCCATTTTGTGGGCGCCAAGGTCTTGCACGGCACTATCGACTCGCTCAGCAAGGGCAAGATAGTGGTTAGCAGGCAGTTCGCTATCAGGCACTTTGGACGCGAGAACATCGTGGGAGAGAAAATCCCCTTCCGCGACGGCGGAATTACAATAGCATCAGTGGTGGACAACATAGACGAGAACATACTGGGCGCCGACAATGTTTTCCGTATCTTGATACCTGAGAATCAGAGCCCTACCAACTATGACCTTCAGGTACTCGTGCACGTGCCCAGCGCCTTGGACACCACAAAAATAACCGAATCGCTTGTAAGCGGATTCCTGAACCAGTTCCGCAAAATGCCCGAGCTTGTGGACGAATATCCAGAGGGTTATGTCCCTAACGTGCAGTTCAGGCTTACCCCGCTCTCCGTCACCTTCTACTCCAACGTGGAAACTCAGACCGACTTCGGCTCCAGAATGTTTACATTCCTGCTGGAATTGTCCGCATTGCTTATCGTGATAGTGGCGCTGGTTAATTTCGCCAACTTCACCCTCGCGCAGGCGCCGTCGAGAATCCGCAGTATCAACATCCGCAAGATATTAGGCTCCAGCAACATAGCTCTCCGCCTATCGCTTATATTGGAGAGTGTGGCATTGTCGCTGTTGGCGTTTTGCCTCAGCCTGCTGTGGGCGCATTTAATGGTGCAGTCAGGCTCCCTAACCCAGATCACCAGCGGGCCATTAGCATTGGGTGACAACATCGCAATAGTGGCGCAACTTGCTGTTATATGTATTTTTATGGGTCTGACAGCAGGGATATATCCTGCGTGGTTCTGCACATCGTTTGCCCCAGCGCTGGCCGTCAAGGGCTCTTACGGACTATCGCCCAGGGGCAGGATTTTCCGCACCTGTCTTATCCTCCTGCAATTCGCAAGTACCTTGGTGATAGTGCCTTTCGTGTGGATTCAGCAGAGACAGATGGCGCATTTGCTGGAGGCCGATTATGGGTTCGACAAGGACAATCTCCTTTTCGTGGAGCTCCCGTCGTCGGTGATAGACCGCGCCGACTCGGTACGCACCGCCATTGAAAAAATCGACGGCGTGGAGTGTGTGGCATTCTCGCAATTCCTTCTCGGACGAAGCCACGGACATCCAGTGATGAGCCGTCCGCACATCAGCGGTAATAATTTGCTGTTCTCGTTTGAGGCCTGCTCGCCCAACTATCCCGAGGTGATGGGCCTCAAGATTCTGAAAGGCAGGGGCTGTCAGCCTAATGACAGCAACGCCGTAATCGTGAACGAGACAATGCTCCGAGAACACCCTTTCGTGGAACTCGGCAAGCCCCTCAACGATGAACTCCCCACCGTGGTGGGCGTATGCGCGGATATCAGGCTGGCCTCTATGAGGACCAACGACCGCGAGATAGAATCGCTTCTGATATGCCCTATGCAAGATACCAAGGGCCACACGTCGCTTGGTACATACACTATGCTTTCCAAAATGACAATAAGAGTTTCTGCGGAATCCGACATCAAAGCCACATCGGCCCTCATCGCCAAATGGTTCGACAGCGAATTTCCCTGCGAGAACATCGAAGTAAGTCCCTACGACCTGGCCCTTGGTGCCAACTATGTAACTTTCAGCACCTTGATAGCGGGAATCTGGATAGTGGCCGTCACATTGATTTTTATGACCCTGATAGGCACTCTCTGCCTCACAATGTTTGAGTGCGAGTACCGACGCAAGGAAATCACCATCCGCAAGATATTGGGAGGCAGTAGTTTGCAGATTATCGGCCTTCTCTGCCGTCGCTACGTGATAATCCTCGGAATAAGTTTCCTGATATCTGCGCCCATAGCCTACAGCCTCGGCAATCAGTGGCTCGGCAACTTCAGCGAGCACATCGAAATCAGCCTCTGGCTCTTCGCCGTAAGCCTCCTGACCGTATCGCTGATAGTATTAGCCACCGTATCGCTCTACGCACTGAGGACCGCCAGCGAGAATCCAGCGGAGAGTTTGAGGAAGGAATAGAAAAATTTCCTCATCTACGCAAAAAATCTAAACAAACAAAAACCGCCCCTCCGAAAATCATTTACTTTCAGCGGGGCGGTTGATATCCAAGTCCTGAGTATCAATATTTGATTATGGAATAATCCTGTAGAGGAAGAGGGCAAAGGCGTCGTAAATGCTTGTTATTGCCTCAAGGTCTATCCTCTTGCCGTCGGCGTATGAGAAGTGGGAACTTCCCAATTTACCTACCAACTGACCTCCCACATAGTAGGCATCGTCGCGGATTTCAGCCTTCAATACCCCGTTTATATAAATCTTCTTGTCGGCAATATAGCCAATCTCGTTGTCGTTTTTGTCCCAGATTGCATCATCAGGACCTATCTGACAAAGGTACTCTTCCCCGCTGCCGGTCTGTCTGAAGATTTTGCCATTGTTTTCGATACGGCCAAGGTATCCGAGTGTCTTGCCAAGATCTCTGCGTATAATGTCGTGATTAAATGTACCCGAAGAGGACAGTCTGAAAGTGGTAATCTGCTTGCCATCAGGCATAAACTCTATGCGGTCGAACTTTACCTTTGGATAGTTTTTGGTGAAAGCCCTATATGTAGTATAGAATTTCTGAAGCTCCGCCTTGGTTGTCTTGCCCTTCTTGCTACCTCCAGCATAGTCGTTGTACATTGCGATACCGGCATTTATGTATGCCTTGGCGCCGGCCTCGCCTTTGGCGTTGTGGTTCCAGACTGCCTTGCGAGCCTTATCCAGGAGATTGCCTGTGGCTGATGCGAAGTTGGCATTGCCGAGCTCCAACTCACGGTTGCGGATTTCGTCGTACTTGGCTTTCAGGGCCTTGAACTTTTCTCTCTGCTCATCGTTCTTGATGCTCTCCTCCAATCTCTGCATCTGCGCAAATCCGAGAATGTAGTTTATGTCGTTGCTGTCGAAACGTGGCTTGTAAACAGCATATACCTTGTCGAAGATGAAAGGCTCATCAGGATCGAGACCGTCGCCATTGGCTGTCTTGTCCTCATAGCCAGGGAGCATACTCTCTGTATCAATCCTCTCCTCAGAGAATGTAACAAGAGGCTCCTTAGAGTAATCTTTGGGAGCGAGTTCCAGATTCACGCGAATTCTGTCACCTGTCATATTCTTGCCTCTTGGCTCGCCAAGTTTCAGTTCCTTGCTGTATGATGATCCGTTCCAGTCCTGACGCACCCAAATGTATTTCATAGCGTCTTTCTCTCTGTATGTGTAGATGCAGGCTATCGGAAGAGTCCTGTACTGACCCTTCGGATCATCTTTCACAGTCTCCCAATCGTTTGCTATTATGGCCTTCTGGAATGTGCCGTCACAGTTTTTCTTGGCAAACTCAGTGGCACTCTTATTGAGCGGGGCATCAGAAACCATCGACATTGGCACGGCGATTCCCTTGGATGCCTCAAAGTAATAGTCGATAACTACGTCGTCGCAATCCATAGCCTCGATATCGGCCAACAGTTGCTTGTATTTCTCTGTGTCCCTGTGTGCCTGAGCATCATTGTTGTTGGGAATGATATACTCGGCGCATAGTTTGGCCTGACAGCAATACTGATACGCGTGGTACAGGGCCTTGGGCTTGCGGGTATCACGGGTGCTGTTTATCTTCTTGAATTCCTCCACAAGGAACTTGGTGTTGCCATAGATCTGGGCCCAGGTGGAATGGGTCTCGCTTATCTGGAGAAGGAAGTTGGTTCTCGCCCTCATATTCTCGTAAACCGCGCACTTGGTGTTGGCGTCCACCATCATCTGCTTGGGGTTCTCCATTATCACCTCACCTCCCAGTTTGCTGAGGTGCAATGCGATAAGCAGTTTGGCAAATGAGTCGTCGTCGTTTGGGTTGGCGGCGTAGAGCGACGATGCAAGATGATGGATGCAGTCTATCAGCGGAACCACGCCAGTCTCGCCCGACATCAGGGGCTCCACATTGAGCCACGACGACAGCATAAGTCTCTTGTCGGAGAGATGCCACATACGGTTGCCGAGGAATGTCCTCAACTCGCCTTCCTTCATTATCATTGGATAGTCGAGAAGGTCGAGGCAGAAATTGTCGTACTGCTTCATAAGGAGGTCGTTCGAAGACTTTCCCCAGAAATAGTAGTCCTGCTTGTACTTGTAGTAAGGCTTGTATGGGAACAGGCAATAAGGGAGCCTCTCGTAGGCGGCGCAGAGGTCGGCCACGGTTTTCTTGCAACCGGGATAGAGGGGATTGGTGTTTGAGGCGTTCTCGTCGTTGCTGATGGCGTCCTTTGTGGGAGTCATCTTGTCGGCAGGATTGTAGCCTGATTCCTTGAGCGAGATCTTGCCTCTCGGATTGTCGTAGTTGGTGGCGGCCAACGGCAGTTCCTGTGCCCACACATAGCTATTGCCGGTGAAGGCAAGGCCTGCGATCATCATTGCGGCAGCTAAAACAGTTGTCTTTTTCATAATAAAAATGTTATTGTTACTGCGCAAAATTCAAAAAAAAAATGACATAACAAAATTTTTAGGGATAAATTTGGAGGGCGTAGGTTCAACATTCAAGTGCAATTATTTAAAATGAGCGAAAAACATCTTTTTTGGGGTCTCGAAATTTAATTTTTTCCGAGGCCTGTTGTTGATCTTTTTCTGTATTTCGGCAATCATTTCGTCAGTGTACTTATCA
>JAZLKG010000121.1:0-6696 GCA_045597465.1 Bacteroidales bacterium | reverse complement strand
CTCTCCGAGGCTACGGGTGGTGACGCATAGCCTCGGAGAGGCGTCATATGAATAGCCGTTGGCGTGCAATGCGTCGCATTGCTTAGCCTGCGGAAAAGGAGAGGCGTCATATGAATAGCCGAGGGTGGAGCAATGCAACGCATTGCGGAACCTGCGGAAAAGGAGAGGCGTCATATGAATAACCGCTGGCGTGCAATGCGTCGCATTGCTAAGCCTGTGGCTCATCATCCTTTAGAAAGTATTCCTCATTAATTTCCACACCGTTTTCGATTAGCAAACGGCGTAATTCGTCTTCATAGGTTTCGGAGGTGTGATGCGTTTTCTGGTTTTTGATATAGTTGATAATTGTCTCTTTCTCTTTGGAACTGTATGAGAAAATTCCGTATGTTTTGCCCCAGCCTATGAATTTTGGAAATTCCTTCTCAAATTTTTTCAGGAATCCTGATGATGTTGATTTCAGATCCCTCAAAAAATCCGAGATTGCTATTGTGGGATGAATGTCGATAAGTATGTGGACATGGTTTGGCATTCCGCCTACTCTGTAAAGTACGGATTTGTTTTCCTGCGCAAATTTCCAAATGAATTTGTAAAGTATGGTCTCGTGTTCTATCGTTATTGTTTCTTCCCTGTATTTTGTGGAAAACACAATGTGGTATAGGAGATTTTTGTACATGATTGTTTTGTGTTGTGTGTGTATATATCCGCAGGCTCAACCCGTACCGGGTCTCACCAGCGGTTATTCATATGACGCCTCTCCGAGGCTATGCGACACCATCCCGTAGCCTCGGAGAGGCGTCATATGAATAACCGCTGGCGTGCAATGCAACGCATTGCTTAGCCTGCGGAAAATGTGTACCTGCGGAAAAGATACAAAAAAAGATATCAGTTTTTCAAATAACTATCCATTGCCTCGCGGAGGCTGGTTTTGTCGGTTGGGTCTATGAAATCGTCTATGAGCCATTTGCCGTTGGCGGTTTTCTTTACTATCAGAATGGCCTTGTGTTCTTCTCCCATATTCTGGAACGATACCTCGCAGGTGGCGGTTTGTGCGTTGCAGTCTGTGACCTTTACGTCATTTAGTTTCAGGTCTTGAGCGTCCTGGGCGTTTATCCAGAAATCATAGTCGAAGAAGAGATCGTCGGTGGCTGATTGTTTGGATGCACAGAGGCTGAGTTGTGTGTCGAATTCCTCGGTTACGAATTCCTTCATATCAATATTGTAAACCTCGGAGTTTGCTTGCGAGAAAAATTTCTCGTATGCATTTGTTACAATGGTCTTGGCCTCGTCGCCGTTTGGCACTCCTGCGCATGCTGCCAGTACTACGAGCGTACATAGTGTGATGATAGTTTTTTTCATTGTTGATGGTATTTTATGTCAGTTTCTATAAATCTGCAATGTTCCCGCAAAGATATGAAATAATTTCTGAAAAATTTATGGAAATAGATTTGGAAGTTATTGTGATTTTTCCCAAATTTGAGAGTTGAAATTAGTAAAAGAAATTTGAACACGACAACATAAGGCTTACGGAAAACTTAGTTTGCTGTAAGCCAACAATATAAATAACTTAAAATATTAACTAGCATTTGCTATTTATTCGGAAAGATTCCTAAAACCTGAGAAATTTTAGAAAAGTTCCTTCTCTGAATAAGTCAGTGAATGCCTGCGCTCTATGCGTGGGCTGGCGTGACTTATCTGTGAAGGAACGGGCAATCTCAGGGCCCAAGGAGTTTGGATAATGTCATAGTCCACGCTTTTTTGTGCCCATAAGAGAACGCCCGTCAATCACTACCGATAAGTCGCAAAGGCCCAAAAACGGAGAAAAGCGCCTATGAATGAAACTTTAAGGCAATTAAGGTTAAGTCTTGGCTGGGCAGAGTCAGATATGGCTGCTGCTTTGGGTTTGTCAATTCCTAAGTATATGGGAATTGAAAGTAAAAACGAGCCGATACCCCTTAATTATTTGATGAAGATTGCTAATACTTCGGGAAAAACCATTGATGAATTGGTTAATTTCAAGAAGGAAACTGTTAAGTTTAGCATTAAGGATGAATGGAAAACTGTTTCAAAATTCAAAGAAGAATTTAAACATTTTTTCGATTCTGAGTTTGCAAAAATTTCCACAAGAGTTGATGATGAATTCAAAGATGAGGTGTCATTTCTGAATAAATGTGTCACGGAAAAGTTACGCAAGCCACGAGTAGCTTTAGTTGGAAGGTCTGATGTAGGAAAGAGTTCATTGATAAATTCTTTGTTGGGCAGTAAAAAGTTGCCAGAAGAGTGGACTCCTACAACTTCAATTGTTATTTGCGTAAAGCATATTAACGACAAGCCTGCTTATGTAAAGGATAATGTTTTGATATTTAAGTCGGAACAAAGTGCAGATTTGTGGGATGATACTCGTTTGTTTGATGAGGAGTATACAAAATCATTGTGCATAGCTTCTGGTGATTATTCTTTGTTAAAAGATTTTGGTTCTCGTCAAGGCAGTCGTTACAAAGATACAGAAGCTTCTTCTGCAGTGGTTTTTGTCGAGTCTGATATATTGGCTAATTGTGATTTCTTGGATTTGCCTGGATATGGAACCAAGGATAGGACAGAGGATGATTCTTTGTTGCAAAAGGTCAAAAACGTGGATATTTTGGTGTATTTATCTTTAGCCAATGGATTTATGCGAGGTGATGACATTCAATGGCTTCAGGGTGAATTACCCAATTTGTCTCCTATATCTCTGAACAATAAGAAGTTGAAGCCTTTGGAGAATTTGTTTATTGTTGCCTCTCAGGCTCATACTGTATCTAATGGTTCTCTATCTGCACTTGATACAATACTGAAGGAGGGTGCGAAAAGATTTGACACTACTTTGTCCGATAGTTATTGGAGTAATTTAGGTCAAGATGTTGATTGTAAGGCGTTCAGTAATAGATTCTATACGTTCAGTAAAGATCAAGAAGTTTTAAGACGGAAATTCTGTGATGATTTTCGTTCTTTGCTTGAGAGAATGCCCAAAATAATAGTTGATACTTTTATTGATTTTTTGAAAGATAATATAAGTTCATCTTTATCTAGAATCGATAAAAGTATTTGCTCCTTTCGTGAAATTATTTCAAAAAGGCAGGAAAAAAAGAAAGAGTATAGAGAGCTTGAAGGTAAGCGAGCACAAACTACAAGCGAACGAGAAAACCAAAAGACACAAATCAGGTCGCTTATTGAGACCTCGAAAAAGGAAGCGATAGATGACTTTGTTAAAGAGTATAATAGTGTTATCAATGTAGATAATATTGTTCGTATAATCATAAAAAACAATTGGTCTAAGAAGGACGAGGATATGAAATTACTAAGTTCGAAATTGTCCAATTTGTTGAATGATGCTTTAGGGAAAATAACTAAGCATTACTCTGAAAAACTAAAGGATGCTATTGATAAGTTCCTAGATAAGTTTGAAAAGTCTATAACTATATCATTTTCTGATAATAAGATAGATAGTCGAATTGGTTTTGACACGAAGGCTGCATTTGCAGGAGGTCTGGCAGGTGTTGCTTCTTTTGGAGCATTGGCTTTATGGGCGTCTAGTTTAGGTAACTTAGGTGCTTATATTCTTGTAGCTAAAGGAGTTAGTATTTTAGCATCTATAGGAATTAGTGTTGGAGGTACAGCTGCTGCCACTGGTGCAATTGCTGCTATTGGTGGTCCTATTGTATTGGGTATTGGTATAGCAGTTTTAATAGGTTTGCTGTTTTCTTGGTTGTTTGGTGACTGGAAGAAAAAAGTTGCAAAAAAAATTGTTAGCCAATACGATGAAAAGAATGTGTTACGAACTTACAAGAATAACATTGTAAGTTTTTGGGATAATACTCTGAATGCCTTTAATAAGGCTGTCGATGCTTTGGAAAAAGCTTACGATGAGTATATGGAGAATCTGAGGAAGGATATTGAAAGCACCTCTGACGACGAAATCCTTAACAAGATATCAGTTGAAGAGTTGAAGAAGGCATTCTTCAATGGTTTAATTGCCAATTTGTAATGATTATGAATATTGCATTGTTTGAAGAGTTGGAGGGGGCAAATGAAATATTTAATGCACAATTAGTGGGCAAAAATATTTTTTGCAATAATCCAGATAGTAAGGATGCTTTCTGTCTTTATTTCGATTTTTGTATAAAGGTTGCGAAGTATCCAATAGATATCGATGAGCGTTCCTTTTTTGTAAAGGAAGCTGAGTTAGCTTTGACTGTTTTCTCTGAAAAAGCTAACTTGGACAAGGATGTGTTAACTCTTATTCAAGAGAAGCAAAACGATTTGGATTCTGTAATCAAAGAGGTTAATTCTAAAATTGATGAACAGGAACAATTGATTGTTGAGAAGGAAAAAACTAACAATGATCGTGTTTTGGTGGAGTTAGCCAAGTTGAAAGGAAGTATGTCTATGGCTGACACAGAGAGTAAGTTTCAAGAGGTGTTAGGAGAGATGTCTAAACAAGAGAATTTGCTCAACAAGTCGTTGCTGAGTGATGAACAAACTGTATTATACAACACTCTTACTCGAGATTTCTCGAATCTTGTATCTGTTACAATGGCAAAAATAGCACATATTGATGATGTTGCTTATAATAAAAAAGTGGCAGAGTCAATTAAGACTGCTTTCGATTTGTTCAAAAGCGATGAGGATAAATATGTAAAATCAGATAGGGAATTATCTAGTCTGGTTTCTCGATATTTGTTTGCTTTTGACGCTAAAAGGTTGTTTAGTGAGACATTAGTGTATTTCAATCACGTTTATTCTTATATATTCAATAAGTTGGACGATGATGGAAAGTATCGTTTTACTCAGCTTTCCTTTGATACACCCAAAATGTAGTTCGTTATGATGCTATCAGAAATAAAAAGACCTTCTCGTTTTCTTGGTACAACAAGCGTTGTTAATTTGTTGACATTGCCCACGCAATCTCTAAACACTTTTTCTGCAATTGAGGTAACAAAGAAGTTTAACTTGGAGTGTAAGCAAAAGGTTGAGTATTTGAGAGAGTTGACCAATCGTTATAACACTCAGGTACGGAAAACTGTAGCAAATAATCCAAATTATCGTGAATCAAGAAAAAATGGTGTTAAATTAGCCTGGAAATATGAAAAGGCTGATGTGGAAATGGGTGGTTCCGGATCAGCTGATTGGAGCAAAGCCCAACAAGAAGAAATTAAGAGAACGGGAAAGGTTAGAGGTGCCGAAGGTCATCACCAGAAGAATGTTGCTGATCACCCAGAAGAGCAAGCTAATCCTGATAATATTAAGTTTTATAAGTCCAAAAAAGAGCATTTGGAGAAAGGTCATAAGGGAGATTGGTCTAATGAGTCTGATGCACCGATGCAGAGCAAGGAAAAGATGCTAAAGCGGACCAATCTTAAACGAGTGATAAAAAATGAGTTAAAGGGTGCTGCAATTGCCTCTTTGATTGGTTTTGTTACAGGAGCTTCTATAGGATTTATTGTTTCTGTAGCCCAGAATGGCATTTCTCCAGAGTCATTGAAAGGTGCAGCTATTGATGGTTTAAAAACAGGAGCCGAAGGAGCTGCGTTTGGCTTGGTCAATCATATTGGCGCTAGATTGGTTGGTGATATTGCTACTAATGCAATGACAGGATGGCTTTCAAAACTAGGAGTAACAGTCACTGAGAATATCACCAAGGCTTGCAATATGGGTGTTGTAGGTTCTATTGCAATAATGACATTTGCTGTTTATCAATTTGTGAAGTTGAAGCGAGAAGGTGTTGGAACTAAACAAGCTCTTGGTGTCGTCGGCAAACAGGCATTAATATCGGTTGGATGTTTGGCCGTTACTGTTGTGGTTCAATCTGTATGGGGAGGACCTGCTGCTATTGCCGTGAGTGTTGGAATTAGTGCCATAGTTTTAAGTTATTCTATGTACCAGATGTATCATAACAAGAAACTAATGGAAGACATTCATAAATATTCTATCGCTAAATCATATCCATATTTTTGAGAAAAATGACAATAGAGGACTTTGTAGTAAAGGCAAAGCATAAAGATAAAAGAAATGTATTTGATGTGTACGAAGGGGAAGATTCTTTTGTGCCGAATGATATGCGTGAATTTTATCATATTGCTAATCCAATTGATGTAGAATTAGACTCCAAGAAACTTGGTAGTGTGAAATTCTATCAAATTTCTGAGTTGAAGGAATTGAATAGAGAGTACGATTATTTGGCAACAGATATTTTTGTTTTTGCAACTATAGATAGTGATCCTGTATTTTATAAGCAGGGTTTTATCTATAAATCGTATAAAGGTAAATATGTGGAAGAATTTATCTCTAATAGTTTGGAAGATTTTTTCCTTGTTTGTCTTAAGTAAATTTTTACCCTTTCCCCACTGCTCGGCAAGCCTTGCGCTTTCCTGGCAGTGGGGATTGTTTTTTGCAAATCGTTTGCTCATAACCTATCATATAATAAATAAAAATACTTATATTTGTGCACTAAATGATATGTTATGACCAAAATGACTATGGGGAACAAACTTCCCAGAAAACTTCAGGAAAAGATGCAGATTGTTGGTGATAACAACCGCAGGTTCAACCCGTACCGGGTTTCACCAACTGCTATGGATGTGACGCCTCTCCGAATCTCCGCAGGCTCAACCCGTGCCAGGTCTCACCAACGGCTATTCATATGACGCGTCTCCGGGGCTA
>JAZLKG010000120.1:0-6420 GCA_045597465.1 Bacteroidales bacterium | reverse complement strand
AAATTAAATATTTCTTAATCATTGCGCAAAAATCGGGATAAGTAAAAAACTTAACTTTGCGCAGTTTTTTAAAAAAGCATCATAACAAGAAATATTTAAAAAAATATCGTGGAAAACGTATTCAAACCAGAATTCAAGCCTGAGTTCTTCTCGGTGCTCAAGCAGGGCTACACCAAGAAAATGTTTCAGGCCGACCTCTTGTCAGGTATCATCGTAGGTATCGTGGCACTGCCATTGGCCATAGCCTTTGCCGTGGCCTCGGGCGTAAATCCCGCACAGGGACTCATCACCGCCATTGTGGCAGGTTTCATAATCTCGTTCCTGGGCGGCAGCCGCGTGCAGATTGGCGGCCCCACGGGTGCATTCATCGTTGTGGTGTACGGCATTGTGGAGCAGTATCAGCTCTCCGGCCTCATGATTGCCACCATAATGGCGGGCATACTGCTGGTGATTTTCGGATTGCTGAAGCTGGGCTCCGTCATCAAGTACATACCTCATCCACTGGTGGTGGGCTTCACATCAGGTATCGCGCTTACAATATTCAGCACACAGGTAAAAGACGCATTCGGCCTCATCACAGACAAGATGCCGGGCGACTTCATAGGCAAATGGGCCACCATGATTGACGCCTTCGGCACCATAAATCCATGGGCAGTAGGCATCACCATAGTGACAATACTGATATCGGTGTTCTTCGTGAAGATAACACCAAAGATTCCGGGATCGTTTGTGGCCATCGTGCTGGTGACACTCGCCACATACATCTTCGACCTGCCTGTGGCCACCATCGGCAACAGCGGCACCGAGATCCCCACCACCATCAGCTTCAGCTTCCCTGATATCGACTTCTCACAGATAAGGGAGCTGATAGGCCCCGCGGTAACCATAGCGGTGCTCGGCGCCATAGAGTCGCTGCTCTCCGCTGTTGTGGCCGACGGTATGATTGGAGCCAACCACAGAAGCAACACCGAGCTCATAGCCCAGGGTATAGCCAACATAGCGGCGCCACTCTGCGGCGGTATCCCCGCAACCGGCGCCATAGCGCGTACAGCAACCAACGTCAAGAACGGCGGACGCACCCCGATGTCGGGCATGGTGCACGCTGTGGTATTGCTCCTGATAATGTTTTTCGCAGCCAAGCTCGCCGAGCAGATTCCATTGGCATGCCTTGCCGGTGTGCTCATCGTGGTAAGCTACAACATGAGTGAGTGGAGGTCGTTCGTATCCATCACCAAGGGCAGCTGGTACGACACAGCCATACTGCTCATCACATTCTTCCTGACAGTACTGGTAGACCTTACAGCCGCCATAGAGGTGGGCATGGTGTTGGCAGCATTCATCTTCATGAAGCGCATGGCCGACCAGGGCGAGGTGATAAACGTGAAGGCCGACAACGATACTGTCGAGAACTACTCGAACATACCTCACGGCATCGAGATCTACGAGATAAGCGGTCCATTCTTCTTCGGCGCCGCCAAGAAATACCGCGAGACCCTCCGCCAGTTCGGCAACGAGGCCAAGGTGCTCGTGATACGTATGAGACACGTGCCTTTCATGGACGAGACTGGAGCCCGCAACTTCGAGGCAATGCTCTCCGACATGGACGACCTGAAGGTAAGGGTAGTGCTCTCAGGTGTGAACGAGAGCGTATACTCCGAGCTCAACAAGACCGGAATCGTAAACAAGCTGGGCAACCAGAATGTATGCTCCAACTTCGACATAGCCCAGCAGAGGGCCAAGGAGGTGCTCCAGGAAGTTTTCGACGAGGAAAACAGATAGCAAGCGTTTCGGGCTGATACGGAAGCATCAGCCCGGGAGAAAACATACGGGAAACAGGCAGCGGTATCAAAAAAAATACCGCTGCCTGTTTTTTTATTGTTTTTTTTCTTACCTTTGGAGCACAAAAGTATTAACTACAATTAAAACCAAGAATGAGAAAAGCATTATTAGCATCGATGCTGATGCTTGCCGCCGGCCCAGGCATGGCCCAGCAATACGACTGCATCAGCAACATCGGCTGGAAATTCCAGAGGGGCGACGACCCCAGGTACAAGATGCCGATGAACGACGACTCGCAGTGGCAGAGCGTTACAATCCCCCACGACTGGAGCATACTTACCCCAACCTCCAACGACGCCACGATGGGCGGCGAGGGCGGATACCGCGAATCAGGAACCGCATGGTACCGCGCCAGGCTCAACATTCCCGAGAGCATGAGGGGCAAGCTCCTTTTCCTCTACTGCGAGGGAATATACATGAACAGCGAGATATACGTGAACGGACGCTACGCGGGTGGCCACAAGTACGGATACTCGTCGTTCTATGTAAACCTGCGCGGAATAGGAATGCCCGGCAAGGAAAACGTGATAGCCGTAAAGGTGGACAACAGCCAGCAGAAAAACAGCCGCTGGTACTCCGGATCGGGAATCTACCGCCACATGTATCTCGTAAGCTGCCCCATGGTCCACATGGACCTCTACGAGCCTTTTGTATATACCAAGAGCTGCAACGACAGGGAGGCCACCATCTGCGTGGAGGCCAAGGTGATAAACGAGACCCCGGAGCCATGCGAGTGCAAGGTGGATTTTGGCGGATACGCACAGCAGACCGTGAAGATCGACGCCAAATCCAGCGCCACAGTATCCCAGGACATCAGCATCAGCAATCCCAAGCTCTGGAGCCCTGATGCGCCCAACCTCTACGAGATGGCGGTGACAGCCACCACAGACGGACAGGAGCCCAGCACCCGCAAGGTGAAATACGGCATCAGGACTTTCGAATACTCCGCCAGCAAGGGACTGACCCTCAACGGCAAGGAGATAATACTGAACGGCGCATGCGTGCACCACGACAACGGAATCATTGGAGCCATGGGCTTCGGCGCATCAGACATCAGGAAGGTGCAGCTGCTGAAGGACGGAGGCTTCAACGCCGTGAGAACATCTCACAACCCACCTTCTCCTTATTTCCTGAGCGCCTGCGACAGCCTGGGTCTCGTGGCGATAGACGAAGCCTTCGACGGATGGAGAAACGCCAAGAATCCCCATGACTATTCCGAGATCATAGACGAGTGCTGGCGCGACGACCTGGCCAAGATGATACTCCGCGACCGCAGCCATCCTTCCATTTTCTGCTGGAGCATAGGAAACGAGATTCTGGAGCGCAAATCCGACAGCGCGGTGGTGCTGGCCCACGAGATGCACGAGCACATCATGGGCATGGACAAGACCCGCCCAATGACACAGGCCCTGGCCTCATGGGACAGCGACTGGGACATCTATGACCCGCTGGCCGCCGAGCACGAGATCATAGGCTACAACTACCTTATCCACAAGGCCGAGGACGACCACAAGAGAGTGCCCGGCAGGGTAATAATGCAGACAGAATCGTTCCCAAGGGACGCATACAGAAACTACAAGGCCACAGCCGACCATCCATACGTGCTTGGCGACTTTGTATGGACCGGCATCGACTATCTGGGAGAATCGGGACTGGGACGATACTTCTATGAGGGCGAGACCGAGGGCGAATCGTGGATGGCGGACATGTATCCATGGCACGGATCCTACTGCGGCGAAATCGACCTTACAGGCAGGAGGAAACCAATCTCCCACTACAGGTCGATGCTATGGAACAAGGACGGCGAACAGCTCTACATGGCTGTGAAGGAGCCTGACGGATTTATCGGAAACGTGAAGACAACCATGTGGTCGGTGCACCCTACTTGGGAATCATGGACTTGGCCCGGCATGGAAGGCAAGGAGATAGAGGTGGAGGTGATAAGCCGGTACCCAAGAGTGCAGCTCTTCATGAACGGCAAGATGCTGGAGGAGAAAACCGTGGGCGACGACCTCAAGGCCGTGTTCAAGGTGAAGTATCAGCCCGGCACAATAACAGCCAAGGGCCTCGGCAACGGCAGCAACAAGGCCGACAAGGAGGTGTCGCTGAAGACCGCCGGCAAGCCAAGCAAAGTAAAGCTGGTATCGGAGAAAATAGCAAGCCCATCCGACACCATAATATACTACACCGCATATATCGTTGACAAGGACGGCAATATCTGCCCCAACGCCGACAACGAGATCACATTCATCCCCGGAAACGAGGACTACAGCCAGTTCATCGGAACCGGCAGCGCCGACCTCAAGGACCCAACCCCTCTCCCATCCACCACGCGCAAGGCCTGGAAGGGCCGCGCAATGGCTTTCGTAAGAGTATGGGGTGACAAGCCTGTAAAGATGGAGGCCGAGATGAAGAAATAAGGGATTTCAGATAAACAAACAAAACCGGGTACGGCAACGACAACATGTCTTGCGTACCCGGTTTTTTCATGAAAAAATTGGTAATTAATTGAGATGATTATGGGAATATTAAACTAAAAACTTACCTTGGCGCCAATGAAGAATCTCCTGCCGCTCTGTGGAATAAATGAGAAGTCGAAGTACTCCTCATCGAAGAGGTTGGTGCAGTTGGCATATACCGAGTAGCGGCCAAAGTCGTACTTGATACCGGCGTCAACTATAGAATAAGGCTCGTTGGCATCGCCCACGCGGTCACAGAAACGGTAGCTCGCTGTTATGTTGAGCCCCTCCACCACGCGGATGTCGGCAGATGCCACCAGCTTGTTCTTGAGGAACTCCATGGCGTATTTCGACTTGATGACAGGCTTGGTGTACTCCATGTCGGCATCGTTGTAGGCATACTGGATCTGGAACTTGCGGATTGGGTTGTTGACCCAGATCTCGCGGGGAAGGAAAGCCAGCATCAGCTCCACGCCCCTGTTGTCCATCTCGAAGTTGCCAGAGCGGAAAGTCTCGCCGTCGGGCTCCGAGGCGTAGATTACCCAGTCTATCATGTCGGTGCGGTGGGATCCGTAGAATCTAAGCTCCGACTGGAAACCATTGTACCTCATCCTGGCGCCGAAACCATAGTCCACAGTGCGCTCGGGATCCAGGTCGGTATTTCCCACGATGTTTTTGCCTGAATAGTAGAGGTCGGTGTAGGAAGGCATGCGGAGGGCCGAGTTCACATTTGCGAAAATCTTCCAGCTGCGCGAAGGACGGAAACTGATATCGGAACCCGGGCAGAATCTCCACTTGTGGTCGAGGTCGGTGTTTGTGATGGCGGGCACGGCAAGCGATATGGTCCACTTAGGAAGCACAATATCATGCTCCAGCATTACAGAAATGTTGGTGCGGTCGGCCATGTGGTTGTAGAACTTGTCGTCACGGGCATCGTGGCCCATAGTTGCGAAAATCTCCGACTCCTTCATCTCCTCGCCCAGCTTGGTGCTGTAGATGAGCTCGTTGCGCATCTCGACGGCGAATGAAGTGCGGCCCAGGAGATTCTCTGTCCACACGTTGAGGCCAGCGGTGCGCACGTCGCAGCGGGCAAAGTTCTCGCCGGCGGGATCGTCCTTGTGCCACTGGTAATGGTCGTAGCGGCGGTCCGATGCAAACGATGGATTTATGTGCACCTTACCCACTGTGGCCTCGGCGCTGGCTGATATTACAAGGTGCTCGTTGCTCTCCCACTGGTCGGTGCTGGATGCGCCGTAGAATGTGTTGGCGTCGTATGGCTTGTAGGAATATCCGGCCTGGAAATCACCCTTCAGGTTGTGGGCGCGGTAGCCTGCGTGATAGAAGAATCTCTGGACATGGTACGACGAGTTTGGAGTGTCGCCGTCGTCGTTCACATAGCCGGCCGAGAGGTTGTGCACCATACGGGCGGTATTGCCATCGGAGCCGAAACCTGCATTGTGGCTGAGGCTGATACGCGCGTTGGCCCCGGCGTAGCCATGGTCGCCGGCAAAAATGTTCACAAGACCGCTGGCCTGGGTGCCCGCACCCGATGCAGGATCCTGATCCTTGGTGACAATGTTTACCGTGCCTGTGAATGCCGAAGTACCGAACACCCTTGCCGAAGGCCCCTCGAGCACCTCTATGCGCTCTATGTCGTCGGCAGATAGAGGATAATCGAGGCTGAGGTGGCCCGTCTGTGGACTGGTGATGTTGATGCCGTTCATGAGCACGGTCACCTGGTCGAATGTTCCGCCATGGATGCTGAGGTCGCTCTGCACGCCATTGCCGCGCTGGCGGACGTCGATGCCCACGGCGAATTTCAGGAGGTCGTCCACAGTGTTTACGGGCAGCAGCCTGATGTCGTCGCCGCTGATTACGGAAACCTGCTGTGGAGTCTGTGCGCTGGTGAGCGGCACACGTGCCGACAGCACCTTTATTTCGCGAAGTTCCACTTCCGGAATGCTGTCGCGGGATTGAGAGCCAGACTGGCCCATTGCTTGGCCCTGCAGCATCGAAAGAATGGCCATATTGCCGGCCATCAAAAGATAACGAAATTTCATTGTTTAGATATAAATATTTGTTATTATGCTAAAATAATTATAATTTAGAACCCGGGTTTCAA
>JAZLKG010000119.1:0-20052 GCA_045597465.1 Bacteroidales bacterium | reverse complement strand
CGTATTATCTTGTATATAGTCTCATGGCTGATCTTTATACCATCCTTGGCAAGAACTCCACTGATCTGTTCGGGTGAATAATCCTCTCTTATCAACTTCTTGACTTGTCGGATTACTGGCTCCTTTATCCTGCGGTTGTTGCCAAGACGCTCGCGCCTTTCCTCTGCGAGTTCCTGTGCATGGCCATGAGTATACCCTCGCTTGCCTGAATTCCTTTTTATCTCATGGCAAACGGTTGAGGGTGAGGTAGATATAATTTCTGCAATCTTTTTTTGAGATACACCATTTTGAAGTAATCTTTCAATTGTGTATCTTTGCTCCGAAGTTAACTGTTTGTACATAGCAATGCAAAATTAGTTAATTTTATCGAGGTGACAGTAATGTTGCCTCGATTATTTTTTCATCAACTAATTGCACTTTCAATTAGAACTTAAGATTTTCCCACTTTTTCTCCCTATCTTTACCCCCAAAAAACAAACCCCATGAAAAAACTTATCTTATCATTAGCAATAACCTCCCTCGCCGCCTCTGCCTTTGCCCAGATCACCGACGGCTCGCGGTGGGACGATTATACCGCCTCTGTGCAGGGCGGCAAGATTACATTGCAGAGTCCCGATGGGGCGGTGCAGCTCGTCAGGGACGGCCTCAGGTATTACAGCACAACCGAGTCGTTCGATTCCGAGTACAAGACCTTCGTGATTGACGGCAAGAAACAGGCCGTGCTCCGCGTCTTCACCGACAACGACTTCTGCTACACGATTCTTGAGAACGTAAGTCCTGAAAAAAAGCAGCAGGAATCCTTCCGCGACATGCTGGAGGGCGCATATACCGATGCCCAGGGCAAAAAGTACACCTTCACCCGTGAGGCCTGCATCGTGGGCGGCAAAACCATGCCATACACCCTCTGGAACGATTGGAAAGAGTCCGGATGCATCAGTTTCGACGACCATGATTACATGGCTGAATTCTCGATGGAAGGCCTGAAACTCTGCAAGATAGAGGTGGACAACGATTTGCTGCATCCCGGCGACGTGCTTATTAGTCTCAAGGCTGATATCAGCAAACCTCGCTTTGCCTTCACCAGCAAGCACCTCGTGGCCCGCTCGCAGTTCGAGATCCGCAGCAGCAAGGAGCTGAGGCTGATGCGCAACGAGATATACGCCCGCCACGGCTACACATTCGCCTCCGCCGACCTCAAGAAGTATTTCTCATCGAAACCATGGTACAAGCCCCTCAACAACAACGCCGCCGTAAAGCTCTCCGACATCGAGACCTTCAACGTGGAGCTCCTCAAGAACATGGAGGATATGGCCAAATTTGAGGAGCGGGCCAACTGAATTTTTTTCCCATCAAAAAAAATTTTGCAATCCAAAAAACATTGATTATATTTGCACCGCAATAAAAAAGTTTGTGACAATGATAGCAAGCAGAAACATACTCGCTGGCCGAATTATTAGCCTTATCCTTTTGGGCCTTATACGCTAAGAGGGTGAGAAATTTGGTGCGTGTCTGATAATTTGCTAAGTTGCAAGCATATTAAAAAAAGCCCTTCTCACTCAAAAACCAATTTGATGAGAAGGGCTTTTTTTTAATGGACAATGGACAATGGATAATGGACAATGGATAATGTCCGCATCAGTTGTCACGGTGCCTGGAAGGCACTACCATTATTAACCGGGTACGCCGAAGCCGATGGCGCTTGTGCCATTGGCTGGCGTGCTCGGTGAACGTGGTGATGATTAGATATAAAACATATAAACATACAAAAAATGGATAAAAACAGAGTCTACATTTTTGACACCACGCTGCGTGACGGCGAGCAGGTGCCTGGCTGTCAGCTGAATACCGTGGAGAAAATCCAGGTGGCAAAGCAGCTGGAGGCATTGGGTGTCGACGTAATCGAGGCTGGATTCCCGGTCTCAAGTCCTGGCGACTTCAATTCAGTAGTTGAGATCTCCAAGGCCGTTACCTGGCCTACCATCTGCGCCCTTACACGTGCCGTAGAGAAAGACATCGACGCCGCTGCCGAGGCCCTCAAGTACGCCAAGCACAAACGTATCCACACAGGTATCGGCACATCAGATTCCCACATCAAATACAAGTTCAACAGCAACCGCGAGGAGATCATCGAGCGCGCCATCAAGGCCGTAAAGTATGCCCGCCGCTATGTTGACGACGTGGAGTTCTATTGCGAGGACGCCGGCCGTACCGACAACGACTACCTGGCCCGCGTGGTGGAGGCTGTAATCAAGGCTGGCGCCACAGTTGTTAATATCCCTGATACCAACGGCTACTGTCTCCCTGCCGATTTCGGCGCCAAGATCAAGTATCTCTTTGACAATGTGGACGGTATCGACAACGCCATTATCTCTACCCACTGTCACAACGACCTCGGAATGGCCACCGCAAACACAATGGCCGGCGTCCTGAACGGTGCGCGTCAGATAGAGGTTACCATCAACGGTATCGGCGAGCGTGCCGGCAACACCTCTCTTGAGGAGTGCGCCATGATCATGAAGTGTCATCACGATCTGGGCCTGAATACCAATATCAATACCCAGCTGATATACCCAACATCTCGCATGGTAAGCTCGTTGATGAACATGCCCGTACAGCCCAACAAGGCCATCGTGGGACGCAACGCTTTTGCCCACTCGTCGGGAATCCACCAGGATGGCGTTCTCAAGAACAAGGATACCTACGAGATTATGGATCCAAAGGACGTGGGTATCGACAACAACGCAATCATCCTTACCGCCCGCTCTGGACGCGCCGCCCTCAAGCACCGTCTCAGCGTTCTCGGTCACCCATTCGAGGGCGAGAAGCTCGACAGCATCTACGCCAAGTTCCTCGACCTGGCCGATAAGAAGAAGGAGATCAACGACGACGACCTCCTCACTCTCGCCGGTGTTGATATCAAGGAAAACCACGCCATCAAGCTCGACTACCTCCAGGTAACATCAGGAGTGGGTGTAAAGCCTGTTGCCAACATCGTTATCAACACCGCCGGCATCAAGAACGAGAAAATGGCATTCGGCAACGGCCCTGTTGACGCCGCCATCAACGCCCTCAAGAAGGTTGTTAAGAAGGATATGACAATCAAGGAGCTCACAATCCAGTCAATCAACAAGGGCAGCGACGACACCTGCAAGGTACACATCCAGGTGGAGAACGAGGGACACCTCTATTACGGCTTCAGCTCAAATACCGACATCGTGGTAGCCACCATCGAGGCCTACATCGATTGCATCAACAAGTTTGTAAAATAAATTTTGATGGAACACAGATGACGCAGATTGGGCGGATTTTCACAGATTTTTTTATATTAAACCGTGTTTTTTATAATAAAACCGTGTAAATCCATTTCATCCGCGTTATCCGTGTTCCATAAAAAATCAAGCAATAAATCACAAAATGAACACGCTGTTCGATAAAATCTGGGATTCGCACGTTGTGCAGGTTATCCCCGACGGTCCTACTCAGTTGTACATCGACCGTCTCTACGCCCACGAGGTAACATCTCCTCAGGCGTTCGACACCCTTAGAGACAAGGGAATCAAGGCATTCCGTCCCGACCATATATACGCCATGCCTGACCACAATACTCCATCCGACCAGCAGGAGGTAATCAACGATCCAGTTGGCCGCAAGCAGGTGGAGACTCTCGCAAAGAACTGCGCAGAGTTCGGTATCAAGCACTTCGCAATGGGCACCAAGGACAACGGTATCATCCACGTTGTAGGTCCCGAGAAGGGGCTCTCGCTCCCTGGCATGACCATCGTTTGCGGTGACTCCCACACTTCTACTCACGGTGCTGTAGGCGCATTGGCCATGGGTATCGGAACATCAGAGGTTGCTGAGGTTCTCGCCAGCCAGTGTATCCTCCAGAGCAAGCCTAAGTCTATGAGAATCAACATTGAGGGAACTCTCCAGAAGGGCGTTACAGCCAAGGACGTGGCTCTCTACATCATGGCAAAACTCACCACAGCAGGCGCTACCGGATACGCCGTAGAGTACGCAGGATCAGCCATCCGCTCAATGAGCATGGAAGGCCGCCTCACACTCTCCAACCTCTCTATCGAAATGGGCTCGCGCGCAGGTATCATCGCTCCTGATGATATCACATTCGAGTACCTGAAGGGTCGTGAGTACGCTCCTAAGGGCGAGGATTGGGACAAGGCCGTTGCTTACTGGAAGACTCTCAAGAGCGACGACAACGCAGTCTTCGACAAGGAGGTTGACATCAAGGCCGAGGACATCAAGCCTCGCATCACATACGGCACAAACCCTGGCGCCGGTATCGCCATCGACGAGTGCGTTCCTACTCTCGACGGTCTGGGTGACGCAGAGAAGGCTCAGCTTGTTTCTCAGCTCAACTACATGCAGTTCCAGCCTGGTCAGAAGCTCGAGGGCACACCTGTTGACTACTGTTTCCTTGGCGCCTGTACCAACGGCCGCATAGAGGATTTCCGCGCTTTCGCCTCTATCGTCAAGGGCAAGAAGAAGGCCGACAACGTAGTAGCATGGCTTGTTCCAGGCTCATGGATGGTCCGCGACCAGATTATCGCCGAGGGCATCGACAAGATCCTTGAGGCCGCAGGCTTCGAGCTCCGCTTGCCATCATGCTCATCGTGCCTTGCCATGAACCCCGACAAGGTTCCCGCCGGCAAGCTCTCTATCTCTACATCAAACCGCAACTTCGTAGGCCGCCAGGGCCCCGGCGCCCGCACCGTCCTGGCCTCCCCACTGGTAGTAGCCGCATCAGCTATTACAGGCGTCATTACTGACCCACGTAAGTTTATGTAGTTTGGTTGGAACGCGGATTGGAGTTTGTAAGAACGCAGATTTTTTTTGATTTCGCAGATTGACGCTGTTTTTTTTGATGAAAATGGATATGCCCTACGGGCCGCTGATTTCTGCTCTAATTGTATTTGATTTTTGAATAATGAACAATTCGGATAGTCAATATATACATTCTGACCTTACGCAGGATATCATTCGTATTTATTATATGGTATATAATAAATTGGGATATGGTTTTCTTGAAGAGGTTTACAAGAAGGCTATGCGTATTGAGTTGCAAAAGAATGGATACACAGTAGAGTTGGAAAAAAGTATCAATGTTTATTATGACGGTGAGGTTGTTGGAAACTATTTCGCTGATATTGTAGTGAACGATTTGGTAATTTTGGAGCTGAAGGCCGCAGAGTGTCTGGTTGATGCTAATGCTAATCAGCTTGTCAACTATCTCCGTGCTACCGAATATGAAGTTGGACTGCTTCTTAATTTTGGAGCCAAGGCTGAGATCCGCCGTAGAGCTTTTTCTAATGATAGGAAAAAAGGTTTCCTTCCTAAATAATTTAGAGGAAAAATCTGCGGCCCGAAGGGCTAATCTATTAATATCAAAAAAAATAAAAAAGATCTGCGCAAATCAGCGAAATCTGTTCCATCTGCGTTCTGAATCTTTTAAAATCATTGTGTTCTAATTATATCAAGAAAATGGCAAAACAAAAATTCAATATCATAAAATCTACCTGTATTCCTGTCAATATCGACAACTGCAATACAGACTTGATTATTCCGGCGCGCTACTTGGCCAGCACCACCCGCGACCCTAAGTTCTTCGGCGACGCCTTCATGCACGATTTGCGTTTCGACGCCAACGGCAACCCTGTGAAGGATTTCGTAATGAACCTTCCAGAGTATTCTGAGGCTCCTCGCGAGGGCGTTCACGAGATTATCGTGGGCGGTCAGAACTGGGGCTCGGGCTCATCACGCGAGCACGCAGCCTGGGCTATCTCCGGCTACGGCGTCAGGGTGGTTATATCATCGTCGTTCGCTGATATCCACCGCAACAACCTGCTCAACTGTTTCGTGCTTCCTGTAATCGTTTCGGCTGACTTCCAGAAGGAGCTCTTCGCCTCTATCGAGAAGGATCCTAAGACCATCGTTACAGTTGACGTGCCAAACCAGACAGTTACCAACGAGGCCACCGGCCACAGCGAGCACTTCGATATCAACGGCTACAAGAAGCACTGCCTCATGAATGCCCTCGACGATATCGACTACCTCCTCACCCAGAAGAGCAAGACCGAAGGTTACGAGGCCGGCGCCAAGAAGTATTAATAGTTTAGAGTTTAGAGTTTAGAGTTTAGAGTTTAGAGATTAGAGATTAGAGATTAGAGATGCTTGTAGAGACGCACGGACGTGCGTGTCATAGGTATACGCAGACGTGCGTGTCAATGTTTTATTTTATCAATTGCGGTTCTCTCCTCTCTCCTCTCTAAACTCTCCACTTTCCCCAAACCAATGATCGAAATTTTAGACACTACGCTGCGTGACGGCGAGCAGACTGCGGGAGTGGCTTTTAGTCCTCATGAGAAGGTTACTATTGCCAAGCAGCTTCTCGACGAGGTGCAGGTGGATAGAATAGAGGTGGCATCAGCGCGAGTATCAGCCGGCGAGCTTCAGGCCTTCACCGAGATATGCTCTTGGGCCGCCGACAACGGGCTCATCGATAGGGTAGAGGCCTTGGGATTCGTGGACAACGGCGTATCCATCAGCTGGATAGCCAATGCCGGTGGCAAGGTAATCAACCTTCTCACCAAGGGCAGCAAGCGCCACGTTACCATGCAGCTGAAGAAGACTCCCGACGAGCACCTTGCCGACATCAAACGCAATGTGGATATGGCTGTTGCCGCGGGCCTCAGCGTGAATGTTTACCTTGAGGACTGGAGCAACGGTATGCGTGAGTCGCGCGAGTACGTCTATTTCCTTATCGACAACCTCAAGAAACTGCCTATCAAGCGTTTCATGTTGCCTGATACTCTCGGAATACTTACTCCCGAGAAGGCCGCCGACTATTGTCGCGCCATCATCAAGAAGTATCCCGACCTGCATTTCGACTTCCACGCCCACAACGATTACGATCTGGCTGTGGCCAATGTTTTCTCGGCCCTGAGCGTTGGAATCCACGGAATCCACACCACCGTAAACGGACTCGGCGAGCGTGCCGGCAATGCGCCATTGGCTTCTGTGGTCGGCATCATGAACGACCACCTGAATCTCGACAACAACATCGACGAGCACAAACTGGTACATATCTGCAATCTTGTGGAATCGTTCTCAGGAATCCGCATCCCCGACAACAAGCCTATCGTCGGCGACTCGGTTTTCACTCAGACCAGCGGAGTACATGCCGACGGCGACAACAAGGACAATCTCTACTGCAACAAGCTTTTGCCCGAGCGTTTCGGACGTGTTCGCAAATACGCACTTGGCAAAATGTCGGGAAAGGCCAACATCGCCAAAAACCTCGAGGAGCTTGGCATTCAGCTTACTCCCGAGCAGACCAAGAAGGTTACGGCCCGTATCATCGAGCTTGGCGACAAGAAGGAAAACGTCACCACCGAGGATCTTCCATTCATCATCTCCGACGTTTTGCGCAGCGGTGCGATAATGGAGGAGCGCGTCAGGATAATAAACTACAGCCTCTCGCTAACTCTTGGAATGCGTCCCGTGGCCACTCTCCGCATTGCAATCGATGATACTCAGTACGAGGAGACCGCTCCCGGCGACGGTCAGTACGATGCCTTCATGAAGGCTCTCTGGAAGATTTACGACCGTCTCGGAAAATCCCATCCCGTGCTCGTAGATTACAAGGTCACCATTCCTCCCGGCGGCAAGACCGACGCCCTTGTGGAGACCTCGATCTCCTGGAACCACAACGGCAAGATCATCCACACCCACGGACTCGACGCCGACCAGACCGAGGCCGCCATCAAAGCAACCCTCAAGATGCTGAATTTGATAGAGAATTAATGATACAAAAAATGCTGCCCAAAAGTTTTGGACAGCATTTTTTTATTTTTTTATTCTGTTTGCTAGGTTTTCGGGTGCTCGTCGGCAGTCCCATAAATCTACAACTACAACACAATTGTCTTCTACATAATATATAAGTTTGTTGATATGACCTATCACCATACCTCTATATTTATGTTTCCTATTTTTGAGGAGTTCTTCCTCCTTTGCTGCATTAGGATTTTGGGCAATTGTCCTTAAAGTTTTGGATACGTTGCTTTTGAATTTTTGGGCTGACTTTTTTCCGTATTCATTATTTATAAACTGAGTTGTCGCCTTGATTTCCAGTTTCGCCTCAATTGATAATATCAGTTTCATATTATAACGAATTTACGAATTCATCCATTTCTTTCTCAAACTCATCCAATGTTACAAACTTGCCTTCTTCGATAGATTTCTCGGCACGGTCTATCCTCTCGTGAAGTTCCTCCACTGTATAAGGCTCCACTGGCTCACGGAGCATTTTTGCCTCAAAGTCATCTTCTGCCACGTCGTCGAAGGTTTTGGACTTCTTGGCTGGCTTTACGAGACTCTTGGCGAATTCCACGATCTGGGCCTTCAGGTCGTCGTAGTTATAATTGAATGATACTGGAATATCCAGGTCGAATGCGAATGATTCTGTCATGATTTTTTTATTTTTTTATTCTGTTTGCTAGGTTTTCGGGATTCTTGCGGGTATCCCAGATATCAGCGATATATAATGTGTCGTTTTCTATGTAATAGATTATTTTGTTTAATCTGTTTACTACTAGACTGCGAAATCCTTGTTTTCTATTGTCCAAGAGAGTTTCAATTTTCCCTAAGTACGGATTTTCCGACAAAAGTTTCACATTTTTGTTGATTTGTTTAAGGAATTTGGTTCCTGTTTTTGTGCCGTAATTAATATTGACAAAAAACAATATTCTTCCTAATTCTATTGACACTTGGTCTGCCCATTCTGTTTTCATAGCTCTGGAAATTTGCCGGTTTTAATGAAATTTTCCATCATTTCCATCACTTCTTCATGGGAATGTACACGACCTTCTGCTATATCTTTCTCGGCACGGTCTATCCTCTCATGAAGTTCCTCCACTGTATAAGGTTCCACGGGCTCACGGAGCATTTTTGCCTCGAAGTCCTCTTCGGCCACGTCGTCGAAGGTTTTTGACTTCTTGGCTGGTCTTACAAGGCTCTGGGCGAATTCCACGATCTGGGCCTTCAGGTCGTCGTAGTTATAATTGAATGATACTGGAATATCCAGGTCAAATGCGAATGATTCTGTCATGGCTGTTGGGTTTATTGGTTTTATGTGGCAAATATAGCAAAAGTTTTTGTTTTTTTATTTGTTTTTCTCGGATTTAAGAATTTCATAATAAATTTGCTGGACGGCAATTTTTTTTTAGATTTGCGTTTGCAAAAGATAATCATTATCTACAAATGTACCATATATCCCCACATATCTTTTCAAGAAGGGCCCTTATGTTTTTTGGAGTCCTTGTTTATATTGTATTCTCACTGATGCCCGCATCAGCACAGAGAGTAAGGAGTGTGGCCCAGCTTCGAAGAGTGGTGGATACCCTTATGGCCCGGCATGATTATCATGCGGCTGTGCGGATTGCTGACAGTGTATTGAAAATCAAGAAGATGGCGGTGCCTGAGGCTTACGGCTGTGCTGCTCGGGCGTATATGGCTATGGGCCAGTATGAGCTCAGCAATGGCAACAATGATGTCATCAACAGGCTGCTTACCCGCAGCAACGATTGCGCCATCCTTTCTGGCGACCGTGAACTTATCTACGACAATTTCAACACTATCCTGTCGTTCAGGCTTTCGTCAGTAAATTACTCATTCTCACTGCTTTTCTGCAACAAGGCTCTGGAATACGCATCAGGGGAAGATTCTCTTAACCAGTCGCTCCGTGCCTCGGCATACTCCACCATGGGACACATGTATCAGACCCTTGGCGAAAACGTTATGGCTGTGGACAACTACAAGAAGTCGTTGGAATATTACCGTGCCTGCGGAGACTGCAACAATGCCATGAGCCAGTGCTATTCCATCATCAGGCGCAGCATCGTGGCCGGGGCCGACAGTGTGGAGATGGGCTGGGCCAACAATCTGCTCGACATGTTCCATGACACCCTTGTAAGCCGCGGACAATGCCATGTGAGGGCTCAGCGCAATTATTATCTTGGCAAGGCCAGATACTACGAGTATGTGGGCAGATATCATGAGGCCATCGCCTGCTGGGATTCCATGGTGCATTATTATGATATGGAGCTTACCGAGAAGGAGCTTACAAATCCGGGATTCAACAAGGCCAAGTATATCAATATGAGCGCATATTCATACGCCTACCGGATCAGTTTCCTTGAAAAACTTGGCCGCAACGACGTGATAGAGCAGTATGCCCGTTTTGCCGATGACAGCACCGACATTGTGCTCGACGACCTGGCCTGCCTGCAGTATCTCCTGGGCGAGCACTATGCCAGGGTAAACGATTACGACAGGGCATACAGATACTACCGGCAGTCTTATTTCAATTATCAGAAGGCCTATGGCGACTCGTCTTACGTTACCTACAAGTCGGCATATTTCTGGCTGAGGTATGCCCTGTCTACCCGCCGGGTGTCGGATGGCATAGAGGCCGCGCCTATAGCAGAGCGGCTGCTTGGAAATGTGAGCAACAATTTCGAGAATATCAACGCCCTTGATCTCTACCAGCAGCTGGCGGCATTGTCGCTGTTGAGGAACGACAAGGACGGGTTGCAGGAGTATCTCATAAAGACCGAGCGGACGTTTTCGTCGATGTTGCTCAAAAACTTCGGCTTCATGAGCGAGCAGTCGTTCAGCGATTTCTGGAAACGCATCGACGTGGAGTGCTCGTCGGTATTGCAGATGTCCAAAGACATAGGCGATATGTCGCCCGAGCTGGCAAGGTCGGTATATAGGATTGTGCTTACCCAGAAAAACCTTTATTTTGTATCGCAGAGCCACCTCAAGCGTATTGCCCGCAGCAGCAGCGAAAATATGGACATATACCGCAATGTGTCCATAGCCCGCAAGCTGGTTTCCGAGACCGGCAGCCGTCTCGACCCCAGGATATACGACAGCCTCAGCACGCTGGCCCGCCGGGGCGAGGACATGCTTCTGAGCAGCGACACCATGCAGCTGCATGTAAAGAAGCTGCTGTCGGCCGATTTCGATTTGGTGCGCGCCCGTCTGGCTGAGGGCTCTGTGGTGGTGGAATTCTCCGAGGTGTTCAAGTATCCGCCCGAGATACTGTATTCCTGCCCTGATACGTGCGTGTATCCATACGTGGCCGTGGCATTCGATTCGCATAGCGGGCAGCCCGAGCTCATCAACCTGTTTACCCGGTATCAGCTCGAGAACTACACCCTCGCCGACGGCTCCACCCTCGGACAGGCCCTTGCGAGGAGGACGCCATCCGACATCGACAATATTTATTCTGACGCCGGGCTTGCCAGGATGATCTGGGGACCTATACTGGAGCGTTTCCCAAACGCCAGGTCCATATTTTTCTCGCCCACGGGACTGCTGCACTCCATAGCGGTGGAGAATCTGCCTTTGGCAGATGGCTCGCCAATGTCCGACAGGTACAGGATGTCCAGGATTTTCAGCTCCGCGTTCTACGAGGGCGATCACGAGCAGCGGCAGCTGGAGGATATCGCGCTCTTTGGCGGCATCAGCTACGACTCTCCCGACAGTGGCAGCCTGCTGGCCGACAACACCCGCGACAATGGCAACAGCTACCAGTACCTGCCATCCACCTACGAGGAGTGCGACTACATAAGGGCGCGCGCCAGCAACTCCATAGATGCCCGTTTCCATTATGGCCACGATGCCTCCGAGGACGCCATAAAGTCCTATTCTGGGCATTCTCCATCCATATTGCACATAGCCACCCACGGCTACTTCAATCCCTCCGACAGCAGCGCAAATCTCCTCAATATGTCGGGTCTGGTGTTTGCCGGGGCCAACCGCTGGAGCCGCAGCTGTCCGCCGCCCGAGAGTGCCGACAACGGCCTGCTGGTGGCCTCTGAGATTGCCGAGCTGGATTTTTCCGACACAAGGCTGGCTGTGCTGTCGGCCTGCGAGACCGGACTGGGGTGTGTGAATTCCGATGGCCTTTTCGGGCTGATGCGAGGGTTCAAGCTGGCGGGCGTGTCCAGCGTAATGACGTCGCTCTGGAGCGTGGCCGACGATGCCACATCGCTGTTCATGAGGAGGTTCTATGCCCACATGCTGTCTGGACATACCGCCCACGAGGCGCTGGAATATGCGCGCGGATTCCTCAGGCAGGGCAACCGCTACTCCCACCCATACTATTGGGCCGGATTTGTGCTGGTGGAATGATTTTTGATTGTATTGGGAAACCAGACCTAAACTGTCATGATATACTTGATAACAAAACTAAACACATTGTCAAACAAGGTCATCCTGCTGATGCTGATGATCGTGATTTGCATTCCCGCGTCGGCACAGAGGGTAAGGACGGTGGACAGACTTATCCGCCTATCCGACACCATGATGGCCCGCAGCAGATATTCCGAGGCCTTCCGCCTCTGCGACAGCGCCATCGGGTCGTCTCGACTGTGCACGCCGGAAGTATATGGGCGCGCCGCACGGGCCGGGCTTGCTATGCTTGCCCAGAAAAGGAGCGATTATTCCGAGCTTACACGATTTATGGATATCATAACCCAATATGCCCTGAAGTCTCAGGACAACGGACTTATTGTGGATTTCATGGGCAAGCTGCTCAATTTCTGCGTGGTGGAGGGTATCGACAATACGGCAATGAACTATTGCGACATAGCCGACAATTATGCCCGGACCCACGATTCGCTCAATTTCCACTTCCGAGGTCTCATCGACTATACCAGGGGAGTTATATACCAGAATCAGAGGGATATAGGCGCGGCGGTAAATTCTTTCAAGGCCAGCGTGATGAGCTTCGAGATAGCGGGCGACTACAGCCAGGCCCTCAACTCGTGCACCAGGGTGGTCTATCACAGCCCGCGCATCGGCACCAGCGGCATATCCATGGATTTCTGGAACAACACCCTCGACAAGTATTATAATCTGGCCCGGTCACACAATCAGCTCGACGACAAGCTTGTGCAGTATTATTACATAGCCAAGGCTTATTATTACAAGTATATAAGCGACTACGATGGCGCCCTCGGGGCATGGGATTCGTCGGTGGCGGCCTACAAGCGCTACGTCCAGAAGCTGGGAGTGTCACGCAAGAGGTTCAGCAAGCGCAATTTCGAGGCCTATGACTATGCCTACAGGATAGAGTTTCTCCAGAAGCTGGGCCGCCACAGCGAGATAGAGCGCATTGCCGAGTTTTCCCAGGACACTACCGACCTTGTGCTCGACGACCTGGCGTGCCTGCAATACCTGCTGGGCAAGTATTACGCCGAGAGCCGCGACTACGACCGCGCCTTTGCATACCTGCAGCAGTCCTATCAGAACTACCGTCAGGAATACGGAGACTACAGCCAGCTCACATTCAAGTCGCTGCTGTTGCTGCTCAGGTACTCCATAGCCGACCGCAGGTTCGATTACGGCATGCAGGTGGCCTCCACATGTATCAGGGATATAGGCAAGGTTTTCAATCCGTCGGAGAGTTCGTCGGCCCTGGAGCTCATGGAGCAGACAGCTGCCCTGGAGCTCCTGAGCCGCAACTTGGATTCCATAGAGCAGCATCTGATATCAGCAGAGAGGATTTTCTCCAACATGCTGGAGCACAATTTCGGTTATATGAGCGATCTGGCGTTCAGCGACCTCTGGAGCCGCGCCGATATAGCGTGCTCGCATCTGCTGCAGCTGGTGAAGGGGCTGGACAGCATATCGCCTGAGCTGGCCAAGTCGGTATACAGGTCGGTGATTACTCAGAAGACTCTGTATTTCGTGTCGCAGAATCACATGAAGAAATGCGCCGCCAGCAGTCCCGAAAACCAGCAGCTGTACCGCAACATTTGTTTCCTGCGCAAGATGATCACCGAAAACAAGAAGTCGCTGCCGGGGGATTTGCTTGACAGTCTCTACAGGGTGGCCAAGGTGAGCGAGGCGATGCTATTGGCCAACGACACCATTGGCAAGCATCTGGGCAGCCTGCTGTCCGCAAGCCATGAGTCGGTGAGGTCCAAGCTGGCGGATGGCGATGTGGTGGTGGAGTTTTCGGAGGTGTTTGAGTACGACCAGGAGCTAATAGACCTGATACCCGAGAAGTGCACCTATCCATACATGGCCGTGGCCTTCGACAACAAGAGCGAGGCTCCGGTTGTCATAAGCCTCTTCGACAAGATGGCGCTGGGCGGTCACGTGCTCAAAAACGGTGTGACATTGGACAAGGCCCTGCGGCGGCGTTTGCCTGAAGATATCAGCGCCATATATTCCGACACTGTGCTCTGTGGGATGATCTGGCGACCCATTATTGAGCGTTTCCCCGATGCCAGGGCTTTCCATTTCTCGCCCACGGGCTATCTGAACGGTCTGGCGCTCGAAAACCTGACCGATGCCGATGACCAGGTGATGTCCAGCAAATACAGCATGGTGAGGATTTTCAGCTCGGCGTTCTATGAGGGCCGCCAGCAGCGCGACACCATAAGGGACATAGCCCTGTTTGGCGGAATCAACTATGGACTTGGACTTGAATTGCAGATAGCAAACGCCGGCAACTATGCCATGGCCGACGGCCTCAGGTACTGCCAGCGGCTGCCCAAGGGCGACAGCCTGAGATACAATTATCTGCCGTCCACCTACGAGGAGTGCGACTATGTGAGGATGCGCACCGAGAAGAAGATACGCACATATTTCCATTCCGGCGATGAGGCTGTGGAGGAGTGTCTGAAGGCTTATTCGGGCCACTCGCCATCCATAATGCACATAGCCACCCACGGATATTTCAACCCGCAGGACAGCAGCTCCATACTGCTGAACATGTCGGGCCTGGTGTTTGCTGGGGCCAACAACTGGATTTCGGGATCGTTTTTGCCCGATAATGTGGACGATGGCATACTTACCGCTCTCGAGATATCAGAGCTGGACCTCTCGGATACTCGTCTGGCGGTGTTGTCGGCCTGCGAGACTGGTCTTGGACTCATCAATTCCGACGGCCTGTTTGGCCTGCAGAGGGGTTTCAAGCTGGCGGGAGTGGACCATATAGTAATGTCGCTGTGGAGCGTGGCCGACGATGCCACATCTCTTTTCATGCGCAGGTTTTACTCATACCTGCTTCAGGGGCATACAGAGCGCGAGGCTCTCAAGCAGGCCCGCGACTATCTGCGCCTGGGCAACAGGTTCAATCATCCGTATTACTGGGCCGGTTTTGTGCTGGTGGAATAGGTCTTGCGGTCCACATACTTGCAGTATTCCACCGCCGCGAGTATCCAGCACCCCGTGCCGAAAATGGTCTGGTTTTTCTCTGATATCGGTAATCCGGGTTCTGCTTTCTCGCCCCAGTCCTGGATGTAGCCGATGGTGTGGTTGGGCTGCAGCGCAATGGTCTCAAGGTATTTCCAGGCTGCTTTTATGTTTGGGGCAAAATCCTTGCGGCTAAGTATCCCGTTGTTTACTCCCCAGGCCATGGCGTAGGTGTATAGGGCTGTGCCGGTGGTCTCGTATCCGGGCATCTCGTCGGGGTCCTCTATGTTCTGGGTCCAGTATCCGCCAGGCTGCATTCGTTCCCTTACCGAATATGCCATCTTTATGTATTTGTCCCTGATTGTGTTGTAATGTTCCCATTGATGGGGCAGCTGTTGCAGCACTCTTGCCATGGCCGCCATTACCCATCCGTTGCCGCGGCTCCAGAATTCCTTTTTGCCGTTTACGCTCTTGAACCTTGGGAAAATGTACTTCCTGTCGCGGAAATAGAGTCCGGTCTCCTTGTCGCACATCAAGGCGTCGGCAAAAGAAAACCATTCATACATCTTGTCCAGATATTTTGTATTGCCGGAGAGTCTGTATAGCCTCGTCATCAGGGGCATGGCCATGTAGAGCGCATCGGCCCAGTACCAGAAATCCTTGTTGGGCAGGCTTGTCTGATACTCCATCACTTCCATGGCGCGTGCTATCCGTTCGGGTTCCTGGTTGATGTTGTAGAGGTCTATGTAGGTCTGGAAACACACCTGCCAGTCGGCGAACATGACGTTTGTGTGGTCGTAGAGGGGGCGCTGATATTGCCACAGATCCTTGTTGCGCTCCTGAGCGCCCATCCACTTGTTGTCGCGGGCCCATTTCTCGGAGTATGTTAGGTATCTCGGGTTGGCGCAAAGGCGGTATGCCTCCATGTTGGCCGTGTGGTACATGGCCTTGTCCCACCATGAGTCCTGCTTGTAGTAGTATTTTCCCTGTACGGCGGTCTGCACGCTGTCCATGATGGCCAGCACGTGCATGGCCTTTCTGTTTTGTGCATCGGCATCGGCAATATGCATCAGCGTAAGTATCAGCAATATGAATTTTCGCATACGTCGGTGTTGGTGTTACTGATTTTTATTTGGCCAGTGCGGCGTTGTTTTCGAAAGTTATCGAGGCCTTCTGCGAGTCCACCGATATTTTTACCTTGCTGCCCAGTATCAGCGGCATGTTTTTGGTGCTGTGGCCAGCCGGAATGCCGTACACTACCGGAATACCCAGGTCGCCCACATACTTGTGGATAATCTCGTATACAGGCAGGTCCATTCCCTGCGATCCGCCTATTATGTCGCCCACTATCAGGCCCTTTATCTGGTCCAGCTTGCCGCTCTGTTTCAGGCTCAGCATCATGCGGTCTACCGAGTAGTTGGCCTCGCCGGTATCCTCTATGAAGAGTATCGCGTCCATGGTGTTGAGGTCGAATGCTGTTCCGTTCATGGCGTATATCAGCGACAGGTTGCCTCCCACCAGTCGTCCCGAGGCCTGTCCGGCTATGCAGTTGGCGTTTGCCGGTATCTCCAGGCTGCTTGGCCCGGTGCCCATGAGTATGTCCTTGAGCCTGCTGATGCTCTCGCTGTCCTTGCAGAACCCCACCATCATGGGGCCGTGTATTGACTGGAATCCCATGTTGTTCAGGGCTATGTGCAGTGCCGTTACGTCGCTGTATCCTATCAGCCACTTGGGCGATTCCGTCATGGGTTTCCAGTCTATGTAGGGCAGTATCTGGGCCGAGCCGTATCCGCCCCTGGCCATGAATATGGCCCTGATCTCCTGGTTGTCCACAATGGCCTGCATGCCTTTTACCCTCTGGTCCAGTGTCCCGGGATACCTGCCGTCGCTCTCGGTAAGGTTGTCGGCCTTTATCACGCTGAGTCCCCACGATTCCAGAGTCCTGATGCCTTCGTTTATCTCGGCTTCTGATACTGCGTTGCTGGCGGCGCATACTGCCACCTTGTCGCCCTGCCTCAGGTGTATCGGGCTGATGCTCTGTGTTACTGGTTGCTGCTCGGCTATTATGAACTGGGTGTGGTAATCCACCTGGTTCACTACTGTGGTGTCCACATGCACCTCGTTTATTATGTTTTCCTTGTGGCACGACATCAGCGACAGCGATATGGCTATTGCCGGTAATAATTTCTTCATAGTCATAATTCTTAATTCTTGGTTCTTAATTCTTAGTTGAATCCCATTCTCTTGTCGCCCCTCGAATCCGCAATCTCGTTTTTGCAGAGCTCGGCGAGGGCGTTGTGGTCGTTGAGGGGAGTGTTGTAGAGAAGGTGGTTGATGAAGTTTCTGCGTGTGACGTTCTCTATCTGGCCGCCGGAGAGGCTGTATGAGTTGGCGAGCTTTTCGGCGGTTTCGTCCGATATGTCGTTCACCATGGATTTCCAGATCTTTATCCTCTGCGCCAGCTCTGGCTTCTCGAACTTCACCTTGTATAGGAAACGCCTGTCGAAGGCCTTGTCGATATTCTCTGTGAGGTTTGTGGTGGCTATCATAATGCCGTCGAGGTCCTCCATCTCCTGAAGTATGATGTTCTGGATGGTGTTTTCCATCTTGTCGACTGCGCGCATGCTGTCGCTCTTGATGCGTGAGCCTATGATGGCGTCGGCCTCGTTGAATAGCAGTATCGGGGTCTTGACGTTGGTCTTGACGGCGTTTTTGTAGTTCAGGAATAGGTTCCTGACGTTTTTCTCGCTCTGACCAACCCACATGGAGCGCATATCAGCAAAATTCACCTGGAAGATATTCCTGCCGGTTTTCCTCGCTATCTGATATACGGTCTCGGTTTTTCCGGTGCCGGGTGCTCCGTAGAAGAGCGCGGCAAAGCCCGATCGGTATTTGGCCTCCACCATGCGGTCGTGGATTCCCTTGTAGTTTTCCTCTGCAAGAAGGTCGGTAAGCTGGGCTATGTCCTTGGATTCCTTGCTGTTGTAATACAATTCCTTTTCAGGGACCTCCTCGGGCTTTTTGGTAATGTATGTGTTTTGGGCGGAATCCTCCACATAATTGCTGATGCCTGGGAAAAATCTCCTTGCGGCCTTGTCGGATAGCATCAGCTGTGAAGTATCAGCCTCGCCATCGCTGTAGGCAAACTGTATGAGGTCCAGTGAGAATAGCATCAGGTTCTTGGATTTGAGCAGTTTGCAGAAAAATTCGTATTCTCCGTCCTCGAACAGCTCGTCCAAAGCCTCTACGTCGAGATAGGCGTTTCTGTTGATGAGCTTGTTGCAGATGAGCAGAAACACGGTAATCTCGTTGGATTGGAGGGTCACTGACATCTGGTTGAGCAGGTTCAGGAACTCCTTGGCGAAGGTGATCTGCTGATTTAGCTCACTGAGTTTCGTCACATTGTCTATGAACTCGTCCCTGTTGTCCATATCCACAAGGTAAACCTTTATCATGGAAAGCACGTGTTTCCAGAATTCCTCAAAACTGAGATTCTCCTTCAGGTCCTCTATTATGAATTCCTTGCCTTGGGCCATGGCCTCCATGAACTCCTTGTTTACGCTAAACATCTCACGCTGCTTGTTGTACCGGACCATCCTGCGCTTCAGCAAATCATTGATATCATCCTTGTGCTGGGCCATCCTAAGCGGCGAGCAGTTCATAAACTCGGCGATATTGCTGTTGGTGGAGTATCCGTCCCACGCCTCGTGGATGACAGCCACTATGAACAGCGACTGCCAGTCGTTGGTTTTCAGATATTTGGATATGAAGCTGATACAGGATTTCACTTTCTTGGACTTGGAAGCATCAGGCTCTTCCTCGTCATAAAATTCTTCTACGTACTCGATGGCACTTACAATATTCATTTTCTCTCTTGCCATAAATCCTCCTATTTTTTGGGGTTAAGTTAATAATTTGGTTTTTCATAAGGACCGCACAGATGACGCAGATCTGCGGATCAGTGTCGCCGGTGCGAAAAATTTCGTCAGACAAGTGCCAAAGATATAACTAATTTTGTATATTTGCAAAAAAAAGTGTGGTAATTACATCGCCGTAGGTTCAACATTCAAGTGCAATTATTTAAAATGAGCGAAAAACATCTTTTTTGGGGTCTCGAAATTTAATTTTTTCCGAGGCCTGTTATTAATTTTTTTCTGTATTTCGACAATCATTTCGTCAGAGTACTTATCAAAACTTACTCCCTTGGGGATGTATTGCCTTATCAATTTATTTGCATTCTCGACGGCTCCCTTTTGCCAAGATGAGTATGGATCAGCGAAATACACTTGTGCCCCTATTATTTTTGTAATTGCCTTGTGTCCAGCGAATTCTATACCGTTATCTGTTGTTATTGACAGAACTTGCAAACGATAGGCGAACAGCATTTTTACAACAACCTTTGCTAATTCATCAGGGGACTTTCCAAACGGCAGTTTTCTCATCATCAAATAGTTAGTGGAGCGTTCAACGATTGTCACTATAGCATCCTTGTTGTTTGGTCCCACTATGCAGTCCATCTCGAAATCGCCAAAACGTGTTCCGTCGGCCTCTTTGGGGCGTTCCGATATGCTTATACGGTCTGGTATATGACTACACGAAGCGGGTCCTACGGGGCGTTTCCTGTGCTTCAGTTTGTGCCGGCAATGCTTCCAGAGGTCACCCCCGTCTTCCTTGTCACGCCGTATTATCTTGTATATAGTCTCATGGCTGATCTTTATACCATCCTTGGCAAGAACTCCACTGATCTGTTCGGGTGAATAATCCTCTCTTATCAACTTCTTGACTTGTCGGATTACTGGCTCCTTTATCCTGCGGTTGTTG
>JAZLKG010000118.1:0-17183 GCA_045597465.1 Bacteroidales bacterium | reverse complement strand
GCCGTCGCCGTTGGAATACACGGCCTTGAATGTGATCTGCTCCTTAGTGTCAGCGATTGTGTTTTCTACTGTCTTGTCAGTGTCAGCTGGCTGAATCTGAACGTCGTCGTTCTCGGTGCCACACGATGCGAGCGCCATTGTGGCGATCATCGCAATAGATAGATAATGCTTTCTCATCTTTCTGATACTTTGGGTTTTAGAGTTCATCGCCTTCATACATATCCGAAATGCTGGCTGGACCAAAAGAGGTGCAGATAATGTCGCTCTGATCGACTACTACGATTTCAAGTTCTGCTGGCTTGTAATCTTTTTTGGGTGTTTGTTCTGTCATATTATTATTGATTTAAAGTGTAATGTATTTCTGGCAAAATTCAAAAAAAAATGACACGGCGAATTTTCGGATTTTAAGTTTTGGTTAAAAATTGAAAGCTTGATGAAATATATAATAAAAGAGATTATTCTTGCTTAAAATATTTGTAGTTGTTACTTTTATTATTTAACTTTGCGGTGGTGATGAAGAGATTACTCTCATCTCTAAACTCTAATCTAAAAACAAAATGGTAGATATCGATCCAAATATAAATCAGGAAGTTATGATGACGCCAGACCTCGCTATGAGGTTTTTGGTGTGGGCTTCGTATTATCACGACTTGGAGCCAAAATGCGGAAAGAGTTTCGCAAGATTCAAGAATAATCAGGGCGGGGATTTGTTTTCGTTAGCTGACTCTATGCGACTGGATCGCGTACAGGAGGCTCTTTTCAGATGTTTCGACCCTCCCTCGGTGAAGCGTTCGTGTGCTCAGATGAAACTCGCCAAGGAGAAAAACGAGCCTTGTCCATTCTCGCTTGAGGAGCTCAACTTCCTTTTCGGTACAGTGAACAAGTAGTGTGTAATGGAACGCGGATAACACGGATGAAGCGGATTTGCACGGTTTTTTATAAAAAAATAAAATCTGCGTAAATCCGCTCAATCTGCGTCATCTGTGTTCCAACAAAAAATAATTAAAACTCAAATACTTTTTTATGAAGACTTCAAAGAAAATTCTTTTGGCGGCTGTGGCTTTGCTTACAGCGTCAGGCTCTATGGCTCAGCAAGTTGCGAGTCCGGACGGCAAACTTAAGGTTGATGTTTCCGCTCCTAATGGAAACCCGATTTACTCGGTGGTTTATGAGAACGACACCGTAATCCGCAATTCGGCTCTCGGTCTCGAGACTTCCATTGCTGATATGTCGAAAAACCTGAAAATCAGCAATGTCGGCGATATTAAGGCGGTATCAGAGACCTACTCGCTTCCTTCCGGCAAAAAAAGCAGTATCAGCTACAATGCCAACGAGCGCGTTTACACTTTCGCAAATTCCCAGGGCGCTCCCGCTTTCGACCTCGTAATGCACGTGGACAACAACAACGTGGCTTTCAAGTATGTGGTTCACGCTCAGCAGGGTAAGGGCAATCCATTGGTGTCGTGCCTTGTAAACAATGAGCTTACCTCATACACTCTTCCAAAGGGAACCACAACATTCATCTGTCCTCAGATGCAGCCTCAGACAGGTTTTGCGCAGACCGCTCCAAGCTATGAGACCAACTACGATTTCGACGCTGAGATGGGCAAGAACGGTTGGGGTCGCGGCTACACTTTCCCAGCTTTGTTTAAGGAGACAACTGCCAACAACTCAACTATTTGGGTAATGCTTTGCGAGACCAATGTGGGAGGCAACTATTGCGCTTCACGTATTGAGTCGTCATCAGCTGAATCCTACAAAATAGCATATCCCGAGGCTACCGAGTTTGGCGGCGTGGGCACAAGCGCTCCCGGCCTGATGCTGAGAAACACAAGCAACAAATATCATCAGGATATCGACGACTGGGGCAACACAACTCCCTGGCGTACAATCACTATCGGCAAGAATACCTTGGCTCCTGTAGCCGAGACCACAATTATGTGGGATATCGTGAAGCCTCAGTACGAGGCCAAGTTCGACTACAAGTACGGACGCAGCGCCTGGAGCTGGATTATCCGTATGGACGGCTCCTGCAACTTCGACGAGCAGAAGGAATATGTTGATTTTGCCGCCGCTATGGGCTGGGAGTATTTGCTGGTTGACGCTTTCTGGGACAGCAATATCGGTCACGATAGAATGGAGGAACTCTCGAAATATGCTCAGAGCAAGGGAGTTGCGCTCTTCCTCTGGTACAACAGCAATGGCTATTGGAACAACGCTTTCCAGAGTCCTCGCGGTTTTATGCACAGGGAGATTACCCGTAGAAATGAGATGGCCTGGATGCAGAAGGCCGGCATAAAGGGTATCAAGGTTGATTTTGTGGGCAGCGACAAGCAGCAGACAATGCAGATGTATGAGGATATCCTTGCCGACGCCAACGACTACGGCATTATGGTGATTTTCCACGGCTGTACAATTCCACGCGGCTGGGAGCGTATGTATCCAAACTTCGTAAGCTGTGAGGCCGTACGTGCCAGCGAGAATATGGCTTTCTCTCAGTACGACAACGACATAGACTCACGTAGCGCCTCTATTCACCCAATGCTCCGCAACGCTATAGGCAATATGGATTTCGGCGGAAGCACCCTCAACAAGTTCTACAACAAGAACAATGACCGTGGCAGCCGTCGTGTTACCTCTGATGTGTTTGCCCTCGCAACTGCAATTCTTCTCCAGACTCCTGTTCAGAATTTTGCAATGGCGCCCAACAACCTTACCGACGCTCCAGCCTGGGCCGTTGATTTTATGAAGAAGGTTCCTGTTAAGTGGGACGATATGAAATTCATCGACGGTTATCCTGGCAAGTACGCCGTATTGGCCCGCAAGGCCGCCGGCAAGTGGTATCTCGTGGCTGTTAACGGCGACAATGTAAACAAGAAACCTGTAGAGGTTACAATCCCAACCGACTTGTTTCCAGTGGGTTCTGTGGTTAATGTTTACTCAGAGGATATGCCAAAGAACAAGGTTTGGGACAACACCCCAACCGGCAGTCTCAAGTCAATCAAGATTGCCAAGAAACCTGTAAGGATCACAGTTCCTTACAATGGCGGTCTGGTGATTTGCGAGTAATTTTTTGATAATTTTTTATAAGAAAAGCCTTCGTCTGTTTTTGAGCGGACGAAGGCTTTTTTTGTCCAAAAATCAAGCGTAAAAATTCCTACCACAAAAAAAATCAATTTCACTGCCCTCGTCCCTCTGCCAAATATTCACTCTCCTTGTCATACTTGTCACCCGAAAACTGACAAAACGACACGAAAACAACTTCGGCACGCTCATTGATTATCCATTTGTGGTAAATCAAAAATTAAAAATCAATAAATCAAAAATACAAAAGTTATGGCAACAGGAAAAATTGGAGTTACCAGTGAGAACATTTTCCCGGTAATCAAGAAGTTCCTCTATTCTGAACAGGAAATATTTTTAAGAGAGTTGGTCTCTAACGCTGTAGACGCAACCACAAAGGTGAAGGCCCTGGCTCGCAAGGGTGAGCTAAAGGAAGACCTCGGCGACCTCACTGTAAGAGTAGCCGTAAACAAGGACGAAAAGACTATCACAATCTCTGACCGCGGTATCGGTATGACATCAGAGGAAGTGGACAAGTATATCAACCAGATAGCATTCTCATCAGCCGGCGACTTCCTCGAGAAGTACAAGGATTCTATCGACGCAATCATCGGACACTTCGGTCTCGGTTTCTACTCGGCATTCATGGTTTCCGAGAAGGTGGACATCATCACAAAGAGCTGGAAGGAAGGCTCAAAGGCCGTAAAGTGGAGCTGCGACGGCTCTCCAGAATACACAATGGAGGAGACCGAGAAGGAAGGCCGCGGTACAGACATCATCCTCCACGTGGACGGCGACAGTGCCGAGTACCTCGAGGACAGCAAGATTGAGGAGCTCCTCAAGAAATACTGTATGTTCCTGCCAGTGCCTATCGGATTCGGCAAGGAAAAGGAGTGGAAAGACGACAAGTACGTGGAGACCGGTAAGGACAAGATCGTAAACGACAGCGACCCACTCTGGATGAAGAAACCTTCGGAGCTGAAGGACGAGGACTACAAGGCATTCTACAAGAAGCTCTACCCAGGCTCGTTCGAGGATCCTCTGTTCAACATCCACCTCAACGTGGATTACCCATTCAACCTTACAGGTATCCTCTACTTCCCAAAAATCCGCACAAATCTCGAGATTCAGAAAAACAAGATCCAGCTCTACTGCAACCAGGTATTCGTTACCGACAGCGTGGAGGGCATTGTTCCTGAGTTCCTCACATTGCTCCACGGAGTTTTGGATTCTCCAGACATTCCGCTCAACGTATCGAGAAGCTACCTCCAGAGCGACAGCAACGTGAAGAAAATCAGCAACCACATCACAAAGAAGGTTGCCGACAAGCTCACCGACATCTTCAAGAACAAGCGCGACGAGCTCGAGAACAAGTGGGAAGACCTCAAGCTCTTTATCCAGTACGGAATGCTCACCAACGAGAAGTTCTACGAGTCGGCCAAGGATTTCTTCCTCTACAAGAACGTGGACGGCAAGTTCTTCACACTCGAGGAATACAAGAACATCATCAAGGACAACCAGACCGACAAGGACAACACCATAATCGCCCTCTACGCCTCCAACAAGGACGAGCAGTACTCATTCATAGAGGCTGCCAAGGCCAAGGGTTACGACGTTTTGGTACTCGACTCAGCCTTCGACTCTCACTTCATCAACCAGGCCGAGCAGAAAAACCAGGGCATCAGATTTATGCGTGTGGATTCTGATACACTCGACAAGCTTATCCGCAAGAGCGACGCTCCTACATCCAAGTTCAACGACGAGGAGAAGAACGACATATCATCAATGTTCCAGTCGCAGACTCCCAAGGGCGGCAACAAGAACTTCACCATAGAGCTCGACTCACTCGGCGAGGACGCAATGCCTGTAATGATTACCCAGAGCGAGTTTATGCGCCGTATGAAGGATATGGGCAAGATGGGCGGTCCAGAGGCCAGCTTCTACAACAACCTGCCTGACAACCTGACACTCGTGGTAAACGAGAGCCACCCAGTAGTAAAGCAGCTCGTGGAGAAGGCTTGGTCTGATACTTCGTCAGAGATCGACGCCATTGAGGACGAGGTTGCCCCAGTAAAGAAAGACCTCGAGGCCCTCAACACCCTCACCAAGGACAAGAAGGACGAGGAAATCTCTACCGAGGAGAAAAACAAGAAAGAGGAGCTTCAGAAGAAGATCTCTGCTCTCGATGGCAAGCGCAAGGCCGTATTCGAGAAGTTTGCAGCCGACAACAAGCTCGTAAAGCAGCTCATCGACCTCGCTCTCTTGGCCAACAACATGCTCCGCGGCGAGGACCTCACCAAGTTCGTAAAGCGCAGCGTGGAGTTGCTCGACAAATAATACAGGTACCTCTTTTTCATAATTAAATAAAAAATGAATCCCCGACGAAGTGATTTCGCCGGGGATTTTTTTGTTCCGATTTTTTTATTACCTTTGCGCAATTACTGACAATTACAAATTAAACCCAAAATAAGAACTAATGCAGACTAATTTCACTGTAAAAATAGCAACCATAATAGCGCTTGTATTAATCTGTGTATCAGCCGATGCGCAGACATACAATATAGGCAGCATCAGCATCTCGGGCAACAGGAAAACCAAGCCGAACATAATTCTATGCGAGATGGAGGCACAGCCAGGAGACACAGTATCAGCCAACAGCCTCCACCTGATGCTGGAGAAAAGCAAGAACAACCTGCTGAAAACCTCGCTATTCCACTATGTGACCATAACGCCAAACCGCAACGAGCTGGATACCACCATTCTTGACCTGGATATTGCGGTGGAGGAGCGCTGGTATCTATGGCCAAACGCCAACATAACACCACACAACGGCAACCTGAACGACTGGCTGCAAGACCCTGACCTATCGCTGATAGACTACTGCGCCGGACTAAAGAAATACAACTTCAGGGGCCGCAGGGAGGCTGTGTACATAAACACGAGATTCGGATTCAACAATTTCATCCAGATAGGATACCAGAACATCGGCCTCGACAAGAAAAGACATCACATGATGTCGATGGCTATATCAACCAAAAGACAGAAATCGCTGATAATAAACGAGGTAGACAACAAATCCAATTATCAGGAATTCGACGGCATAAAAACCGCCATCCGCGACTACAGCTACGAGGTAACGTACACCTACCGCCCCGAAACCAATATCATAAACAACCTGACTGTGGGATACTCATACACACATATATGCGATTCGGTGGCCATAGTAAACCCCGATTTCCTTGGCAACGGACGCAGCAAACTGGATGGAGCAACATTAAAATACGAATTCCGCCTCGACAACCGCAACTCCAACTATTACCCACTGAGGGGATCGTATACCTCGATAATACTCCACAAGAAAGGTCTATTCGGCAACAGTCTGGATGTATGGAAGGCCGACATCGATTTCCGGAAATACTGCCAAGCATCAGACCGCCTGTATTTCGCCTCCCAGATTTACGGATCGCTCAGCAGCAAGGGCATGCCATTCTGCATGATGGAAGCCATAGGCTACAAGCCAAACATCCTGAAGGGCTACGAGCACAACTACATAGCCGGGCGAAACCTCATGTACATAAACACTTCGTACAAATGGGAGATTATAAAACAGCACATCTGGCATATAAAGAAACTCAACATGCCAAGGTTCAACAAGATACACTACGCCATATACATGAATGTATTCGCCAATGCCGGATACGTGTCTGACAAGAACCACGACCAGGAAAAACAAAACACCATGAACGACACCCTGCTGGGCGCTGTAGGCGCAGGCCTTGATTTCGTAACCTATTACGACCGCGTATTCACCGTATACGCCGCCCACAACGCCCAGGGCAAAACATATTTCGGAGTAGGATTCAAGACAGCATTCTAATCCCCATCACAGTCCAGTTCCCACCACGCAGGCCAGTTTGTAATTCTTGGTCCAGCCCGTAGGATCCCAGGCCTTGATGAGCACAACATAGATGCCGGCCTTGCATAGCGACCCGTGGTCGTCGCGGGCGTCCCACGATATCTCATAGCCCGGATACACCATTTCCTGAGTGCATACCGACCTCCGCTGCCTGCCGCTGTCGTCATATACCGACACTGATACGCAGACCTCCCTGCGCGGGATATTCAGCGAAATGCCAAGTGTCCGGTCCATGTCGCCGGGACGTATCAGCTGATTCTCCATAACAACCTCCTCCCCTGCCGTCAGCCCTGGCATGGGCTCGTCCTCATTGCCGCTGTCAGAATCACCGCAAACCGAATTCCTGAATCCCGGGGTGGCGTATCCACATCCGGCCTGCGCCGACTGCCAGTTTCCGGGGCCCATAGATTCCTCCTCCAGGCTTACGCGCTCCAAGGCCACGCCCCTCACGCTCTGGAGAATATTGCTGTGCATGGATTTCTCGTAATACATGCTGTCGAGCACGGCGCCCTCCGCCGATAGCAACACCACGTATCCCTTGCTGGTATTTAGCGCGGGCAATCCGGGACAATAGGCCATAACATCGGCAGCCGCTCCATACACCTCCATCACCGACGCCGTATCAGCAGCCGCCACGGCATATCCGCCATCGGGCAAAATACTGTGACTCTGCAGAATGGCCGTTTTCGACACATCGAGTCCGGCGCTCAGGTGGCGCAGCATAAGGCCATAGAGGAAAACATCGGAGCCGCTGTTGTTGTAGATTTCCACATAGCGCTTCTCCCCCACCCTTGGATAATACATCACCTCGTTTATAAGGAGGTCGCCGGGCATGAGGGCGTGGTAGCGGAAGGCTATCTCCCTGCCGCTGATTATCTCGCCCATGGAGTTGCCGAGGTTTCTTATGGAGAGCGTATATTTCCTGTTGCTCTGGAAATCGTCGGCAAAGGAAAGCATCACAAAACGGCGGCCATCGCTCGTAAACTCGCATAGAATGGGAATCTGGCCATCGGAGAGCACAAAATTATCGGTGGAGACCTCGGCGATACCCGTGCTGAAGCTTACGATTACCTGATATGGGCTTACGGCATGTATGGCCTCCACCGCAAACGGCTCGTAGCGGATGCTTATGGTATCGCCCGCGCCTACGCTGCGGCATAGATCGGTGGCCCGCGCCGTAAGAGTGTTGGCGCCCTTGCGCATTGGCTTGGAGAACGTTACGGTGGCCGAGCTGCCCTCCAGCAGCATGCTCTCGGGCTTGAGGCCATTAAGCCAAAACTGAGCCTCCGATACCGGCTCCGAGAAATCTATCCTAAACTGGCCGGGGCTTATGGCCTCATAGGCCAGCACGCTTGGAAGCGTGGTATCCACATATATCTGATACTGCGAGTTTTGCCTGCCCGGAGTTCCGCCCGAGAGGTCGGTGGAAGCGTGCCAGTTTTCGGAGCCTGAGCAGCTGTTGCGGGGGTCGCGCCGCTCCATGGAATATCCGCCGTCCTTGCGCGCGGGGTCGTGATAAAGTTTCTGCGAATACGCCACCGAATCCACAATGAGGCCCGTCTTATTCACCAGAAACAAAGTCCTATCGGCCACAGTGAGGCGGCTCTCCTGCAATATATTGGCAAACAGGCCGTACCTGGCGAAGGCGGTATCGCTGGCGCAGAGAATAAGATACCTGCCAGATGGGAAAACGATATCTGGAAGCCCGTATTCGAGATCGTTGATACGGAAAGTGTAGCCCTCGAGCCTTATATCCCGGGCCGAGGCGTTGAAGAGTTCCACATACTTGTTTTTGGGAAGGGCGAATGGCGCAGGGCTTAGGTCCACCATAATCTCGTTTATCACAATATCCTCGCGCCCGGCCTGATAGAGAGTCTGCGAGAATGGGGCCACCGGATTGCCACGCCAATCCTTCAGGTTGGAGGCGGCAAGCCTCAGGTCCACGCCCGAGGCCAGGCAGCCCTCCCCGAAAAACAAATCGGTGTAATAAAACCTGTAATCCACTTTGCTGGGATGCCTGCCGTTGAGCGAATAATTGCCGGCGCTTGCAGCCGCGGCTCCATCGAGGCGTGCGTTGTTGAAAATACGGATTGCCGAGGCGATATTACGAGGCGATATTATACTGACAGAATCGAGCTGAGATTTTTGGGCGCTGCGGTTGGCGCTGCTGCTGAATTCCAGAAATTTTATCTCGAAATTTCCTGCACCGGTTTTGGTGAAGGAGAATGTGGTAATAAATGTATTTGCGAGATGGTAACGCGCGGCGGGCTCGGCATAAATTTTCTGCGAGTTTATATACCACACTCCATTGGAGGAGCGCTGTACGTCCAAGATGGGATTTTTCTTTGTTATGGAGATATCTGTATTGGCAAGCACCTCTATATTGCCGCCGTTGTTGTAGATAAGGCTGTAGGTCTTGTAGTTTGGCTTATGACCGGTGCCGATGGCGAAGCCCCTGAAATCTGGATCGGTGGGGTCGGCGCCGTTGGCTATAATGTATACATGGAAATTATTTACGGAGCTGTTGTCGAAATTGCACCGCACCTGAAACCTCAGCCTAAGATCGCCGTCCTCCGGCACAAGGCCATCTATTCTGCGGCTTATGATATCGGTGTCGTATATGGAGGAAGTATCGGAAAGAAAGCCCTCGCCGTTGGTGATGAAATTATCGCGCTCCTGCTGCCACGAGTGGGCGGAGTTGAAGTCAGGAGTCATAAAATCGGTTTTCTGCGAATATGCGGTTACTGATGCCATCATCAATACCAATACTATCACAATGGCATCCACACTCTTAGTTATCATAATCTGCGTTTTTAATTTAATCACAAATGTAGAAATATTTTTTTATACTGCGGCAAAAAAAATGGATTCCTTATCATGCAGGAGAGGCGAAAAATAAATTTCCTGAAATTTTTTCCTCAAAATATTTTTTATTTCAAATAATAGTCACTACATTTGCAAGCCGAAAAATACGAAAATTTTATACATTATACAAAATGAAGAAAGACATACATCCAGAATCATATCGTCTTGTAGTATTCAAAGATATGAGCAACGAGCAGATCTTTTTGACAAAGAGCACTGTAAACACAAAAGAGACCATCGAGATTGATGGCGAGACTTATCCTTTGGTAAAGGTGGAAATCTCCAACACCTCTCATCCTTACTTCACCGGTAAGATGAAGTTGGTTGATACAGCCGGCCGTGTTGATAAGTTCAACAAGAGATACGAGAAGACTTACACCCAGAAGAGCGGTCTCTAGTCTTTGAGATTTCTGCAAAAAAAAAATTATTATCAAAAAGAGATTGCCTGATGAGATATCAGGCGGTCTCTTTTTTTTGTGCATATCCGAGAAATTTTGCATCTTTGCATATTGTAATTTTACAACACACACTTTTTTTTACCATGAACATCATATTATCAGATAATCACGCCGAGCGCCTGGGGCTGGCGCCACTCACTTTTACACGCCCTGCCGGCGACCTCAGGTGCGGAATACTCACCATACAGGAAAAATGGCAGAAAATTACCGGAGAGCAGGTATCGCTACTGGGAGAGGAATATCTCCGCAAGAAGTACGTGCCCATTTTCGAGGACTCCAACATTGTGGTAGACAGCAGGATACTGCCTACCCCCGAGCTGGCAAAGGCCATTTGCAGCCTCAGGAAGGGAGAGGCTATTGTAGCTGACTCTGAGATACTGGCAGCCTGCCTCGACGCAAGCGACGCCATCACATTCTTTGAGGGCCGCAATAATCTCAGGGTCAGCTACATAAACACCACCGCCGAGATAAGCATGATAAAAAACACCTGGGACATATTCTCGCTCAACGAGCAGGAGATAGAGCGTGATTTCCACCTTATAACGGCGGGCAGGAAAAGCGCCGAGCTATCCGACACCAACAGATGCCTGCAGAGGGAGAGGATTTTCGTGGAGGAGGGAGCCAAAGCCGAATTCGCCATCCTTAACCCCGCCGGCGGATACATATATCTGGGCAAGGACAGCGAGGTGATGGAAAACGCCGTAATACACGGATCGCTGGCCCTGTGCGAGCACTCTTGCGTGAAGATAGGCGCCAAGATATACGGAGCCACCACAATGGGCCCCCACACCAAATGCGGCGGCGAGGTAAACAACTCCGTAATCTGGGGATACAGCAACAAGGGCCACGACGGTTTCCTTGGAAACTCGGTGCTGGGACAGTGGTGTAACCTCGGAGCCGACACCAACAACTCCAACCTGAAAAACAACTACGCCGAGGTGAAGCTCTGGAGCTACGCCAAGAGGCGTTTCGTAAAGACGGGACTCCAGTTTTGCGGCCTCATCATGGGCGACCACTCCAAGAGCTCGATAAACACAATGTTCAACACCGGAACGGTGATAGGAGTAAGCTGCAACATCTTCGGCACGGGATTCCCAAGAAACTTCGTGCCATCGTTCTCATGGGGCGGCGCCGACAGCGGATACGAGACATATCCCATAAAGAACGCCCTCACCACGGCGCAGATAATGATGAAGCGACGCCACATAGACCTCGACGAGATAGAGACAGAGATACTCACACACATTTTCAACGAGACAGAGGAACTTAAGTAAATGAAAAACGAACTACCACACGTAATACAGATTCCCATAAGCGAACAGCCCGAGAAGGTAGACTGGCAGAGCATAGGCGGCGAGATACCCGTGCTGCCGCTTAAGAACAACGTGCTGTTTCCCCTGATGGTGATGCCAATACTATCGGCCAGGCCGGCATCGATGGAGCTCCTGAAATCGTGCTACAAGAGCGGAAGGCTTATAGCCGCCATCACGCAGAAAGACAACAGCATAAACGCCCCACAATGCCACGACCTCCACGAATACGGATGCGTGGCCAAGGTGGCCAAGATAATCGTATTGCCCGACGACACCATAGCCGGAGTGCTGCAGGGCGTGGCAAGGATAAAGATTACCGGACCCGGAAGCAAGTGCGACCCCGAAAACGACTGCATCACCGTTACCTACAAGCCATGCCGCGAATATGCCCCTGAGGCCGACGACGCCGACTTCCAGGCCATAATAGAATCGATACGCGAGTGCACAATACGCATTGTGGAGCGCAACGAGGAGTTTCCGCCCGAGGCCGTGTTCACCATAAAGAACATAGAATCGCCAGCATTCCTCATGAGCTTCGCCATAGGCCACACCGCCATAGATACCGACAGCAGGATAGCCCTGCTGAGCACCAACTCGGTAAAGAAGCGCGCCATGGAGCTCCTCTCGCTGCTGAAAGGCGAGCAGGAGAAGGCCAGGCTGCGCGGCGACATAGAGAGCAAGGTGCAGCGCAAGCTGGAGAAGGAGCAGCGCGACTATTACCTCAACCAGCAGATAAAAGCCATACAGAAGGAGCTGGGCGCCGACCCCGCGCAAGAGCAGATAAAAGAGCTGGAGGCCCGCGCCAGCAAGAAAGACTGGCCAAGCCACGCCCAGGAGGCTTTCAGGAAAGAGCTGAAGCGCCTGAAAACCATAAACCCGCAATCGCCCGACTTCGCCACCGAGATCAACTACGTGCAAACCCTGCTCGACCTGCCATGGAACGAGTGCACCACCGACGATTTCACCATAGAGAGCGCGCAGCAGACCCTCAACAACGACCACTACGGCCTGGAGAAGGTAAAAGAGCGCATACTGGAATACCTGGCCGTGCTTAAGCTGAAAAACGACCTAAAATCGCCCATCCTGTGCCTGTATGGCCCTCCCGGCGTGGGCAAAACCTCGCTCGGAAAAAGCATCGCCAAGGCCCTGGGCAGAAAATACGTGAGAATATCGCTGGGAGGCCTGCACGACGAGGCCGAGATACGAGGCCACCGACGCACATACATAGGCGCAATGCCGGGACAGATAATACAGAACATAAAAAAAGCAGGAAGCAGCAACCCTGTTTTCGTGCTCGACGAGATCGACAAGGTAACATCAGAGATACACGGCGACCCCGCATCGGCTCTGCTGGAGGTGCTGGACCCAGAGCAAAACACCGAATTCCACGACAACTTCCTGGATATCGACTACGACCTCAGCAAGGTGCTATTCATAGCCACGGCCAACAACATAAGCAAGATATCGGACGCCCTGCTCGACCGCATGGAGCTGATAGACGTATCGGGATACGTGGCCGAGGAGAAACTGGAGATAGCCAAGCGCCACCTCCTGCCCAAGATTATGGAGAATCACGGTATTGCAGCTGACTCTATGATAATGGGGGACAACGTGCTGAAGCTCATAATAAACCAATACACCCGCGAGAGCGGAGTACGCGAGCTAAGCAACGTATTGGCCTCCATAGCCCGCAAGACAGCCGTAAAAGTGGCCGGGAATCAGCAATACAACCCCAACATAAGCCCCGACTACATCCAGAAAGCCCTCGGAAAGCCAAAATACAGCCACGACGAATATTACGCCACGCATCAGCCCGGCGTGATACCCGGGCTGGCCTGGACATCGGCCGGCGGCGAGCTGCTATACATAGAATCGCTGCTGTGCAACGGCAACGGCACCATGAACATTACGGGAAACCTGGGCAAGGTGATGAAAGAATCGGCAGAGATAGCCCTCAACTACCTTTGCGCCAACGAGGACAAGCTGGGCATCAACCACCGAATGTTTAAGGAATACGACCTAAGCCTCCACTTCCCCGAGGGGGCAGTGCCCAAGGACGGCCCAAGCGCGGGCATCACCATTTTCACGGCCCTGGCATCGCTATACACGCAGAGGCCCGTAAAGCCACACATAGCCATGACCGGAGAGATTACCCTATCGGGCCGCGTATTGGCCGTAGGCGGCATCAAGGAGAAAATACTGGGAGCCAAGCGCGCCGGCATAAGGCACATATTCATGTCGGAGGAAAACCGCCGCGACATCGAGGAGATAAACCCTCTATACCTGAAAGGGCTGGATTTCACATACGTGAGCACCGCCATGGAGCTGATACCGCTGGTATTGGAAGAAAAACCCGTGGAGAATCCCATAAGGCCAAGGAAGAAGGAAAAGGCGTAGAGACGCACGGACGTGCGTCCTATATGTTATTCTTGGCATTTCTTACGCATGCGCGACCGTTTTACCCGGACGCTCACCTCGGAAATGCCAAGTATACGGCTCATCTGGGCGTCGGTCTTATTTAAAGACTCCAACAAAAGGAAAAACCTCTCATTACCTGTAAGGCAATCGGGCATCATCTCCACTTCTTTCTTGAAAGCTGGGGTAATGCTGCTATAATACTCGATAAGAGTGTCGATATCGTATTTCGACCACGCCAGGGTACAATTGTTTTTTTGCACCAATTCGAGAAGCTTGCCACCCTCTACGGAATCGCTCAAAAGGGCATCCAAGCGCTCTTTTACAACATTGATATCATCATTGGAAGAATTTCTGAGTTCCAGACCAGATATCTCTGACTGAAGATTAGATATCATGGCACCTCTCTCCGCAAGCTCCATTTCGAGCTTAACATTCTCGTATCTTCTATACAATACTACACCAACAATCACTATCACCACCACTATCAGCCCAATCAAAGAACGGAGTATCAGTATCCTGAATTCCATATCGGCTATATACTCCTCACATTCCTTCTGAGACTCAAATACTCTGTATTTGGCATTCCGCTCCATCAGGCTATCCAGCAGCAAGCATTTTTCTCCATAACAATCCACCAGCTTGTCCAAATCCCGATCACGGATGGCGTCCTTTATAAACATATCCATAACCTCGATTCTTATCTCATAGCATGAGCTGTCCATCACCCTGCTTATGAGACGTTCTGCGTCATCAACCCTACCCAATGCATAATATAATTCAGAAAGATTTTTGTAACTTAGCTCCCAGTATCTGTACCCGACACTCTTCTCGAAACACTCCAATGCCAGTATGGTGTCCCTATCAAGAAGGAGTTCCCCCTTATAATTATAATAAAATGGTTTTATAGACTCAGGGAAAGCATCCGGATTGATTATCTGCGAGATATAAAACCAGGCACTATCCTTACGCTGCAAACTAATCGATGCACTGGCACAATCCAACAGAGCTATGTCATGTTCCATATCTCTCAAATAGCAAGCCTCATCAAACTGACGCTTATAGTATTTAAGAGCCAAACCAACATCTCCAAGACTATTGTTTATTCTACCCAATCCCCAGTTTACAAGATATCTAAGCCGTCTGTTTTTGGTTTGGTAGGCATAATATTCCGCCTCCCTAAAAAACCAAGATGCAGAATCGTCCTTATACGAGGAATAGGAATTGGCCTTATACAGAAGACAGTAGGCTATACCCTCCACATCATCCACATCATAATAATAATCCAAAGCTTCATTCAAGACATTGCTATTTGGTCCACAAAACAGCCGGGCATACAGAAAATTATAATATGCCTTTTCTCTGTCTGAGCCCAACATTGTAGAATCGATGCTTTTGATAGCTTTCTTGGCCTCATCCACCTCATATATGTACATCAAGGAATCGATAGCCTCAAGGGAATAATACAATTCAGACTTCTGACGGCATCCTATCATCCCTAAAAAAATCAATCCCAAAATAATAAGTATTTTTCTCATGTCGATTATTATGTAGCTATAACAACAACCACAAAAATATAAAAAAAAACAACACGAGACTACTCATTTGTTACATTTAACATACACATTTGTTACATTTTCTACCCATGCAATTTGTAACGGATTTGAAACAATGCTAATACACAAATAGTTGCAGCGATTTTTAGGGTTCTTCATTTTTTTATTATTTTTTTTAAACATATCTTTGCATCATCAAATTTTACGGAACACTAACACTTAACACACTAAACATTATGAAGAAACTACTTCTACTATGCTTGCTGATTGCAGCAAGTTTGGTCTATCCAGAACCAGAAAAAGATCCTACATTACCCAAACCATTAATGGAAATCATTTTATAAATCTATTAATAATAAAGAAAACATGAAAAGACAAAAACTTTTCTTCGTGTCGGCATTATCTATGATGCTGGCATGTTCGTCCGCTTGCAACGACGGAATGGAGGGGCAAGATGCCCCGCCCGAGGCTGATGCGCCAGCCGTATGCGATGCGAACACGCTTGAACTGACCTCTGACGAGATGACAATCCTGAGGACAATGGACGGAAGCTCGCCAAAGATCTCGCAAGACGAGGCAATCAGCATTGCCGCAAAGTTCCTCGACAAGAACCAACTCTCGAAATCCACCTCCGGCGTAAGGTGCGACGTGGTTACCCGCAAGAGGTCATCCATCAGCAAGCAGGGCGCACCTGAGAGCTCAAACTACAAATACGGCATAAAAATCGCCCCAAATATCCACAGATAAAAACTAACTTTACAACATAATAAGACCATGAAAAAACTACTATTTTTAAGTCTACTTGCAACAGCGATGCTGTTTGCAGCATGTGGCGACACCAATGACGAGGCTACGCCAGAAGAGAACGATGTTGAGCAACCCAACATAGAAGATAACAGTCAGTCAGGAAATAATGTAGCAGGAACCTTCTATGAGGGCAGCATCATAGATTACTTCTACGAGCCAGACATTTTGGATGTATGCTTTCTGTCGTCTATTCAGGGGTTTGACTTTCCATTATTGGGAATAAGCACAACCCACTTCTTAGATGGATTACCAGATCCCGTAAATATTATTTCTCGCCGCTCAGACAAGTACAACGAATATGTGAAATACTATGGAGATACAACTTTCTCCGGCTGGATTTGGCATAGTGGCAGTTACAAAGTAAGTGCAATGCCACTTAACACCATCAACGTAACCGCCGACAAGAATTTCGATTCCGAGCATCCAGCTGGGACCTCCCTCAACGACATATTCACATTGGAGTATGCAAGTGCCTGGAATCTAATCCAGAGCAATTACGACACTAACATAAACATACGGCAAAATGGAAAGCCTCAAACAATACCGTTGTCAGAATTCAAACCATTGATTCTGCCATGCCATGATATGACACTCTACTTCAACAAGCTTCCCGAGAAGTTAGGCACATACGAGTTCACAATCACCTTCGATTACGGCAAGGACCCAATCAGCGGCAGGGAGGTCAAGGTTGCGCCAGCTGTGGTGAAGGCTGAGTTTACGGAGAAGGATTACGTGGCATTGCCAAAACGCTAAAAATAGACAATTATTGGATGGAAGTATTCTAGAAACA
>JAZLKG010000117.1:0-46624 GCA_045597465.1 Bacteroidales bacterium | reverse complement strand
TTTCATCAATTTTCTTTTTTTAAATCTCTGTTGTACATATTATTATAATATAACCGCCCAATTTACAAATGGGTTTTAAATTTTGCCCGGAACCTATCTTATTACATAATTCCTGACCGCACTTCTCGCACTTCCAGGAATTCTTTTTCTCATTATAAATAACCTTAGCCCCGTAATCGGGACATTTGTAGATTGGTGTTTGCATATTAATGTTGTGTTGTTTTATTGTCTGCCACCGAATAAAATCAAATTTTCAAGGTCTGGATTATATTTCAAAACCACAAACAATTTTACTTTTCCTTGATTTCTATCTTGCTGATTTCGGCGGCCAGTTCAATCAAATCGCTTATTTGATGGTGCATAGTCATAAACTGAGAATGCAAGTCAGATTCTATTTTGCTGTTGCCGATTGACTGTTGGTTGTTCGGGAATATCAGAACGGTTTCGCCGGCTGATATTTTCAGAAGGAAACCTTGTGCGCCAAATTTCGATATCTTGGTCATGAACGAATCCACAAAACCGTCCAAGCTGCGGATGTTCCAGATATCGGCAGTATCAGAAGTATCAGCGCAGAGACTAACTTTTATGTTTCCCGAAGTGACGAAACTGCTGCTGAACCTACAGTTTTCGGTATTGGGCTGGGCGTTTCCAATGTTGCCGCAAAGTAGCTGAATCTCATGAGATTGTTCCAGATTGTTTATCTGCAAAAATCCCTGGCCTTTGAAAGCCGGCTCCTTGGTGTTGCTGGTGTCGAAAATGCTGAATTTATTGGTAAACACGTCCTTGCTGTTGATACTGAATTCAAAATTATCAGCAGTTTGCGAGGTATGGGCGTCAGGAACCACCAGGTAATCTTCATAATTGTAAACAGAGCACACCAAACCGCCTTGCGAATATTCCTTCATCTCTTTGAACGACTTCACCAAATCATCTATCAGAGATTTATAGCTGGAATTTGCAGAGGAAGTATACATCCAATAGAACAAAAAGACAGATCCCGCCAAAAACAAGACAAAATCAACTTCCCAGAAAAAGAATGACAGCAAAGAAGCCAACAACAATGATAAGACCGATATTGTTGCCCACTTGAATTTTATTCCTGTAGACAAGCGACCGATTTCTGAAGCATGTTTTTTCAATACGTATGGAATCTCTGAAGCATTGTTTTCCTGAATACTATCACTGGAATTGCCTTGCCTTACCATGATTCTATCAGAATTGTGGTGCACTTTCGGGTTGAGCAATGGCGGCGGAATCTGGTCATCATCATCACTCAGCAAAGGAATTCCGCCCACATAATTGAAATCTTCTTCAAATACGTGGTCCTGAAAATCTGCCTCAGCATTACTGTTTGCCGCCTCATCCTTCCATTCCTCCAGCCTCTGGATAAAGATATCACTCTCCGAGAATCCCTGACCGCACTTAGCGCACTTCCAGGAATTCCTTTTCTCATTATAAATCGCCTTAGCCCCGCAATCGGGACATTTGTAGATTGGTGTTTGCATATTAATAATAATTAAATGTGTCTGAAATTCACAAGTCCCATATTGTTGTCATCGATTTCGTAATCACCATTGTAAATCACTTTGGTAACCACAACGGAGTCTTTCATCAAATTCAAGCTTATTATTTCGTTTGTTAAGTCTCTGTTGTACATAGTATTAAAATTTAATTGGCCAAATTTCAAATCCAATTTGAAATTTGGCTGGCTACCCATTCCTTATCACGTCAAAAACCACCTCGTGAGTGGAGGCTTTGAGGTCGTAATTTACTCCTACGAGAACAATGTCACGGGATAGGCCTCGGAGTTTTTCGGGTTCAAGCACTCTTCAATTCTCCTAATTCAATTGCAATCCTCAATTTTTCAGCAACTTCAGAATTAGGAATAAAACAAGAGCAGTTTTCTCTATCGTAAGACAAATATCCAAGATGAATCAGAACAGTAAGTATGTCGTGATGACTTTTAAGATTTCTGTAATCATCATAAGAGTTATTTATATCTACAGAAACCCTCTCCCCATTCAACATTCTAATTACCTGATACTGAACATTGTCGGTATCTATTTTTATATACGGCTCTATTGCAGTGTATGAGGCAGTCTTGCCCCAATAACTTGAATAATCGTTATGTTTAATGCTCTGAATTACCGAGTTAGGATTAAACATTGATTTCTCGTTTCCGATAATGTAGCCGTCGTAGGCGCGCTCCATTTGCTCAAGATCCATATTATGTTTCTTGCAGAGTTCCTCAACTTCTTTTTTGGTGAATCCGTAAAACGAGGCTGTGGATCCTGGTTTCACTATACTGTATTCGTAGAAATTATTGAGAGCTGATTGAGCCTCAACTTTTATTATGGGAAGAATACCTGTCATATAGACCATAGCAAAAACCTGATCGGCTTGTTCGCTTTTAAACATAGTACGCAGCCAATTGACATATTCCTTACGTACCTCATCAGAATCGTCACGGACAAGGCAATCCCACTCGTCGATAATGAAAATAAACTGTTCTCCTGTGCGCTCGTTGATATCTTTGAGCACATCCATAAGATTGGCGTCTGGAGAATCGGTGCATTCGTAATGTTTCTTGATATCCTCACGCAAAGTCCTGTCCATAAACTGAACTTTGGTAAGATTAGAAGCGTTTTCTCTTACTGCGAAATTGGTCATATCAAGGTATATTGTCATATACTTGTTGATATGGTTCTCGTAAGAAGGAAGCTCGGAGATTTTCAGGCTCTGAAACAATTCGTGCGAATCGCAGCTCTTGTCATAATAGGCATACATCATCTTGGCCGCCAGCGATTTACCAAACCGCCGCGGACGGGAAACGCAGATATAAGAGTTGCCCTCATCTATCTGGTTATTAATGAAATCAATCAAATCCGACTTGTCTACGAATTTGGAATTTTTCAATTTCTTGAAACTAAAATTTCCCTTGTTGATATACTGTCCCATAATGATGAAATTTGATATCGCAAATGTAATAGTTTTATGCAAGAAATGCAAAAATAATTTTGGACTTGGAAATGACGTAGGTTCAACATTTTTCAGAAAATAATAGCCTCAGGAAACTCATTACTTTCTGACCCAGGTTGGTCGCCTCTTCGTGATGAAGCCGTTGCTTTGGGACTCGGTTTTTGATTCTGGGACAGGATCCTCGATATCCAGAATCTCTTCCTCCACTTCCACAGAATTAAGCAGCTTTGTCATTTCCACCAGATCATAAAGCATCGAGAATTTGTCTGAAACTTCTTTCGTATCATAATACTCGAAATAACTATCATAAACAAAGGTAGTGCGCTCGGATAAAAACAATGCCGTGATGCCCGTATTCTCGATTGCTATTGCAAAAGGACTACCACCAAGCAACTCGTCAAAGGCATTCAAAACTGATTTCAGGTTGCCTATTTTCCATGCTGACAGCGCCTTCTCATCAGATACACCTACCTTGAAACCGGCAAAATCAGCATCCGAGAGATAATCCTGGCAGCTGAATGTATGGTTTTGGGGAGCAGCCTGGAAACCATCTTTGAATATCATCATAAAATATTTGTTTCTCAGTTTGCTAACCCTCCTCAAGCCAAAGCCGTCTCCAAGTGCTACAAAATTCTTAGAGTCACGGGTTCTATGCCAGTAGCCGAGGGTAAAATCGTTGATATATGATGAATTTTTATTAATCTCACACCTGTATTTGACGTACGTTTTTCCCTCTTCCAAATCAGCAATGGAAAAATACATTTTGCAGGATTTTCCATCGCAAACCCATCCATTACCCGAAATCTCCTTCACCTCGTCAAAACATTTCATGGCCTTATCACGGATTTTCTCGCAAAGAGCCCCGGGGATACTCCTCGCAATGTAAATAGTAACAAGCAATATAAAAAGTGAAATTAACGAGGCAAACCAAACACTATCCAACATCTTGTAAAACAGAACCGCAAGCAATGCAAATTCTATCACATAGAAAATCCTTGACACAATCCTGAACCTGCCCAATCTCTTGAACAAAGAGGCGCTGTCTTCAAGGAAAGCATCAGTTTTCTCCTTCTTCTTCAAGATATAATCTACAGACGGTTTTGGTGTAGGATCAATCTCACACTCTTCCAGATCCTGTATAAACACATCACTCTCCGAGAACTCCTGATCGCACTTCTCGCAATGCCAGCAATTCCTTTCTTCATTATAAATCGCCATAGCCCCGCAATCGGGACATTTGTAAATTGGTTTTTGCATATTACATAAAATATCAATAAATCCCCCTCAAGTACACCCCCTTGCAATCGCAACCATCAGTAAGTAAATTCCGCGCAACATAGCCAACGGACAACTGGTGCCCGCTACAAGTAAGTTTTTGCAGTGTTGAATATTTTGACAATTTTGACGGTCCCGGGCCCAGTAGTTTTTGATTTTCCTTGGTTGATAGTGAATGTTGCGGAAATCAAGTAAGTTTTACACTATAGGCACGGATTAATTAGCGCGAAAACAACTCCCAATTGTCGCGAATGAATGTGTGTACTCTCGGGGGAAAGTTTCTTATAATTTACAATTTCTACAAATCGTAAATGTAGTTGTAGATATCCTCGTCAATCCCGAAAGCGAGCATTGTCTTGCCGTTGAGGCTTGATATCTGCTCCTCAAGTTCGTGGATCTGTCGGTTAATCGACTTATTGAGTTCGGTGAGTTGTACAAGTTTTTGCTCAGTGAATGTCTGCGAAAGCTCTGTGATATCGTACTTGCCGGTCACGGAGTTGAACTCCTTTTTCACTGATACCGAGCTCCTGGCCACACTCGCAAGAATGCGTGATATTGTGGCGGTCTTGGCGTCGAGAGTCTCCTTCCTATCCAGCAACGGGCGGATCTCTATATTTGCGGCGTCTATCTTTACATTAAGTTCGCCGAGAGTTTCCTGAAGCTTCATGCAGAGGTCAATCATCCTATCCACCGACCCGTATTTGCCGGTGATAATCTCAACTCTCTTGCCCTCAAGGTCGGGATCGTATGAGATTGGAAGACTGCCGATATCGTTGGCCACGTTGCCAGTCTTGCGCTTCAAGAGGCTTCTGAGCTTGAAGCCGTCAGTAAGTGATATATTCAGTTGTTTCATAATCAAATTTTTATCAAAGTTTCTAACCCAAATTCACCTCGAAACCCTCATCCACATAGTTATCGATCCTTTGGCAGACCTCCGCCGAAAACTGCCGGGCTATTCCCACGCATTTTTCCCAAGCATCAGGGCCGAGAGCTGAGGCTGACTCTATGCCATAATGTATCAGCGCGTAGATGAATCCGGCGTTGAAGTTGTCGCCGGCGCCGATGGTGCTTACGGTTTTTATCTTCTCGGTCGCGTAGGAAAAATGGCTGTCGCCGGAATACACCTCTATGGTCTTATGGGCCTGTGTGCAGATGAAGTTCCGACAGTGAGGCTTTATGTGGTTTTGGAAAACATAGCCGGGATCGCCGGAGCCGTAGAGATAGCGGAAATCGTCGGCCGAGCCGCGCACAATTGTGCTCCAGCGGCAGTTCTGCTCTATGTTTTCAATCACCTCGGGAATCTCGTGGACGTGACTCTTGCGGAAGTTGATATCGTAAAACAATATCGCGCCCGCATCGTGAGCGGATTCCAGAAGCCTTGCCGTCAGCTGCCTGATCTTGGGATTGATGGCGAAAAACGAGCCGAAGAGAACGATATCGCCTTTCTGGAAATCGAAACCGCTGATGGCCTGCATATTGGCGGCGCCGTGGTTCTTGTAGAACTCGTATTGGGCGTCGTTGTTGTCGTCCAGAAAAGCCATCGAAAGATGTGTCTGAGTGCCGGGATTCCTGACCACGCCGTCGGTGGATATGTGGTTCTTTTTCATGAAGCTGACCACGAGGTCGCCGATATGGTCGTCGCCGGTCTCGGTTATCATCTGGATGCATACATCAGGATACCTGACGCCGATGGTGCGCCCAAGGCTGATGAGCGCATTGAAGGCGCTGCCTCCGGGAACCGCTTTTTGAGGCTGGTCGTTCTTGAAGATAACGTCGAGAACTGTCTCGCCTATGCCGATAATCCGTCTCATCGGTTATTTTTTTCTGCCCCAGGATGGTTTCTTGTGTACAAAATCCGTAGCCTCGCCTCTGGCCTCAGCCTCAGCCCTGCGGGCCTCGCGAGCAGCCTTCTCCTCCTCCCTCTTTTGCATTTCGGCGGCGGCCTCGGCAGATAGTGTGTCGTTCAGCTTCTTGTCGTCGGCGGCATCAGGAGTCTCCTGAAAATCGTCCAAGACAATAATGGCCCTGGCTACATTGAGCAGGTTGCTAACATGCTGGAAATCACGGCGTACCAGTCGCGCAAAATTCAAGTCAGAAATCTTGGAGTCAAAAGTTTCAGTAGACGCCGGATAGATAAGGGTTACTGCCTGATTGTCAATCCTTACAGCCATACGCTGGGCACCGTTGCCCAATATGCCGTTCACAATACCCTGAAACTGCTCTATCTTGTCACCGACATTCCATTCGGCCAGCGCACGGACATCGCTTACAGATACAGAATATTTATCACACAGATTCTCAAGCAGATAGTCGCTGTCTGACACTTCAAAAAGTCCATTGGAATTTGCTATCCCAAGCCCCATATCGATAAGTATGGTATGCTGAAGCTCACGATTATGCTTAAGCTGATACGCCTCGCCCTCGAAAACCGACACCGCCTCCTTGCCTTTGCCCGCAATCAGCCTAAACTCGTTCATAGTCACCCACTTGCCGTCGAAATCGCAGACAAATGAGTCCTCAGTCTCGGAGCTTATTTCAGAAGTATCAGTGCTTAAATATAGTTTATGATTGTTGTTGTCGCATACGGTACCTGTGTTGCTGAAACTCTTTACCTCTGGATAATAGTTGCGGATCTTCTTTATCAGCGATTTGTATATCTGCTTGGTGATAAAACTGAACAACATCACGCAACCCAACACACCCACAATCATCAATTTACCTGACTTATGCGTGAATTCCGACAGCCACATCGCAACCACAAAACCCACTACCAGCGACACTGGTATGTTGAGAATCTTCGTCAAAGTGGCCATCACAATGCCCACGCGCGATTCGCTCACAAATTTCTCCTGAGCCTTGTTGCTCTGTCTGTCAAGCTCCTCAAAAAAAGAGGTGCTTCCGGAAACTTCTTTTCCAAAATCCATAATATGTTTATTAAAAATTGTAATAATTATATTCTACCGCAAATATACAAAAACTTTTCCATTTCCACATTGCGAAAGATTTATTATCTTTGCAAAAAAAATAATCCAATGACTCAAATCCTCCCGACAGCAGCCGAAAAGGCCTGCATCAGGCAGCATCTTGCCGACGACATCCGCGCGCTGGCCCTGAAACTTAGGCCTGCCGACAATCTGCGCCCACAGTATGTGCTCCAGCAGATAGCGGGGCATCAGGCCATGAAGAAAAAAATGCCGCAGTGGGCTGATACCGAGGATATTGTGTACCCGGTCCACCTGTCGCTGGAGCAGTGTTCCAGTGCTGATACTGCCTCATACAAGGCCATGATACTGGAGCGGATATGTCCCAGACTGGAGAATTTCGCCGACCTTACAGCGGGTTTCGGAGTGGATTTCTACGCTATGTCAATGAGGGCTGAAGCTGCCTTCTACGTAGAGCGCAACGAGGAGCTCTGCCAGATAGCCAGCCACAATTTCGCGATTCTGGGAAGAGAGAATTTCAAGATTGTGAACGGCAACGGCGTGGATTTCATCAAGAATTCTGATGCCTGCTTCAATTGCATATTCCTCGATCCCGCCCGTCGCGACAGCCATGGCGGAAAAACCATCCACATACAAGACTGCGAGCCCAACATCGTTGAGTTTCAGGATATTCTGCTGGAGAAATCCGACTATGCAATCATAAAGCTTTCGCCCATGCTGGATATTTCGGAGTGTCTGAGGCTGCTGAAAAACGTCATGGAACTCCACGTGGTGGCATCAGGAAACGAATGTAAGGAACTGCTGGTGGTAATGCGCGGAAAACCAGGCATCAGCTCTCCAAAAATATACGCCAAAAACGACGACCAGATACTGGAATTCACCCGCGACACCGAGGCCGCCACGCCCTACCGCATAGCCAGCTCCATAGAGCCCGGAATGTATCTCTACGAGCCCAACACCGCAATAATGAAGGCCGGCGCATACAAGACTTTGTCGGAGAGGTTCGATATTGACAAAATACACAGCATCAGCCACTTATACGTAAGCCGTTTGCTTGTGGAGGATTTTCCCGGACGCAAATTCCAGATTGTCCGCACTGGCTCCGTAAAGGATTTCCGCGACCTGAAAAAAGCAAACATCGCCGTCCGTAATTTCCCAATGAAGCCGGAAGAACTGCGCAAAAAAATGAAACTCCAAGACGGCGGCGAGGTGTACTTGTTCGCCACCACCATTGCGGGTGATAGAAAGGTGGTGATAGAATGTAGGAAGGTGTGAGGATATTTTCCTCCCTCTCGTCTATTTTTTTTGCAAATCTCAAATTTTAAAAATATCTTTGACGAACAATAAACATAATTCTTAAACCTATAAAATAATGAATAACTTTATCTTCCAAAATCCCACAAAGGTACTCTTTGGTAAGGGAATGATAGCTAAGCTTAATACTCTTCTCAACAAGGGAGAGAAAATCCTTATGACATACGGTGGCGGATCCATCAAGAAGAATGGCGTTTACGACCAGGTGATGAAAGCCCTTGAGGGATTTCCAGTTATAGAATTTGGCGGCATCGAGGCCAACCCTGACTACGACACTCTGATGAAGGCCGTAGAGATCTGCCGCAACGAGGGCGTAGGACAGCTTCTAGCAGTGGGCGGCGGCTCCGTAATCGACGGCACCAAGTTCATAGCATCGGCCGTTGAGTACAAGGGCGACTGCTGGGAACTCGTAAAGCAGAACCTCGATTTCGAGGAGAGCCTCCCAATAGTATCGGTTCTCACAATGCCTGCAACAGGTTCCGAGATGAACTGCAACGCCGTAATCAGCAACCGCCGTCTCAAGGAGAAATTCTGCCTCGGCAATCCCAAGAACTATCCAGTAGCTTCAATCCTCGATCCCGAGGTTGTATATTCAATTCCAAAGCGTCAGAAGGCCAACGGCTTGGCTGACAGCTTTATCCACGTTATCGAGCAGTATCTGACAAACGACATAAACGCACGAGTTCAGGACCGCTGGGCCGAGGGCGTTCTCAAGACCATCATCGAGACTGCTCCCGAGGTTTTGGTTGACAAGCCTTCTTACGACGCATGCGCCAACTATATGTGGGGTGCAACATGCGCGCTCAACTTCTTCATCTGCCCTGGCGTAAATCAGGACTGGGCTACTCACAATATCGGTCACGAGCTTACAGCTCTCTGCGGACTCGACCACGGCGTTACACTCTCTATCGTTCTCCCTGGCACAATGCAGATTATGCGCCAGGAGAAGAAGGCAAAGCTCCTTATGTACGCCAAGAACGTTTGGAACATCACCGACGGCAGCGACGACCAGATCATCGACCAGGCCATCGCCAAGACTGAGGAATTCTTCCAGAGCCTCGGCATAAAGACCCGCCTCAGCGATTACGGTATCGGTCAGGACGTTATCGACACCATCTACAACCGTTTCGTGGAGCGCAAGAGCAACCTCGGCGAGTTCGGCATCGTGACACCTGAGAAGAGCAAGGCAATCCTCGAGAGCAGGAAATAAATACTGATGACATCATCATTAAACACAAAAAAAATGGGCTGTCCGGTTTGGTCAGCCCATTTTATTGTATGTTACTAATTTCTTATGCTTACTTCAATTTTATCGGATATATACCTCTAGAGACCATCGACTTATAGATTTCACGGAGATACTCGTCATTAAACTCGTAATATGCATGCAAAGTCATATTTTTCTTCTCCGTAGTAGACTTAAACTTATCAGAACATTGGAAATTTTCATCATATTGTTTAACAACAATAATAGAATCCGACACTTGTATTCCAACTGGATAGTCAAACTTGGTACGTATCAAATCTTCTGTGTCTAAATAAGTCTGGCCCTTAGCAATTACATATCCTACAGATCTTTCAGTATTAATATCTTCGAAATCATCGAAGAAATAGAACCTAAGATCTGAAGAGCAGTTGTTGGTTACCTCTACAACAACTCTATCAAAATCACCAGAGGCGTCGATACCATCATCCTTACCACAACTAGTTAGATGAATAATTAGCCCAATAGTCAAAAACAGCATCAATGTATTTTTCATTGTTTCGTTGGTATTTAGATTTTACAATAGATTTCCACTCATTCCAATTACGAGCATGACGCAACGTACCTTCAAGTTCAGCAATTGTATAAGATGCGTTGCTCGAAACTCCATATCTAGGTTTCCTTTTGAGAATATCTGTTACAACATAGGTATATTCATTGTCAAAATATCCTCTTTCATACCCAGGATATATTTTGGCAGTAAGATAATTTTGAACACCAACAGCCCAACTTTCTACAATACAATCATCTGTTTTGAAAAAAAGTTTATCAGTAGCACATACTGATTTACGATGCTGTACATGAGTCAACTCATGAATTACAGTCCCATATATCCCAGACGATTCTCTGTTTAGGTAGTATATATGAATATCGCTTGAAATCCAATTCTTTTCAGATTTACCATATACACTATCAGAAGAAATATGATCACATGCTCTAATGGAAAGATTACTATTTCCTGGTCTCGACAATCCATCAATATTCTCATAGTAAAAATACTGAACTGCCCTAAAAATGGATGCATATTTCCAAGCAGCAGTATAACTACCGCTATTCTTGTAAAAGTATGCTCTATACACATTATCTGTGTTCTCTTTCAAAATGGTGAAAGCTTCATCCAGACCAGTATTGGGACGAATTTTGAAATCAGCACGTTTCCAGTGAATCTGATAGTCAACTTTTCCTTTTAATTTATCGAATGTAGCAACTCCATCCCCGTTAGTACAACTCTGATGCGACACTAAAAAATTTTTTCGGCATCTAACAGGAACACCCTTGAGAGGGATATTTTTATTAAGGGTATTATCTTCATACATAAGAGTACACGCAGGAGTCCACTTTTTCGACAAGGTCTGTGTACTCTCAATACCAGCCAAACGCATTGCTATGCTCTCCAACTGAGACCAATTAACATCATCATAAGAAGTCTTCATAAGAGACTCATGTGAAGCGTCGTCATAGACATTAACCTCCTCCAAAATAAAGCACGAATCAATGACCTGATATTGTGCCTCTGGTATCTTTTGGCCAATCTCGAACACACAATACTCACAAGGATAACCATAACCGCCATCCTCTTGATAGTAATCCCCACCGGAAACTATCTCATAATCCAAAGGATAAGGGTAATAGAAAATAGTTGTGTCGTTCGAAATCTCTGCATACTGAACAGAGTCTTTAGGAATAAACTTTACATAAAGGTGCGTAGCTTTTATTTCACCAATCGCAGCCTTACTTACAGAGGGAAGCTCTTTGATAGCCTGACGCATATTCTCCAAAGAATATGGATTTTTACGTCTTTCTCCGAGAACAAGATTTGTATGTGCATCAGAGACAATTACTTGGGAGTCTTTTGCGACTTCCTGAGGAATTAAATCCTCCGTACATCCTCCTCCCGAAAACACAATCAATGCTAGGAGAAGAACAATTTTAGTTGTTGTTTTCATGTTTAAAAATATATAAATACTAATTAAAATTATCGTTGTTTATCATTGTCAAAATTATGAGAAAATATTTATATAAACAAAAAATAATATCACCATTTAACATTATTTAATAATCGCTCCAAATATACTGACCACGTTCCGTATATCAAATCCATCGCAATAACAAACGAATCTTTCAATTTTATCGGATATATCCCTTATGAAACCATCGACTTATACATTTCACGGAGATACTCGTCATTAAACTCGTAATATATGCAAAGTCATATTTTTCTTCTCCGTAGTAGACTTAAACTTATCAGGGCATTGGAAATTTTCATCATATTGTTTAACAATAATAATAGAATCCGACACTTGTATTCCAACTGGATGATAATTATTCTGCCCCCACTCATCAAGAAAATTACCCAAATTTAACATTACAATCAAGAAATTATATATAACTTTGCCGAAATTTTCTATTAACACACATTATTATAACATGAAAAAACATTTTCTAACATTGCTCTGCCTGCTGACAACGCTAATAGCCAGCGCCCAGCAGCACGTAATCTACGGCCACATCTACGACGCCAAAACCGGAGAGTCGCTGATATCGGCCAACATCTACAACCCCGAAACCCAGATGGGCACCACGTCCAACGAGTTTGGATATTTCAGCCTTAAGCAGCCCCAGGGTCAGCTCTCCCTACATTTCTCGTATGTGGGCTACGAAACCCTCAGCATGGATTTTAATCTTGTAGCTGACTCTATGATTGTTGTAAGGCTAAACCCGACAGTACAGCTTCAGGAAGTGGTTGTTACCGACAACAGGCCCGAGGTGGGCGTAAAGTCCACAAGAATGGGCGCGTCCACCGTTCCGCTCGACATCGTGAGAAACATGCCAGTGCTCATGAGCGAGCCCGACCTCCTCAAGACCATCCAGGCATTGCCGGGAGTTCAGGCCGGAATGACTGGAACCTGCGGAATCCACGTGCGCGGCGGCGACCCCGACCAGAATTTGTTTCTCCTCGACGGAATGCCTCTGTACAACGTGAACCACGTTTTCGGCTTCATGTCGGTATTCCAGGCCGAGGCCATCAAGCACGTGGATTTCTACAAGAGCGGTTTCCCGGCAAGGTTCGGCGGCAGGCTCTCATCCATCGTTGACGTCAGGACTAAAGACGGCGACATGAAGAATTATTACGGATCGTTCTCGATAGGTTTGCTTACATCGCACCTCAATTTCGAGGGCCCGATAGTGAAGGACAAGACATCGTTCGCAGTATCAGCCCGACGAAGCTATCTCGACTGGCTGATAAGGCCTTTCCTGAAGGATGACACCAAGGTAGGATTCGGAATCTATGACCTTACCGCCAAGCTGAACCACAAGTTCAGCGACAAGTGCCGTTTCTATTTCTCGATATACAACGGCCGCGATTTCATGAAAATCTCTTTCAAGGACGAATACGAATACAATTACGACGAATCGGATATGAAGCAGAAATGGGGCAACACACTCGCCACCATGAGGCTGAATACCGTGCTTGCCCCTCGCCTCTTCCTGAACACCACAATAGCGTACACGGGCTATCTGAGCAGCATCAGCAACCACAGCTACGACAAATACACCGGCTTCAACTCTATAGAGGAATCTATAGTGGAATCCACCGTGGACAGCGACTACCACAGCAAGATAAGGGACTACAGCGCACTTGCAGACTTCGATTTCCACATTGCGCCCAAGCATCAGGCCAAATTTGGAGCGTCCATTTGCCAGCACGTTTTCAGGCCAGACGTACAGACCCTGAAATACAAGGAAAACTACTACGACCAGAAAATTGACACCACACAGAAAATATCGCCAAACAAGATAACATCGCAGGAGATAAACCTCTACGTGGAGGACGATTTTCCCATCTGCAGCGCCCTCCAGGCCAACGTGGGAGTACATCTGAGCACATACATTGTGGAAGAGAAAACATATTTCTCGGCTCAGCCACGCATATCGCTAAGCTGTGTGCCGCATCAGGACTGGAGGATAAAGGCCGGATTCAGCATGATGGAGCAGTATGTGCACATGCTGTCGTCGTCGAGCCTCGTGATGCCTACCGACCTCTGGGTGCCTGTAACAAAGCGCATAGAGCCAATGAAGGCTTTCCACTATTCTGTGGGCGCGTATTACATGGGTTTCAAGGGCTGGGAGCTGACGAGCGAGTTGTATTACAAGAAATCGAAAAACCTGCTGGAATACCGTGACGGCATGAGCGCGATGGGCTCTGTAACCAACTGGCAGGACAAGGTTGAGATGGGCACCGGCAACAGCTACGGACTGGAAATGATGGCCGAGAAAAAGACAGGCCGCCTTACCGGCTGGGCCAATTACACAATATCAAAGACCGACCGCCAGTTTGCCAACGGCACCATAAACAACGGCGACAAGTTCCCCTACAAATACGACCGCCGCCACTGCGTGAACATCACCCTCAGCTACAAGCTGAGCGAGAAAATCGACTTCAACGCCGAATGGAATCTTATGTCTGGTGCCAGAAGCACCGTGGCAGTGGGCAACGACGTGGTTTCCTCTCATATAGGTATATGGGGCGGAGAGAATTCGTATATAGATCCAGTTCATTACCAAGGCTATATCGAAACCATTCCAAGATACGACGGCAGAAACAATTACAAGATGCCTGCCAGCCACGCACTTAATGTGGGTTTCAATTTCCACAAGCAGAAGAAACACGGCGAGGCCATCTGGAACCTATCTGTGATGAATGTCTACAACCACAAAAATCCCGACTGGGTTTATCTGAGCGAGGAATGGGACGACAGTTTCAGGCGGGACAGATACTATATCAACAAGATCACTATTCTGCCAATATTGCCTTCGTTCTCTTACACTTTTAAATTCTAACAACAAATGAAAAAATCACTGATATATTTGATATCAATCCTCTGCATTGCATTTACCGCCTGCGAGGAGGTTATAGACGAGATAGATTTCTCCAACGACAAGCAGCTGGCCGTATTTGGAATTCTCAACACCGCCGGCACCGACAACAAGATTTACTGCTATTACAAAAACGCCGACAAGGTAGAGGCTCTTTCTGATGCTGTGGTAAAAATATACATCAACGGCGAGCTGAAGGAAACAGTCAGCGACAACGAGTGTAATGTAAACTTGAACCAATATTCTTACAGGCTGAATTCCAAATTCAATCCCGGCGACAAGGTGCGTCTGGAGGTATCGTCAGCATCAGCAAACTCTTCTGTATGGGCCGAGACTGAAGTGCCTATGCCTGTGGAAGTATCAGGATTCGACACACTTAGAACCGTAACCTCGCTCTACAACCAGGAGGCCGAGGAATACTACAGGATTGCGCTTCAGCTGAAAAACAATGCCGACAAACCCGTTAACTGCCGTCTGCTTGCTGGTCACCAGATGGACGAGATTTGCGGATTGGTTTCGGCAGACTATCATACATACGAGAAATTATTTGATTACCCTGACTCTATCGCCACAAACAGAAACGTGAGTCTGGAGGTAAAGGAAGATCCTGCCCTCACAGACGGAAAGGGCTACGTGCCAGTGGAGGACGACGAATTCATAAGCATGGAGACTTATTACTACAACCACTACAGAATGGTGGGATCTCAGTATTTCAAAAACGGCGCATACACCGTATCGTTCTATGTAAGACCGCAGGATTGGTGGGACAATCCCATGTGGGGAAAAGGCTACGGCTCATACTATGGAGACCAGGAATGGCTATACAAACGCAAATTCAGGGAGTTATGGAATTATCTTGATGATGACGGGGAAGACGAATATTATTTCGACGAGGAAGGGTATCCTCACCTGATATACAAGCCAAGAATAATCCTCTACGAAAAAAATCACGAGGAAAGTATTTATTATCAGATATTTGCCATGAGTGACGAGGAATATATGTATCTCCACGGACGAAGCAATCAGATAGACCTAGATTGGAGCGAGTCGTCATTCGTGGAGCCCGTGGTTCTGAAAAGCAATATCAATGGTGGCCTCGGCATCTTTGCGATAGAAACAGTTACCGAGGGCACCATCAAGCTGAAAACTCCGATTAGAACCGTAGGAGATATTAATTATTATGGGAACAACTCCCAAGACTCTGATTTTTAATAACCTCTTGTAATCTCATCAATCTCGGCCAGTTCCTCGGCCGAGAAACTGAGATTCTGGAGACAGGCAAGGCTGTCGTCCATCTGCCTAACGTTTCGTGTGCCGATGATTACGCTGGTCATTCTGGGATCGTTCAAGAGCCATGAGAGCGACATCTGAGCCAAAGTCTGACCGCGGCGCTGTGCTATCTCGTTGAGCTTACGTGAGGTCTCCACAACATCCGCCGTCACCTGCTCTTTTTGCAGGAAACCGTCGGGACGGGCCGCGCGTGAGCCTTCGGGAATGCCGTTCAGATACTTGCTTGTCAGCAGACCCTGATTCAATGGCGAGAACGATACAAAGCCCGAGCCCTCTCCGGCGGCGTTGGCGATGATACCGCCTTCCACCTCGCTTCGGCACTCAAGATTGTATTTGTACTGACTAAGCAGACAAGGAACCTTGGCCTCGCGGAGAATACGGTAAGCCTCTATCTGCTTATCAACCGGATATTTGGAGATGCCCACGTAGAGAGCCTTGCCCTGACGCACAATGTCGATGAGGGCCTGCATGGTCTCCTCCACGGGAGTTACGCCATCGTAGCGGTGAGAGTAGAAAATATCGAAATACTCCAGACCGGTGCGCCTGAGGCTCTGGTTGCAGCTGGCTATGAGGTTTTTCCTGCTCGAGAAATCGCCGTAAGGACCGGGCCACATATCGTGACCGGCCTTGGAAGAAATGAACATCTCGTCGCGGTGGGCGGCAAGGTTGAGATGCAGGATGCGTCCGAAATTGGATTCAGCGCTGCCGGGCTCTGGACCGTAGTTGTTGGCCAGGTCGAAGTGGACGATGCCCTTGTCGAAGGCGTGGACAATCATTCTCTCGGCCTCGTCCTGATCGTCTACCGAGCCGAAATTGTGCCACAGGCCAAGGCTTATGGCAGGAAGTAGAACGCCGCTTTTGCCCGCACGGCGCAATGGCATACCGTTGATTTCTTTCATATTTTTAGTTTTTGGAAATGTATTTTAAAGTCTCGCACAGATAACACAGATGACACAGATTTTTTATAGATAATATCACATAAAAAATAGTCTGTGTAAAATCAGTGTCATCAGTGCGATAAAAAATATCGTCGAATTCACGTTCAGATTTTGATTTTTTTGACGAAATAATATTGATAAGGTTTAATGAAAAAAGAAACGTCCGCCAGCTACCTTTTTTTAAGAATCGCTGACGGACGTTTGATATTTAACAGGAGTATCCTCGTTTATGCCTTTGCTGAGGCAATATCATTAAGCTGCTTAAGGCGCTCCCTACGCATCTGACGGCGGCGGTGCATCTGCCAGCGGCGCCAGATAAGGAAGAATATCAGCGCTCCGAAAACAACTATCTCGAATACTATCATCTTCCATGTAAGGTAGTCACCCTTGGCGCGGCTCCACATCTCTACGAGAGCCTCAGCCTCGCTTCCTGCGTCGTGCATCAGGATGGTGTGGTCGATAACGCTCTTGTCGGGATAGAGAACGTGGTTTAGGCGCACGTGGCTGGCCTCAGGACCAAAGAAATATGACGCGTCCACGTAGTCGTAGACGCTGTCCTGCATGGCCTCCAAAACCTCTGGCACGCCCACACATGACACGTATCCTGATGCGTTCATGTTACGTACGGCGTGGTCGCCGGTGTTCAGGAAGTTGATGAAGTATGCTCCGGCCTTGGGGTTTTTGGCGTAGATAGGAATCACGTATGCATCCATCCAGGCGTTGGTGCCTTCCTCGGGTACAATGTACTGGAGGTCAACGCCCTCGTCCTGCTCGTCGATGGCCCAGGCGGCGTCGCCGCTCCAGGTGAGATTGAGCCAAACCTTGCCCTGACACATACGCTCCTTTCCGAAAGCTGCCTCCCAGCCTGCTATCTGAGGCTTGGCCTCCTTAAGCACGTCCTCCACGGCCTGAAGGTTCTCGGCGGTGAGGTCGCAAGCAAGCTGCTGACGGTCGGCGGTGCCGGCGGCTATCTCCTTGCGCTTGGCATACTGGATAAGCACCGAGTATCCGTCGCGGAAGGCGTCCTTGATGTATATCTGGCCCTTGAATCTCGGGTTCAGCAATGCCCCCCAGCTCTTCACCTCCTCCTTGTCTACGAAGGCCGAGTTGTAGAGGAAACCTGTGGTACCCCAAACGTAGGGCGACACGTAGTCGAGAACGTCAACGCTGTCGCTCATCTGACGCATCAGGTTCTTGATGAATGGCGCGGTATTGTGGAGGTTGTTGGTGACACCAGATACGAAATTCGTATCTATTTTTGTGAGTAGCCCCTTCTTTATCATACGCTCTATGATGTACTCCGATGGGCAAACCACGTCGTAGTCCTCATGGCCCTCCTCTATCTCGGTAAGCATGTACTCGTTGATATCAAAGGTCTGATACACAATGTGGACAGGCTCGCCGGTCATCTTCTCGTACCATTCCTCGAATTCTGGAATCAAGTCCATATCTGTATAGTCGTTCCAGGTATAGATCTTGAGTGTGTGGGCGCGGTCATAGGTGTTTTGCGCCATGGCAGATGATACTACCATCATCGCCAATGTAAGAATCAGAAACAGCTTTTTCATTTCTTGTTGGCGGTTTGTTTAGCGGTTCTCAGATTAAGGATAATCAGGAGCACCAGAATTGTTATGAAAATAATAGAGAACAGCGGCCTCAGCTCTGGAGTAAGACCACCCTTGCGGGCATCGTTGTAGATGAAGGTAGAGATGGTGTTGATACCGTCGCTGCCCTTGGTGAAGAGTGTCACCGCGAAATCGTCGATGGAGAGGGTGAGCGCCAGGATGAAACCGGACAGCATGCCGGGCTTCAGCTCTGGGAAAATCACCTTCCTGAGGGCGATAAACGGTGTGGCACCCAGGTCGATGGCGGCCTCGTAGAGGTTGGGGTTCATCTTCATGAGCCTTGGCATCACAGAGAGCACCACGTATGGCATACAGAAAGCCACGTGGGCGCAGGTTACTGATACGTAACCCCTTGGAAGGCCAAGAGCCACAAAGAGAAGGAAAATCGAGATACCAGTGATGATATCAGGATTGATCATAGGAATCTGGTTTACGAAGTTCATCATCCTGCGCTGTGCAGGCCTCATGTTGTAGATGCCTATGGCTGCCAGCGATCCAAGCACGGTGCTGAGTATGGCGCTTACGAATGCCACAATAAAGGTGGTGAGTATGGCGCTGTTGAGCGACGGACCCGCCTCGCCCTTGAAGAGGTTGGCGTAGAGGTCGGTGGTGAAACCATGCCAGCTGCCCAATGCCTTGGCGTCGGTGAAGCTGAATATGAGAATGATGAATATGGGTGAATACATTATGAGCATCAGGGCCCAAAGGTATCCGTTTGCTATTAACTTTTTCATTTGTCGTCTTTGCCTCCAAATAATGATGAGATACCAATAATGATAAGGAGTATGAGCGACAGGGCCGAACCATAGTTCAAGAGACCTGTGTTCATATTATCCTGAATAACAGTACCGAACAGCTTGATGTTGTTCATAGTGAGAAGCTCCGAAACGGCGAATGTGGAGATAGTAGGCATGAAAACCATCAGGATGCCCGAGTATACGCCCGGCATCGAGAGAGGGAGAATCACCTTCCAGAACACCTGGGCCGGAGTGGCTCCAAGGTCGCGGGCGGCCTCGTTGAGCGATGGGTCCATCTTCTGGAGAGTGTTGTAGATAGGATAGATCATAAACGGCAGGAAGTTGTATACCATACCGAAAATGAGGGCCTCCTCGCCGAGATCCAGATGCAGGAAGTCGAACAGGGCCACGGTGGCCAGAGTTCTTAGGAGGAGGTTGATCCACATAGGCAGGATAAACAGCAGCACCATCACCTGCGGAGTCTTAAACTGCTTGTCGGCCATGAAATAGGCGGCAGGATAACCCACAAGGATACACACAATGGTGGTGATCATGGCTATGCCTATGGAATATATGAAAGTATTGAAGTCGGTGCTGTCTTCGGAATTGAAAAACTTCTCGAACTGATGCAGAGAAGTGCCATCGCCATCCTGAAAAGCGTACCAGGCCACAATAAACAATGGCGCAATTATGAAAATAAGCATCACAATTGCATACGGGATAGCCCAAGACTTGCGCTGCCCGATGAAATCGATAATCTTATTCATTTCTTGCTATCACATGAAGGTCTGTAGGAAGAATATCAACACTGCACTCCGAGCCCGGCTCGAAGTTTACGTAGTTTTGGCACTGAAGCACGCATCCCGGGGCCACCTCTATCATCATCTCGTAGTGGATGCCCTTGTAGATGCTCTCAAGCACCTTGCCGTGCCAGATGCCCACCTCCATGTTCTTGGAGAGCTTGATGTCCTCGGGGCGGATGATGACGTGTATAGGCTGACCCTCGGCAAATCCCTTGTCGACGCATTCCACGTCCTTGCCAAAGAACTGCACCTTGTAGTCGGCCAGCATCTTGCCCTCGATGATGTTGCTCTCTCCGATAAAGTCGGCCACAAAAGTGTTCACCGGCTCCTCGTAGATGAACTTTGGAGTGCCCTGCTGCTGGATAACGCCATCGTTCATCACCACCACGGTGTCGCTCATAGTGAGCGCCTCTTCCTGGTCGTGGGTCACGAAGATAAACGTGATTCCCAGCTCCTTGTGCATTCTCATGAGCTCCAGCTGCATTTCCTTGCGGAGCTTGAGGTCGAGAGCCGAAAGAGGCTCGTCGAGCAGAAGCACTTCTGGCTTGTTAACTACTGCTCTCGCAATGGCCACGCGCTGCTGCTGGCCGCCGGAGAGGCTGTTGATGTTTCTGTCCTCAAAACCATCGAGGCCCACCAGATGCAATGCGTCCACTACCTGACGATCGATGTCGGCAGTTTTCTCGTGCTTCAGCTTAAGGCCGAAAGCTACGTTCTCGTAAACGTCGAGATGTGGGAAAAGCGCATACTTCTGGAAAACAGTGTTCATTGGGCGCTTGTGTGGCGGTACGGCGGTGATGTCCTCGCCGTTGAGGAAAACTTTGCCGGCTGTAGGATTCTCGAATCCGGCAATAATGCGTAATAATGTGGTTTTACCACAACCTGATGGTCCAAGAAGCGTGACAAACTCTCCACGCTTGATGTTCAAATTTATATCATTGAGCACAACCTTGCCGTCCTCGAACTGCTTGGTGATGTCCTGTAGCGCAATGATACCCTCGGGCTCTTGTTTCAATTTAGATAAAGTTTTAAAATATTAAACCATAAAGATTATTTGAAAATTTATTTGCGCAAAAGTAGTAACAATTTTTGTAATACGGAAATATATTTCGTTATGTTTCTGTTAGTTTTTTGTTTTTAAATACAGAAATACATTATTTGCGTCCACCCCATTCCAAAGTGAACCTCAGCTGCAGCGATTTCTGAAACTTCACCTCCACTCTGTCCAAGGTTCCGCCAGAGCCTACAACCTGGAAATCCCATGCCTGATTTAGTTTCACAAGCTCCAATCCCAGCGACAGAGTCATCCTGCCCAGCCTGTAGCCCACCGACGGATTTATGTAAATACCTGAATAGTCCACATACTCATCCACCGTCATCGAGTATCCCAGCCTCAGGTCCGCCATAGGCGATCCGTCCCCGGGCCTGGCATCATATCTGGCATGCACGAAAACAGGCATCTGGGCCACAGGAGTAGGCTCCTGGTCCAGAAATCCGTAATACCAATAGTCCAGCAGAATCTCGTCGGAAAGGCCCGCTCCCAGATAAAAACAAGGCTTTATCTGCTTGCCCATCGAGATATCCATGCTTATGGCGCCGCAGTTGTACTTGCTGGGACGTTGCTGCAATGTAAGACCGGCGAGTAGCCTGATGCCGCCGTTCAGGTCGCTGGCAGCCCTGCGGCGCTTGCTGGACTCCACTCCCTCCAACACGATATCGCGCTGATTATACATATTCGATTCGTTGCCGGCCACAAGTTTGGTCTCCTGGGCAATATGGTCGATATCGTCGGAGACTATCGTCATCAGGTTGCCTGATGCTGTCCTTATCTTGATGTTGGGCACCTGCTCTATGAGAGTGCCGCGCACCACTCCGCCAGACTTCAGATATACTACATCCTCAAGATTCTGCGCCATGGCAGCGCCACACATCAGCAGTGTAAGTATCAGGAATAATATTTTTTTCATTTTTCGTTTTTGTTTTTTATGATTATAGACGCTCGGCCGTGCGTCTCTACGGGCACATTAATTAAACCATTTATCGATTACCTCCAGAAGGCCGTCCTCATCGTTGGTGTAGTGTGTCACGAAATCTGACGCGCATTTTACCTGAGGCTGGGCGTTTTTCATGGCCACCCCTACCCCGGCAAACTGAATCATGGAGATGTCGTTGAATCCGTCGCCACAGGCCACGGTGTCCTCCTTGCGGATGCCTTCCATCTTGAAAAGCTTGTCCAAGGATGCGGCCTTGTCGACACCTAATGGCATCAGCTCCACAAAGAAAGGCTCGCTGCGGTAAACGCTTATCTGACCGTCGTATTTGGCGGAGAGTTCTGATACTGCCTCCACAGCCCTATCGGGATCGCAGGTCATCAGGCACTTGTTGACGGGGAAATTGATGTATTCCACAAAGTTGGGAACCATACGGCCACGCATGCGGTTCAGCATCATCTCCTTGCCGATATACTTGTCCATATCGGTGCCCACCAGCACGTCGCCGTCCTCGTAGGAGATAATGCCAATCTGTTTTTCCGATGCATACTGATACAGCTCAGGTATCAGCGCGCTTGGAAATTCCTGCTGGGAAACCACCTCCATAGTCTTGGTGTTGATGGTGCGCGCGCCGTTGAAACTAAGGATGTATCCGCCAAACTGATTGAGCTTCAGGGCGTCCCAAATCCACTTGACGCCGTATGTCGGGCGACCTGTGGCAAGGATAATCCTGTGGCCACGCTCCTGCATTTTTATCAAAGCCTCCAAAGTCTTTGGAGAAATCTCTTTCTTACTGTTTGTAAGAGTTCCGTCGATATCGAGAATTAAGTACATTTTTGATTTTTGATTTCGTGATTAATAATTAAGAGTTTCTCAACTGAAGCGGTGGCCCTTGTGGCCACTACGTGGGTAACCGCTGGCATCGCCTGCGGCTACAGCCCTAATTAAGAAAAGCCCCCGCTGCCCATCCCAGCACACCTGATATCACTATCAGAAGTATCGGATTGGCTTTTTTGAGATATGTTAGCACCAAAGTAACTCCAAAGATTACGTAGCTGAGCCACGATGAAAGGGTCTCACGGTCGATGGAGATATCGAGGATGCCATTGTCGCCCTTTACGAAAAGCATCAGCAATCCGGCGGCGATGATGAGACCGGCCACCACGGGAAGCATGTAGGCCATAGGACGCTTAACGTACTCGGAATCCTTGTTCTTGAAGAAGAACGCCAGCACCAACGCCATCAGCAGAAGTGTGGGCAGTATCAGCGCCAACGTGGCCACCACCGAACCCCAGAATCCGGCCTCGGTGAATCCCACAAATGTGGCAGTGTTTATCGATATAGGTCCGGGTGTCATCTGACTTACGGCCAGCAAATCGGCAAACTCCGACGCTGTCATCCACTGATACTCGTCGACAACCTCCATCCTTATCATGGAGACCATGGCGTAACCACCGCCAAAGCCGAAAAGTCCAATCTTGAAAAACACCCAAAAAAGTTGCAAGTATAACATTTCAATTAAGAATTAACAATTAAGAATTAAGAGCTTTTCAACATAAATTATCATAAATGAACATGAATTATTCATAAATTAATTTTTGATAATTCGTGGTAATTTATGGTAATTCGTGTTTGAAAATAAAAACTACGCCGTAGGCGAAGTTTTCTGTTTTCCAAACCGCCATGCCGAGATGATGCCCACGATTATTGAGGCAAGTATCAGGTATATCGGCGATATGCCGAAAAGCACTATCAGCAAACATACCGATATGGGAATCCAGATGGTTTTCCAGGTGATTTTTGCCTTCTTGAGCATTGTGAGGCCAGGCGCAAGTATCAGGGCAGCCACACAGGGACGGATGCCCGAGAACACGTTCCTGACAACCTCGTACTGGTAGAAATCCTTGAAAAACGACGCTATCACCATTATGATGATCATGCTCGGAAGCATTGCGCCCATCATTGCCGAGAATGCGCCCGTCTTGCCCATAATCTTGTGACCCGTATAGAGCGCCATGTTGATGGCAAAAACTCCGGGCAATGCCTGAGCCAGCGTTATCGACTCCCAAAACTCGTCCTCCGAGAGCCAGTGGTTCTTATCCACCACGCAGTCCTTCACAATCTGAATCATGGCGTATCCGCCGCCAAAGGTGAACGCGCCTATCTTGAAGAACGACCAGAAAAGATTTAATCCTAACATTTAATGTATTGTTTTTTATCGCACTGATTAGCATCTCTATCCGCAGGCGATGCCAGCGGTTACCCAATGTACTGCCTTTTCAGGCAGCGCGTAGGCTGAAAGCCTTTACTATTGGTAACCCGGGGCATCGCCTCGGGTGCAGAAGTGCGAATATTTCCTTTTGCAAAGGTACTCAAAAAATCTTATTAAGTTAATATGAGATTATTTATTTATTCTTAATTTTGCAACGCTATACAAAAACTATTTAATAAAATGAGTGGATTACGATTTCAAGTTGTCGGCGAGGCCTTCAAGAAGGAAGCCCGCCCCGTCGACGTACCCGAAGACCCAACATCGGACTATTTCGGCAAATACGTATTCGGCAAGAAACAGATGAGCCAGTACCTGTCGAAGGAGACCGTGAAAAAAATCAACGAGATTACCAAGAGCGGCAAGCCATTGGACCGCAGCATTGCCGACCAGGTGGCCGCCGGTATGAAGAAGTGGGCCATGGAGCATGGCGCAACTCATTATACCCACTGGTTTCAGCCATTGACCGAAGGCACTGCCGAGAAGCACGACTCTTTCATAGAGTACGACGGCGCACCCGGCGAGGGCGTTATCGAGGAATTCTCGGGCAAGCTTCTCGCCCAGCAGGAGCCTGATGCCTCAAGTTTCCCAAACGGCGGACTGCGCAACACTTTCGAGGCCCGCGGATACTCTGCCTGGGACCCATCGTCGCCAGCATTTATTGTGGACGATACCCTCTGCGTGCCCACAATCTTCATCTCCTACACCGGCGAGGCACTCGACTACAAGGCTCCTCTCCTGAAGGCCGTTGACGCAGTTACAAAGGCCGCCGTGGAGGTTTGCCACTATTTCGACACCAACGTAAAGAAGGTATATTCTTACCTCGGCTGGGAGCAGGAGTATTTCCTGGTGGACGAAGGACTCTTTGCCGCACGTCCCGACCTTCTGCTCACCGGACGCACACTTCTCGGACACGAGTCAGCCAAAAACCAGCAGCTCGACGACCACTATTTCGGATCTATTCCCGAGCGAGTTCAGGCTTATATGAAAGAGGTTGAGTTCGAGGCCTACAAATACGGCATTCCCTGCAAGACCCGTCACAACGAGGTGGCTCCCAATCAGTTTGAGTTTGCCCCAATATTCGGCGAGGTCAACTTGGCCAACGACCAGAACCTGCTCTTCATGTCGATAATGAAACGCATTGCCCACAAGCACGGATTCCGCGTGCTGCTCCACGAGAAGCCATTCGCAGGCGTCAACGGATCGGGCAAGCACAACAACTGGAGCCTTGGCACTGATACCGGTGTAGGTCTGCTGACCCCCGGCAAGACTCCCGAGGAAAACCTCCAGTTCATCACCTTTATGGTAAACATCCTGAAGGCCGTCCACAAGAACAACGCACTTCTGAAGGCCTCAGTGATGACAGCTCAGAACGCTCACCGTCTGGGCGCCAACGAGGCACCTCCTGCCATCATCTCCGCATTCCTCGGCAGCCAGTTGTCGCAGGTTTTGGACGATATCGAGAATTCAAATTCCGACGAGGGTATCATCCTGGGCGACAAGAAGAAAATGCAACTCGGAATCGGCAATATTCCTGAGGTTTTGGTTGACAACACCGACCGCAACCGCACATCGCCATTCGCCTTCACCGGCAACAGGTTCGAGTTCCGTGCCGTGGGTTCGTCGGCCAACTGCGCGTCAGCACTCATAGCCATCAACACCGCCGTAGCCGCACAGCTCAAGGAGTTTAAGGCCGAGGTGGATTCCAAGATCTCTGGCGGAATGGCCAAGGAGAAGGCAATCTTCGAGGTTATCAAGCAGTACATCAAGGACAGCAAGGCAATCCGTTTCGACGGCAACGGCTACAGCGACGAGTGGAAGGCTGAGGCTGCCAAGCGCGGTCTCGACTGCATAACTTCCGTTCCCGAAATCTACGACGCCTACACCACACCTCAATCCATCGAGCTTTTCACCAAGACCGGAGTTTTCACCGAGAAGGAGCTCATTGCCCGAAACGAGGTTAAGTGGGAGACCTACACCAAGAAGATTCAGATAGAGGCCCGTGTTTTGGGCGACATGATAAAGTCGTCGATAATTCCGGTGGCTCTCAAGTATCAGAAGCAGCTTCTGGATTCTCAGGCCCAGATGATGAATATCTTCGGCGCCGACGAGGCCAAGAAGCTCGGTTCGCAGACTCTGGAGATTATCCGCAGTATCAGCAAGCACGTTTTCGCGCTGGAAAGCTCAATAAAGGAAATGGTGGACAAGCGCAAGATTGCCAACCGCATAGAGAGCGAGAAGGAGAAGGCCATCGCCTACCACGACACCGTGGTGCCATACTTCGAGACCATCCGCCATCACGCCGACGAGCTTGAGCTCCTGGTGGACGACGAAATGTGGCCTCTGCCAAAATACAGGGAACTACTGTTCATCAGATAATTAATATTCAATATATAAGAATCCAACCCAAATCCCAGCTCCTCCTCAAAACAATAGGGGCTGGGATTTTTTGTTTATGAATTTGCGTTTTTCACGTACATAAATTAAGTATATCCCTAAATCGCTATAAGTTACACACCTAAAACCATTTACAACGCTTGCAAATCAGTTTCGGCCGCCTTATCTTTGTATCAGCAATAAGAAATAAAAGATTATTAGTATAGCAAGCAATAAAATTTAGAAAACTATGGACGAACTGATTGAGAGCCGTGACTCTGTTAACAAATGGATGGAGCGATACGGCGTTAGGTTTGGAGTCTATAAAAACGGCATTTTCAACGAGCAGTTGTTTCCGTTCGATTCCATTCCGAGAATTATCACCAGAGAAGACTGGGCTTATCTTGAGAAAGGTCTCAAACAGAGAGTGAAGGCCCTCAACGCTTTCCTCTGGGATATCTATCACGACAAGCAGATTGTAAAAGACAATGTGGTGCCTCAGGAATTCATCTATGCGTCGAGCGGATACACACCTGAGTGCGAGGGCATCGATCCTGTAAACAAGGTGTATTCCCACATTTCGGGAATCGACCTCGTACAGGCCAAGGACGGACAGTGGTATGTCCTCGAGGACAACCTCCGTATCCCCTCGGGCGCCTCTTACCCAATGATAGCAAGGAACATTACACGAAAGGTTTGCCCAAAGACCTTCGCCGATCATAATGTGGCCGACAACCGCGATTATGCCGAGCTCCTCGGCAATATGATGGAATCTATGAACGACGGTTGCGGTATCAATGTGATCCTGACACCGGGCAGATACAACTCGGCATTCTTCGAGCACTCGTATTTCGCCGAGAAGACAGGAGCCGTTCTCGCGTTCCCCGGCGACCTCGTGGTGGAGAACGATACCGTCTGGTACACAGGCCTGATGCACGAGCGCAAGAGGGTGAGCACCATTTACCGCCGTGTAAGCGACGAGTACCTCGATCCTATGGCCTTTGAGCCTACCTCTATGCTCGGAGTTCCAAACCTGATGCAGGCATACAAGAAAGGCAACGTGGCCGTTATCAACGCTTTAGGAAATGGTGTGGCTGATGACAAGGGCATCTACTACTTTGTGCCCAAGATGGTGAAATATTACCTGAACGAGGAGCCAATCCTGAAAAACGCCCCAACATATCTTCCATATTACAAGGAGGACTACGACTACATTCTCGGCAATATCAATAAGCTCGTTATCAAGGACGTGGCTGAGGCTGGCGGATACGGCGTAATGTTCGGTCGCGACCTCTCAAAGGAGAAACTCGAAAACCTCAAGAACCTCATAATCGAACAGCCACGACGCTGGATTGCTCAGGAGGTGGTGGATTTCCGCGACCTCGAGATCCTGGAGGGCAACACCCGAGTAGAGCGCAAGGCCGACCTCCGCGCCTTCGTAATCACAGGCAAGGACACAAAAGTCTGGAAATCAGGCCTCACCCGCTTCTCCCGCAACCCCAACTCAATGATAGTAAACTCATCGCAAGGCGGTGGTTTCAAGGATACCTGGGTGCTGGAATAGCCGGCACTGTGCCTTCGGCACAGTGATTTTATATCCCAAAATTAAAAGAATAAAAAAGAATTAAACGAATGGGTTTTAGACATAAATTTTCACGAATTAACACGAATTATCCAAAAATTAATTGGTGAAAAAATTTATGATAAATTCGTGATAATTTATGGAAATTCGTGTTTGAGAAAATTCTTTTAATTCTTTCAAATTCTTTTAATTTTCGGATAAAAAAACGCCACCGTGAGGTGGCAAATCAATAATATAATTTACGTATATAAAAAAATGACAAGAGAACCAATCATATCACCTACCAAGGCCGACAGGCTTTTTTGGCTGGGACGTTACACAGAAAGAGTATATTTCAACCTGCACCTCCTGCGTCGCTATTACGACAAGATGATTGACGGCGAGGCTGAGGACTATGAGGAGTATTTCGAGAATATCGGAAGCTCAGTTCAGTATCCCGACAAGAAGTTCGCGATACTCGGATATATGTACGACAAGAACAATCCAAACTCGATACTCTCGGGCATAGAGCGCGCCAACGACAACGCCATTGTTCTCCGCGAGGAAATCACCTCTGAGTCACTGGCTTACGTACAGATGAGCCTTGTTAAAATCAACAACGAGGCATCGCGTCAGAACTCCAATATCACCAATCTTCAGTCCATTACCGACTGGCTGTTGGCATTCTGGGGCTCTATCGAGGAGCGTGTATGGGACGTTCGCGCCAAGAGTTTCCTCAAGATCGGCAAGACAATCGAGCACATTGATATGAAATTCCGCTTCAACTACCCTTACTACAAAATCAAGGAGGCCTTCGACACCCTCTTCGATTTTGCCGAGGCCGAGCCTGGAATCTTCGATCACGACGTTCTCGAGGACCTCTCTTGCCTTCTCGTGGAGAGCAAATACGATCCTGAGAACCCTGAGTACCGCAATGCCGTGCTCAGCAATATTGCAAAGATAGTGCTTATCTAAATGCGTGAATACCAATATAGTTACCGCACAGAGTACACTTACGGACAGCCTGTATCGAGATACAATTTCCTACTCAGGTGTCAGCCGTGGAGCGGGGGCAGTCAGCGCCTTCAGGAAACGCAGGTAAGCATCCGCCACTCGCTTTTCGGTCTTGGCGATCAGGTGAGATTTTCCCGTGGCATCGACGGCTGGGGAGCCAACATTTGCTACGGATATGTGCCTGAGTATCACGACAGTTTTGTATCGGAGAGCAAGGGAATAGTGCAGATGGTCACCCAATATTACGAAATGCCTTTCAAGGGCAATAGTTATATTTTTGTAGCTGACTCTATTTTAACTGCTTCCACATTGGATATGCGCATCCTGGCCTCCGACTATGCCGGCACGTCAGGAACCGACCTCGACAAGGCTCTGAGAATCTGCGACTTTGTGCACCACTATATTGAGTTTTCGAGCGGAAGCACCACTTTCAAGACCACGGCATCAGAGAGTTTCCGACAGCGTAAAGGCGTTTGTCAGGACCTCGCCCACATTATGATATCAATGTGCAGGTCGGTGGGCATCAGCGTCCGCTACGTAAACGGCCTCACGGTTGGCGAGGGACAGACCCACGCCTGGGTGGAGGTTCTCAGCCAAAACCTCTGGTTTGGAGTGGACCCCACGGCCAACAAACTCATCGACCACGGCTACATAAAAATAGCCCACGGTCGCGACGCCTCCGACTGTCCCGTAAACTGCGGAACATTCTACGGCATCGCAACCCAAAACACTTTCGTCCGCGTATCCGTGAATGAGGTATAGCCATAGTCACCTGACGGTGACAAGGTTTTTTTATCCAAAAATGAAAAGAATAAAAAAGAATGAAAAGAATGGTCTTATGCATAGATTAACGTCAAATTATTCTCTAAGAGAGTAAGAGGATTAAGAGCGTTACTCATTTTAAGAGGCGTAATTTTTTTGCAAAAATTACTCCAAGAGTTTAAGAGCCTCTCAGCGGTAAGGCTCTTAAACTCTAAAAAGGAGTTTTCGAAGGAAACTCCGTCTCTTAAATAAAAAAAACTCTTACTTCTCTTAACCTCTTAGAGATGAGAATTAATGAAAAATTTATGTTAATTCGTGGTAATTTATGTTTGAAAAGTATTCTTTTAATTCTTTCCCATTCTTTAAATTTTCGGATAAGAAAAAGCCACCGAAGGTGGCGCTAACAACGATTATTTAGGTATATTAAAAATATAATAATGATTACAACGATATATTCTACGCAGTTGCCTGTGGGAGAGACGTATAGCGTCAAGAAAAACATTATCTCGCACGGCAACGGAAAGAAAAGAGTCTGCATTGTGACTGGCACCCACGGCGACGAACTTGAAGGTCAGTTTGTCTGCTATCAGTTGCAACACGATATCCTTGAGAATATCGATCTTTTCGACGGCACTTTGAACGTTTATCCCGCGCTCAACCCATTGGGCATCGACTCGATATCGAGAGGCGTTCCAAACTTCGACCTCGATATGAACCGCATTTTCCCCGGCGACCCCGAGGGCTCGGTTATCGAGCAGTCGGCACACGCAATTGTGGAGGACCTCAAGGGCGCCGATATGGTAATTGACATACACTCATCAAACATTTTCCTCAGGGAGGTGCCTCAGGTGAGAATCAATGTGAACTGCAAGGACACCCTCGTGCCACCCGCTCAGTTCCTCAACCTCGATTTCGTTTGGGTACACGACGCCGCCACGGTTTTGGAATCCACCCTCGCACATTCGCTGAACTCCACCGGCACACCTTGCCTCGTTGTGGAGCAGGGCGTGGGTATGAGAATCAACCACTATTACGGTCACCGTCTGGTTCTCGGTCTCAAGAACCTGCTCCACGAGATGGGAATGTGGAAGGGCGAGATTGATAAGACTGAGATCCACCAGCCAATATATTCCGAGGGCGACAGCGTGGCTTTTGTAAATGCGTCGGCATCAGGGATATTCTCCACCGAATGTCACAACGATCGGATAGTGGAGAAGGGTGAGTCTTTGGGACAGATCATCAGCCCCCTCACAGGAAAAATAATCGAGGACGTAAAGGCCCCCGAGCGCGGATACCTCTTCACAATACGCGCATACCCAGTATGTTACGAAGGTTCGTTATTAGCAAGGATTCACAGGATATGAGAAAGGAAGTTTTATTCAGTATGGAGTCGCCATACCGCGACACATTCAAGATATTGGGCTACCATTTTGGACACGGTAGCAAGACCCTCGCCATTGTGGGCGCAATGCGTGGCGACGAGGTGCATCAGCAGTATATCTGCTCTCAGATAGTGCGCAAGCTTCAGGAATACGAACAGCAGGGCCTCCTGCAGAAGGGCTACGAGGTGCTGGTGATTCCGAGCGCCAACCCGTTCTCTATGAATATCAGCAAGAGATTCTGGGCGATGGACAATACCGATATCAACCGTATGTTTCCCGGATATTATCTCGGCGAGACCACTCAGCGCATCGCGTCGGGCCTGTTCGAGAAGATAAAGGATTTTGAGTACGGAATTCAGTTTGCGAGCTACTATCTCCCGGGCGAGTTTATCCCGCACGTAAGGATGATAAAGACCGATTTCAGCGACGTGGAGAGCGCCAAGCAGTTTGGATTCCCGATCGTGAGCCTCCGCACTCCTTCGCCGTTCGATACCACCACGCTCAACTACAACTGGCAGATCTGGGACACCAAGGCGTTCTCGATTTACGGCGGTCAGAACAACGACGTGGGCGGACGCGCCTCGATGAATATCGTGAACACGATTCTCCATTTTATGCAACAGAAGGGTATCCTCTGCGACGAGGTTCGCCACAATGCCATTGAGTACAACAGCAAGGTGATCAACGAGGACGATCTGATACGCATAAAGGCGCAGAAGTCAGGCATTTTCGAGAAGTTGGTGACTGCGGGCGACGAGGTATCGAAGGACGACATTCTGGCCAATATCATCGACCCCTACGAGGGCAACGTGATCTCTCAGATAAAGAGTCCCGTGGAAGGCGTAATCTTCTACGCCCTCAATCAGCCCACCACACTGCAGGGCACACAGATATTCAGAATTCAGAAATTTTAAGTTTATAGTTTTCGGACCTATTTTATTCGTTGTTATATTTTTAAAGCCAGGCTTTCGTTGTGAAACGAAGGACTGGCGTTTTTTGTGTTTTTTTATACAAATTTTATCTCTCCGCCTTTGGAGTTATGCATTTTCTTTACAGACTTCAGCAGTCTGATTTTGAAATCCATTATTATTGGATTATTGTTGATTAAAGGCAACTCGTCCAATTCGTTGTATTCCAGAGTGCGGTATTCATTGTAATCCACAAAGAATATACCTCCGTGGGTCTCATCCACAAGACCTGTTGCGTCTGGTGTTTTTATGTCGGTGGGCAGACAGCCGTATTCCTTACCTGATGGCGAATCAAACATATTCAGTAATTCATCATCGGAAAGTTTGGAGTTAATGTCGCCACTTTCTATCACTTCTGTCTTTATATCCCTAACGTCACCGGATACAAGGGTCACATAATGAGTTGGCTTGGGAAATTTTTCCCATTTGTCGGAATCCAATTTGTAATGTATCGACAGATGGCCGTCGTCGTCGGGGCGAAGGTTAAACGCTGACAGCAACAGCATATATGTTTTCTCTGATTTCCCGTTTTGCCTAATGTAATGCACAAAATCGTCGGCTTTTGTAGTTCTGCCGAATACAAATCTTGCCAATACCTCGTTGTCGTCAAGGATGCCTAATTCGCTTATTTTGTAAGTTCCCATAGTCTCATTATGTTTCTGATGCCTGTTAAATCAAAGTTTACATTGTTTTTGTAAAGCATTTTGCCTTTGTTTTTTACAAAAAACGAGTATATATTTTCCGATATGGTGATATTGGCTCTCTGATCGCTTGATATCAGTGATATGGCTCCGTTGCCTGCTGGGAAAAACGCCCAGTTTATCAGCATTTCAGGCTTCGTGTCCGTTATGATGCTGATGCTTTTCTCCACGGCGGTATGCTTTACGGCAAGACCTTCCTGATCCTCTATTTGTGTGAACGACTCAACTTTCCGCATTAGGATTTCTTTCACATTATCTATGCTCAAATCCTTGAAACTGTTGCTGAATATCTCCATAATGTCTATTGATAATGAATCGCTATCCGCTATATTGCCAAGCCCAAGCGAGGGCAGGTTTTCCACAATTTCTACGGTTCTGATGCTCAGGTCTATCACCGACACAAAGAGGTCGTAGATATAGTATGGATTGTTGTGCTCCTGTCCCCAGTCGTTGCAGTTGTTGCTGATATAGCAGTCCTTGTCCTGGGTTACCTGATATCTGTCCATAAGCCATTCCACGGCAGATTTGCCGTTTACTACGTAATTGTAGGCCTTGGCTGGCACATTGATTTCTATATCGTCGTTCAGGGCAATTGTTGTCTTGTCTTTCTTGTCCTTGAATCTGATCTTTGAAACCTGATATGCGATATCTGGATATTCGTGGCATATATTCCCGAAGTTCTCATAATTGAGGTGAAGGTCGGCCAGGGCACGCCCCGCCTTCGAGAATTTTATGAAGTCACTGCTATCCACTATCGGGATTTTGGGCAGGGATTTCTTCAGATTGGTCTCAAAATAAGTTCTGTACTCGCTTGAGTGTAGCAGACCATACACGTAATAGAATATATCCTCCTTGGTAATGGATTTGCTGTTGGGCGAGAGACCATACTGCGACTTGAATTCCCTGAGGATATAGTCAGCGATGCCGTCGTGCCTTACGTATTCGCCGTCGGAATTATCCTGCGCCCCGTCAAAATTGAATTCCAGTTGCTGTTTCTCGTACCAATAAAGAGGAAAACACTGGCTGTCTCCGCTGAAATGCAGATCTGTAATGCTGTCGGTGATTATTGCGGTAAGACCTTTGCTACTGCTTACGCAACTTATGTTTATCACCAAGTTCTTGTGCTTTTTTGTCGGGAAAAACTTTCCCCATTGGCCAGGTCTCTCATTCAGATATTGATTGTAGCAGAGGTTCATTTTTTGGAATGGACGGTAGTATCCAATCCAATAATTATTTTTATCAACCTTAATCTCGATATTCTTCTCGCAGTATTTTCTAAGATTTACAGTCCAGGCTATTTGGGATTTGTCATTATTGATGAAATCCTCAACCTTCAGATTAGGATTGCTGATTTTTGCCTTGGCATAATCCACTCTCTGTTGGTTGTAGAAATCCACCATTTGCTTTACGTTCTCCTTTAGTTTGGCAAGCGAGAAATTATACACCCACGCATCCCTGTTGGTGGATAGTCCTATGGCCTGACAGTTGAAAAACGACTTGGAAGCCATAGAGAAATTCTTCTCGGGAAACACGGGAGTCAGTTGGTCGAATCCCTCGGCGCGCATAGCAATCCAATCGCCGTGCTCGTTGGGTGTTATTATCGTTTCCTCAAACTGGTTGGATAATACGCTACCTATCTTCTTGATTTTTGCAAGTTTCTGCTTCTGAGACAGATAGTCGCCAATATCCATATAGTGGATAATGGCCTTGTTGTCAGCCTTCCGCTTCTTTGGATTGTTTACAAGCAAGGTAATGGCTACCGAAGTGCGCGAACCTCCCCCAAATATTTTGCCACCTTCCTTTCTTGATAGTTCTCCATTGGTGCGCTGATTGCCACGCAGATTGAAAACGTATATATCAGAGAACTCCTTCTCTATGGATCTTCGGAATCCGTCGTGAGACTTTCCGTCGAGCCAGCCACCGTTTGATATAAAGGCCACTATGCCACCTTCCGATTCGTTGGAATTGGTGCCCACCTTATCAGACGACCAGCGGAATGCCCTCATAAAACTGTCGTGAAGAGATTTCTGCAGTTTTCCCGACGAGCCCTGTCCGTAGGTGTCCATAATGCGACGGTCCAGTACGGGATATGACATATTCTGGGCATTGTCGTTGCCCGATTTCTGACCTGCCGAGTATGGAGGATTGCCCATTATCACCTTTATAGGCATCTGTTTGAGTTTGGATACCTGCTCAGAGTTTTCCTTGAAATACTCCTTGTATGGTATGTCTATCTGATGCTCGGCAAGTTGGTAGGTGTCGGTAAGGCAGATATTGTTGAAATACAGATATTCCTGACGTCCGCTCAGGCTGTGGAATACGCTCTCGATATTTACGTCGGCTATGTAGTATGCCAGTAGCACAATCTCGTTGCAGAAAATCTCGTTGAGGTATTTGCGCTCCAATACCTCGTTGGAAACCTTCTTCACGTTTTTCAGGTAGTTGAGAGTTCTTACCACGAAAGTACCAGTGCCCACAAAGGGGTCAAGGATATTTACATTCTCGTCCTCAAGATTGCATCCGAATTCTTTTTGGAGAACCTCGTCCACGCTACGTATTATGAAATCCACGCATTGGATTGGAGTATATACGATACCCAGTTTCTCCGAGGTGGTCTTGAATGCCTCCTTGAAGAAATCCTGATATATTGTATGTATGATGGTCTGCTTGCCCTCCAGTGAGTCAATTTTTCCGATATTGTGTTTTACGTCCTCATAGAATGAGTTGAGCACCTCGGTATCCTTGTCGAAACCCTCTTTTTCCAGTATGTCGAGCATAGTCTGCATCGATCTGGAAACGGTATTGTTTTCTGCAAAGTTGTAGTTCTCGAACAGGGCATTGAAAACAGGTTTTATAATCTTGTGCTGAGCCAGCATTTCGATAGCCTGCATTCCGTCCACCATAGGGTTTATGTTTTTCTGCAACTGTTTCAAAAACTCATCAAACTCTTTTCTGTAACGGTTTTTCTTAAATAGCAGAAACTGTATCCTCTGAATGAAGGTCTCGGATATGTTGCGGATTTTGTTGGTCCATTTAGACCAATATGTCCGCTGACCCACTTTCTCCACCATACGTGCATACAGGGTTCCGTTCCAATCGCCAAATTTTAGTCTCAGTTGTCGGTAGAATTCTTTTGTGTTGTCCAGTTCGTCGGTTTCGTCACCATTGCCTGATGGATTTGCAAAACCTGCTATCTGCGACGATTGGCCACCGAATGTGTTGTTGCCACCATTGTAGCCTGTGTTCTTGAAGGCCTTTATGATAATCTTCTTGGGTTTTGCCTTGTCGAGCCTCAGAGTCTCAACCTCGATATTGAAACTGTCGTCGTGTGCGCGCAATGCGTTCAGCACGTCCCAAACAATTTTGAACCTGTTGTCCTTGTCGTTGAGGATAATCTCGGGAGTAGAGCCTTCGGGTACTACAATAGGAATAATAATGTATCCGTATTTCTTCTCGTCGGGCTGTCCCTTATGGTAGTTTCTCATTACTCGGCCTACCGACTGCACAATATCAATCTTTGAACTCCTTGGCGACAGGAACATTACCGCATCAAGGCTTGGCACGTCCACACCCTCCGACAGGCATCTTACGTTTGATATTATCCTACACTCGTTAGGGTCTATTATTTTCTCTTTTAGAGTGGATAATATCTCGCTTCTCCTCATAGAGTTCATAGATCCGTCCACGTGTGTACAGGACACCTTTACCACATTCAGGGATTCATCTATAGCGTCTGCTTTGCCGTCGGCTACCTCTTTCAGGTATTTATTGTGGAGGTCGTCGATATATGCCTTGGATACAATTGGGAAGTCGTGTGCTATCTCGGTAGAAACTACTGCGTCCTCGCGCTTGCCCTTATTGATGACACCGCAAAAGGCAATTGCCCTCTGCATCTTGAATTTAAGTTCGTCCTGAGTGAAATCCACCTCGCTGTCCTTGTCCAATCTTTTTGACAGGGCATTGATACAGCCTTGTAGTTTTGTCATCTCGTCGAAAGTGGATGATATATCCTTGTTCTCGTTGGCCACTTCCCTTATGCTGTCGGCCAACTCGTTTTCCGACAACGTCAATACAAGGACCTTGTAGTCGGTAAGTAATCCATTCTGTACGGCATACGAGAACCCAACGCGGAAAAATTCCTTGCCGAAAATTTCCTCGTTGTCCATAGAATATACCAGGTCGTCTTTTTTCTCGGCTCTTATTTTTGTATTGCTGTTATACAATTTTGGGGTGGCGGTCATATACAAGCGTTTGTGTGCCAGTATATAATCCTCCTTGTGGACAAGGATGAAATTTTGCTTGTTTTCGCTGACAGCCTTGTTTTTTGATGCCTCGTATTCTATGCTTGCTGTTCTGTGGGCCTCGTCGCATATTATCAGGTCGAATTTACCGAACTTGTTGTCTGTCTCCGATAAAATCTCGTCCTGAGCCTTCTTAACCTGAGTAATACTCTGATATGTAGAGAATACGACCACCATTCCGTCGTGGTTTCTGTATAGTTTAAGGTGCTCCACGATGGATTTGGAACTTGTGCTGGAAGGAAACGACAGGTCTAAAGCGGTATCGTCTATAGTATCAGCCTCGTTGCTGTTGAGTTTGCCAGCCTTGTCGTCGGAACAAACGCAAATTGCTTTTATAGGTTTTTCTGCATCGTCGAACCAGGCATTCAGACTCTGCCCCAATAATGCGATGCTTGGCACAAGGAACAATACCAAACCTTTGTTGTCAAGAATGTTTTGTGCTATCTGAAGCGAGGTGTATGTTTTGCCCGTACCGCAGGCCATAATAAGTTTGCCACGTGAATTTTCCGCAAAATATTCACGTGCCTTTTCCACAGCCTCTACCTGATGCTTCATAGGCTCCTTCTGCTTACCCAGAGCCTCCGAACCGCATTTGCCGTTGAAGAGTTCATCCCAATTTACATTGGAATTTTCCAACTCCTCATAACTGATAATTACAATGTCGGTAGGCTGTTTCTCCAACATTGTCAAGGCATTATCGCTAATATCATTGGTAGTGGTAATCCATAACAGATGCTCAAATCCCTTTTGGTTATTATCGCTGTCAGTGAATGGAATATTACTGCACGAGATAAAAGAATCAACGTGCTCTTTGCGGATTTGGGTTGTCTCCTGATAGCATTTGCACTGGATAGCCCAATAAGAGCCTTCCTCGTCTATTGCCACCAAATCGATACCAAGATCCTTGGTGCTGATATCACTTTTATACGGAAAGTCTTTCCACAGCCATACTGAGGAAAATAAATTTCTCCATTTGGGAACAGTCTGCAACCACCTGAGCATCAGATGCTCAAATAAATCGCCCTTGCTCTTTTCCGACAGGGTTTCTGTCCTATATTTATTTAGTATCTCGGCAAAAGTCATCTTTCTTTCATTTAATAATTGCAAAAATAAATATTTTAGCAATAACAAACAAATTTAACTTCCTTTCTATTTAAACACTCGTCTTTATAACCTTAAGCAGAGATTCTGTTTTGTTGTTGCTGACTATTAACTCTTTGATTTCCTTGAATAATTTGCTATTGTTTTTTGTGGTCCAAGAGTTGAAGCTTTCGTTCATACTTGTACATAAATGCAAGTAATCACAATATTCCAAATATGTGAAATCCTTGACCTTCAAATATTCTGACATTTCCATATATTTTCACTCCCTGTTTTTTTATTTTTAATTCCCGTTTTTTTTTATGTTTTTCAAAGATAGGGATTTTTTGTTTAATATACAGAACAAAACAGCAATTTTTACTCATTTTGTTTAATATACAGAATAAAACCCCATTTTTCAACCATTTTGTTTAATATACAGAATAAAAAATTGCGACCGACGTCGCAGTTTTTATAATAATACTTGATTTCTTTAATATATACTTGATTTAATATTTCTCCCCGTTATAATTTTAAGAATATTATCAACTGAACACAAACAAAAAATCAAATCATCAAATTGTCGATAAATTACAATAACTCAAATTCAACAAATCCTCAATACAGATACCTGTAACGCATTTTCAATCAAAATGCCTCCTCCGTAACCCCTTTTTTTTACCACTTACGGAGGAGCAATCCGAAAAATACCTCCTCCGTAACTTTTCCCCGACCTTTTCCCGTTATTGATATTTGGTTAAGGTCGGGGCTACGGAGCGTGGAGGTCTGAAGACCTCTGGTATGATGGGTAGAAAATCTTTTTTTTGAATTTAATAGTGAAATCTATATATTTGCAGAAGATAAAAGTTTTAACTATGGAAGCAGTTGTAGAAAATTATATGGCCGACAATTTCAGGGTAAAGGTAATGAATTTGCTTTATCAGACCTCTGATATTGAGATACTTAAGGCTATTGCGGAAAATACGTCAAAAGATTTTGAAGGAGATGATAGCCAAGCCAAAATCCAAAGCGGTGGAAGATGATCCGTTTGCTTGTTTTTCAGGTGATTGGGGTGGAGACCGTGACCCTCACGAAATAGCAGACGAAATCCATAATTCTCATTGTTTTACAAGGGAAGTTGAGAGCCTATGAGATATTTGATTGATACCAATGCGGTAATCTGTATGTTGAAAAACAGATTCGGAATTCGTGAGCAAATGAAAATTCACGGATTGGAAAATTGTTATGTGTAAGAGATAACATTGGCGGAATTGTATTATGGCATATCTAAAAGCGAGAATCCAAAGCATAGAAATTAAGTTGATTTGGTTAAAGATATGTTTAAGGTTGTCCCAATAATGTCATCGCTGGAAATGTATGGTCATCAAAAATATAAATTGGAAAAATTAGGCTTACCAATCGATGATTTTGACATACTTATAGGAGTAACAGCTATAGTTAATGATATGACATTGGTAACTCACAATACCAAACATTTCGACAGAATAGAGGGATTGCGATTAGTAGATTGGGAAAAGCGATAAGTCGATGATTGCCAACCCCAATACCAGGTCCACTTGTGGACCTTCACGTTCCGTAGCCCCGACCTCCACCACGCATCAATTACCGCTGAGGTCGGGGATGAAATCGGAAATCGGAAATTAAATCGCGGAATAATGAAATGAATTCTCATTTAAACAAATCCTCCGCTGTTACCTCGTTCTGCATTGTGCTTGAGTAGGCATTTTTCTTTACGCCGTATGTCGTTATCATTATGATATGCAGAGCCTTTGTTGTTTTGGTGGTGTTGCGGAACAATTCACGGCGGTTCGATAGATGTTCGGCATATTTCTCGGTTATTGTGAATTTCGTGTTTGAATATTTCATCTCGCAAAGGTTTATTACCGGATCCGCACGGTCTATCACAAGGTCTATCTGATAGCCTTGTTGAGTGGTGCCATCGTCAAGTTTTTTCTGCGGTGAAACCCAGGAATTTATATTTGTAGAAATGCCTGAGATTCCAAGTTTCCTCTTTATCTGATTGATATGCAATAGACTTACGAGTTCAAATGCGTAGCCGGTCCAAGCAGTGTGTGCTGGCTTGCCGTTAAAATTCTGCCAATAGTTTTCGTCCTGGCTGGTGTTTCCGTTCACGAATTTCAGATAGAATAGCGAGAACAAGTCTGTCAGCTGAAACACATTGTCGCGTTCCTTCTTGCCAAATGCTGAATATTTCCTTACAAAACTGCATAGTCTGAGATTTTCGAGAATGGTGGTGAGTTCGCCACCTTCCGATATCTTGAGCGCAGTCTTTATTTCCTGACGTGTAAGGCCTTGAGTCTTTTTCGCAAGCAGTTCAACAACCTTTTTATATTTCTGAGACTCAATAAATAACGAGCGGAACAGGAACGTGAACTCATTTTTTAGTTGCCCGTTTTCGGCGAAAAACAGATTGTCGATATTTGCCTCAAATGTTTTCTTGCCATCCAGAAGACTCAGATAAAAAGGCACTCCGCCCATTATCATATAACACTCCAAAATCTGGTAGCGGTTCCAAACTATATTCTTGGATTTCAGATACTTTTCGGTTTCTCCAAGGGTAAATGGCTGTAAATGTATCTGACGGTTTATCCTGTTATGGAGTCCGCCCTTGTCGCCTATAAGTTTATTTATCATCCATGTGGTGGCCGAACCGCAAGTTATAAGTTTCAGTTTGTTGCAGGTAGAGCCCCACGAATTCCAAAAATAATCCAAGGCTCTGATAAACTTAGACTTAGGTGTATCGAGCCAAGGCAATTCATCAATGAAAATTACAAATTTTCGCTTTGATGAGTTCTTTAAATAGTTTTTTAGTTGCTCAAAAGCGTCTAACCAATTGTTTACCAATGGATAATAAGAATTGGAATATTCGTTGATAGCCTTATTGAAAATCTGCAATTGTTCCTGAGTAGAACCATCGAGCATACCAGTCATATAGAAAGATATTTTATCCTCGAAATATTCCTTTATGAGGAAAGTTTTTCCGATTCTTCGCCTCCCATATACTGCAACAAACTCAGCGTCAGATGATTCGTAAATCTCCTTGAATAACTGTTTTTCTCTGTCTCTTCCAATAATCTTATTTTCCATAACAAAAAATCCTTGGTTTTACTCCGCAAATATACAACTATTTTTCGAAAATACCTCCTCCGTAACCAATTTTTTTTACCACTTACGGAGGACTAACTTTAAAAATACCTCCTCCGTAACTCGTTTTTAAAACCACTTACGGAGGACTAATTTCCAAAATACCTCCTCCGTAACTCGTTTTTTTACCACTTACGGAGGACTAATTTTTTCCATTTTCCCAAAATCTTTCCTATCTTTGTACCATAAATACAAAGAAAAATGACCTTCTTCATTGCAGATACACACTTTGGCAGTGGCACGATAATTCCCTTTGCCGTAAGACCTTTCTTCGATTCAGGAGAGATGGATGAGTATATCATCCGGAAGTGGAATTCAGTGGTTGGATACACCGACGACGTTTTTGTTGTCGGGGATTTTTTTGATAATGTGGATAGGGATTTTGTGCAGTCGATATTAAACAGACTCAATGGAAAGATAATCCTTGTGATGGGAAACCACGACGAGGGATTGGCGGATTTTTACCGGGAGATGGGGGTGCTGGTTTATGAGTATCCTGTAATCTTCAGCGATTGGTATTTTGTGTCGCATCAGCCTATGTATCTGAATGCCAATATGCCTTACGTGAATATCTTCGGACACGTGCACAATAATCCTATCTACAAGGACCACTCCACAAACTCGTTTTGCGTGTGCGCCGACAGGATCGACTACACGCCCGTAACTTTCGATCATATCAAGGAGATTGTAAGCAAAGATTGGAAGAAATAATCCGAAAATTTTTCTTATCTTTGCCGTCGCAAAACCATTTAAATTCTTAACAATGAAAAAAATAATCTTATCTTTATCCGTGGCCTGTGCGTTGATGGCGTGTGGCGGCGCACAGAAGCAGAACGCTGATACCCAGGCATCAGAGGCAGCATCAGACACCCAGAAAACTGCTGAGGCAGCATCAGAAACACCCAAGGCCGACCAGAAATCCGTTTTGGACGCGTTTGTAACGGCTTTGCCTAACGAGTATCTGGCTGGCGAGGAGTGGGCCGACCTCAAGAAGGAGATGCTCGCAAATCTCTTTGAAACTTTGGATAAAAATCCAGACTCGCATTTCTGCAGCGCGTCGGTAGGCAACGACGAGGGCTGCACCTCCGAGGCCATTCTCACAGTTTTCCCAAAGAAGGACGGCAAGAACTTTTTCTGCGTGGCTCAGTGCGGCGGCGGTTGCGACTGCTGGGTGCCTTCTTTCGACAAAACCTACAACCTGAATCTTGAGACCGGCAAGCTCACCGAGGAGAAGCCTGTGATAGAAGCCGTTGACGTAGAGGAGTTTGGCCCAATTTCCGATGATGCCAAGAAACTCATGCAGAAGGCCTTGTCCGACAACACGCTCGACCACACTTACTATGTGGAATACGATTTCGAGACTGGCAAGATAGAAAAGGAGGCTGTAAAGATTTACTACAACTATGATATCCAGGAGCAGATGTCGATGGACGACTGGAACAATTTCGTAGTGGTGGAGCGCTACTGGAACGGCGAGAAATTCGTGAAGAAACAATAACATTTTTTAACTATTTCCCGTATTCACTTTTTCTAATTCATGTCGTCTATAATTACAAAAACAATCGTTAACCATTAAAAAATATACGACCATGAAAAAGATAATCTTCGCACTCTCAATGAGCCTTTTTATGATTCCCGCAATGGCTCAGCATCACAACGACCGCCACGACAATCACCACAACGACCGTCACGAGCATCACGACGACCGCCATCATCCTGCGCCTGTAATCAGGATTGCATCTCCCGAGGAAGTCGCTCTTGTAAGGCAACTTGTTCACGATCTCAATTCGTCTTGGGATCAGGCCAAGGCTGTGAAGACCTGTATGCAACTCGCACCTATGAGGGCTGAGGATCTGGCCTCGGTGATCCACAAGATCTCGTTCGACGACGCCAAGATGGACGTGCTGGAATTCTGCTATCCGCTCTGCCCCAACAAAGAGAGGTATTCCGTGGCCATTGAGGAATTGAGTTTCCATTCCAATAAGGACAAGATGTACAAGTTTATTTCAAGACATTAAAAAAGCCGCATCTGGCCGATATAACAAAATACCGCTCAACAGAAAAAATCCAGTTGAGCGGTATTACTTATTTTGTAGAATAAGAAAACAACCTACTTAATTAGAACTTGAGATTGTCCCAGTCAGTAGTTGTGATTTCCTTCTCCTTCAGGTAGTCTGCCGAACAGTAGGCTGTAACATCGTTGAACTTGATGCGGGCCCAGCCGTCTACGATTTCCTCCACCTCAATCTCAGAACCCTTAGGAAGTGAACCAAGAATAGCAGAATCAGTACCAGGGTACTTTCTTACATTAAGAGGCGATACCTTTGTGTTTACGATATATGTTGCCATAATGATTAACCGTTTTTTGCTTGTTGATAAACTATGATTACTTCAAGTTCTTGCAGAGCTCGATGATCTGGTTGAAAGTCTCAATCAGACCCTTCTTCTCGTCGTCGTTGAGCGAAGCTGCGTCAATCTCACCCTTCAGGGCGGTAGCCTCAGTCATCAACGCAGCGGCATCAGCCTTTGTTGCGCCCTCTACCTTGGTCTTGAACTCGGCGAGCTTGGTCTTGAGAGCCTCCAAAGCCTCGTTTACTACTGCCTTTACAGTCTCCTGAGCTGCGGCCTGCACCTCTGTTGCCTGCTGCTGAGCGGCATCAGCTGCCTGCTGCTCTGTATTTGCGTTCTTGGAACCGCATGATGCGAATGTGAGCGCCATGGCTGCACATGCTACAAAAAATATTCTCTTCATTGTATTAGTGTTTTTATTAATTATTAATTATGATTTCGAGGCAAAGATATAAATTATTTTGAAACATAGTACTCAAATATGGATTTTTTTTCAAAAAAATCTACCAGTATTCTATGGTGCGGTCATCCTGGGAATCGCCTTTTTTGCGTGATATCCAGTTGCCGTGGCTGTCTATTTTCTGGTAGCTGATATCCATTCGCTTGGGCTCGCCTTCCTCGCCCTCCTCGGTGTATACCTTTGTGTAGCTGCTTGGAAGGCCGTTCTCGTAGTTCATGTCGGTGGCTGTCTCCACCTCTATGCCGCCCTCGTCGTATGCCTTTGTCAGGTACACATATCCGTTGGCCCAGGTGTATTGCTGCATCGAATATGGCGAATCCATCTTCACAATCTTGCCCAGCTTGTCCTTCTTGTAGTAAATTACGTCCAGCTTGGCTGGGTCCCACTCCTCGGGGCGGTCCACAAAAGGATCCTGCCCGTTGAATTTCAGCAGGTTGCCTTCCTTGTCGAACTCCAGAGTCATCTCGTTGTCGGTTATCTTTTTTACGGGGCCTGATGCCTCAAAAAAAGCGAGGTCAAACGATGCGTATCCGTCGGGCAGCGTAATTGGCTCGTCGTAATACACAATCAGCCTCTTGTCGGTAAGCTGGTTGCTGGATCGGCGGCTCAGCCAGTTGCCGTGGTGGTCGTATTCGTTGTAGATGTACGAAACTGTGCGTGTGCTCTCCTCGCCGTCGCCCACCTGCGAGTATTCGCGGTAGTCGATATATTCCAGGCAGTCGTTGTCGTCATAGTAGTATACGGCCTCCTCGCTGTCGGCTTCGTAAGTGGCGCTGTATCCGGCCACCTTTCCGTTCTCCCATTTGTAGTCGGTGCGTCCCTCCACGAAAATCTCGCTTGCTATGCGTCCGTTTTCCCTCCTGATGCCGCCCAGTTCCATAAACGTGCCGCCCGACACTATTCTGGTGGGGTATTCGTCGGAGAAAGCGTCTATTCCGTTCACGCTTGTCACCATGCCGTCGCGGTCGAAATCCACTCTTGTGTATTGGCCTGTGTATATGGTTTTTACGTGGCCTGGTACTTCAAAAAACACCATATCTGGAGTCAGCTTTCCGCTCACCTTTTTTTTTGTGTCTGATGCTTGGGCCGGTGCTTCGGTGGCTGATATCAGGGAATCGCTGTTGGTTTGGGCATTGGCGCTGCCGCTGTTGCCCTGGTTTCCGCACGACGACAGCATCACTATCGACAATGCGGGTATAAGAATCTTTGTCTTCATTATTATGGTTTTTGTTGTGAAAAAATTACCTTGTCTTGTAGATTGTCAGCAAGAGATTTCGGGCGCAAAGTTAATAATAAAATCAAAATTTCACATAAAAATAGGCGTAAGATTCCATTTATAAACAGCAAATCATTCTTCTACCATATTTATACACTTACGATTATGAAAAAAAATATTTTTTGTTTTGGCAATGCTGCTGTTAAGATTATCGGCTGAGGCGCTGATTCACATTTTTTATTTCAAAAATGCGGTGTAAATCATTGGAAGTATAATAGCATGGGCTATTAAACCAAACAAAAGAATAACACCACCGCCTTCTTCCCAGAATCCGTTATTTAAACTTACAAGAAGATTCTGACGGCGGACCATGTCGGCAAAATCTGATTTCAATGCGGAAGTCTCGCAGAAATCGCATTTGGCAAGGGCCTCGCCCTCGGGCACAAAAATCCTTGCGCCGCAGCTCGTGCACTGGAATATCGAACGTGGCTTGTTCTCCAATGTAAGGCGCTGATTCTCGGAGCGTTTCTTGCTCTCGTCCCTGAGTTTTTGGGTAACACGCTCCACGGGACTCTCGCATCCGCAAGCCTCGCACTTATAGTTCTGCTTTATTATATCAAACGACAGCGGACTACCGCACGCCTCGCACTTGATTCCAAAAACGTTTTCCGGCATTATGTGATGAATTTTTGCTGGGCAAAGGTAGGAATTGATCTGTGATTTCGGGCGGTTTTGCAAAGATTTTTTATTAAAGCCGGTAATTGTTTCGGGAGGTTGCAAGGTGGGAATTACATTGTTTCGTAAGGAGTTTTTGTGAAATTTCGGCGTATAGGTCAAATTGCAGGATGAATTTTAGTGATTGTGTCTCTATGGGTCAAATTGCAGGATGGAATGAAAACAAGATTCTTTCCAGTAACGGAAATCCTTCGTATCTTTGTCCTGCAATCTGAAGCATAGCGAAGC
>JAZLKG010000116.1:0-5333 GCA_045597465.1 Bacteroidales bacterium | reverse complement strand
CAGCTCCTCTGGGCACTCTGGGTCGGCTACAGTATCACCGATATCGAATGTATCGAGACCGAGGATGGCGCAAATCTCGCCACACTCAAGCTCGCCCTTGCACTTCTCCTTGCCGAGACCCTCGAATGTGTAGAGCTCCTTGATGGTGCCCTTCTCGATAGAGCCGTCGGCCTTCATGATGGCAACATTCTTGCCGGCCTGGATCTTGCCACGGTAGATACGTCCGATGGCGATGCGGCCCTGGTATGAAGAGTAGTCGAGTGAGGAAATCTGCATCTGGAAAGGACCATCCACAAACTTAGGAGCTGGGATGTGCTTTACGATGAGGTCGAGCAGATAAGATACGTCTGATGTTGGGGTCTTGTAGTCGGGACCCATCCAGCCCTGCTTGCTTGAGCCGTAGGCTACTGGGAAGTCGAGCTGATCCTCTGTGGCGCCAAGCTCAAACATCAGGTCGAACACCTTCTCGTAAACGAGCTCAGGAGTACAGTTTGGCTTGTCCACCTTGTTTACAACTACGATAGGCTTCAGGCCGAGGTTGATGGCCTTCTGCAATACAAAACGTGTCTGAGGCATAGGTCCCTCGAAAGCGTCTACGAGGAGGATAACGCCATCGGCCATATTGAGCACGCGCTCTACCTCGCCACCGAAATCAGAGTGGCCTGGGGTGTCGATAACATTGATTTTGATGCCCTTGTATCTAACCGACACATTCTTTGAGAGGATGGTGATACCACGCTCACGTTCCTGGTCGTTGTTGTCGAGAATGAGGTCCTGCTTGCCCTGCATCTGGTTTTCTCTGAAGAGGTTGCTCTGAAGGAGAATCTTGTCGACCAAGGTAGTCTTGCCGTGGTCGACGTGTGCTATAATCGCGATGTTTCTAACGTCTTGCATTGTAATTGTAAATTATAATATTTTCGGTCTGCAAAATTACAAAATATTTGTATTAGTGTATGTTATGTTAGGATTAAGTTTTTTATCTTTGTGTCTGATATTTCAAAGCAATGCAAAATGAAACTCATAGTTCCTGACTACTATACCAAATTCAAGTGCATAGCCTCGCGCTGCCCCGACAGCTGCTGCATAGGCTGGCAGATAGATGTGGACGAGGCTGATACAGTGGACCTCAGCGGAAACCAACGCTGCCCCTACCTCAACTGCGAAAACCTCTGCACCAAGATAATAGAGCACGGCGAGCAGTCGCTCAGCGAGATATGCGCGCGTCATCCGAGATATTTCGAGTGGTTCGACGGCTTCCTGGAGGGTGGAATTGGCCTGTGCTGCATAGAGGCGGCGCGCATCATATTGGAAAACAAGGTAAAGGAATACGTGGAGCTCGATTTCGACGAGGAGCCCGATTTCCACGATCCTGAATATTACGACTATATTGACAATATCCGAAAGCAGTATTTCAGCATTTTCAGAAATGATGATTTGTCCATCGGCGACAAGCTCAACGCAATCCACGGCGAACACGCTTCCATCAGCAACCCAAAGCTTCTCGATTTTTTCCTGAGTCTCGAGATTATGAACCCCGACTACCGTGCCCGCCTCCTATATATAAAGGAGCATCAGGATGAGATATCAGCCATCCCCAACACTCCCGAGCTGGAGAGTTACCTGTCGAACCTCGGCGAATATTTTACATGGCGATATCTGATAAAGACAATCTTTGATGATGAGTTTCAGCGTTATGTAAATATAATAGTGTATAGCATCAGACTGATAGAGCTGCTTTTCAAGAGTGAGATTTTGCTCGGAACGCGTAAGTTTGCCTGGTGGGCCAAGGAATACAGCAAGGAGGTGGAGTACGACGAGGAGAATCTGGAGAGGTTTGGCTAATTCCTCACCGCAACCTTTATCACCCCGTCTTCCTTGTTCTCGAAAATCCTGTATGCCTCCTCGATGTCTTTCAACTCGAAGCAATGTGTTATCAGTTTTGTGGTGTCGATTTTGCCCTCTGAAATCAACTGCAATATTTCTCCGCAGTGGCAGCCATCTACTCCGCCGGTCTTGAATGTGAGGTTCTTGCCGTACATTTGGGGAAGCGGAAGTGTCTGAGACTCGTCGTAAAGCGCAACTACTGTTACTATGGCGTTGGGTCTTGCGCATTGCCATGCAAGTTGGAAAGTGTCGGCGCCACCGGCCACTTCCAGAACTCTGTCGGCGCCATTGTGGTCGCTGTTTTCTTTTACGAAATTCTCGCAGTCTTCGGGCGTTGTTACAAGTACCTCGGGGTAATTGTCGAGTACGAATTTTCTTCTTTCGGCGGATTTCTCGCAGACTATTATACGTTTCGGATTTTTCAGTCTTACACATTCCAATGTGCAGATTCCCGTAGGACCTGCGCCGATTATCAGCACGGTGTCATCAGCTGAAATCTCTGAGATATCAGCTGCCCAATACCCTGTGGCCAATACGTCGCCCACGAAAAGTGCCTGCTCGTCGGTAACGTTGTCGGGGATTTTGTTGAGGCCGTTCTGAGCCAGTGGCACGCGCACGTATTCTGCCTGACCGCCGTCGATGCGGCAGCCGAGCGCCCATCCTCCGTCGGGATTCGTGCAGTTGTTCACAAAGCCGTTCTTGCAGAAGAAGCACTCTCCGCAATATGTCTCCACGTTCACGGTAACGCGGTCGCCAGGCTTCAGGGTGCTGATGCCGGCGCCCACTTCCTCCACCACGCCCACCATCTCGTGGCCTATTGTGATTCCCAGCACGGCCCTTGGAACGCTTCCGTGCTTGATGTGGAGATCGCTGGTGCAGATGCTGGAGAGAGTTACGCGAACGATGGCGTCGGTAGGTTCAATTATCTGAGGCTTTGGCTTTTCCATAAGCGCAAACTTGCCGTGGCTGATGTATGTATAGGTAAGCATGGTGATTGATTTTTATGTGAGGTAAAGGTAGGAAAAAAATCATATCATTATATATAGAAAATTTCAATTATTTTTTGCAATTTTGCATCCTGTAAATAAAGCTTAGAGTTTAAAGCTTAAAGCTTAAAGTATAAGGATTAAGGACGAGAGAGGCTCTTAATTCTTAATTGTTAATTATTAATTATTAATTATAAAAATGAGCAGAAATATCCTTGCGGTAACGGGTAATCCGGTTTTGCACAGTCTGAGTCCTGTGCTGATGAATGCCGCAATAAAGGCTAATGATATAGATTTCAGATACTTGCGTCTTCCGGCCCTGAGCGCGGAGGAGGCTATGCAGACTTTCAAGATGCTCGGTTTCAAGGGCATGAACGTAACCGCGCCTTTCAAGAAAGACATAATGCAGTATCTCGACTGCCTCACCGACAATGCCCGCAAGGCCGAGGCCGTAAACTGCGTGTATGTGCGCGACGGCAAATACTGGGGCGACAATACCGACATTACAGGCGTGGAGCTCAGCATAAAGATGTATCCCGAATTCCTGAAGGATGGCAAGATGCTGGTGATAGGCAGCGGTGGCGCCAGCAATGGTGTAATCATTGCGGGACAGAACCTTGGACTCAAGGTTACTGTATGCGCCAGAAACTTGGAAGCTCTCAAAAACCTGAAGGCCAAGTATGGCGTGGAAACCGCCGATCTCTCCAAGGTGGAGCTGCTGGTGAGAAGCCACAGGATTATAGTGCAGGCGCTTCCTCACGGCGCCAAGGTTTTTGATCCAAGTATTTTGTTAGCTGACTCTGTGATCCTGGATGCCAACTACAAGGATTCCATATTTGAGGAGCCTGCCAAGAAGATTGGCTACAAGTTCCTGTCGGGCAAAAACTGGCTTGTAAACCAGGCCATTCCGGCTTTCGAGACTTTCACCGGAAGCAGGGTGAGCGCCGATGTTATGTACAAGGCCCTCGACGATTACAATTTCGACTACCGCGGACGCATAGCCCTCACCGGATTCATGGGCGTGGGCAAAACCACCGCCGGACGCGAGCTGGCCAAGAAGATGAACTACCGCTTCATCGACATGGATGTGGAGATAGAGAAGCAGGAGGGCATGAAGATAAAGGAGATTTTCGCCACCAAGGGCGAGGAATATTTCCGCGAGGTGGAAACCGCAATGCTGGAGAAGTACGCCGACGAGGTGGATGTGATTCTATCGTGCGGAGGCGGCACTATAAAGAGCGATATAAACCGCGCCATTCTCCGTGAGAAGTTTGTGAACCTATGGCTATACGCCACCGCCGCCTACTGCATAGATGGTCTTGATGTAAGCAACCGTCCCCTGCTCCAGTGCGAGAATCCCGCCGCGGCCGCCGAGAAGATGCTCCAGGAGCGCATTCCAATGTATGTGGACGGCGCATACGGAATTATCAATGTAATGAATTTAAACAGATACAAAACCGCAAGCAAGATATATGATCAAATCGTTGAAACCTTCGGCATATAGTGCCGAGCTTACCATACCGTCTTCCAAAAGCTACATGCAGAGGGCCGTGGCACTCGCCATTCTGGCCGACGGGGAAACTACCCTCGTGAATCCCGATTTCAGCAACGACTCCCGCGCGGGTATCGGCATTGCCAAGACTCTGGGATGCAACGTAGTGGAGCAAGACGGAAGTCTTAGAGTCAGCTCCATAAAAAAAACTACTGCCAGCAGCGTATCGGTGGGCGAGGCCGGCCTTGGCCTGAGGCTCTTTACTCCCGTGTGCGCGCTTTTCGGCAGGGAGATTACCATAGAGGGCCACGGCACTCTGCTTACCCGCCCCATGAACATGCTGGAGAAGCCCATGCGCGAGCTTGGAGCTGATATCAGCCTCACCAACGGAAGTTTCGCGCCCATACACATACACAGCGGCATCAGGGGCGGAAACGTGGAGATAGACGGAAGCGAGAGCTCGCAGTTCCTCACAGGATTGCTGGTGGCGCTGCCGCTGGCCGAGAACGACTCCGTGCTCACCGTGAAGAACCTGAAGAGCCTGCCATACGTGCAGATGACTATTGATATTATCAGGAAATTTGGCGGCGAGATCGTTAACGAGGATTTCAAGGTGTTCCGCATAAGGGGACGCCAGAAATACACCGCCACAGAATATATCGTGGAGGGCGACTGGAGCAGTGCTGCGGCTCATCTCGTGGCCGGTGCCACCAGCGGAAAGGCCGTTGTAAGGGGGCTGAATCCGGATTCGCTCCAGGCCGACAAGGCTGTGCTCGATGTGCTCCGCAGCTGTGGGGCTGATGTCTGCGTATCAGCCAACGAGATTACCATTGCAAAGAAGGAGCTGAAGGCTTTCGACTTCGACGCCACCAACTGTCCCGACCTGTTTCCCGTGCTGGCATCGCTGGCAGCAAGCTGCGATGGCAACTCGCACATAAAGGGCGTTACACGACTGGCCCACAAGGAGAGCG
>JAZLKG010000115.1:0-24470 GCA_045597465.1 Bacteroidales bacterium | reverse complement strand
GATAAGTACACTGACGAAATGATTGCCGAAATACAGAAAAAGATCAACAACAGGCCTCGGAAAAAATTAAATTTCGAGACCCCAAAAAAGATGTTTTTCGCTCATTTTAAATAATTGCACTTGAATGTTGAACCTACGTTGACAAGATCACCGTCAGAAAAGAATTTTTCAAGATTTTATCAAGGAAAACATTTTTCAAATACGAATCCAAAAGCGCCAAAGGAATTCCTTTGCCTTCCGAGGTCAAATTGGCAGGACAAAAGAAAACTAACATTTATAACGAACCAATAAACGAAGGTATTTCTCACTATTGGCAAAACAATGTCCAAAAGGCTTGGAAAATTCATTCGCAAATGGAAACTATGCTTGCCGACTTTGAAAAAGCAATAGAAATAGAAAAACAAAATCAGAATACCCCTCAAGGCAACAATCAACAGTTCAACAAACCACATCTTGTCGATTTTAGAAAATTGTTTTTAGCAGTTTGTGGCCTTGTTATGGACAGTTTGCGTCCAATTGTAAATGAGTTAATTATAGTCTCTGACAATGTTTCCAAAGATGAGGATAAATACATTTTGGATTTCGTCAACAGCAAAGACGCTCAATATGTTTTATTTACTCAAATAGAGAATTTGCAAAATATTATCCGAGATAATGGAGGAAATGTATTTATGGGCAAAGCAACCCTTAATAAATACACTTCAGAACAAGCGCCTAACCATCGAAACGATAATATTGATGAAATCATCAAGGAATTGCATTTAGAAGAATTTGTTTCTGAATTCATAGGATTAACAAAGGAAGAAATAAATAAAAAACTATACATCTCGACCAAAGACTGTTTAGAGAACTTGAATATACCAAGTATCTCTCCTATTATTCGTGCCCAGTATTTCAAATATAAACCAATTCCGGTTTTAGTAAGATTTGCTCTCGCAAATTTTTTGGCTAAACAAAAAGATAAAATTTATTCAGATAGGGCCAATGATATTGTAGAGTTATTCAGAGTTTTCGGAACTTCACAAAGTCCTGCTTTGGATTATTCTGACAAAAACAAAAGAGATTCATTTTCTTTAGACCATTATCCCGTTAAAGTTGCTTTCGACTTTGCATGGGAGCAGTGTGCACGTTCAAAGTATGCCGACAAGCCAGTGGATTTCCCCAAAGAGAAATGTGAATCATTTTTGAGAACTTTCTTCGAATATGATAGTAATGAATACAACAAGAAAGCTTTTTCCATATATGCCCGTTTATTGAAAATCAATGAATGTTTGGCGACTTTGGAGCACTTTGAGAAAGAACCACCCCAAGATATCAAAACTATCCGTCAAAATTATGAAGTACATATCCAAGAGGTTGACGAACTCATTCAAATTGAAAAAAAAGACTTGAGATCAATCAACGAATGGTTAGATGAATACGAAAGACGGTGGGAATCAGCTCAGAAATCAGGAGATTACAAAGACTTGAAAAAATGGATAGAATCTCAAGGAAAGCCTAACACCAATTTTACAAATGCTAAAATGCATTTGGGACAAAAGAGAGGTGGTCAGAAATCATTGGTTCTAAAATCAAAATCATATTTTCATAGCTCTGATGACAAAACTAAAGGGCAAAATGAACTTATAAAATCAAATGTTACAGAAGTGTTCAAAAACATTGCAAGCACTTTCGGTAAAAAATTCGCTTCCATCAGAGACTACTTCAATGAGGAAAGCGAAGTTAACAAAATTAAGTACGGCGCTGTAATTATAGAAGACAATAAGGGTGATAAATACCTTCTGCTTCAGGAGAAGACAGAAGGTGGTATCGATATGCCAATATTCAATACTTCGTGCGAACATGGCGACTGTCATTTATATCAGGTTAAATCTCTCACTTACAAGACTGTAACCAAAATCTATGAAACCCCAAAAAGATACCCTAACTTTTTCAAAACCAAAGACAATAAAACTATAAAAAAAGAAAATAGACCTTTCTGGTTCAATAACGAACAACAAAAAGAAGTATTTAAGGAAAGGAAACTTGCGTCCTTAAAGCAATGTCTGACAGAATCGGATTTTGTAATAGACCCAAACGAAAACTATTTGAAACGTTTTGCGTGGACTGATGAAATCAACTCTTGTACCAATTTCGAAGAATTGGCCAAACTTGTTGATCAGAAAGGCTATTACCTGAAATGTAATAATATCTGTAAAGAGCAAATTACCAATTTGGTCAGAAACCAAAATTGCTTACTTTTGCCAATTGTAAATCAAGACATTACTGCCGAACATAAAAACGCTAAAAACCAGTTCTCAAAAGACTGGAACAAAATATTTGATGAAGCTGAAAAAGATTATCGACTTCATCCAGAATTTTCTATGTTCTATCGCTATCCAACAGCTGACTATCCTCACCCAGGAGAGAAACGCTATTCTCGTTTCCAAATAAACGGAAATTTCCTTATGGAAGTAATTCCGTATACCGACGAATATGTTTCAAAGAAAGAACAATTAGCGTCGTTCAACAACCCTAACAAAAAAGATAAACAAGGAAATGTTATCGAGAATAGTCAGGAATCTAAAGTTGAGCAATTCAATAAAGATATTAACACCAACCAGCCTACATACTTAATAGGAATCGACCGAGGCATAAACGAACTTGCAACTTTATGCGTAATTGATTCCAACGGAAGAATTATTGGCCTTGATGCACAAGGAACAGTTAAGGATGAGTTTGATATTTATGTCAAGCACTTCGATCCTATAAACAAATGTTGGATTCATAATTTAAAACCACAAACTGATGGTAAGCCAAGAACAATACTTGACTTGTCAAATTTGAGGGTAGAAACAACAATAGACGGCCAACAGGTTTTGGTAGATTTATCTTGCAACGAAAACGGAGAACTTGTCAACACCAAGCAAATAGTACATCTCAAACACCTTTATTATTTGCGCTGTTTAGCATATCTATTACAATCTTCAGATTACAAAACTGTTGTTTTAAACAATCTGAAGGGATGCGAGACTATGTCAGATGAGGAAATATGCGACATATTCAAAAAGAAAAAGTTCGTTGATTCGTACAAAGGTGGTGTGCAATACACAGATTTGCCATACCAAGGAATCCGAACCTTAATTTCGTCATATTTTGAAATCGAGAATTCAAACACGACTGAGGTAGAGAAAAAAGCAGAAATAAACAAACTTTGTCAACTGGACGCAACAGAACCTCTTAAGAAAGGTGTTGTGGCCAATATGATAGGAGTTGTTGTGTACATACTAAAAAAATTGAACTATGACGCCCGCATTTCCCTTGAGAATCTTTGCCGTGCTTATGGATTTAGTCAGGATGGATTGTCTGGTTATGTTATAGAAAGTACAAATGTTAATCCTGATTTGGACTTCAAAGACCAAGAAAATGCTAAGTTGGCTGGTTTGGGAACTTATAGTTACTTTGAGATTCAACTCCTGAAAAAACTATTCAAACTACAATTCGAGGACGATTATGTGATTACGAACAACATAAACATCGTTCCTGCGTTTAGAAGCGTGGACAATTACGAAAAAACATTCTTGTTACCGAAAAGCACAAACAAAATACATCAATTCGGTATTGTGTACTTTGTTGATCCAGCCAATACAAGCAGGAGCTGCCCTATCTGTGGTGCAGTGGGTAAAGGCAACGTTGAAAGAAAGAAGCATTTAAAAAACTATGACGAAGATGAGCTAGTATGCAAGAAATGTGGATTCCATTCCAATCTCTCGCATATTAACACAGACAATAAAGTTATGGAAGATGCTGAAATAAAAGGATATTATGACAATCATAATTTCAAGGCCATTGTTTCCGGCGATGCGAATGCTGGTTACAACATAGCATTTAGATTGGGCAAAAATATCATACCGGTTATGGGAAAAGAAATCCAAAAACTACATAATCAAGGAAAGAAGTACTCAATCGACAACAAACGCAACTAAACTATGAAACTATCAATAAAACTCGAGAACTGTTTTGGAATCACAAAGTTGAATCATGAATTCGACTTCAATGGCAACAAAAACAGCATACTCATTTACGCACCAAACGGAACTATGAAGTCCTCGTTTGCTAAAACTATGCTTTATATTTCCAAGCAGAATCTGCCATCAGCCAAACAGCCACAAAAACCTTGCGACTTATTGGATGATACCAAGAGCGCGACATACGAGGTGAAATTTGATAACGTAGATATTCCAGCAGAGAATATCTACGTTATGAATGGCGATGAAGAAATCAAAGATTCTTCTGAAAAGATCTCTACAATGCTTGCAAGTAGTGATTTGAAACAAGAATATGATAATATTTATCAATCTTTAGAGAATGAAAAGAAAGAATTTTTAAGAAAACTTAAGGACATATCTCATAGCAGTAATTGCGAGGAGGAATTGATATCTACATTTAAAAAATATACCTCCGACCATTTATTTTCTGTTCTATCAAGAATCAAGGACAAAATAGAACAAGACTGTCCGAATTTCGGCTTCAAGTACAACAATATTTTCGATAAAAAAGATAATGTAAAAAAGTTCTTAGACAAAAACCAAAGTCTTTTGAATGATTACATAAACCGCTACAATACCCTTTTAAGCCAATCAGACTTCTTCTCCAATGACAGAAGAGGTTCTTTCGGCACATACCAAGCTGAGCAAATCATTAACGCACTTGGAGGAGATGGGTTCTTCCATGCCAACCACAAATTATCTTTGTCAAGGCAGGGTGGAGTATGCGAAATTACAAGTAAAGAAACTTTTGAAGCTATTTACAACGAAGAAATTGAAAAAATTGCAGAAGACACCACTCTAAAGAATAATTTGAAAAAATTTGACAGAGCAATAGGCGCTAACGTAGAGTTAAGAGATTTCAAAGAAACCATTACAAACAATCCTAATCTTATACCTAATTTGGGTGACTACGAGAAATTTCGCAAGGAGACTTGGTATGGTTATTTGCATTCAATTCTTGATTCTGTCAATTCGTTACTGACAAGTTACGAACAGAAAAAAACTGAATTGGAAGAAATAAGAAGGAAAGCGAAAGATGAAATTAAAACTTGGAAAAGTATAATAAAACTATACAACAATAGATTTATTGTGCCTTTTGAGGCTGTCCTTGAAAATCAAGATGATGTAATTTTAAAGGGGAAAACACCTGTCGTTAGATTCAAGAAAAGACATGATGACAACGACATTGAAGAGAATGATGACAAGGTCTATGAGAAAGAAAAAATAAAAGAGGTTCTCAGCAAGGGTGAACTACGCGCACTCTTCATACTACAATTCCTTTTCGAAATCGAATGTAGAAAAAAAAGAGCAGAAAATCAATTGATTGTTCTTGATGATATTTCTGATTCATTTGACTACAAAAATAAATATGCCATAATTGAATACATCAAAGACATAAACGAAAGCAACGATAACCTGAAAATCATAATGCTTACTCATAATTATGATTTCTACAGGACAATTAACTCAAGATTGGCCCCAAAACCAATAACTTTGATGACTGTGAAAAACGAAAATCATGAAATAGTTTTGAAAAACGGTCAATATGTAAAAGATGTATTTGTAAAAGTATTAATACCTGGAGTTAAAGGAGGAAATGACGCAAAGTTTATTTCAATTATTCCTTGGGTGAGGAATATTGTAGAATATTCTCAAATTGAAGATTCTCAAGATTATATGGAATTGACATCTTGTTTACATATAAAACCGGACACAGATTCTATCAATGTCCAAAAAGTCTATTCAATCATAACAAATAACATAAAAAAATGTAATTCATCATTGGAGCATTATTCTTCAAACAATACTCCAATCAAAGACTTCATCTATCAAATTGCAGACAATTTGGAAATCGCTACCAATTTAGACGAAATTGCTCTAGAAAACAAAACTGTTTTTGCAATAGCAATACGTTTAAAGTTAGAAGAGAAAATGATTGCGTGCTTGTCTGGATTTGAGGCACAAATCAACAGTATTAAAAGGGATCAAACACAGAAATTAATAGAGTTGTTAAAAAACAATAAACCAACAGAATACAACAGCATAAGGTCTGTTATCGAAAAAGTCAATATGATGACTCCAGAGAACATTCACGTCAACTCTTTTATGTTTGAACCTCTCATTGACTTATCTGTAGTACACTTGAAAAAGTTATATACAGAAGTAAAAAGTTAATAATTTTTTTTCAACTTTTCACTATTAATGTTTTGTAGTACCAAAATTAGTATATATATTTGCACCACTAGAATTTGCCAAGCCTACTTACAGTGCTCAAACTGGCGAATCGTTTAAAAAGGAACTGATTTCTAACCAGTAATCCTATTACAAACTTCCAAGACGTAGGATCTTGTCATCCTATTGAGGAAGTTTTTTTATGTAACTATGCCAAGACTATATAATAAACCATTCAAACGCAACAATGCGTTAGTAAAGCTAATGAAACAAAGAGGCCTTGTTTTCAGCAATGAAAATATGGCAAGTTATTTCCTTGACACAATCGGTTATTACAGATTGTCGGCATACATTCATCCTTTTCTAAGGACACCTAAACGCAACCACCTTTTTCATAGGAACGTTTCGTTTGATAACATAATCAGCATTTATCGTTTTGATAAAAAGCTTAGAATGCTTGTTCTCAACGAAATAGAAAAAATTGAAGTTGGAATAAGAGCTGCAATAGTATCTGAAGGAACTGACTATTTCAGAAATCCATATTGGATGACCCAACGTTCATCTTATAGGTCTCAAATACCTGGAGGATTCAGAAATATGATCAGCAAAATAAAAAATGAATTTGACCGCTCATCGGAAGACTTTGTAAAACACTTCAAATTGGAATACACAAACAGTTTTCCTCCTGCATGGATATTGTCGGAAACTCTTTCGTTTGGTTGCCTTACTTACATGTTTAACAACCTAAGGCCCGCTATCAAGACAAGACTCGCGCAAAAATTCAATTTGTCCATAGCCCCTTTCGAATCATGGATTGGCATAATACACCTTACCAGAAATATATGTTGTCACCATTCAAGACTATGGAATAGATGGAATGCTATGCAACCATCAATACCTAATAGCAATACACCAGCCTGGATTGCGTCTATCAATAACCATAGAAGCCTATACTTTAATCTCTGTATTATCAAACATTTTGTTGACATTTTGTCTCCCAGCAACGATATGGCGATAAAATTAAGGAGTCTTATGGATTCGTTTCCAATAATATGGCCAGGCGCAATGGGATTTCCTGATAATTGGAGGATCGAGGCAATCTGGCAATAATCACTCCATCCACACCATATCCGCGTCCCTATGTATGGCATTCCCATACTTCTCCACCCTCTCGCCGTTCACGTCGAAGACCATTACCGAGTCGCCGCCGTCGAAGAGGGGCATAAACTCGTTGCGGATCTTCTCGCGGAGGAGGTCCATCAGGCGGTCGGTGTTGTTGACCTCATAGACAGAGAACTGAAGACGGATTGCACCGTTTTTCTGAAGCATTTTCGAGAAACGTTTTCTCAGCTTGCCGTTGTGGATATCGTAACTTACTACCAGCATAATCGTCAGATTTTGAATTGTGGATAATCCTCATAACCCTTGCCCTGCATGAAGGCCCGGTAATATTCCCTGATATAGCGGAACAGATCGTTCTTGAAAGGTATCAGCGCCTCGAAAAACATCCTGTAATAATCCACCGAGACATCGCGCCTAAGTTGCCACTGCTTGCGTACGCATTCGAAATCGGACTCCTTGATCCTTCCCCTTGCCATTGCATTGCGGACTGTATTGTCGATAATGCAGCGGAACGGCTCCATGAGGTCACATATCAGGCTCTTGCGCTTGAACCACAAGCGATGATACACGCCCACAAAAACATCAAAACCGAACATCCGCGCAAAGCACTCCACATAATTGAACAGAATGGTATAGCCGATATCGAGAGTCACGTTTATATAATCGGACTTGAGGCGCGGATTGCGTCCCTTCCAGCCGAACTTCTCGAAATAGCAGGCAAAAAAATTCCTGGCCACATTGCCCTCCAGACTCAGGAGCTTGTCGTAATCCTTCACGTTGGCAATGGCCTCGATAGTATCAGCACACAAATCCTTGGTGTTGGCCAGGCGCTTGCTTGTGCGGCCACGGAGTTTGTTGAGCAGAGCCAGCTGATTCATAACCTTGTTTATCACAATAGCCTTGGCCGGCGTCAGGTCATCATCAGGGAGCTGATACTGACGCTGACGGAGCAGGAAATTCGCCTCAGCCGCCACCGAGAAGAAAAACACCGGCCTCAGCGACAATTTGGTGACAATGATTGCCACATTGTACTGACGGCATTTCTCTATGAGAGGCGTGGTAATGGATATCTGACCAATGATAAACAGGGCAAGGATTTTCTGAAACGGAAACTTGGTAAGTGTACGCTTGTTGGCTGTGTCCTCTATAAGCAACTCGCCACTCGAAACCCTCATTGCACGGCCCTCCATGCAGTTGATCACAAAAATAGTCCTGAATTCTATATCCTTATTCGTAAACATAGGCATTCCCTTTTTATTGAAAAATTCATAGACAAAAACAATGCCTTGAAACGTAAAAACAGTACCCAATTTCGGGACATCCAAACAAAGATTTGGCACGGTTTTACGTTTGGTAAAACAAAAACAAATGCCTATGACACTTTTCGACTACATACCGATAACGATGCTGAACGATTTCCTGTATTGTCCATACTCGATATACCTCAGGAATATTTACCAGGATACCGACGACGACATTTACAAGGCGACGCCTCAGGTACGTGGCTCATACGCACACAAGGAAATAGACAACGGCACCTTCTCCGACACCGAGCCTTGCATAACAGCCCTGCCCGTGGCCAGCCACGAATACGGAATTATGGGAGTGATCGACATTCTATATACCGAAAGCCATCATCTGATAGAGCGCAAATACAAACTCAACAAAGTATATCAGGGACATATCTATCAGATATGGGGTCAATACGTCTGCCTTGTGGAAATGGGATATGCAGTAAACAAACTATCAATCCACAGCCAGAGCGACAACGTATTCCATACAATACCATTACCCACACCGACCGACCTTGAGACATTCCGCCAATTCATCAACAAAATAAAAACCACCGACATCACCAACTGCCACACCGACAATCCAGCCCAATGCCAAGGGTGCATTTATTCTCCACTCTGTCCATATTGCCTATAACAACATAACTTTGTGATTTAGCGAGCATTCAGGGCAGCGTAGCCGCCATGAATGCTCGCTCTTTTTTTTACACAACCATTTAATTCGTCATCCCGAGCCTGCGAGGGACCTCTACTATACAATAATAAAATGAAAACATATGAATACACAAGTATCTACAATAGTAGAAATTAAAAGTCCTTTCAAGAACTTCTACGGAGGGATTGAGGAGGTAGTATCTACAATAGTAGAAATTAAAAGTCCTTTCAAGAACTCTTTAGGCATGTCGTATTCCGAGATAATATCTACAATAGTAGAAATTAAAAGTCCTTTCAAGAATGGTAAATCGCAAGGAGATCCTCATGGAATATCTACAATAGTAGAAATTAAAAGTCCTTTCAAGAAAAAATTTTTGATTCCAGTGAATTCCGAGGAATCTACAATAGTAGAAATTAAAAGTCCTTTCAAGAAGCACAGCCAAAGGACGGACAGACCGCACAATCTACAATAGTAGAAATTAAAAGTCCTTTCAAGAATTAGATCATTTAGCTTAGACTCTGATATATATCTACAATAGTAGAAATTAAAAGTCCTTTCAAGAATGCAAGACTAGAAAGACTGGACCTTATAAATCTACAATAGTAGAAATTAAAAGTCCTTTCAAGAACCAAGTCCTTGACGCTGTCCCTCAGACCCTATCTACAATAGTAGAAATTAAAAGTCCTTTCAAGAAATCATGTGCTTAAGATCTACCTTGCCGATCTACAATAGTAGAAATTAAAAGTCCTTTCAAGAACACTATCTAACTTAACACTTGTAGTATTAGATCTACAATAGTAGAAATTAAAAGTCCTTTCAAGAACAAAGAAATCATTGTAGTTCCCTTGATTATCTACAATAGTAGAAATTAAAAGTCCTTTCAAGAATTGAAAGAAGAAAGAAGTAACAAATATTATCTACAATAGTAGAAATTAAAAGTCCTTTCAAGAATGATATGGCCAGTCCGCAAGGCTGCTATAAATCTACAATAGTAGAAATTAAAAGTCCTTTCAAGAAATTATGAGAATTCTAGAAGAACATTTTCATCTACAATAGTAGAAATTAAAAGTCCTTTCAAGAAATTTTTCTTCTTATACTACTTTAATTGAATATCTACAATAGTAGAAATTAAAAGTCCTTTCAAGAAAGACAACGACAAGGAGATTGAGGAACTATCTACAATAGTAGAAATTAAAAGTCCTTTCAAGAAACAGGTGTACGAGACTATGCAGCAGGTCAAATCTACAATAGTAGAAATTAAAAGTCCTTTCAAGAATCACTACCACGGAAATCAAAACCGCCAAAATCTACAATAGTAGAAATTAAAAGTCCTTTCAAGAAATGAGAAACGAGCTGAGAGAACAGCTTATCTACAATAGTAGAAATTAAAAGTCCTTTCAAGAAATCGGTTGACCCCAACCTCCTGCTGACTTATCTACAATAGTAGAAATTAAAAGTCCTTTCAAGAAAGGATTTTAGGGAGCTCCGGCAGAACTGATCTACAATAGTAGAAATTAAAAGTCCTTTCAAGAAAGAAGGGAGCGGACGAAAAGTACGAGAAATCTACAATAGTAGAAATTAAAAGTCCTTTCAAGAACGTCATAGCTTTGTTCACAGCCTCGGTGATCTACAATAGTAGAAATTAAAAGTCCTTTCAAGAAACAAACAGAATTGAACAAAAAACGGAACAAAAATCTACAATAGTAGAAATTAAAAGTCCTTTCAAGAATAATCAGTCCCTTGTCCGCTATGTACTTATCTACAATAGTAGAAATTAAAAGTCCTTTCAAGAAAGCATACGCCCGTGCCCTTTCGTGGCTCAATCTACAATAGTAGAAATTAAAAGTCCTTTCAAGAAAACTACATCTACGAGGCCGAGAAGGCAAAATCTACAATAGTAGAAATTAAAAGTCCTTTCAAGAAGCAGAGACAGCACTGGAACATTGAGACCGATCTACAATAGTAGAAATTAAAAGTCCTTTCAAGAACACAAGCGCCTTGGATAGCGAAAATTATTTATCTACAATAGTAGAAATTAAAAGTCCTTTCAAGAAGACAAAGGTGGTGATGCCGTGGATTGATTTATCTACAATAGTAGAAATTAAAAGTCCTTTCAAGAACAAAATTGCGCACCAGGGCCGCCGCCTGATATCTACAATAGTAGAAATTAAAAGTCCTTTCAAGAATGGACGAGACCCTCGCTCTCAACAAGGTGATCTACAATAGTAGAAATTAAAAGTCCTTTCAAGAAAGGGTGTTAGCAACAACCTCGCTGACCTTATCTACAATAGTAGAAATTAAAAGTCCTTTCAAGAACCCGAGGAGAAAGCCAAATACAAGCGTCATATCTACAATAGTAGAAATTAAAAGTCCTTTCAAGAACATTTATTTTGAATTGTGCAAATATTTTTATCTACAATAGTAGAAATTAAAAGTCCTTTCAAGAACTTGGAGTCTGTTCGCAGACGCAAGACGTATCTACAATAGTAGAAATTAAAAGTCCTTTCAAGAAAGGAATCCTCGAAAGGACATTGCAAAATTATAAATAATTATTTGAAAATCAAAAAATTCATTCAAAGGAAAGAAAAACCTCATTTTTCACCCCTGAAAACTTGAGCATTCAATAACTGCTGAAAAACAAAAAGTTACACAAAACACACAATACAGCAAATGCGAGGTCTGCATGTTATGCATAATTGACCGAAATCCATCTACCAATTAATCATGTACAGCAATTGATTTTCAAACAACTGATTCTCAACAATATAAAAAGGATTATTACAGTATGTCAAAGAACACTATTATAATGATGCAATTATAGAAAATAAATTCCACTTCCACAAAATTTTTTCTTACCTTTGCCTCATGGAAACATTCATCATCGGCACCGGGAACGTGGCGCACTCGCTTGTGAGCGCTATGCTCGGGCGGCCCGAAATCGAGATTGTCGGCGTGCACTCGCGGACGGAGGGAAAGCTAAGAAAGTTTGCACGGAAATTCGGCATCAGGGCATACACTGAAGCATCAGGAATACCAATAGACGCACAGCTCTACATCATCTGCACAGCCGACAGCGGCATAGAGCCCACGGCGCAGATGCTCCAAGAAATAGGCGTGCAGGGCACCGTGGTCCACACATCGGGCAGCACCGACATCAGCGTGATAGGCAGCCGCTTCAGGGACTGCGGAGTGATATACCCGCTCCAGACATTCTCGTCCGCCAGGATAGTCGACATGAGCCAGGTGCAGCTCTACATAGAATACAGCGGACCTCAGGCACAGCAGACCATACAGCAGTTTGCCGGGCTGATATCAGGCCACGTAAGCCACATGGACAGCCACCAGCGCAAGACCATGCACATGAGCGCGGTGTTCGCATGCAACTTCGTGAACCACGCCATAGCGGCCTCGCAGGCGCTGCTCAGCGAGGCCGGGCTGTCGCCAAGGCTGCACGACAATCTGATACAGGAGACCATACAGAAGGCCCTTACATCAGACCCCGTGCTCTCGCAGACAGGACCCGCCGCCCGCCGCGACGAGGCAATAATGCAGATGCACCGGCAGATGCTCACAGACAAACCAACGCTCCAGGCAATATACAGCCTCATGAGCCAAAGCATACAGCAATTCGCAGAAAAATACAAAAATGGCATACAAAGACAAGCTTAAAGACATAAAGGCATTCGCCTTCGACGTGGACGGAGTGCTATCTCCCGGATTCGTGGCAATGCCCGACGGCGAGATGCTCCGCATAATGAACTGCCGCGACGGATACATCATCCGCAAGGCACTCGATATGGACATCCCCGTGGCTATAATCACCCGAGGAGAGAGCCCCAGCACCAAGCTCAGGTTCACAAAACTCGGCATCACCGATTATTACGGATTCAAGCACGAGAAAACCGAATCCCTCAAGGACTTCGCCGCCAAGCACGGCCTCAGCCCCGACCAAGTGCTCTACATGGGCGACGACATCCCCGACATCGGCTGCATCCGCATGGCCGGCATAGGCTGCTGCCCCGCCGACGCCTGCGACGAGTGCATCTCCGTGGCCGACTACATCTCCACCAAAAACGGAGGCGACGGCTGCGTGCGTCAGGCCATGGAGCTGGTGCTCCGCGCCCAAGGCATCTGGCCACCCAAATAGCCAGGCAAGCGCCTTACGGCGCTTGCGGATTTATATCCCAAAATTAAAAGAATAGAAAAGAATTAAAAGAAATATTAACCCATGCCCTTCCTCCACCTCATCCGATACAAGAACCTCATCATGATAGCCGTCATGATGATACTCATAAAACTGTGCGCGGTAGATCCCGTGCTCAACATATTCCAGCTGCAGCCAACATTCTCATGGCTCGACATCACCTTCCTGATGCTTTCGCTGTGCAGCGTGGCAGGAGGCGGATACGTCATCAACGACTACTTCGACACCAAGGCCGACCGCGTAAACCGTCCCGAAAGCCTCATCATAGGCAACCAGGTATCCAGCGCCACAGCCACCACCTACCACATGGCCCTCAGCGTGGCAGGATGCATCATGGGATTCCTCGTATCCATACGGGTGGGATTCTGGCCACTGGGCCTCCTCTTCCCATTCCTGGTGGGCCTGCTCTGGTTCTATTCCACAGCCTACAAAGGCATGTTCCTGGTGGGCAACCTCGTGGTGGCCTTCATGATAGGCATAGTGCCGCTGCTGCCAGCCATCTACGAGCTCAGGGGCCTCATCATCAGCAACCCGGCGGTAGTGGATGCCGGAGCGCTCGACCCCTACACCATACTCAACATGCCCATAGGATACGCCATATTCGCATTCACAACCAACCTGATACGCGAGATAATCAAAGACATGGAAGACATAGACGGCGACACCGTGCAGGGCTGCCGCACCATGCCCATAGTATTGGGCCAGACGGCCTGCAAGACAGTGGTATCCATCCTGATACTCGCAACCATAGCGGGCCTCCACTACGCCTACCTCTACCACCTCAACGAGCTCTCCACAGGCATATACATGGGAGTGGCACTCGTGCTGCCCCTCCTCTACCTGCTCTACAGGGTAATAACCATAAAAAACAAGGGAAACTGCCACCATTGCAGCACGGTGGCCAAGATAATAATGGCTCTGGGCATGTGCTACCTATTCGTGGCCTGGCACACCTTCGCCACCTTCATGGAGGAGTTTTAGCAGCCTGTCCGCAAAATCAGGATCGTCCTGATACAGACTCCTGAACCCCAGCCTGCCGTCCAGCCTACGGGCCAGATACTCCTGCTCGGTCTGCCCCGGCGTGGGCACTATCACCGCCCTCCTGCCCAGGGCCACCACATCGCACAGAGTGCTGTATCCGGCCCTGCATACCACCACCGCACTCTCCAGCATGGCCTCGGCAAGGGCATTGCCGCCCAGCATGTTGCGGTATTCCAGAGTGTCGGCATGTATGGGGGGCTGATGCTGCTCTCCCACGCCCCGGGCCAGCAACACCCTCTTGCCGCTGCCCAGCAGAGCGCGTATCAGCATATTCTCGAAAACAGTGCGCTGATGCTCCTGCCCAGATATCAGCAGCAGCACGTCGTAGCGGCGGGGGCGGCTATCCATAGTGCTGATGCCTGCGTATCCCGAATAGCGCGACAGTATGCCCACCCTCACGAACTTTTCCGGATCCAGGCGGCGGTCGGCGGCCAGCATCCCCGACAGGCTCTCCCCTGCCCTGAAATCCGGTATCAGCACCTTATTAAATAAAGAAAGGAAACTCTTGAAAAAGAAACCGCTGAGACCCTCGGCCCAGCCCCACCCCCTCGGCGCCTTGGGATACACCTGGTGGGTAACAATCATGCACTCCAAGCCCCTGTAGCAGAGGCCATACCTGTTGTCGGAAAGTATCAGGTCGATATTGTGATCTCTTATGATTCTCTTGGCGAACAGATGCTCATGGAAGGTGTTCCTCATCATCACCGGCACCCAGCCCATAATCGACAGCAGCGAAATCCTACCCTTGGGATAGCGGATTTTCCAGTCGTCGACAACCACAATCTCCGCCCCGGGCACCTCCTGCCTCAGGAAAGCCTCGGCGGCATGTCCGCACATGAGCACCACGTGGTTGCGCAGCATCAGGAACCTGGCCACATTCGCAATCCTGGCCGCATGACCCAGACCCCAGCCAAGGGGCGATATCAGCACACGGCGGCCCCTGATGCCCTGGAATATGGGGTGGAATCCGGAATCCATCAATATATATAGAAAGGGAAAAAATATTCTTACTAAAGGTTTTTCACCACCCTGTATACCGGCTCCTCCTGGTAGAGGTCGGGATCGGGCATGGGCTCCACCTCCTGGAAATCGAAACTGAGGCCCAGCTGCTGCTGGAATCTCTTGCCGGAGCGCAGCATCTCGTTGTCGTCGGTCTCGTATTGCCACACAATGGTGATGCGGTCGCGCGCGGCGCTGCCGTCCAGCACTGTAAGCACGCGGGCTATCTGCTTGGCGCTGGCGGTGTTGAAGTATATCATCCTGAATCTGAGCACCATGTCGGCCACAGGACCTGACAGATACTCATGAAACCACGCTATTATGGGATTGTAGAACATCAGCGAGTCCTCGGGCATGGAATATCCCTCTATGCGGAACTCGTTGGTTTCGGCACTCAGAAACACCTCGGGAGTGTCGTTTGTATTCTTTATGGCCAGTGTCTCAATCATTTCTTGATGCTTGTGGTTATCTTGAAAAGGGAATATTCGTTGTTGATCTCGGAAAACTGATACTCGAGCATGTTCTTGCTCTTCTGCCTCATCTCTATGAGGCCAAGGCCGGCCTCTGTGGGCGAGCATATCTTGAAATCGAACAGGCGCGAGTTGTAGAACTGCTCCAGGCCCTTGTCGTCGAGCGAGTTTATGTGGTCTATCTTGTCCCTGAGGGCCTGCGCCTTGTCGTTCCTTATGTAGTTGATTGTGGTGAGGAAATACTTCTCCTGGCTGGCAGAAATGTAGAAAATGCCCTGGGCGCCCTTCTCGGTGTCGTCCATCTTGTCGCCGTGGTGTATTATGTTCTGGAGCATCTCCACCATCAGGCTCACGATCTTCTTGCGCGAGTTGGCGCTGCCGTTCATCTGGTTTTTCATTATCGAAACCAGGCTCAGGAGGCTTTCCTGATCGAATATAGCGCTGTATATCAACAATATCGAGTTGGTAAGGATGAAGTTGTGGAGCCTTACCATGTATTTCAGGGAGAAAATCGAGTCGTCGGGCTGTCCCGGAGCCTCTTCCAGGGTGGAGGTGTTTATGTTGCTGTGCAGATAGAAGAAAGAGTTCTCGTCGCTTATCTTCTGAATCTCGTATGAGAGCTTGTTGCCGCTCTTTCGCACCATCTCGATGAGGCCGAGGCCCGCTCCGCCCTTTGCGGAGAGCTGCCCGTTGCCGAGCACCTCGCGGTAAAACTTGTCCAGCTCGGCCTGGTCCAGGCTGTTTATCTTGTCGAGCTTGCCCCTCAGGTCGTCCACCTTCTGGTTCTCGATGATGTTGCCCGTGGTTATGTAGTACCACTGGTTTTCCTTCTGGATGGAGAACATCGACGAGTGGTCGTCTTCCTCCTCCTGCTGGTCGCCGTGGCGCGATATGTTCTGTATGCTCTCCACCATTATGTGGAACACGCGTTTCTTTATCTTGCCTGATATTTTCTCCCGGTCGATATTCTTCTCGGCAAGGGACAAAATGTGCTGCTGCAGGTTCTGCGTAAACTCTCCCCTGTAGATATAGTTGAGGTCTTCCTTGCCTGTGGATTTCATGAGTTCCATCACGAAATCCTTGTTAGCCATGTCGTTGCCTTGAATCATATACTATGCTGTATTAAAAGTTTATTAACAAATGGATATCAAAATCCTTGCCTATATACCGCAAAAGTAGAAAAAAAAAACAAAATAGGCGAAAATTTATTGCCATAAATTTTCGCCTATTCTCAAATAAAATCCAATATGTCTTGTAATTATCCCAGATAAGCCTTCAGCAGGTTGCTTCTGGAAGTATTCCTGAGTCGGCGTATTGCCTTCTCGCGGATCTGGCGCACGCGCTCTCTTGTAAGACCGTACTGATCGCCGATCTCCTCGAGGCTAAGCTCCTGGCATCCAATGCCGAAAGAATACTTCAGGATGGCACGCTCTCTCTCTGTGAGTGTCGAGAATGCGCGCTCTATCTCCTTGCTGAGGGACTCGTTCATGAGGTTACCATCTGCCACCTGCGAATCTGTGTTCTCCAGCACGTCGAGCAGGCTGTTTTCCTCGCCCTGCACAAACGGCGCGTCCACGCTCACATGCTTGCCCGATACGCGCATGGTGTCCACCACTTTCTCCTGAGGGAGGTCGAGGATCTTGCTCAGCTCTTCTGGCGATGGTTTGCGCTGATACTTCTGCTCGAAGTCGCTCATCACCTTGTTGTACTTGCTCAGTGAGCTCACCTGGTTGAGTGGGAGACGTACAATGCGGCTCTGCTCGTTGATGGCCTGCATGATAGACTGGCGGATCCACCAAACTGCATACGAGATAAACTTGAAGCCACGTGTCTCGTCGAACTTTTCGGCAGCCTTTATCAATCCGAGATTGCCCTCGTTGATGAGGTCTGGCAGGCTGAGGCCCTGGTTCTGATACTGCTTGGCAACGGAAACTACAAATCTGAGGTTGGCCCTCGTAAGTTTCTCGATTGCTGACTGGTCGCCTCTACGGATTCTCTGTGCCAGTTCCACCTCCTCCTCTACAGATATCAGCTCGTATTTGCCGATCTCCTGCAGATACTTGTCGAGCGATGCGCTCTCGCGGTTGGTGATTGATTTTGTGATTTTTAGCTGTCTCATGATTGTTCCTAAAATTTTCCGTTTCTTGTTTTTCTGTTCCCTGTTGTACGTTGTTCGTAAGTATCAGAGACCCCTAAACGGATAGCCTCTAATTCCAAGTTGCAAAAATACTGCAAATTTTTGATATTTCAGACTATTTTCGCCCACTTTTTTACGTTAATTTTTCGTAAACAAAACGCACCTTTTGTCAAAAAATTATTTGGATTGTAAACAAAAAATTTTCTATCTTTGCCATATTGGAAAATAATGCAGGTTTCCAACCACTATTTATGTTTAACCAATACACTTATCTATTATATATATGTCTGACGAGATACACACAGAGAACGGTTTGCCGGCAGATGGCGACAGCGATGAGAAGATTTCCGGAGGTGTGGAAAACCACCTCCACCTGAAGTCGGTTTCTGGAATGTATAGAAACTGGTTTATCGACTATGCATCATACGTAATCCTGGAGCGCGCCGTGCCCGAGATAGACGACGGCCTCAAGCCCGTGCAGCGACGAATACTCCACGCCATGAAACGCCTCGACGACGGCCGATACAACAAGGTGGCCAACGTGGTGGGATTCACCATGCAGTTCCATCCCCACGGCGACGCCTCCATCGGCGACGCACTCGTGCAGCTGGGTCAGAAAGACCTCCTCATAGACACCCAGGGAAACTGGGGAAACATACTTACCGGCGATGGCGCCGCAGCTCCGCGATACATAGAGGCGCGCCTCAGCAAGCTGGCCCTCGATGTAGTATTCAATCCCAAAACCACTCAGTGGAAGCTCTCGTACGACGGCCGAAACAAGGAGCCCATCACTCTCCCCGTAAAGTTTCCGCTGCTGCTCGCACAGGGCGTGGAGGGTATTGCCGTGGGCCTCAGCTCCAAGATTCTCCCTCACAACTTCAACGAGCTCATAGACGCAAGCATCAGCTACCTGAGGAAAGAGCCATTTGTGCTCTATCCGGATTTTCTGACCGGCGGCAGCATTGATGTGTCAAAGTATCAGGACGGAGCCCGTGGCGGCAAGCTGCGTGTGCGCGCCAAGATAGAGAAGGTGGACAAGCGCATGCTGGCAATCACCGAGATCCCATACGGCACCACCACCGACTCCGTGATAGAATCCATAAAATCGGCCAACGAGAAGGGCAAGATTAAGATTAAGCACATAGACGACAAGACCGCCGCCGACGTGCGCATAGAGATTGCCCTTAATCCCGACGTATCGCCCGATGTTACCATAGACGCGCTGTACGCCTTCACCGACTGCGAGATTTCGCTATCGGCCAACTCGTGCGTTATCATGAACGACAAGCCTCATTTCATGAACACCACCGAGATCCTGAAGCACAGCGCCGACCGCACCGTAAGCCTGCTTACCCAGGAGCTGAATATCCTCATGGAAGAGCTCAAGAACAGCTGGCACGACGCATCCTTGGAGAAGATCTTCATCGAAAACCATATCTACAACCTCATCGAGGACTGCGAGACCTGGGAGGCCATTGTGGAGACCATCGACAATGCCCTGGAGCCTTTCAAGAAGCTGCTGAAGAAGCCCGTAACAGTGGACGACATTACACGACTTACCGAGCTCCGCATCAAGCGTATCTCCAAGTACGACGCCTTCAAGGCCGACAATTACATAAAGGGTCTGGAGAAGCAGATGGAGGAGACTCAATACCGTCTCGACCACATAATCGACTATTCGATAGAGTATTACACCGGAATCAAGAACAAGTACGGAAAGAAATACCCACGCCGCACCGAGGTGAAGAACTTCGACAACATTGTGGCTACCGAGGTAGTGGTGGCCAACGAGAAGCTCTACGTAAACTGGGAGGAGGGTTTTGCCGGAATGAGCCTCAAGAAAGACGAGTTTGTCTGCAACTGCTCAAACCTCGACGAGGTTATCGTTTTCCACAAGGACGGCAAGTACACCATATCCAAGATATCCGACAAGTTCTTTATTGGCACTGATGCCATCTACGTGAATGTGTTCCGCAAAAACGACGAGCGCACCATCTACAACGCCATCTACCGCGACGGCGCCACCGGCATCACATACGCCAAGAGGTTCAACGTAAAGGGCATCACCCGCGACAAGGAATACAACCTCACACAGGGCACGCCCCACACCGAGGTTACGTATTTCACCGCCAACAGCAACGGCGAGGCCGAGATTGTGAAGATATTGCTGAAACCCAAGGCCAAGCTCAAGAAGCGCAGCTGGGAGTTCGATTTCAGCACCATAGCCGTAAAGAACCGTCAGGCCATGGGAAACATTGTAACCAAGTATCCGGTCCACAAGATCTCGAGGGCCAGCGCCGGTGTTAGCACTCTGGGCGGCATCAAGCTATGGTTCGATACCACCATCAGCCGCCTCAATACCGACGAGCACGGCGATTACTTGGGCGAGTTCTCGGGCGACGACAAGATTGTGGTTATCTGCAAGACCGGCCATTACAGAATCACCGGCTACGACCTCAGCACACACTTCGACGACGATATAGTAATTATCCGCAAGTTTGATCCCGAGGAGATATATTCGCTGGCATATTTCGACGAGGACCTCGGATTCTGCTACCTGAAGAGGTTCAAGATAGAGGATACCGACAAGGAGCTCTTCCTGCTTGGCGACAACGAGGAGAGCAAGCTCTACGATATCACATTCGATCAGGCACCGCTCTTGAAGATCACCTTCGGCGGCAAATACGAGAACCGTCCGCCCGAGAGCATCGACGCTGTGGAGTTTATCGGAGAGAAGAGTTTCCGCGCCCGTGGCAAGCGTGTAAGCAACTACGAGGTGGCCACCATGAAGTTTGAGCACAATCCTGATGCTGATGCCGAAAACTCAGAGTCAGCTACAGACGATGACCCTTCCACATGGGAGGAGCCAGAGTTTGAGGTGATCCGCTATGACGAGGACGGCCAGGGAACCATGAATCTGGAATAATGGAATTCGAAATTATTTAATAGTATATTTGTCATGACAAACGAATGCCAAATTATTGAGTATAAGGAATCTTGGAAAGATGAATACTTGAAATGGATTTGCGGATATGCAAATTCTCAGGGTGGACAGATTTTTGTTGGCATTCGTGACGATGGTAGCATTGCGGGACTTGATTCTGGTGTGTGCAAAAAACTGTTGGAAGATATCCCGAACAAGGTTATCATGTCGATGGGAATAAAAGTGGATGTAAATCTGCATACCGAAAACGGATTGTCGTATATCGGCATAAAAGCAGAACCTTCTAATATGCCTGTTTGTTATCATGGCAAATATTATTTCCGCATTGGATCTACCACACAGGAACTTACTGGTTCAGCATTGCACGATTTTCTGTTGAAAAGGATAGGAACGTCTTGGGATGACACCATAGTGCAAGGTGCCAATTTGCAGGATATCGACAACGAGGCTGTGGATTATTTTCTAAATAAGGCTATAGCTGCCAGGAGAATGTCGGAATCGGCAAAACATAGTACCACAGAAACAGTGTTGCGAAACCTGTTTTTGCTGGATGACAATGGCAACCTAAAATCTGCCGCAATACTTTTGTTCGGTAAACAACCCTTGCGTTTTTTCCCTTGTGTGAGGTTCAGGATAGGCAGATTTGGAAATGATGAGTCTGACCTGATATTTCAAGATGAAGTAGAAGGCAATTTGGTACAAATGGCCGACAAAGTTTTTGAACTATTGCGTTCAAAATATTTGCGCACCCCGATTCGTTATGTCGGCATGCAGCGTGTGGAATCCTTGGAGATTCCGGAAGATGCATTGCGTGAGATTGTGTATAATGCCATAATCCATAAGCTTTATCTGGGCGTAGATATACAGATGAAAGTATACGATGACCATATATGGCTGTGGAATGAAGGTGATTTGCCTGAAGGCTATACGATTGATACACTGCTTAAAGAGCATTCCTCCCGTCCTCGCAACAAGAATATAGCCCAAGTATTCTACAAAATGGGTTTTGTTGAAATATGGGGTAGAGGATATCGTAAAATTATTGATAGCTTCGAGGCTGTTAATCATCCATTGCCTACATTTTCTGCTCAGTTTGGAGGTTTCCTTGTTGATATCCCCAGGGTAGACATTGATGGCAAGGATACAAGTAAGGATACAAGTAAGGATACAAGTAAGGGCGTGGATCTGACGGACCAGATGAGGCGTATTATCAATTTGTTGTCAAAAGAATCCATGTCTGTACAGTTGATGATGCGGGAGTTGGACTTTAAGAGTAGGCCAACTTTCTTGAGAAATTATTTGAATCCTGCAACAGAAAGTGGCTTGGTGGAATTAACTCAGTCGGATAGTCCCAATAGTCCAACACAGAAGTATAGATTGACGGACAAAGGACGAGCGTTGGCAGGCAATTAATTTTTATTACAATCATTATGAGAAGAAGAATATTTCTATTAGCGGTGCTGGCGATTATGGCATTGTCGGCATCGGCACAGAACAAACAGCTTAAGGTGACCATCTTCGGTGACAGCTATTCCACTTTTGAGGGCTTTATTACTCCAAGCAGCAACGAGAGCTGGTATTTCTCGGAGAACAGTCCCTACCGCGACAAGAACAACGACGTATGCAAGGTGGAGCAGACATGGTGGCATCAGGTGATAGACCGCATGGGCTGGGAACTGGAGGTAAACAACTCCTACAGCGGCAGCACAGTGGGATATCACGGATATAGCCATGAAAGCTACGAGGCACGCTCGTTCAACACCAGAGTGGCTTATCTCGGCGAGCCCGACGTTATCCTCTCGTGCTGCAACACCAACGATTCATGGAGCGGCGAGAAGGTGGGCGAATACAAGTATGCCAACTGGACCGAGACCGATATGTGGTATTTCCGCCCCGCAATGGCGCGCCTGTGCAGCACCATCAAGCAGAATTATCCAATGGCCAAGGTCTACTTTATCCTGAACTCTGAGCTCAGGGACGATATCTCTGAATCGATGCGTGTAATCTGCAAGCATTACGGTATTCCTCTCATCGAGCTCCACGATATCGACAAGCAGGACGGCCACCCATCGCAGAAGGGCATGAAGGACTTCGCCGACCAGGTGGTGGATTTCGTGAAGAAGGATATGAGGAATAATTAAGAATTAAGAGCTTTTCTTGATTCTGGCCCCTTCACAAAATACCAAAGCGCCTTTCAGATTCAATTCTGAAAGGCGCTTTTTTGCTTGTAATTTCGTATTATATGTGGCCGCAGGCGATGCCAGCGGTTACCATCATGGTGGCCACAAGGGCCACCCTCCCCAACAGGAAAGCTCTTAATTGTTAATTCTTAATTCTCTTAATTGTTCTGATCTGCTCTCTTGGCGCGCTTGCGCTCTATCTCGTCGAGGATAATCTTGCGGAGACGGATGCTCTTTGGAGTTACCTCTACGTACTCATCGGCCTGGATGTACTCCATGCACTCCTCGAGAGAGAACTTGGTGGCTGGCTCCAATACTACCTTCTCGTCGGAACCTGAGGCACGCATATTTGAGAGTTTCTTCTTGGTGCAAACGTTCACCACGATATCGTCCTGACGTGGAGTCTCGCCGATAATCTGGCCGGTGTAAACCTCCTCGCCTGGGTTGATGAAGAAGCGTCCACGGTCCTTGAGCTCGTTGAGAGAGTATGGAGTGGCCTCGCCCTGCTCCTTGGCGATGAGCGAGCTCTTGCGGTCGTTGTTGATATCACCTCTCCAAGGCTCGAATGACTTGAATCTGTGAGAGATAACGGCCTCACCCTCGGTAGCGGTCAGCAATGGATTTGTAAGACCGATGATACCGCGTGAAGGGATCACGAACTCCATGAAAGTACGCTCGTCTCTTGTCGACATATTCAGGAGGTCACCCTTGCGGCGGGTTACGAGGTCGATAACGCGTGATGAGAGAGTCTCAGGAACCTCAACATTCAGCTCCTCAACTGGCTCGTACTTAACACCGTTCTCTTCCTTGATGATAACCTTTGGCTGACCAAGCTGAAGCTCGAAGTCCTCGCGGCGCATTGTCTCGATGAGAACTGCCAAGTGGAGAATACCACGGCCGAAAACCTGAAGCTTCTCTGGAGAGCCTGTCTCCTCGATACGGAGGGCGAGGTTCTTCTCACACTCCTTGAAGAGGCGCTCGCGGAGCTTGTTGGATGTTACGTTCTTACCCTCCTTGCCGAAGAATGGAGAATCGTTGATAGTGAAGAGCATGCTCATTGTAGGCTCGCCAACGTGGATACGCTCCAGCTCCTCTGGGCACTCTGGGTCGGCTACAGTATCACCGATATCGAATGTATCGAGACCGAGGATGGCGCAAATCTCGCCACACTCAAGCTCGCCCTTGCACTTCTCCTTGCCGAGACCCTCGAATGTGTAGAGCTCCTT
>JAZLKG010000114.1:0-4284 GCA_045597465.1 Bacteroidales bacterium | reverse complement strand
CAAGGCACACGGAATAAACGACCTCCGGCTCCTGAACGAGTGCAAGCAACTGGAGAAACAGCTCGATGCGGAGATCCTGAGAGTGCGGCAGATTATCAACAAGCCACCAGTACAACAAACTTTGAACTTATGAGCAACAAGGAAACAATAACACAATGGCTGGAGGATTCGGCATACAAGAATTTCCACATCGAGGGCGACGAAAACGCCACAGTCTTTTACGCTAATATGTATCAGTTTTCATCGTTCGCCCTTTGCGATCTCAAGAGAATCCCCAAGGGATGGCAGGTTTCGCACATCTGGCCCAATATCAGAATGGAAAACGGCTATGCAATAGCGTATCTAACGGTAACAATAAGGAAAGAAATATGAATCAGGGATTTAGATTTCATATAGCAAAGTATCAGGACGACGGCATACACATTTGCCCAATGTGTGGCCGCCGTTCATTCACTTACTACGTAAGCCGCAAGGGCCGACGCGTAAACGACGAGGCCAGGGGCATATATTACGGCATTTGCTCACATCGAAACAGTTGCGGTTATGTGAACTACCCAAACGGCGTGCCTGATCCTGATACCGACGAGAACTACAAGGCAAGCGACATAGAGGCCCGGGAGCTGGAGCGCCCCAAGGTGGAGCCGGTTTTCTATGACATGTCGCTGGTGAGATCTACTGGCAAGCCTCACGCCAGTTGCCTGATACAGTACCTATCAGGGCGACAAGTTCCAAACCTCGACTATCATCTGCAAAACTACATGATAGGAGCCACGCGCGACGGCGGCACAATCTTCTGGAGCATCGACCATCAGAACCGCGTACACCGCGGAAAGATCATGTATTACCAGCCCGACGGCCACCGAGTGAAGGACGATAAAGGAAACGGCAAGGTAAATTCCGTCCGCGTAAAGATGATGCGCCCAAAGGACATAGAGCCTCCGCTCTGCTTTTTTGGTGAGCACCTGATACCACAGAACCCCGACAAGGTAATTGGAATCGTGGAATCTGAGAAAACCGCTTTAATATGCTCCTGTTTTTTCCCTCAGCAAATTTGGATAGCTACCGGGAGCAAAAATAATCTCCATTCGCAATACTGCGAGGCCATCAAGGGCCGAAAGGTGGTGGTTTATCCAGATTATGACGCGTTCGACGAATGGGCGCGCAAAATGGAGTTTATAGGCAAGGCTCTCAGCGTGGATTACTCAATGGACGATACCATACTGGAATCCGGCAACAACAAACAAGATCTTGCAGATCTGCTACTGCAAACATTACCATAACAACAACGCAAAACACAAAAAAAACATGGCGATAGCTTACAAAGTAGAAAACGACAGGTTAACAGTACCGATACTGCGAATGGATCCAAACTCTATGACAGTGTACAACATGATATACGGCGAGAGGGGCGAGGACGTACTGGCCACACATCATATTAATTTTATCGACAACTTCCACGACTTGCAGATCTCAGGCTCAGGTGCCAAGAGTCTGAAACGCGCCGCCCAGATCATCGCATATCTCAACAAGAAACGTAAGATCGAACAGATAAAGAAACGCAACCTTAACGCCGTAATCAATAAGAAATGGGCAAGGCTGCGCAAAGTGAATCTAAAAAATTTCTGCCTCTGCACATTCGCTACACTTACATTGCCATCAGAGCAGATGCACACCGACGTAGAGATTGTCGCTGAGTGCATCAACCCTCTGTTGGCATACCTCCGCAAATACTACAATCTTAAATATTTTGTCTGGAAAAAGGAACTGCAGGGAAACGGCAATTTGCACTTCCATTTAATACTCGACTGCTTTGTGGACCACGTACAGCTCCGCGCCGAATGGAACAAGATCCTTAACAAGGGCAAGGTAAAAGGCATTGCACAGCCATTCGACTATATAGACCGCTACCACGACAACCGCGTAAGGCAATACGCCAATGGCTTTGCATTCCAGCACACACAGCGACTCACTGATTCATTTGATGCCGAGTGCGATAAATACCTCCGCCGTAGCAACGCACCACTTACACAGGAATTTATGGATAAGATATGGGCCGAGTGCTGCGCCTACGAGGAGGGCCGACAGCGCCAGGCATACGAGAACGAAATGGCGAAAGATCCTTTGCTCCGCTGGAGAAATCCCAACAGCACCGACATCAAGGCCGTAAAAAAGGCGGCACAGGTGTCTTACTACATTGCCAAGTACATTGCAAAGGATATGACCGCCAACAGCCCAGAGATAGCGCAATACATCAACGATACCAACGATTACAAAAAATTGATCATATCGCAGATAAAGGCCATAACAAAGGAATGCGGCATTTATCAGGAGATAGAGAGGGACGAGCACGGCAAGAAACGCAAGCGCCCCATCAACCTATCACCTGAGCAGACAGAGCTACGCCACTATTGCCAGAAATGGCAGAAAAACAAGAACGCCGACAGATCGGCGCTCATTCCACGGTATCAGCAAATGTTCGACGAGCTGGAGAGGCTTATCGACGCATTGCGCGTATACAGGGAGAAGCACTGCCCAATACAGGGCCGTTTGTGGTTCAAGTCGCAGAGTCTTTCGGTATTTCAGAAAGGATGCCATCTGGAGCTCGACAGCCAGGTAACATCCGAGCTTATCATCCTGGAGCGTGAGCTTGGCACCAACAGCGACGGCCGCCAGCTCGTAATCCGTGACAAGGACCGGGATCTGATAACATTTATCTGCACCGTGTTTCAGCTTGCACATTATAAGCGCTGGTTCCTGTTGCACTGTTTCGACGACTGGATCAATGAATGTTTACAGCACAACAAAGAACGAAATCTTTAATACTATGGAAATACACGGCAAAGTATATTTACTATTTGAACAATCGGGAACTTTTAAAAAAGCATTTTCCCAGCTGGGTTTTGTGGCGTATGATTACGACATCCAGAATAATTTTGCGCAAACTGATTTTCAAATTGATCTGTTTGCGGAAATCGAAAAGGCATTCCGAGGCGATTGCAGTATATTCGACGGAATCACTAAAGACGATTTGGTTATGGCCTTTTTCCCATGTATCTATTTTTGTGAAAACAACCAACTATATTTTAGGGGGGAAGTTATCACATTTCAGCAACATGGATTAAGCGAGGTGGATATAAATAAAGTAATCATTGAGAGGGCACGGAACAGAGAGTATTTTTATACAACATTATTGAAACTTTTTTCAGTTTGCACCCTCAAAAATATACGCCTGATAGTGGAGAATCCATATTCTGTGAACCACTATTTAATAAACAATTTCCCATACAAGGCAAAAGTAATAGACCGCAACCGTCAATTAAGGGGCGACTATTTCCGAAAGCCTACACAATATTGGTTCCATAATTGCGAGCCTACACATGGGGCCACTTACACAACGCCTAATAAAAAATTGAATATACGTGCATTATCCGGAAGCAAACAGGGCGGTATCTGCAACGAAACACGCTCGATGATTTCTCCGGAATATGCCCATAATTTCATTATCGATTTTGTATTGGGCAAATATAAAAAAAACAGCCAGTTACAACTTTTTTGAAAAAAAGTTTCAAAAAGATTCGTTTTCTATGTTGATTTGTTTATACATTTGCATCGTCTAAAATAAATCCAACATAGAAAACATTTCGAAGAAAAACGGTGTTTTCCCTCCGCTGCATTGGCCTGTAATGGGTGTGCGCGTCTGGTTGGATAGACGTTAGACAAGCGGTAAAGGGAAGCACCGTTTTTTTTTGTTTTCCCAAGTCTAAATTTTATCCAACATGTCAAAGAACAAAAACAAGAATCAGGCACAGAACCTGAGCCAGGGACAGCCCCTCACCATCGGCCAGTTCAACGAGCAAATGAAATTGCGCTATCCGCTGCCCACCAACCTAAAGGACTGCTACAAGATGTACGAGTCGCTCCGCATGGGCTTCGTACTCCTGAGCATGGATCTTGGCTACATGCCAGGCTACGACATCGAGGAGGAGTTTTTCGAGGAGGTAGGCAACCAGATTGAAAAGATTATGGAAGAGGAGCGAAAGAGAAAGAGAACCGTTTAATGGCAGTTGCCCATAATTACAAAACCTAACCCCCGGTTATTGTTGCAGCAATAGCCGAAACCCCGGAAGAAAACCGTGAAATGTTGCAGCGTTTCACGGTTTATTTTTTATATATGGATTCCATCAGCTTTCAGGGAGGTTTCCTGATAGCTTTTACACAGCTTTGCGCAAGGTTCGTTTTTAATGCCGTCCGAAATAAAAAAAAATAAATATTTATATAAAATTT
>JAZLKG010000113.1:0-12522 GCA_045597465.1 Bacteroidales bacterium | reverse complement strand
TCGCTCCGCTCAATTTTTGAACCCTCGGTTACCAATGCTTCAACCCCGTTGGGGTTGTAAGATTGATGCGTCTTATTTGCTTTTGTAACCGCTTTGTCAATGTGCTTATCTTTCGTTTTGCGGATGCAAATGTATGGAGGTTTTTCGGGTTTGCAAAATCTTTTTGAATGTTTTTTCAAAATATTTTTCTTGAAGCTGAGGATAAGTGATTTATATTGTATAGATGAATTGGATATGAGAAGTGGCAGCATCAGGATTTTTTACCAAAGACGGAAAATGGATGAAATATTTTGGGAAAAAGTATGTTTTTTTCTCTTGGATTTGAAAATTTTTTGTAATTTCGTTTCACAAATTAATCTTATTAGATATGAATCAGCAGAAAGAATCTTACATGATATTCCGCGTGGGCGGGAGAATGTGTGCTGTAAGTGTTGCCAATGTATTGGAAGTATCAGAGTCTGACAACATTACACCAATGCCCGGTGCCCCCGGATATATGGCAGGCATCAGGAAATTCAGGGACAGCATAATACCAGTGATAGACACTGTGCAGCGGCTGAATATTCCCGTGGTGGAGAGCAATGACAAGCCGCGCAAATATTGCGTGGTATTCGAAATAAAGACCAACAATGGGAACAAACGTTTTGGTGCGCTGGTGGATAAGGTACTGATAGTTAAGGAGTATCAAAGCGCTGAAATAAAAAAAGTGGAGGATTTAGAGAAATCGACCTCAGGGGTCACATATATAAAAGGTGTGATAAATGGCGAGGGGAACGCCTTTATATACGTCCTCCTCCCCGACCAGTTTTTCAGCAGTCAGGAATTCGCCAACATAGAACAGATAATGAAATAAACACAAGAAAATGAAAAAAACTCCAATACTGGGAGCTGCCTGCGCACTTATGCTGGCAAGTTCCTGCACACCAAGGCATTACGTGCTATGCGCAGGCGAGGCACAGGGTACCACCTGGCATATCACGTATCAGGCGATGAAGGACGAGGTGCTTCAGAAGGATTTCGACTCGATACTGAATGATTTTGATTTCTCGATTTCGGCGTACAACAAGCAGTCGCTCCTAACGAAGATCAACAACAATGAGAATGTGGAGGTTGATGATATCATAAGGACTGTTTTCGAGGAGTCGAAGTGGCTTTGGGAGGTCTCTAACGGCGCTTTTGATCCTACCTGCCGTCCATTAGTGAATGCCTGGGGATTTGCAAAACACAAGGAACTGAGGAAGCCCGAGCAAAGCGAACTTGACTCGATCCTGAAGTTTGTGGGTATGGACAAGGTGAGGATCGAGAACAACAGAATCGTTAAGGACGATGAGCGTATATCGCTGAATTTCAATGCCAACGCTCAAGGCTATAGTGTGGATTTGGTTTGCGATTATCTGCGCGAATTGGGCTATGAGAATTATCTTGTTGAGATTGGTGGCGAGACGAGGGCCGAGGGCGTTAATGCTCAGGGCAATCCCTGGAGAATCGGCATTGACTCCCCTATTGACGGATCGACTCCTGAGAACAGGGAGATTAATACTATTGTGCCTGTTTCGGGAAAATCGCTCTGTACGTCAGGCGATTACAGGAATTTCTTAGAGGTGGACGGCGTTAAATACAGTCACGAACTGAATCCGAAGACGGGTTATCCTAAGGATGACAGTCTGCTGTCGGTTTCTATTCTGAGCGAGAGGGCGATCGACGGCGACGGCTTGGCTACGGCGGTTATGGTTTTGGGACTGGAGAAGGGTCGCAAACTTATTGATTCTCTGCCTGATACGGAGGCTTTCTTTATTTACGCTGATAAGAAGGGAAACTTCAAGAGCGTGATGACGAAGGGGTTTGTGGTGGAGAAGAAGAAAGAGTAAAGAGTAAAGAGTAAAGAGTAGAGAGCGCTGATTCTGGATTTGGAACGCACTGCGGACGTAATATAATATGGCATCAGAGGCGAAAAAATATAAAGGACCGACGGGTGAAGATTGCCTATCGGTCCTTTTTTTGGTCGCTCCGCTCGAAATCAGACAAAAATCATTTTTCGGGTGGAAGTCGCTTCGCTCAAAATCTACAAAAAATCTGCAAAAAATCTTTTCCGTTTTCGCCCGAAATCTCGGGCAAAAATCGGGCAAAAATCTTTTTGGCCCTACGGGACCTTTGCAGATAAAGATTTTTTGAGGATTTCGAGCGAAGCGACCTATAAAATTAGTGTTCTTTTGCGAATCGCTCTACTCTTTCTTTGAAGAGGTCGCGGAGGGAGTCGTGGAAGAAGGAGGTGCAGACGCGGACGCCTTGTTGCTCGGAGCCCATTGTGTTGAGCGGGAAGACGGAGATTCCGTAGAACATTAATTCTTTGGTGAGTTCAACGGCGGTCATTCCTGGGTACTGGCAGGTGAAGTAGAAGCCGTCGGCAAGGGGCTCGCCCTGGTCGTTGTCGTAAACGAGGTAGAACTTGTTGGCGAGGAGGACTTCTTTCATAAACTTGGCGCGTCGGCCGTACTCGGATACGTCGGCGAGGAAGTTGTACTGACCGTCGGAGGCCGAATTCATCATCGCGGCCATTGCGTGCTGGGCCGAATGTGTGACTCCGCTCGATAGCGTGTAGAGGATTCGGTTGGCCATAAATGCGCCGAACTCAGCCACTCCAAAGTTCTTGGCTATGGAATCGAACTTTCTGTGGTAGAGGTTGTTGCTGATACAGGAGACTCCTATTCGCTGACCTGCGTAAGAAAAGGCCTTGGATCCCGAAATCGAGAGAATGTAATTATCGGTGTACTTGCCGACCGAGACCTGGAATGGCGCCTGGAATGGGTGCGAGAGGTCCTGACGGAAATCCATTGCGAAGTAGGCAAGGTCCTCAAGGACAATGACGTCGTACTTGGTGGCGAGGGCGGCAATGCCCTGGAGTTCGCTGTCGGTGAAGCATACCCAACTTGGATTGTTGGGGTTGGAATATACAATGGCGTTTATGTTGCCCTGTTTCAGGATAAGTTCAAGAGACTCAATGAGTTTGTCGCCACGCTTGTCGAAAATGTCGATACCTGTGTGCTTGAGACCGATAACGTCGCACTGTGTGGTCTGTACTGGGAAGCCTGGCTGGATGAAAAGGATTGTATCTTTCTCAGGACGAGCGAGTTTCAGCGAGGTGAATACCGCGAATGTTCCCTGCATAGATCCCGTGGTGGGCATACAGCAGAGCGGGTCGATATCGAGGTCGATGAAGGCTTTCACGAATCGGGCTGAGGCTTCCTTCACCTGTGGGATTCCGTCGTTGGGTGGGTAACTCTGGGCGCAATAGTTTTTAAGTGCCTCTATCTCAGCGTTTATGCCGATCTCGGAAGGTCTGAGGCCTGGCACGCCCATCTCCAAGTGAACGAAGGGCTCGCCTGTTTTCTGCTCCAAAACTTTTGAGAGTTTTGCGATATCACGAATGGTGACGGTAGAGAAATCGTCGAGGCCCATTTCGTGGATTGTATTGTTTACTAATTGTTTGTCCATTTTTGTTGAAAATTTTGTCTGGACAAAGATAATAATTTTTGGAACACAGATAACACAGATTAGGCGGATTTTCGCAGATTTTATTTTTTATTAAAGACGTCGCTTCGCTCAAAATTTTTCAAAATCGTTTCAAAATCTTTTTTTTTGCCCGAAATTTTGGGCAAAAATCAGGCTAAAATTTTTTGCACCTTCGGTGCGGGGTGAGGAAGTCGCTTCGCTCAAAATCTGCAAAAAATCTACAGAAAATCTTTTTCGATTGAAGCGACTTTTTCTCAAAAAATAATTATCTTTGTATAGCGGAGACGGTTAGTGGGCGGTGATGACTACGCCACCTGCGCCACCGATTGAGCCGTCGTTGTCGCCACCATAGGCTGAAAATGTGATTGTGTATGTTCTCATTTTTGTAAAGTTTTTATTTGTTCGTCAATAAGATTTTGGAGGTTTCTGAGGCCTCGTTTTTCTGTTTCGGGAACAAATTTGAGTCTTTACAAGTGGTTGAGCAACAATACTTTCGGCAGGTATCAGCGAAACTGAAAATTAGTAAAATCACCGTAAAAATATCCACCGTTTTTCCCAACAAAAAGCAATATGGCAACACCAAGACAATACCTTCAGCGAATAAAAAGACTCGGACTCCTTTTCAACAAGGAGGAGCAATTAAATGAGGCAATCGGGGCCAAGGACCTTGACAAATCAGAAAACTGCGACGACAAACTCGCTATGCTGAGCCACGAGGTGACAAGATTCTCGCAGTTAATGGGAATGGAGGTGATTCTCAAGGACTTGCTGGATGATTACGAGATTGTGGAGAATGTGATAAAGGAGGTGAACCAAATAAATCCAAACCTTCTTCCGAAGATTCAGATGATAAAGGGAAGGCCAAAATCGGAGAGCACCGCCGTGGAACTGCTCAACGCAATACTGCAAACAGAAAATCTGGAGGTATCAGACACAAAAAGACTGAAATACAGCACATTGCGCGACGTGTCCGAAGCCATAAAAAACGGCAACGGCAATGATGACGCGTATATGGATTATGATTTCAGGATTCTGCAACGCGCTGTGATTCTTACTCTTATAATCATTGGCGTGATTCCGTTGAACAAGAACTCCGAGCCAAAAGACATAAAGGCCGACAACGAATATGCCTACGGATTTTTTGAGAAATACATTCTCGGCAAACTGCCCGAATCGAATATGAATGTGGGAAGTTTTGGTCCGTTAGAGGCCTGGAAAAACGTTTCGACAGAACTTCCCGAGGATTTCGACGAGAACGACTGCCTGTTTTGTATGAACAGGCTCAATATCATAAATTGCGCGATTTATGTTGTTAAATGGTTCAGTTTCACGGTAATAAATCCTGAGAAATATGCACAATGGATGAGTTCGAGGCTGGAGACTCCGATTGAGGACGAGATTTCTTTCTGCGAGCAGGAGAACGAGAAGGTTTTGTACAGAATCGAGAGGATAGACGGCTCAAACTATAATTTAGTGAGGTACGAGATTGTTGATGATCCCGACTTCACGAACCCTAAAGTACTGAGCAACAAGAAGGAACTGGAACTTGAAATAGTCGACTACAAATCAGTGATCCGTATGATAAAGGAACTCAGGGAAACCAAGAGACTAAAAGACGAGATTCTGATACGGCCTCACATAGAGAAATTTCAAGATACGATAGTTAAAATTGTATTTGATTTCAAGGAAAATTTGCAGGAAATAATCGACAAGGTATCAGCTGACACCGCAAATATTTTCGATATACTGAGCGAGCAAAGCGCTTTTTTTGAGGAACTTACCGAATACTGCAAAAATGAGATTGAGGGTTGCGGAGATCTTCATAAATATCTCGACAAGTATCTGAATACCAAGAAAGTAATTGTAACGAGGTACTTCACGCAGTTTTTCACGGGCGAGGACAACGCGAAATACTGCCAAATAATGAAGCCAAACAACAACCTGACTATCAGCAACTACAAGCCTGAAAACGCGATTTTTGCCTACGATTTTACGGAATACGCCCTCGTGCTGGAATTTGTAAGAAACTCAGACGGCTCACATACTATGCCCGAATGGCTAAAACTTCCAATAAACGAGGAAGTTACATATCTGATAAAAGACGATTCGGTAAACGGCACGCTGAAACTGATACGCAAGTTGGCGGATTTTGAGGAAAGCAACCCTCTTGACTGGGCCGAAAAATTCTACTGCTATGAGGTTTCGGCGGTTACGAAAAACTATATTTATTGCGAGATTGAGGATTCGGAAAATTATTACAGAATAAAGAGAAAAGACAACAGTATCTCCGAAAACTTCAACCAACTGCTCCCCGAGGACTCTCTCCTGATTTTCCAAATGAAAGAGAACCCCGAAAAACTGTTGATATCAGTAAACAAAATCGGCATAGAGCTGAAGGATATTACTGGGAATCAGGATTTTGAGGTGGTGGAGGGAGTGGAGATTGGGTGAGAGATAAACACCACGAATTTCTCGGGTGGGGAGAGATTCGTGGTGGGATTGTGTTTAGTCGAGGGATTCGGGCTCGTCGTCGTCAAAAGAAGAATCGGATTCGTCGGCCTCGTCATCGGAACCTATTGACATAAACATATTGAACAGAGCGCCTTCGCGGTAGAAATAATTGGCGTCCTCACGGAGTTGATCCTCCATTATTATAAGACCGCCATTGATATACTCCTCCATTGTGGCTATCAACTGATCAACGATTTTGCGCTCGGTAGTCTCGCCCTTGTCCAAAGCAATTAAATCCACATCAGTTTTGGCAATAAGGGCTATGTAAATATATTCCTTCAATCGAGGATATGCCTTTCGCTGACCTTTCTCGCTATTGCCCCAAAACTGAATTGCCTGTCCAAGGTCTTTGGTTTTGGCCTTGTCGCTTATCTTGGTTTTGCGGTTATAGTACAATCCCAAGAAGAAAGCAATGATTAATATCTCGTAACCTGCTCCAAAAATTTTTGCCCTGTCTTCTCTGAAACTACTATTTCCAACACTGTAATCTGTAAACTTCTTTACAATAGTGTCCTCAAAACGTGTGTCCCATTTGGGATTGCGTTTTACCCACAAATCATATAATTGTTCTGTAATCATAGTTATTTGATAGGTTTAATTATGGTTCGTATTGTAGATAAATCCTTCTCGTTGAAGCCCTCGGCCTTAGATATACTGTAAACCGAACATTTCAATTTATTGATTTTCTCAATGTTCAGTTCCTTTTTGCCGTTGCCCTTATTTACGATAAGGTCTTTGGTAACTATAATGCATTGCTTCTCGATATCATCAATCACATTATAGAAAACATCCTCTTTGACACCCTCAAACGATGAAGTAGGAGCATCGAAGATAAGAGGATAATCATTATTGCGCTTCAATGTGGTAATGTTAGATATGGCAAACAACACCGACATATACATAGTAGTTTCGAGAGCGCCATTAGGATTCTCGATTGTATCACCATTGCTACTTACAAGAGCGATTTTGGCAGAATCATCAATAGTGCGGATGATACGGATATTGCCATAGAAATCATTCACATTTAATTTGGCAAGATACTCATTAGCCTTAGCCTCAAGCAATTCAAGGAATTTGGTAACATTACTATTCCTGGCATTAGAAAAAGCGTTCTTTATGGTGTCAAAAACTTTGTTTACCTTTTGATAAACCTTCACCATAACATTTGTAGGCGCAAGATTATTCAACTCATCCTGTACCTTGCGAATCTCAGCCTCATATTTTGCCAACTCTTGATTCAAATTATTAAGTTTGGCCTGAGCCCTGTCCTTTGCATTGAAATTGCCACGATAATCGCTGAAACTCTTGTTAAGGAACTCCTCAGAAACATTAGGATTCTGCAAAAGCAAATCGTTTTTCTCCTGCAACAGGTCATTTATCTCTGACTGAACCTCACTTAAATCTTCCTTAATTCTCTGGACCAACCCAATCTTGTCTTTGATGAGAGAGTCCAATTCTGATATCGTCTTCTCGTCATCGCCACTCATTCGTATAAGGCGACGGTGCAATTCATCAATATGCTTTTTTGGGAAAAGTTCCTTCTCTTCCTCTCGTTTCTTAATCTGGGCTTCTTTTGCCTTTATGGTTTCCAAAATCTGATTGTACTTGGCAAGCATAAAGTTATAAGCCTTGGAACCTATGGGGGCAGGAGTTCCGCAAACCTTGCACACTTTCTCCTCAAGCATCTCCTCCATTGTGCTCTGATCAGGAATATCCCATTTGAGAGGTGTGAAATCCTGCTTAAGTTCCTCAAATGCTTTCTGCTTGCCTTTTTCCTCAGCCCTGCGCTCAGTCTCCAATTTATCAAGACGGCGCTTCTCCTTGTCAAGTTTAGAGATTTTGGAAACAAACTCAGAGAAAATCGGATTGAAAGACCTCAATATCCAATTCTCATCAAGCAAAACAGTATTATAGTCAATTTTTATGAGTCGCTTATATTGCATCTCCCTCTCTTTCAGAGAATCAAGACGCTTATCAAGTTCGTGCCATTTCTCTGAAGCCTCGTGATAAGCATTGATTTTCTCAATATTGGAAGTGTAGTCATTTATAGATTTGGTAGTAGCAATAATATCCTGCTTCAAATCAAAAATCTTCTGGCCATAATACTGAAGCCTGCCGTTGAGTTCCTTGGCCTGCTTATCAATCTTGCTATCCTTCTGGCTCTCCTGTGTGAAGGCCTTCATAGACTTTTGGGCAAACCCATCAGTCAATGACACAAGCTCATCAAACTGCTTGATATCCGAGAATGTGTCCACAAGAGTTTTCAAGGCTGTTGAATTGTTGAAAACATTCAACTCGCTCTCTCCATTGAACAGGCAATATTTTCTGATAACGGTATCAAAACACCTATTAATCAACTCGGCTCCGCCAATCTGATTACGCTCCGATCCCGAAGAATAATAGCCTATATAATTGAAATCACGGCACTTGAATTTTCGGTCGGCAATTTTCTCGAAATAGAAACGCTTGATAAGTTCGTTCTCTGTCTCGTTGTGCTCAAAGACAACAGAAACCTCCACCGAATCGAACTCACCAACTTCCAATTCGGACTTTCGCATCTCCGAAATGTTTGACTCCACAATATTGCTGGAGGTATTAAACAACCATTCTATGGCATCAAAGAAAGTTGTCTTGCCATCTCCATTACCACCTATTATAAGAGTAAGATCATCAGAGAAATCTATATGATTGCCACTTCCATAATAACTACGGAAGTTCTTGATATCCAAACTTTTAATTATCATACCTTTCCCTTTAAGAATTCAACAACCTGATTATAAATATTTCTATCGGTGAAATTCTGAATAAAACCTCCAATAATCTGAGCAACAGCATTTACAACATAATTATCGGAATCAAACGCAGAATCCAGAGTTAGGTAATCATCAGGATTGTATTTACCCAACTCTATCAAGTCGGCATCCTTCAATACCGCCTGTAGTATCTTGTCGTTATTAGTTGTGTATTTCATAGTATTACTCATAAATTGATAAACTATATTTTTGCAAAACCTCGCTCAACTCATTATCTGTATCGTTAGCATTCTCAGACATAAGGGCGAAGTCCTTAACCCTTTTCAACTCGTTTCTTACAATATTGCGCTCCATATCGTAGCACTCCTCCGAAGCCTCATCAATATTAGGAATCACCACCAAATCGTGAATTATCGCCTTCTTCTTGTCGGGATGAGTTCTAAGCACACGCCCCCGTCGCTGAATAAACTGCCTTGGATTTCCTGTGCTTGCACAGAAAATGGCCAACTCGGAGCGGGGAACATCAACTCCCTCGTCCAGACATTTCATTGAGGCAAGTACATCAATATCGCCATTAGCGAATCCCTTAAGCATCTTTTCACGATCAATGGAATCAGAGGTAAACTGCCTTACAATCAAATGCGAATCCATATTCTTGATAATATTGGAATATTCGTCGATTAAGTGCAGAGCGTCCTCGTCGGTTTCCCAAACATCAGAAGAATCGTGGATATCAGCATCGTCGGAATCTGGCTTGTTGCCCTCAGGCACATAAACCAAAGTATATTTTAGACTGCCAGCCTTATCAAGTCTTTGTCTCAGGATATCCTCGAAAACAGCCTTCTTGTTTTCGGCCTTGTGGATAATCCTCTTGCGTTTCAGCAACAGCCTCAACAAAATTTCCTGGCTATCGGAGTCCGTCTTTCCCAAAAACTTTACAATCTTTTTGGTAACATCCTTATATTCCACCATCTCGTCCATTGTAAGTGTTACAAGGTGAGGATAGTAATAATACCTGCAAAGCGCGCCATTATCAATGGCCTGTTGCATCGAGTATTCAAAAGTAAAATGATCCTTGTTGCCAAAGAAATCATAAAGCATCATTGTTGACTCGTTATCAAACTGACGCTCGGGAGTTGCGGAAAGACCAATTCGCCTCAGGTATTTTATCTGCGAGAGCCTTTTGCGCATAAGTCCGCCACTCATATTATGAGCCTCATCCGCAATCAACAAAAGTTGTTTGGGATTGAAACTATTCAACTCAGCAAAAACATTGCTCCTGACAAAGGAGGCGTATGTTGAAATAATGATATAAGACAAATCGCCATTGGATTTTAAGCTCTCCAATGTCTTGATACTGGCTATATTGGATTTCCATTTCGGAAACTTGGAGCAAACTTTTGTGATATTATGGAAGTTGAATTTTCTGCACTCCTTCTCCCACTGCTCCACAAGTGTTATGGTTGGCACAAGGATCAAGGCTTTGTAATAGCCCTTGCGCTTGTAGATTTCCAACAGGCAATTGAGAGAGGTAATGGTTTTTCCTGTTCCTGTAGCCATTGCGAAAAGCCCCTTCTGATTGTTGGATTTCCAATTCTCGAAAGCCTCTTTCTGATAATCCCTTGGACCTTCCTTGTAAGGAAATCTCGGCTCGGTTGAAACCTCTTCAACCGCATCTTTTTTGGAATGGAATTTCTCGATGAGTTCCTCTACACGTTGTTTGGCCTTGCTGAGCGCTCTAAGAATTGTGGCTGGAATTGATTGGGATTTGAAATCATTCTCGTGAATCTTCTGCTCATCCTCCAGCAATTCCCTGACAGATTTCTCAGGAAAATTCTCAGCGATTCGGGTTGTTACATCTTCGGCTTCCAGATATTCCACGCTATCATCCTGACCAGAAAACACGAAGTCGAAATCCTCGCTGAATCTTTCGGTGTTTGCTTTTTGCACATCGCCATCCCAGTCACAGAAAGCGGTAATGCTCTCGATATTGTCGAGAAGCGCAGTCTTGGAGAAATTGCAGGATCCATCAAACGACACGGAATTTACCCCGTCGGAAAACATTCCCGATTTGGTATGAGAGATTCCGGAATTGTCTTTTGGGCGGATAATCTTGATACTTAGTCTCTTGTTTCTGATAAGGAAGGCCAGACATTCAAAGAAATGACGGCTACGCTCGCTGAGAGTTTCTTTCAGAAATTCGATATTCTCAAGATTGAAACACGGAATAATCACATCGGATTTCCCGATAGAGATGAAATCTTTATCCTCCTCGGATAATATATCATTGATAATCAATCGCATATTTCCGCCGTTGTAGATAAAGGCGGCGAATCCATCTGCAAGCACATTGAAAGCCGACGATGAGAAAAATCCCAACATCAAATCAAACCTTGTTGCATTACACAAGCATTCAGAGAAGAAGCCCACAGGCTCCCACTCTGAACGCGACTTGTAACGTCGGTATGAAGGATATGCGATTGATTAATAAAATAAATAATAGTAAAACTTTGATCAAGTTGATTATTGGATATCTTCGAAATAATCAATAACTATTCAATCTTGTCAAAAAAGTATTATATTGAAGAAAATAAGTAATTTTTATATATTCCAATATAAAATTATAAATACTTCAAGTAAAGCGGGTTAATTTCCATATAATATTAATTACTGAAGATTTCTGATTTTATGCTATTATAATAATCAATATTAATTTCTTTGTTATCCAATACTGCATACTCAAGCACTATAGAAATAACATCATTAAATTTACGTATAGAATCAATGTGACCATCTTCAATTATTAAATCAATTACATCTTCCGGCAAGAGACAAATCCCCACATCTTCCTTTACAACAGGATTATTTATCAAATCAAACAAATACTGTTTTAATTGAGAAGGTTGGGGATTAGGAAAATAAATAGTATCCTTGATTTTTGATTTAATATTTCCCATTAAATATGAAGATAAATCATCTACATCCATATTAGAAGACTCCATAAAATTCAAAAAAAGAAGAAGTTTATTATGAGTACTATCTATCAAGGAACGTATAAATAGACTTACGTTTATTGCATTTGAAGACGTCATAAATCTAACGGTTTCAATTCCGTCAATCCAAAATAGAATACAAGAATATTTCTCTTTATTATATGTCAAGAAAGAGAACAATGCAGATATAAATTGCCAATAATCAACATCAGTATCCAACTTCCTCTGGATATTTTTAGCAATAAACAAATCATCAATTTCTTGATTTCCATACAAATAAGCCTTAACCTTGCTTGGGGTTATATCATAGTCAAAAAATAGTCTTACAACATTTTTTATCAATTCGCTATCAGTTATTTCGTTTAATATTGAATCAGTAATTTCAAACCCTCTGAATTTCTCTCTCAAAAAAGTAATATCCAACTTGTCAATTATCTGTGTAAAAATGTCTTTAGTTATATTTTTGCCAATTGGCAAATTTATAATAATAGAATAAGGAATAGCATTATCACCTGCTAAATCCTCAAGTACCTCAGGTTTAGAAAAATATTTGGCTGCGTGAGTTTCTCCATTTCCATACTTACAAGAATTAAGTACAATACAAGATTGGGGAATAAGGTCTATGGGTCAATTTGCAGGATGAAACATAATCTATAATTCACAAAATCAATATGTTACAAGGTTTGAAAACTTTCAGCGAAAAAATGAGGTTTTCAAACGCACAATAGGTCAAATTGCAGGATATTGTTTAATTC
>JAZLKG010000112.1:0-41995 GCA_045597465.1 Bacteroidales bacterium | reverse complement strand
CTTTTTGCCACGGATAATCTTGATAATTGTAACTCCGTAAGCCGCTCTCAAGCCCATATTACCAAGCTGAGTACCAGCAAAAATGCTGTCCTGACCTATAGTAAGAGTTTCAACGGAAATATCGTGACCGAGGAGAGAATCTTTGATGGCTGTCGACATTGGGGACTGCTCGCGGGCAGCCTTCTCCTTCTGATTGAGATTGTCGAGAAAACGCTCCTCCAGGAAGTTCATCCGCTTTATGTTCTTGTTTACGAACCATATCAGCAGACCTATGAACAGCGATATCAGAAGCACAGCCCACCACGACAGATGGAAGTAATGGAACAGCACCGTAAGTATCACAGAGAAAGCGATGAACAGCTTAATAACATTGATGGCCACAAGCTGAATCTTGTTGACACGGCTGCCGTTCCAGAGGTCCTGCTGAAGCTTCTTCTGCTTGGCGGAACTTGCCAGGAGTCCTGCAAGCATCGGCGACATCACCACCAAAACCACCGCAGCGCATATAATCTTTATCGGAAGGTCGGGAAGATCGGGCAAAAGGTTGCGCACCGCATCCTCGAGCCAGATATTGCTCGCGATAAAGGTGGCTACAAGCAATACAAGATATGTGATGATGCGGATGGCGCTCACTTTTATCAGCTGATTGAACAGAGATACGTTATTCTCGTTTTTGCTGCTCTCGTCGGCAGGCTTCAGGTGCGAGAGTATGCTCTCGGGCAGTCTGGCTGATACCCACTCCACTACCTTACCCGAAAATTTGATATAGTAAGGTGTTGTAAATGTGGTGATTACTGATACTGTCACAATTACCGGATACAGGAACGGACTCATCACGTGGAGCGAGCTTCCGACCGAGGCCACAATGAACGCGAACTCACCAATCTGAGCCATTGTCATACCGGCCCTGACAGCGGTATCGAGGCCCTTGCCGGCAAAGAGTACTCCCGTAGTGGCGAACAATGGCAGAAGGGTCATTACAACCAACGTAAGTATCAGGATTGGCTTCCAATATTCCACTATCACGTTGGGATCTATCAGCATACCCACCGACACGAAAAATACTGCTCCGAATATATCCTTAACGCCTTTTATAAGGTGTATAATCTTCTCACTCTCAATGGTTTCGGCAAGAATGGATCCCATAACGAAGGCGCCAAGCGCAGCAGAGAATCCCATTGCAACTGCTATGGCCACCATTGCGAAACATAGGCCAATGCTGAGGACGGTAAGCACCTCGTCGTTCATAAACTTGCGGCCCTTCTTTAGAAGAGTCGGCACAATGTACATTCCCACCAGGAACCAGAGTATCAGGCAGAAAACAAGCTTCAGGATGGCCATCATCATCTCGCCGCCCTCGAAATTCTGACTCGCCGCCATAGTGCTCAAAAGCACCATTATCACCACGGCGATAAGGTCCTCAACTATAAGCGCACCATAAACAGGCTGCGTAAAGGGCTGATTCTTAACGCCCAAGTCAGTGAACGCCTTTATGATAATAGTGGTGCTCGACATACTGAGCATACTGCCGAGAAACATACATTCGATATTGTTCCAGCCCATCGACTTGCCAATCCACATTCCCACAACGCTCATAGCCACAAGTATCGTGGATACGATTATGAGCGCCGTGCTGCCCACCTTGATGAGTTTCTTGAAACTGAACTCCAAGCCCAGACCAAAGAGCAGGAAGATGATACCAATCTCCGACCATTGCTCGATAGTCTCGCTGCTGCCCACAGTCGGGAAAAATCCCAAATGAGGCCCCACAAGGAAACCGGCCACAATGTAACCAAGAATCAAAGGCTGTTTCAAAGCCTTGAAAATCAATGTAGTAATTCCCGCCGAAATAAGTATCAGCGCCAAATCTATCGCAAGTGAACTATTCTCCTCCATTTTTTTAAGTAATTGAAAATTTGCAGTACAAAAGTAATAGATAATTTTGATTTTCAATTATCTTTAGGTTACAAAAAAAATATAACAAAGAAAACCCAAACTACTAACCAAAAGGGGAAAAGAATGTCCATCCAGCTACCAAACCACAAAATAAAAGGAAGTGTCCCCGGAGGGGACAAGCGCAGCCTACGTTAACCCATAGTGCGACGACGCCCCGGCGTCGGGAGTACTATGGGTGATTGGAGAATAGTGCCCACACCGCAAGCGGTGCGTGTACTATGGGTTAACGTAGGCTTCTCTCGAACCCTCCGGGGTCGTTATTTACATAATCATTTAATTAAAGTCTTGATATAATTAAGTTTCATTGGCAAAATAAACAACTCAGAAAAATTATTGAAGTCTGATACATTGTTGGTAAGCAAGGCAACACACTTTTTCTTCTTGGCTAATATTGAATGTACACAATCCTCAACATCATCACCATTTTCACGTTTGGCATTGTTGATATCAGAATTTGTTAAATCTATAACAGTGAATTTAGAATTAAACAAATCCAAAACTTTGTATATCTGCTGTTTAGTGAAAGGTTTTCTTGAAGGTTTCTTTGTCTGTAGATTCGTTATTGTTTGGACAATAGCAAGCGAAGACGTAAACAAAACTTCTCTACGCCTCTTCGAAAAAATATAATTCAACACATCTACGTCGTTTGTCTGATTGGTACAATAATTAATCAAGACATTTGTATCAACATAGATATGAACCAAATCATTCTGCATATTCAGGAACTTCGATATTGAACCTCTCCTTCTCTTCTACTGACAAAACATCAAGATTGCTTGCCACAAAATTATGCTTAACCAGGAACAAGAACTCCTGATATGTCATATTGGATTTCTGGAGAACTAATTTGAAAAGTTCATCAGCTCGTTTCTTTTCTTCTGCTGTTAATCGTTTCATAGTCATAAATTAATTTTGTTACAAATATAAAATATTTTTTTGAGCCAACCAACATTTTCTCAATAAAAAAAATACCTCACAAAAGAACCAATCTTCTGTGAGGTATTATTTCTATATTAATCTGCGTTAATCCGCCAAAATCTGCGTTATCAGCGTTCTATCTGTGCCGAACTACTTTGCCAATCTTGCCTGAATAGTCTTGCTGGCCTCCTCGTAGCCTGGCTTGTTGAGAAGAGCGAACATATTCTTCTTGTAAGCCTCTACGCCTGGCTGGTTGAATGGGTTTACGCCGAGAATGTAGCCTGAGATACCGCAGGCCTTCTCGAAGAAGTAAATCATCTGGCCGAGGTAGTACTCGTTGAGTTGTGGAATCTCGATACGGATCTGTGGAACGCCGCCGTCGAGGTGAGCGAGCTGAGTTCCAAGTTCTGCCTGCTTGTTAACGAAGTCAACGCGCTTGCCGGCGAGGAAGTTGAGCTGGTCGAGGTTCTGAGCGTCAGAAGGAATCTCAACCTTGCGGTCAGGCTCTGCGATAGAGATTACTGTCTCATACATAAGGCGTACGCCCTCCTGAATGTACTGACCCATAGAGTGGAGGTCGGAGGTGAAATCTACCGATGCAGGGAAAATACCCTTGCCGTCCTTGCCCTCTGATTCGCCGTAAAGTTGCTTCCACCACTCCATAAAGTAGTGAAGTTTTGGGTGGAAGTTTACGAGGATCTCTGTTGACTTGCCAGCCTTGTGGAGGAGGTTGCGGACTACGGCGTAGTGAGCCGAAATGTTCTCGTCGAACGACTTGCCCTTCTGAGTCTTCTCCTCGATAGAGTAAGCACCATTGAGCAACGCGCGAACGTCGAAGCCAGCGCAGGCGATTGGGAACAGTCCTACTGGAGTGAGCACAGAGAAACGGCCACCTACCGAGTCGCCGATTACGAATGTTGTGTAGCCCTCGGCTGTTGCGAGAGTCTTGAGAGCGCCACGGCTCTTGTCGGTGATAGCCACAATACGTGTAGCGGCCTCAGCCTTGCCATATTTCTTCTCGATCTGCTCCTTGAGGAGACGGAATGCGATTGCAGGCTCGGTGGTGGTACCTGACTTGGAAACCACACAGAGAGCGTAACTCTTGTCGGCGATAACGTCCATAAGCTCAGCGATATAGTCCTCGCCAATGTTCTGACCAGCAAAGAGTACGAGTGGCATACCCTTCTTAGGACACATCTGAGCGAACGAGTTGCTGAGAGCCTCGATAACGGCCTTGGCGCCAAGGTAAGAGCCTCCGATACCGATTACTACGAGAACGTCGATCTTCTCGCGGAGTTCGGCGGCCTTCTTCTCGATAGCCGAGAGTTCCTCCTCAGAGATGATATTCTTTACATCCACCCAGCCCAGGAAATCGTTGCCTGGGAGAGTCTTGTCGTAAAGAGCAGCGTTATACTCCAACGCCTTATCCTGCAATGACTTGTAGCCGTCCTTTGAAACAAATTCCAATGCCTTGGAAATGTCGAGTGTCAAATCTTTCATTATTATTGCAAATTTTTAGTAATGGTTTATTATGCCCCAAAAATAGAAAATATTTTTGAGACTGCAAGAAAAAGGAGCGGAAAAATTGTTTAAATTATTTCCTCACATTGCTGCGCCAGTAGGCATAATAGAACTCCCAGTGCTTGTCGCGGGCCACTGATTCGTCCCATTTGTCGGATTTGATAATGGAATTGTATCCATCCACAATCTTTCCGAACCGAATATCAACCCATTTATTGTAGAGAGGATCGTTGTCATCGAATATGTATGGATCGCAACCATCCGGCATCTTGAAAATACCCACCTTTTCGGAATAGACGGCGAAGTGGGTCTTGAAGAATTGCGCAGTCTCCTCATCAATATTGGGCGGCGTGTAAGAACCCTTTAAATGTCTGTTGGCAACAGCAGCCATATTGTTTCCGCCCTTGTCCCTATAGATATACAGACATTCTCCCTGACTGAAATGGATAACGGCAGTATTGCCATTATGGGTGCTGCGTGGAGTTTTCAATTGATCACATTTGAGCATTTGCAATAGCCTGAAAGCCAGCGAATCGTTGCCGATGCCGTGGATAGTGAAAAACTTCACCTCATTGCGGGTACCCTCATCTGCCACCTCCTTCAAGGTTACGTATTCAGGCAATTCACCTAGTGCATTGCTTATATGAGGTGTCAGGATACTCGTCAACGCCCACGTAAACAATCCCGCCACTGTCAGGACTGCCAATATTGCTCCAATTGTATCTGCCATTTTTTTCTTTTTGGTTTTGTCTTGATTGTTTTCCATAATGATATTTTTGGTTACTCTTTACAGATTAATCCGTAATATATGTGCTAATTCCACGTAAGGTTAACCCCCCAACCAACATCAATTTTCCTCCTTTTGTACATATTTGGCAATATACTCCATTGCGGCGTCGTTCCAAAGTGTGTCGTCACCCAATAATACAGCAGGTTTCTCGAACTTCTTTATCTCCTCATCGGTAGGGGAATCATTAATGCTAAGACACTGACGTTTTGGATACTTGATGGAATACGTAATTATGGAATATTCACCATAACGGCAAACTGCATTTGGCATATATTCATCTCCATAACTAAGATTGCTGGTATAAAACTCATCATCCAACAATCCAAACGTAGGATAAGTAACCTTGGCCTTGTGAAGGTTATAAAGCTTAGACTGGCTGCTACGCCCTACCCCACCACCACGACCACTCCAGCCACCACCACTGGACGATGATTTTGTAAAATCCACAACAACTTCCTGGTCGCTGAGTTTACCTGCTATTATAATCAAGCCTTCACTTCTATCTTCTTTCCATAGTAAATAGAATGCGGCGACAAACCATACAAGTCCCAATGTCCAGATATAGAGCAGCTTATCCAGTTTCTTCAACAAAAAGATGAACGGGACCGGCAAAGCAAATACCGCGATCAGAAAAGGCCAGAAATTGCCTTGTGCCCAACATAGGACAATCCATGGGAGTATCGCAAAGGCCAAAACAATCGATATCACGAGCAACGCCGTGCATGTAATTTTATCATTCAGATTCATAATCAAAGTATTTTTATAATAAAAGTTTTACTTACTTCTTGTTCCTAACATACTCCTCAATATAATCCAAAGCCTCAGTCCCCCAGAGCGTATCCTTTTCGGGTGTAACCACCAATGGAGAGGAGCATACCATAAGAATCTCGTCGTCAGGATTCAGAATCTCCCAAGTTACGTTTTCCGGCAATGCCACAGGATATCTCATCAGAACCTTGTCCCCATAAATCGGGAAAGGAGCATCCAGATTATTGTCATGATCAGAATAATAATACCTCACGCTATCCTTGTCCATCAAGCCGAAGGTTGGAGTAGTGATCCAGGCACTGAAATCCATTTGATACTCAGTTCTACTGTTGCGCTTTCTGGAAGTGCTTTGCTGCTTGTCGGAAACATCTCCCAACACATACACCACTCCTTCCTCGTCCTCGTATGTGCTTACTACAAAAAAACTTGCAATAACACCTACTATCGGGAAAATAATACAGAAAACCACAACAGGAGGCATACGTTCCAGTTTTAGAAACATTTTCGCAACTTCCAATATAAAGAAAGGTATGAACCACGCCAACACCCCCATCAATATATCGCGGTTGATAGTTGCAACCATCACCAAAACCGTTGATATTATCGACAGCACTATCGCCGACAGCACAAATAACTTCTTATTATCCATATACATATAATTTAATTATTTAAAATCCTTCATTACAGTCAATAGATTTTTCCTCGGATGCTTTCCTTACAATCCACCAGCCGAAGGCCGCATGCACGAGGCTCATAAGCGGACTTATCAGATTGAAGAAGCAGAAAGGCAGATACGTGAGCGTGGGCACTCCCAGAACGGTGCTCTGAGTCATTCCACAAGTGTTCCAGGGTATCAGGACAGAAGTTACAGTGGCGCTGTCCTCGCTTGTACGGGAGAGCAAGCGGCACTCATAGCCTTGTTTCTGATACTCCCCCTTAAACATGTTGGCCGTCATAATGATGGAGATATATTGGTCGCCAGTCGCCATATTTAGGGTGATTCCGCTGATGATGGAAGAGAAAACCAAACCAACGCGGGTCCTTACCAGTCGGCTGAAAATCGCAACAAGGAAACTGCGCAACATTCCGCTCTCCTGCATTGCCGCGCCGAAAGCCAACGCACATATTATCAGCCATATAGTACTGAGCATGCCAGCCATTCCAGAGGTTCCGACAAGTTTTGTGAGAAGCTCGTTGCCGGCGTCGATGCTTGTGGAGCCGAAAATCGTTGTCATCACTCCCTTGAAAATACCCGAAGCATCAGACCCGCCTCCTATCATTGCCACGATATCAGCCTGAAGGACAATGGCCATAATGGCGGCGCAGATGGCTGATACAAACAGAACCACCAACGCAGGCGCCTTCTTGTATATCAGCACACCCGTTATCACTGGCACAATGAGAGTTAGGAGCGAAATATTGAAGGTATTGTCCAAGGCGCTGAGATAGACCTCGGTATCGTCGTTTGCCTGAACATCATTCATAAGACCAACCACCAGGAATATCAGCAACGCTATCGAGATACTCGGGATTGTGGTGTACATCATATATCTGATATGCTGAAAGATAGGTGTGCCGCTAACCGAAGATGCCAGCACCGTGGTATCGCTTAGTGGCGAGATTTTGTCGCCAAAATACGCGCCCGAGATTATGGCTCCCGCAATCCATCCGTCGCTGAAGCCCTCGGCCCTGCCAATGCCAAGAAGCGCGATTCCGATAGTGGCCACCGTGGTCCACGACGAGCCCGTAAGCACTGCCACCAATCCGCTGATAACGCACGCCGCCAGCAGGAAAATCTTGGGTGATATTATCTGGATTCCATAATATATAAGTGTGGGCACAACGCCAGAAATCATCCAAGTACCTGACATCGCACCTATCAGCAACAGAATGAAAATGGAAACCGCCATGTCCGACATCGTTTTCACGATGGCATTCTCGAAACGTTTCCACTCCATTTTATATACAAAAATTCCCAAAGCGATGCAGACTCCAGTAGCCAACAGCAGAGATACTTGCGAGGCTCCATCCAAAGCATCACTTCCAAAATTCATCAGCACGCAAAACAGCATGGCTATCAGCACCAGAAACGGCACCGCACTCACCCACGCATTCGGTTTTCTATCTTCCATTTTTATAAAAAAATCTGTATAATCTGTGTAATCTGTGCGAAAATTTATAATTTTGTGCGAAAATATAAAAATTACACCAAATGACAAAAAAGGATTTAAGGATAATATACATGGGTACACCAGATTTTGCGGTGGGTCCCTTGAAGACACTGGTTGACAACGGATTCAACGTGGTGGCAGTGGTTACAGGAATGGACAAGCCTCAGGGACGAGGACGAAAAATCCAGCCCACTCCTGTAAAGGAATTTGCCGTGGACCACAACATTCCAGTACTTCAGCCCGAGAAACTCAAGAACCCGGAGTTTTTGGAGGAGTTGAAATCATACAAGGCAGACCTTCAGGTAGTTGTGGCATTCCGAATGCTTCCCGAGGTGGTTTGGGATATGCCTGAAATGGGTACCTTCAACCTCCACGCCGCACTTCTTCCACAGTACCGAGGCGCCGCGCCATTGAACTGGGCGGTAATCAACGGCGAGAAGAAGACCGGCGTAACAACCTTTATGCTCGACAAGGACATCGACACCGGCAAGATTATGCTCCAGAAGGAGGTCGCAATTGAGGACTACGACACTGTCGGCACCGTCCACGACAAGCTTATGCTCGTAGGTCAGGATTTGGTGGTAGAAACCGTTGAGAAACTCATAGAGGGAAATATGACATTCATAGACCAGGACAGCCTCATCAACAAGGAGACAGAGCTGAAACACGCTCCCAAAATATTCAAGGAGGATTGCAGAATCAATTTCGAGAACGACGGCGACACTATCCGCAACCTTGTACGCGGACTAAGCCCCTACCCTGCCGCCTTCACAACAATCAACGTTAAGGGCAAGGAAATGGGTCTGAAAGTGTTCGAATGTGAGGTCGAGAAATGCGAAAATCACGAGATTCCAGGCAAATTAATCTCCGACAACAAGAAATTTGCAAAAATCTCTTGCAAAAATGGTTACATTTATCTCACTGACGTTCAGTTGGAAGGCAAGAAAAGAATGAAAATAATTGAATTCTTGCGCGGAATAAATTTGGAGAATTAAAAAATTGTATTTACCTTTGCAGTGCAAAAAGGGGAAAACCCGGCTGCAAAGGCAAATAAAATGGTCCTATCTTCTAACGGTTAGGAAACAAGATTCTCAATCTTGGAATAGGAGTTCGATTCTCCTTGGGACTACTAAAACATACTGACACAAACGGTCCTATCTTCTAACGGTTAGGAAACAAGATTCTCAATCTTGGAATAGGAGTTCGATTCTCCTTGGGACTACAAAAACATACTGACACAAATGGTCCTATCTTCTAACGGTTAGGAAACAAGATTCTCAATCTTGGAATAGGAGTTCGATTCTCCTTGGGACTACAAAGAAATTCGGAACGTCTTGGCAAGAAATTGCTGAGACGTTTTTTTTGTGTTAATGAAAATAAACAAAAAAGAGACGGGCCTAAGCCCGTCTCAGCAAATTCTAATATGTTATGGATTTTAGTCCCAATACTCAATAGTAACGCCCTTCTCAATAGGATTGTTGTGAGAGTCGTATTTTGAGTATGTGACAACACTCGGCTCTTCCTCCTCATCCTCGCCCTCGCAACCTGAGGTCCAGGTCCACTTCACAAGTTTGCCGTTCTCCCAGTCGGTTTTGATTGATGTCCAGGCACCACCGAGAAATGTATAGTCACGTACGCTGATGGTCTTGTCGTCGTTATACTCAAAAGAATAATAATCACCCTCATAGCCATTGCCGCGCTCTATCAAGGTAATCATCTTGTCGTCGTTGCGTGTAATTGTAATGGCCTGGTCTTCATTCCATCCGGGCTTCACGATAGGAGTCTTACCGTTGGGATCCTTGATATCATATTCATAGAACTTAGAGATGGATCCGTCCTTGTTGAAAGCCAGGAAAATCTCAGAATCCTCCTTTACGGACTTCACATTGCCATAATATCCCATACTCATAGCGTCGAGATAAGTCCTGCTGTCCTTAGGAGTCTGAGGCTCGGCCTTTGATTCTACCACTGGAGCCTTGTCGGCATCCTGAGTCTTGTTTGGATCCTTGTCGCTGCTGTTGTCTGCCTTGGTGCCACCGCACGCGCAAATCATCATGCAGGCTGAAATCAATAAAAACTGTAGTTTTTTCATTATTGTTTTGGGTTTAAAATTCGGATGCAAATATACAAAGAAATCAGCAAGTTGCAAATATTTTTTTTACAGCAAATCCTTAAGCGGAACAGCTTTGTCAGTAAATACCAATCTTTCTCCCGAAAGCGTATCATACAGCGCCTCCTGTCCATCGCGGTCGTAATCCTTGGCGCCGAAACGGTATTTGTATTCAATCTCCATTCCGAGGTCCCAATATGCGAAACCGTTCTGGAACAGGTATTTGCCAAGAGCAAGCATTTGAACAGTGCCCGAATCAGTCTCCTTATGAAAACCTGAAAGGCTGGCGTAGGCGTTCTTGGTTACGAAGCCTATCTCGCCGGCTATAAGCTCGTTGCCTCGCCATAGCTCCACGGAATCCACGCTTACGGCATCGGGATTTACATGAATGTTTCTAAGGATATTTGCCAAGGGCGGAAAAAGCCAGGTATCAGGATAAGCCTTTATCAGCTCGCTGAGGCAGAGGTCGAAATCCCTGTTGAAGCATAGGGTGCAACCTGCGAACTGCCCCCTCACCCACTTCCGGAACTTCTTCGAGACATGGAAATCCCCGGGCCTGATTATCAGTTTCTTGGCGTGATAGCGGACTGTTGGGGTGGCGCGGTATACTCCCTTGCCGTACGAATTGAAGACGAAATCGAGGAAAGACTCGCATTCTCTCGGCGCCAACACATAATCGTCCATATCGGCACTCCTGAAAACCCTTCCACGCATTGCCATGGGGTAATACCCAAGCATCAGGGCACGGCGGATGGCGGCCTCGTCGAAAGAGGTCATCAGTGCGTCCTCATACAAGGTTTCCATTATGGCCTTCTCGAAATCATCGCCGTGCTGGAAGAAAAACTTCACCTCGTTGAAATTCTCCTCCAGCCCATTGCGAAGATTGTCCAAATCATCAGCGGACGAAACCTTGAAGGCGTTCTGCCTGAAAACTATCTCGAAAATATCGTCGATTTCCATTTTGGTAATATAAAAACCAACCCAGAATATTCGATAACAAGGAATATTCCGGGTTGGAAAATCATTGAAAATAACCGCTCAGATAGCAATTACTTTACTCTGTTGATTGTGGCGTTCATCTTGGAGACAACTCCATTGTTGTCGACTTCAGCAGAGAGCTTCACCTCGTCGTTGCTATACTCCAAGATCGAGAATACAACCTTGTAAGTCAAGATATCAAGGGTGAGCTTGTTGTCCTTAAGACTCCACTCAAAGCCCATATCCATGACTCCCATAACCTCCATAGGGATTCCGACTGTACCATTGGAACCATCCTTGAACTCCTTTGAGAAAGTGAATACAGAACCATTGAGCATGGTCATGGTAGGATCCTCTGTGCCCTCAAGCTTGGTGCACTTCCATGAACCATAAAACTGGCTCTCGGTGTATGAAGGTGCTGAATCTTCTTCAGATTCATCGCCGCAAGATGTAAAAGTAAGGTTCAGCATCAGGACCATAGCAAGGCTGAAAAGCCATAAAAGATTCGATTTATTCATATCTGAAATTATTTAGGGTTTAATACAATTGCATTAGTATCTCTTTACGAGGTTGCAGCAGTAGTTGATCTCGATGAGGGTAGCCGAATTGCCCTTGCCGAAACTTCCAGCCAGGAGCACCACCTTGTCGTCGATCTCGGCAAACTGCTTGTTGATCACAAATGATACCGAGCTCTGGATAAAATCGTCCACACAGCGGTTGAGCCTTACGCTGTGGGCATAGACGCCGTATGACAGGGAAAGCTCGCGCACCACGTTCTCGTTGTAGCACATGGCATAGATAGGCTTGGCGCCACGGTATGCGGCCAGGTTGCGTATTGTGGTGCCCGAGAACGAGTCAGCGATGATGCAGCGGGCGTCCAGCTCCACAGAGGCGTGAACGGCCTGCTTGCTGAGAAACTCCGAGATCTCGCTCTTCACGTGTACTGGATGGGTGTTGTCGTTGAGCTTCTGCTTGATGGCCTCCACCTCGAGGGCAATCTTGCACATTGTCTTTACGGCCTCCACTGGATACGCGCCCGATGCAGTCTCGCCGGAGAGCATCACGGCATCAGCTCCGTCATAGATGGCGTTGGCCACGTCGCTTACCTCGGCACGTGTAGGACGGGGATTGTTTATCATGGTGTGGAGCATCTGGGTGGCCACGATTACAGGCTTCAGGCGGTTGATGGCTGTGCGGTTGAGCTCCTTCTGGATGGCTGGGATGCGCTCGGCCTCTATCTCTATGCCCAGGTCGCCACGGGCAATCATGATGCCGTAGGCGTAATCGAGAATCTCGTTGATATTGTCGACACCCTGCTGGTTCTCTATCTTTGCGATAATCTTTATCTTGGAATTGGCCTTGTCGAGGATTTCCTGGATATCAAGCACGTCCTGCTTGCTGCGGACGAATGAGTGGGCTATGAATGTAAGGTCCTCCTCTATGGCGAGCTGTATGAACTTGCGGTCCTTTTCGGTGAGCGAAGGCAGCTTAATGGCCACTCCGGGCACATTAACCGACTTGCGTGACTTTATCTTTCCTGAGTTCAGGACCTTGCACTTAAGGCCGTTGTCGTCGCGTGCCACAGTCTGGAAAGCTATGTCGCCGTCGTCTATCAGGATCTTCTTGTCCATTGGAACGTCGTTCTCGAATCCAATGCGGTTCACATATATGGTTCCGGGCTCGCAAACTTTATCGGTATCGCCCAGGAAATATACAAATTCACCCTCGGTAACGTCGAAACCGTCACCCGCCATTGTGGTGCGGATCTCCGGGCCCTTGGTATCTATCATGATGCCTATTTCCTTGGAAACCTGACGGATATTGGCTACCATCTGACGCACAGCGTCAAAATCGGCATGGGCAGTATTGATACGGGCCACATTCATTCCTGCATCGTAGAGTGATTGTATGAAATCAACGTCGCAGCGGCGGTCTGATATTGTCGCCACGATCTTTGTAAGTTTGCTCTTGCTCATATTTTTGTCTCAGATTTATATATAAATAATAATGGTGCAAAGGTCATAAAAAAATTTCCTTTGCACCTTTATTCTGTGTAAAATTTATTTTAAATAATTGGGCATATTCCTACGCCGCCGTTATCTTACCATGTCGCCTATCACGTTTGCGGCCTCCATCAGGTAAATATCCTTCTCGAGCTCGCCAAACCACTTGGTGAACTTGTTGACCTTGATGGAGTCGCCGGCGGCAGCAGCCTTGTCGGCAGTCACGAAGCCGGCAGTCAAACCTGTCTTGTCCTTGCCAAGCTTGCTGTACTTCTCGCTCTCGGCCTCAAGCTGTTTCTGATACTCGCGGTATTTTTCGAAATTGAGAGTCATCAGGCTCTCGTCGTTGCGTTTCTTCAGACGCTTGGCGTTGCTGTCTATCTTGTCGAACACTGTATTGGCCTTTATGCGCTTGTAGCTGGCGTCCACCACCTTGCGCTGGTTGTAGAGAACCTTCCATCTCTGATACGGCGCCTTAGGTATGTTGTCGTAGGTCATGGCGTTGTGCAGCTCCTTCTCGCCCACATTGAAGTATGTGTACTGGTCGGGCACCACAATGTCGGGCACCACTCCCATCAGCTGTGTTGTGCCACCGTTTATACGGTAGAATTTCTGTATTGTGAGCTTTATAGCGCCCAGAGGCTTTATGTTGTAGTTACCTGATACCGCCCTGTCGAAATCAATCATCTGCTGCACAGTACCTTTGCCGAAAGTAGACTTGCTGCCCATTATTATGGCACGGCCATAGTCCTGAAGCGCAGCCGCGAGTATCTCCGAAGCCGACGCGCTGTAGCTGTTTACCATCACCACCAGCGGACCCTGGTACACAATTCCCGGATCCTCGTCGTTATGCTGTTTTACACGGCCTTCCCTGTCGCGCACCTGAACGATGGGGCCAGTTCCTATGAACAGGCCCGACATATCCACCACGTCGGCCAGGCTTCCGCCGCCGTTGTTGCGCAAGTCTAATATCACGCCATCCACGCCATCGGCCTTCAGCTTCTCCAGCTCCTTACGTACGTCCACGCTGCAGAACCTTCCGTTCTTGTCGTTGAAGTCGGCATAGAACTTGGGCAGGTAAATGTATCCTATCTTGCCTTTGCCGTCGGGCGCTGTTATCACAGAGCTCTTGGCGTAGGTCTCCTCTATTATCACCACGTCGCGCACTATGGGAATCACCTTTACGGTGTTGTCCACCTTCTTTACGGTAAGTTTCACTGTGGATCCCTTTTTGCCGCGTATCAGTTTCACAGCATCGTCCAGATTCATGTTGCTGATATCCACAGGCTGGTCGTCGCCCTGGGCCACCATCATGATGATATCGCCCACCTCCAGCTCGCCCTGACGCCAGCTTGCGCTTCCGGGTATTATGTCCATGACCTTGGTCTGTCCATTGCGGCTCTGGAGTGTGGCGCCTATGCCCTCAAACTTGCCCGACATTGAGATATCGAACGACTCCTTGTCCTCGGGAGGGAAATAGTCGGAATGGGGGTCGCATGCCGCCACCACCGAATTGAAAAACATTGCAGTCCAGTCGTTGTCCTTGATGCCGTTGATGCGCTTCATCCACTCGTCATAGTTTTCGCGCACACGCTTTACGGCATCGGCCTGCATCTCCTCCATGGTCTTTATCTTGTATGAGGTGTCCTTGGTCTCGATGGCCTTCTCCTGAATCCTTATCATGTCGCTGAAGCGCTCCAACACTGCCAGTTTGGTCAGCTTGCGCCACCTTTCCCTGAGCTCGGCCTCAGACGCTGCATAGTCCAGCGAATCGGAATTGGTCTCCACCTGCTCGTCGATGCTGAAATCGAAACCAGCCGAGATGGCCTCCTCGTAATAGGACTGTGCCTCTTTCTGCCTGCGCTTTATGATAGATGTGCCCAGCCTGCAAACCTCCAGGTTGGCCTCCCTGATATGGTTGTCCAAATCGTAGCGGTACTTGTTGAGCTGCTCCACGTCGCCCTTCAGCATGAAACGCTTGGAGTAATCCAGCTTGTCGATATACTCGTCCATCACCCTGGCCGAAAACTCGTCGTTGAATTCGGGGGCGTTGTAGTGCGATATCTGGAGAGCCTGGCCCACCAGAGAGAAAATCACACGGTCCCGGTCGTCACTGCCTGAGAATATCGACTTGAATGCCATCACACTCAGCGAGAGCAGGGTTGCCACCAGGATAATCCTTAATATGGGTTTCATTGTCTTATTGCTATTGCTTGTTTCTTCGTTCATATATTAGTTAATTAGATTCAAAACAAAAACAAAGGTAAGCAAATATCTGACATAATAGCACATTCAACCGATTTTTTTTAGAAAAAATTCAATTGTCCTGTTTCCTGATACCTGCATACCTGCAAAAAAAAAGCCTTGGCCATTACAAGCCAAGGCTTCGAAAAATGTTTCGTGATCCGGGTGCGATTCGAACGCACGACCCACAGCTTAGAAGGCTGTTGCTCTATCCAGCTGAGCTACCGGACCTCGATTTTTTTACAGACGCAAAGGTAGATACTTTTTGGATAACAGCCAAATTTTTCAACAACTTTTTTACACTTTTTTTACCACTCACGCTCAATAACCTGATTATCAAAGAAATCATCCTTGAAATTAACCAGAAAAACCTTCTCAGTGGCACGGGTTACAGCCGTATAGAGCCACCTCAGATACTCCCTGTCGAGCATATCATCGGTCAGATACCCCTGGTCCACAAACACATTGCGCCACTGTCCGCCCTGAGACTTATGGCATGTGACCGCATAGGCGAATTTTATCTGGAAGGCATTGAAATACTCGTTGTTGCGCAGCTCCTTGTACTGCTGGCTCATAGGCATGCCGGCATAGTCCTCCATTACATTGCGCATCAGTAGGTTGTTCTCAGCCTCAGAAAACGACGCGCCCTCGCATGCGAGCGATTCCTGTATCACCTTGCACGATATCTCCAGATTGTCGTAGTCGCAGAATCTGAGATCCACATTGATGAAATGGAATCCATACAGCGACTCGTGACGGCCCACCCTTACCACCTCGGCAATATCGCCATTGGCTATGAAATCCATCTCCTCGATACCTCGGGTATAGAAATAATTGTTTTTCACCACCATCACAATATCGCCCACGGTGAGCTGCTCCTCGCGCCAGAAAATACGGCTTCGAATACCATTATTATATATATTGGCGCTGCGGTTGCTCCGGGTTATCACCAGGGTGTCCATCACCCCGGCATGGTCGTAGCTGCTCTCGAGAGCCTCCAGCAGGTCGGCCCCAGTGATGCGGGCGATATCAGCAAAACCGCCTATGGAGAATCTCGGCTTCACAAGCTGTCCCGGAGATGCGGTCTCGACCTGATGCCTCAGACCTGTAGCATTGCTCAATATGCCCGACTCCCTGGCCTGGCGCACCACCTCAGAGAGCGTGGCCTCCGAGACCGTATTGCCGTAGCATTCCAGCTCGGCCTTGTCGAGGGCCGGAGAGTGCGGACTGCCAACCGGAGGCAGCTGGCCAGCATCTCCCACCATCACAAGCCGGCAGTTGTGGCCAGAATATACATAGCCCACCAGGTCGCTGAGCAGGCATCCGGTGCCGAAAAACGAACGCTCGGCCGTCTGCTTGGAAATCATGGAAGCCTCGTCTACTATAAAGAAGGTGTCGCTCTTCAGGTTTCTGTCGACATGGAAGGATCCCGATGGGCCTGATGCCTGCCTGTAGATGGTCTTGTGGACAGTGTGGGCCTTGCAGCCCGAAAACTGCGAGAAGACCTTGGCTGCCCTTCCCGTGGGCGCCATGAGCACCGTGCCAATACCGAAATCGTGGAGAGTCTTCACGAAGGCGCTCATAAGGCTGGTCTTGCCGGTACCGGCATAACCCCTGAGCACAAAGAGGCCACTCCCGTCGCTCTCCATCACAAACTGCGACAAGGCATCGATGGCATGCTGCTGGTCGGCGGTGGGCACCAGGCCGAAATTATTGAGAAACACGCTTCTCAGAAAATCAAGTTTCATAACGATTGCAAAGATAATCACTATATTTATACACGGTGATATGACGTAAAGATTTTTTTTGAAAAAAAATAGAATAATTTTTTCAAAATTATTTGCTGCGTATATTTATTTTTTCTTAAATTTGCATCATATAAATTTTAAAAACAATAAATCCTAAAAAAATGACAAAGATAATCATCCACGTCGTCCTTATCGCATTAATCGCAGTGCTTGGTTACATGCTATGGGACAGCATTATGCAGCCTATCCGTTTCCAGAAGGTACAGGAGTGGCGCTATGGTCTTACAGTACAGAGTCTCAAGAATATCCGCGATGCCCAGGTGGCATACAAGAGCGTTACCGGAACCTACACCGGCAACTTCGACACTCTTGAGAACTTCATCAAGAACGGCGAGCTCAAGGTTGTAAAGGCTATCGGAGATATTCCAGACAGCTTCTTCAACAAGTACCCAAGAAAAGTTGCAGAGCTCAAGGCCATCGAGGCCGGCATCGTACGCCGCGACACAATCATCATCAGCTGCTACGACTCTCTCTGCAAGGGCAAGTACGATATCAACGAATTCAGATATGTGCCAGTGGTACACGAACCATTCGAGATGGCAATGGACACAATCGAGACCTCTTCAAAGGCAAGAATCCCAGTATTCGAGGCAAAGACACACAACAACGTTTACCTCAAGGGTCTCGACCACCAGGAGATTGTTAACATGAACGACGAGGCTCAGACTCTCGGCAGATACCCAGGACTCAAGGTTGGTTCGCTCCTCGAGTTCAACAACAACGCCGGAAACTGGGAGTAGTTCAATCATAAATAGTATCCTTTTTAGGAACTATTGCAAAAAAACAGATATTTTTTTGGGAAAACCCGAAAAATTCCTACTTGGAATTGTGGGTTTTCCCTTTTTTTATGTAATTTAGTGCCGTGAATTATCTCACAACTCAAACGTATCAACAAACACAAGAAAAATCACAGCAATGAAAGACATATCAAATTTCGCTTCATCATTCAATATCAACAAGACAAGCACATACAGCCTGTCGTTGCAGATAAGCCAGCGCGGATACACATACTGCATACTGGACTCGTACTCCAAGGAATATGTGGCCATCAAGCACATTGGATACGGAATGGAGCTCAGCGACGAGAATCTCTACGACAAGATAAAAGACAATCTGGCCGCCGACGCATTCCTGGGCAAGAGCTACAAAAACGTCGACATGGTATACGTTACCAGGAAGTCAATAATGGTGCCCAACCCCATGTTCGACAAAAACAGGCTAAAAGACCTCACAAGCTCCAATTTCGAGGTAAACGACAAGGAAGAGATACAGTTCAACAAGCTGAAGTCGATATCGGCATGCAATGTGTTCGTAATCCCATCATACATTACAACATTGATGGTAAATACATTCCCCGAGATCAACTTCTACCACCAGGGCACCCCGCTTATCGAAAACACAATAAAGAACAACAGCGAGGAGCTCACTGTATCAGCCAACTTCTACTACGATTTCATCGACATTGCAGTAACAGAAAAGGGCAAACTGCTGCTCTACAACACTTTCGGATACCATTCGGCTGCCGACGCACTATACGCAATATCGGCAGTGATGAACAGACTGAAGCTCGACAAGAAGACTCCAATAAAGCTATCGGGATATATCGACGACAAATCAGAGGTTTTTGCCCTGATATACAAGTACAACGCCAACGTAAGCTTCGCACGCCTGAACAGCACAACAACTTTCCCATTCAGCGACGTGCCTGAGCATACGTTCTACAATATGATGACACTGCCATGCGTATTATAACAGGACTATACAGGAGCAGGGTAATCAACCTGCCATCGTATTTCAGCGACAGGCCAACCACAGACATGGCCAAGGAATCGCTCTTCAACATAATATCGAACAATTTCGATTATGAGGAGGTGAGGTTTCTGGACCTGTTTGCGGGAAGCGGCGGCATCAGCTACGAGATGGCCTCGCGCGGATGCAAGGATATCACATGCGTGGACCTGAACAGGAAATACTGCGACTTCATCAACAGGAACTTCCGCGACATGTATCCGCAGAAATCGCCGGCCAGAATAGTGAACACCGACGCCTTCAAGTTCATCGAGAACAATCCCCTGAACTATGACCTGATATTCGCCGACCCGCCATACGACATGGAGGGCGTGGAGAATATCCCCGAGCTGATAATGAACAATCCCGGACTGAAACCCGGCGCCATGCTGATAATGGAGCACAGCGCCAAGACCCATTTCACCGACCTTGTACACATACGCGACCAGCGTCATTACGGCAAGGTGAATTTCTCGTTCTACACCAAGGAGGACCCCTCTACAGAGGACGGGCAGGAGGCATAGCTGATACTCGCACAAAAATAAAAAAATCCCTGAAAGCCAATGGTTTTCAGGGATTTTTGCTTTATCTACAGGCTTAAGGGCCCTGCCTTACTTGATGGTGCGTCCGCCATTGGTGCGGCGGGTATCAGCATCAGGAGCCGAGCTGGAATTACTGCCCGAGGCATTGGTGGAGCCGTTGCTGACACGTGTGTTGTTGCTGGTAGACCCGTTGCTGTTGTTGGCAGCAGAATTGCGGGTCTGATTGGTGGTGTTGGTGCGGGTGCTGGTATTGCTTGTTGTGGTACCGAGCATGGCCGAGCATGAAGGGAGCATCAGCGAGGCTCCCAAAACTATTGCTATGGAAAGTACTATTTTTCTCATAATCGTAAAGTGTTTTTATATTATTCTCAAACAAACTATCTGATAATTCGGGGCTGAGGCTTATTATTCGGATCATCGAGCCACTGGCTGACCATCTTGCTGAGTTCTCCGCTCTTCTTCTGAGACATAATCATGGCCTGAACCTCGTCATAGGTGTAGGCATTTAGGTTGCCATCGTGGCGAACGTCCTGGCATGGCGATGGATCGTTCTGACTGAAAGTCCTGCCGCCGTTGCTGCGCGAGAGCTTGGACAGGTTTACAGGATTGCCATCCACAAAAGAGAGTGGGTTGTTGTTCCTGTCGCCAAGCATTATCACGTTGTTTTCCTCGTCGGTCTCGGCTATGCGGTCGGTGGCATCGGAGAACAGTGCGAAATAATACTTGCCATTAAGGCTCTTGGGCAGGGTGAAATTCCATGAGAAACACTCGGAACCGCCCAGAGCGGCAACCACACGCTGTCCACCCTTGATATCAAAGTTGTCCCAGGCAAAGGCCTGAGCGGGAATTCCTGTGGCAGCCATGGCTTCCTTGTTGTTCCACATATCGTTGCTCGTGCCCTTGGTGCCGTAATCATCGGTGAAATAATCTACAAATAATATACCGCAGTCTTTTGTTCCCTCATAGGCATTGTAATAGAGCAGGCATATCATCCAGTCCTTCGACGAAGAAATCATCTCACTGCCGGCATTGTAGGCGTCGTACTCGCATGTCCAGTATTTCTCGCCGTATGAGTTCACCGTTCCAGAATCGAAGAAATTGAGTTTTGTGGAAATAAGGTCGTAACCGCTTGAGGGATTGGCCACCTGGCTGTCATCACCCTCCACAGTCTCCACAGTATTGAGTTTCTCGTTGACGTCATAGGCCACAAAACAGTCATAGGCGAAATTGCCGCTGCAGAAGAAATCGTAGTCCACCCATACGCAGCCGGCATCTCCCCATGAAGTGCCCCAGGAGTTTACAACCCTGAAACAGCCGTGAGGGCCCTTGCTGTCATCATAGCCCGATACCACCATGGCATGTGCGGCGTGCTGGCCAGTGTAATTGAAAGTGGTCTGCCTGTCGATGATGCTGCGGCCATCGGCTAACATAAACTCATCGCCTAGAGTGGCTCCGAATACCACCAGCTTGCCCTGAGCGAGATACTGCTTGATGGTTTTCTGATTAACGGAGATCTTGCGGTAGGATTTGATCTTGTGTCTTGAGGCATCAGAAGTAGCCGAGCTTGAAGGGCTGGAAGAGCATGACCCAAGGCCGGTGTATGGTGATGCGGCCATTGTGGCCACTCCACGTGATATCATTTTGTCGAAAGCGGCCTCGAAATATGTACCTCCGCAGTCTTCTCCCTTGTCGGAATTGTTGATGGAAAGGAAAATGTCCTTAGGCGAAAACTGGTTGCTTGTGGATGAAAGCTGCGATTTCGAAAGTCCATTAGTCCTGGCATTCAGGAATGTACGGCAGTTGTAGGCGGTAGCCCACGCCACACATGTACCATACTGTCCCTGGTCGCCGATAGGAGGAAGATAAGCCGAGAGGTCCACTCTTGATGGAAGATTCTCGCCATCTCCATAGTCGGCGGCTATGTTTACGTCGCTCTCTATGGTGGAAAGGTCCTCGTTGTCGATATTGTAGCCCGAATGGTAGCCATCGTCGGTATCAAGCAGGCTCAGAAAGTTGCTCAGGGTCTCTTCGTCGCACGAGGTGAGCGACAATGCTCCAGCGGCCAGAAATCCCATAATGGAAGCCTTTGTAATAATTCTTGTGGGTTTATTCATAATCAGTTAATTAAAAAATTGGTTTTATATCAGTAGTAATCAGACGGTTGCCGCTATTGGTAACCATGCAGGAATCCAGGCCCTGCAATCCTCCGAGCAATGGCCCGGCATACAGGAGATTGCCGCTTGCATCAGCGACCGGACCAAGTTTGGATTCCCGCAAATCGAGTTGGCCCGCAAAAGTATTGTCCTGAAGCTCCAGACGTCCGCCAAACCTGCATGACACAAGCCTGAGATTGTCGGCAAACCTGGAGTTGGCTATCGTGACATTGCCGAAAAACTTGGCCTTGGCGAAATCCATCAGCGACATTGCCGAGATATCGTCAATATAGGCCCCGCCATAGAAATACGAATCGGCGAATGTGACCGCATCATGAATCCTGAGATGCTGAAACACAGCAGATTGCTTGAACAATACCTTGAAAAACTTGCCTTTGCCATCCAAGATGCAGCTTACGAAATAAGCTGCGCTGTCAAAATTGGATGACATGAAACTGCATCCATTCCTGAAGTGCACTCCGGTGAAATTGCTCTCGCCCCTCACCTTGCAGTTGTCGAAATCGAGACGGCCACGGAAATCGGCCTGCTGCATTTGCAGGAACGACTTAAACTCGCATCCATCAAACACAACATTGCGGTCCAGAACCGAGAGCTGCGATGCTTTTGAGGCAGCATCAGAACCGAAAAAAGTTACCGTGTCTTCGAAAACGCAGTTGCGGAAACACAGCTCAACTGGTATATAAACGGCAGAAACCGGCAATTTCTTGTTATATGGGAAAGATTTTGTAAAATCCAGCTTGCCTGTAATGGTTTTGTCGGATATGCACACATTCTTGCCCTTGCCTATCATTTCCACAATATCTGAGGCCGATACCGATGGACCGCTGCCGTGGTCTTGGCACGAAGTGGCTGATAGAATGAGAGTAAGCATCAGCCCGAAATAAAAACACCTCATATACGTCCGTCGATTTTTAGTTGGAAAAGTATCCTGAGGTTTCTATGAGTCTTGCCGGGCATGGCTGTAAGCTGGCTGTCCGATGCCCAGAAACACGAGGTGATGCCCTCCTCCAGCTGAGGGTTGGTGTCGGGTGTGCCGTCGTGATGCATAAGATACCAGTAGGTTTTCTTGAAGATAATTGTGGGATCGTTGCCCCAGCGGTAGAAATGGTAGGTGTCGGCAAGTGGCCGGCATATTTGGGGATTCGGCACCCCGGTCTCCTCCATCACCTCGCGCACTGCGGCAGTCTCGATATCCTCGCCGGGCTCCACCTTGCCCTTGGGCAGGTCGTAGAGGCCGTTCCTGATGATTACCAGGCTCTTGCCATCATCGTTTACCACCAGTCCGCCAGCTGCTTCTATATATTTGTGCTGATGCTTGATGGCTTCCAGCAGCGCATCGCCATCGCCCTTTACATGAAACTTGATGGGACGGACCATGTCCAGACACTGCGAAACCAGATCGTCGTGATAATCGATATCGAGATATCCGGTCTCGGTATCAGGCAAATCTCCGAGTAGGATTGTCGATTTGCCGCAATAAAGTTTGTAAGTAGCCATATAATCAAACAATTTGTATTGATAAAACAAAATGCCAGCCTGCAATTGCCAATTTCATGCAATTTGTAAGCTGACATTTTTATGTTTTTGGGATGCGAGATATTAATCTATGCCCTTGAAAATCCTGCTCCAGCGTATCGACGAGAAGAACGACTTGTCCTTGTCGGTGGAATACCATATAAAGAGAGCCTTTCCAACTATGTGGTCCTCAGGCACAAAACCCCAGAATCTGGAATCGGCCGAATTGTGGCGCGAATCTCCCATCATGAAGTAATAGTCCATCTGGAAAGTGTATGAATCGGCAGGATGTCCGTTGATGATCACCTCCTCGCCGTTTACGCTAACGGAGTTGCCCTCGTAGGCCTCTATGCAGCGGCGGTAGAGTGGAAGGTTCTCGGTGGTGAGGGCAATCTTGTCGCCCTTCTTTGGCACATAGAGCGGACCGAAGTTGTCCTCGTTCCAGCGGTAACGCTCGTCATGAGGGAAAATGTAGGTCTCGCGGTAGTCTTTGGGACGCACCACCCTTACAACTTTCTTTACGAACTTGATAGCCTTGATTCTCTCAACGTTTTCGGCCACAAGTGGATAACAGAAAATGTTCTGGGGATTCTCGCCCTTGAGGTCGGGAATTATGTCCAAAAGATCGGGATCGTAGCGGCGGCAGTCCTCGCGGTCTTCGATGGAAATTCCAAGCTCATCAAGAAGCTGGGGATTAATCATTGTGCCATCGGTAACAATCATGTATTTGTACTGTCTGTCGCCAATATCCTCCTGAGGCTTGCCGTTGATAAAAGCCTGTCCATCAACAATCTGCAATGAGTCGCCAGCGATGGCGACACAGCGCTTGATGTAGTTTTCGCGCTTGTCGACAGGGCGGCTCTGGATTTTGCCAAAATATCCACCATATCTCTGACCTGTCTGATTAACAACAACATAATCATTCTGTATGCACTCGCGGCCATACTCCCTCACGAGCTGATAATAGCTGCTTGCCTGCTGATTGAGGCAAACGGTATCGCCCTCGGGGAAGTTGAAAACCACAACGTCGTTGTTCTTTACGCTGCCGAAACCTGCCAGACGGTGATATGGCCACTTAATCCACTCGAGATACGATTTTGTATTCTGGGTGAATGGCATCGTATGGTGGGTGAAAGGCACCGAGAGAGGCGTGTTGGGCATCTTGGGGCCATAGCTGAGCTTGCTTACGAAAAGGTAATCGCCCACCAGCAGCGACTTCTCCATGGAAGAGGTAGGGATAGTGAACGCCTCGATGAAGAAAAGCCTTATCAAAGTGGCAGCCACGGCTGCAAATATCAGCGCGTCAACCCATTCCACGGTCTTGGACTGTTTATCCACTCCCTTTTTCTTCCAGAAAGCCCAATGAACCTTCTGAGAGATATAGAGATCGTATATGATGGCGAAACCAAGTATCAGCCACCAGTTCTGAGTCCAAATTATGAATAGCAAATAGATGAACGACACCAGGCCGAACTTCACCCATTTGTTGGCGAAAAATTTTTTCATTTAGGAAAAATCTAATTAGAATTTCAACATATCATCCATACCGTACATTCCGGCAGGCTTGCCACAGAGGAACTCGGCGGCCAAAACCGCGCCAAGGGCAAAACCCTTGCGTGAATGTGCGGTGTGAGTCATCTCGATATCATCAACATCGGAGAAATAATGAACTGTGTGGGTGCCTGGAACGGCCTCCTCACGGATGCAGTCGATATTGATCTCGCCCTCCTTTGGAGTGGTGTCTATCACCCACGACTTCTTGGAATCGAGGATGCTTACCAGATCGTCGGCAAGGGTCTTGGCAGTGCCGGAAGGCTTGTCGAGCTTCTGGGTGTGGTGGATCTCCTCCATCTTTACGTCGTAATCCTTGAAACCGTTCATAATCTTGGCCAGGAACTTGTTGAGACGGAAGAATATATTCACGCCTACCGAGAAATTGCTGGCGTAGAAGAAGGTCTTTCCCTGCTCCTTCACGATTTTCTCCAACTCAGGCATTCTGGATAGCCAGCCGGTGGTTCCTGATACTACAGGCACACCTGCATGGAAACACTTCATATAATTGTCGAAAGCGGCGTCGGGACGTGTAAACTCGATAACAACGTCGGCCTTCTGGAGGTTCTCGTCGGTAAAATCCTGAGGATTTATGAGAGCGTCTATGGTGCATACCACCTCGTTGCCACGCTCTATTGCTATTTTTTCGATTTCATGGCCCATTTTGCCATAACCGATAAGTGCTATTTTCATTTTACTTGTGTTTAATCGTTTTATGATGCAAATATAAAAATATAATGCGTCAAAATAAAAAAAAACGGCAATAATTTTTGTTAAATTAATGTGAGTTCGGCGAATTAAAAGTGTTCGCACAGATAACACTGATTTTCACAGATTATGAGGTTTTTATGAGAAATATGTTTGTATTATCAGCTGGCAATCCTAAAGCGCCTCCGGATAGAGTAGATGAACAAAAAAAAGGAACAATACTTGAAAATATTGTTCCTTTTGGAGAATATAGAAATTTTAAGAAGTTCTATATATAATAAAATCGTGCGACCAATAACCTAGATTAATTAATAAAAAAACTTAGCGAGTAAACCCGAACTTACTTAACGAGATTTACAACGGCCTCGAAAGCCTTGGTGTTGTTCATAGCGAGGTCAGCGAGAACCTTGCGGTTGAGCTTAACGTCCTTCTTGGCGATCTTACCCATGAACTCTGAGTAAGACATGTTGTAACCTCTCACGGCTGCATTGATACGTGCGATCCAAAGTGCACGGAAGTTGCGCTTCTTATTCTTTCTCTGAATGTAGGCGTGCAACAAGCCCTTCTCGTATGTGTTCTTCGCAATGGTGTAAACGTTAGCCCTTGCTCCGAAGTAACCTCTAGTGAGTTTGAGGATTTTCTTTCTTCTGTTGCGTGAAGCAACATGGTTGACTGATCTTGGCATTTTTTCTAAAATGTTTTTTGAACGTAAGGCGGAGTCCGGAAGTCAGGCCCTACTAAGGCCCGCATCAATCCGTCCACACTTAAATATGCCCACGTCCGGGTTAAACTTGGATTGAATTTTTAATTTATTAAAAATTTAATAAACCGATTGTTGAGATCGATTGCTTGATAGTAATCCTGGCCGGAAACTACTTCATTGCGAGGAGTTCCTTTACTGCCTGGGTGTTGGCGCCGGCTACGAAACCGTCGTGTACCAAGTTTCTCTTTCTCTTTGTCTCCTTCTTAGTCAGAATGTGGCTGTGGAAGGCATGTTTTCTCTTGATCTTACCTGAAGCTGTCAATTTGAATCTTTTCTTTGCAGCGCAGTTAGTTTTTACTTTTGGCATTTTCTTAAAAAATTTACTTGTTTAGCTATTAAATCGCACGAAATTTATTGTCGGTAAATAAACAACTATTTCTTCTTGAGAGGCGACATAAGTATAATCATCTTCTTGCCCTCAAGCACAGGCATCTGATCCACCTTTCCAAATTCCTCCAGCTGTGTGGCGAACTTGAGAAGAAGTATCTCTCCCTGCTCCTTGAAGAGAATCTGACGTCCCTTGAAGAATACGTATGCTCTCACCTTATCACCATCCTGAAGGAACTTCTTGGCGTGATTGAGCTTGAACTCGAAGTCGTGATCATCGGTCTGAGGTCCGAAACGGATCTCTTTCACCTGTGTCTTCACAGAGTTAGCCTTCTGCTCCTTGAGTTTCTTCTTGAGCTGATAAAGGAACTTGGAATAGTCTACAATCTTGCATACAGGTGGATTGGCGTCTGGAGAAATCTCCACGAGATCCAAACCCATCTGCTCGGCAAGCCTCAACGCATCCTCACGGGTCAAAACTTTGTTGTTGTCCTCGATATTATCGCCAACTACGCGTACTTCCTTTGCGCGAATCCTCTCATTGATTCTGTGAGTTGGCTGTTCATTTTGCTTTGCTATGGTAGTGTCCTCCCAAAAATTAAGTTGATATTAGTTTATCTGTTAAGCCTCTGGATTGAGCTCTTTCTCAACCTCCGAAGCTATGAGTTTCTTGAAATTCTCGATAGACATTGTACCCAGATCTGCCTTGCCCTGCTTGCGGACCGAAACTGCGCCATCGGCCTGCTCCTTCTCACCTACGATGAGCATGAATGGGATGTGCTTTGTCTCGTTGTCACGGATCTTGCGGCCAATCTTCTCGTTGCGGTCGTCAACCTCGGCGCGGAAATCGGCGTCGTTGAGCATCTCGGCAACCTTGTAGGCATACTCGTTGAACTTGTCAGAGATAGGAAGAACCTGAATCTGAGTAGGAGTAAGCCACAATGGGAACTGTCCAGCTGTAGTCTCAATCAATACGGCAACAAAACGCTCCATAGAGCCGAATGGTGCACGGTGGATCATTACAGGACGGTGCTTCTGGTCGTCGGAGCCGGTGAACTCGAGGTCGAAACGCTCAGGCAGGTTGTAGTCAACCTGGATGGTGCCAAGCTGCCACTTGCGGCCGAGTGCGTCCTTCACCATAAAGTCGAGCTTAGGACCGTAGAAAGCAGCCTCGCCGGTCTCCACGATGGTAGGAAGACCCTTCTCGGCAGCAGCCTCGATGATGGCCTTCTCGGCCATATCCCAGTGCTCGTCGGTACCGATATACTTCTGACGGTTGTTGGGGTCACGAAGCGATACCTGTGCTGTATATTCCTTGAAATTGAGAATCTTGAAAATGTAGAGAATAATGTCGATAACCTTGCAGAACTCCTCCTTGATCTGGTCGGGGCGTACAAACATGTGGGCATCATCCTGTGTGAACGAGCGTACACGTGTAAGACCGTGGAGCTCGCCGCTCTGCTCATAACGGTAAACTGTACCAAACTCAGCAAGACGCAATGGAAGGTCCTTGTATGAGCGTGGCTTTATGCGGTAAATCTCGCAGTGATGAGGACAGTTCATAGGCTTCAGCAAGTACTCCTCACCCTCGTTGGGAGTGTGGATAGGCTGGAACGAATCCTTGCCGTACTTGGCGTAGTGGCCTGAAGTCACGTACAAATCCTTGTTACCGATATGTGGGGTGATTACCTGCTGGTAACCGTATTTCTTCTGAATCTTGGCGAGGAACTTTGTCAAGGTCTCTCTAAGCACGGTGCCCTTTGGCAGCCACAAAGGAAGGCCCTGTCCTACTCTTGCAGAGAATGCAAAGAGCTCCATATCCTTACCAATCTTACGGTGGTCACGCTTCTTGGCCTCCTCCAGCAATACCATATACTCATCGAGCATCTTCTGCTTTGGGAATGCCACGCCGTAAACACGTGTAAGCATCTTGTTGTTCTCGTTGCCACGCCAGTAGGCGCCGGCAATGGAAGTTATCTTAACGGCCTTTATCATACCGGTGCTTGGCAAGTGAGGACCACGGCAGAGGTCGGTGTAGCCGCCCTGGCAGTACTCAGTAATCTTGCCGTCCTCAAGCTCGGAGATGAGCTCGGCCTTGTAGTTGTCGTTCTTGGAGTTGAAATACTCGAGAGCCTCAGCCTTCGAAACCTCCTTTCTTACGTATGGATTGTTCTGACGGGCAATCTCGAGCATCTTCTTCTCGATGGTTGGGAAGTCCTCATCAGTAATAACCTTTCCATCAGGAAGTTCCACGTCGTAGTAGAAACCGTTCTCGAGAGCAGGACCGATACCGAACTTGGTGCCAGGATAGAGCTGCTCGAGAGCCTCAGCCATAAGGTGAGCGGCTGAATGGCGGAATGTGTGCTTGCCTTCCTCATCCTCCCACTTGTGGAAAACAAGTGTGCCGTCCTCGTTGATGGCGCGTGTGGCGTCCCAAAGCTGGCCGTTGAATGTGGCTGACAATACTTCCTTTGCAAGGCTGTTGCTAAGAGCCTTGGCAATGTCTAACGGGGTTGAACCCTCAGCGAATTCCTTTACGGAACCGTCTGGAAAAGTTATATTTATCATTTTCGTAAATGTCTGTATTTATTCGGGCGCAAATTTAATATTTTTTTGAGAAAGAAAAAAAATATTTTGCGCTATTTTTTTCAAGTATTTTGCAGTTTTTTTGTGCAAGATACAGGGTCAGCTAAAAAATAAGCATCAGGCCCACCACAAACAACGCGGCCGAGGCCAACAATATTATATAGCGTGCCTTTTTCTCTGATGCCGCCCATTTTTCCTTTGCGGCCCTGGCCTCAGACAAGCGTGTCCTGAGGCTGCCTGCATACTCGGTGATATCGCTGTAATCGCCAAAAGACAATAGCTTATCTATCGCCATCTCGGCCTGTTCATATACCGAAACCCATTTTTTGCCTATCTTCTTGTCCTTGCCTGTGCCGTTGGAGCCGCCGCCCTGATTGCAGAAGGCATACGACACCAGAAACGCCGGAGCTGATATGAACGAGAGGAAGGCTTTTACAAGGTTGCTGAAGCCGGGTACAAGCCACACCCAGATGCCGAGCAAAATTATGAGGCAGCAAACGGCCACGATCAAGAGGCTGCGGCGGCACTCCACAAACGAGCGCGGATACTGGTTGGCGTAGTCCATAACCCTTTCCTCGGCCTCCAGAATGGCCTGCTGTATAGAATCTTTCTGAATTTCCTGTTCCATAGTTGTAGGTTTTTAATGGTTAGAGAGCAGCATCAGGAGGCCGATAAGAAGCCCCACGCTAACAACCACAAGCACGGTGTTGATGATGAGCACACGCTTGCGGGTGGAATTGCGCTTGCCGGATACGGCCTCCAGAACGGTGGAAAGGTGGCTGATGAGTCCGCTCATCTCGGGATGGTTGCCGTAGAGTACTGATACCTCGCTACTTAGCATCTGGAAACGGGTCTTGGCAAGGTAATACTGGCGGTCGCAGTTTTCCACCTGGTTGCTGGTGGATTTAAGGAGCCTGTCGCCAAGAAACCATACCTGAACTATGAAAAGCACTATCATAGCCAGCAGGGTCCACGCTATGCCAAAGTAGTGAGCCACAACGGCATACAGCATCAGGTTGAGTATTGTGAGGTATAGAAACCAGTTTTTCTTGAGCAGCTCGCCAAGAGTAGGCACCGACTTGTTGGCCGATGAGATGCATTTCCTGATGCGCTTTATCAGACGGTCCACATTCAGGGGATCGTAGTTGGGCTCGTGGAGCACGTGGTGGCAGTGTCCGCAGATATTGCTGATGAGCGGATACGGCGCGCCGCAGTTGGGGCAGTTGCTGATATTCTTGCGATTGGCCTCAGTATCAGCATTTTCCTGCTCTATAATCTGTGCAGCCTCGTCGCCCTCGCGCACCTTATATATATTGGCGGCCACCTTGCCGAAAGTGTGTCCGCAATACTGGCACTGCTTGCTGAGGAGCGGAATCTGGCCGCCGCATCCGGGACAGGCCTGAAGCGTGTCCTTGCTCTCCTGCGAGATACGGCTGCGGATGGCCTCGTCGAGATAGTTTTTCAGCTCTGATGCCTCCATTCCAAGCCTGACGCCCTCCTCCTCTATCACCTGACGCTCGCGGAAAGTCATAACGCCGTCCTTGAGGGCAAGGGTGGTGAGGTCTGATATTCTTTGTGGTACCATAATAATTATGTGATTATTTATCCAAGTTTCGCAAGCTAATTGTAGGTGTTTGTATTGATTTTTTGTTCTCTAAGAGGTTAAGAGAGTTAAGAGAGCCATATCTTTTAAGAGAAGTAGAACCTAACGGTTCTGAGGTTGAGAGCATCAATAGGTGCGCTCTTAACCTCCGTTCGCTTGCGAACAAAATCTCTAAAAAACTAACACATAAACTCTTAACTCTCTTATCCTCTTAGAGAATATTAATTATTAACTTGCGAAAGTTGAGTTATTTATCAGCGCAAAAATAAAATAAAAAAATAAAAATACAAAAAATTGATGCGTCAAAAGTTTGTCGGATTGAAAAATAATATATATTTGCAAAAAATATCACCACTATGAAAGATAAAGTAAAACGCGATTTTTACAAATGGCTGATAGCCAAGCTCTGGAACAACAGCAGCGACTACAATTTCGACTACATTCAAAGCGAATGGCAGAAGGAGACCGGCAGCGACAAGCTCGACCGCCGCAGTTTCCAGCGCTCTCTCCAGGGAATAGCCAAGGAATACGGCGTGGTGATAAAGATAAAGCGAGGAGTGCGCGAGGACCATCAATACTGGCCTTACACCATCACCAACCGCACTGATATTGAGGCTGATACCTGGCAGAAATTCAACATAAACGCGATGCTCCTGAATCATCAATTAGAGAACTCAGAGAAGCTGAAATCACGCATCATCCTGGAGGACATTCCTGACGGTCAGCGCTGGCTGCCTACCATAATGGAGGCTATGAAAACCAATAAGCGCCTCAGGATAGATTTCCGCCTGAGTCCCGAATCCGATCCCGAATCCTTCGACAATCTCGCCCCTTTTGCCCTCAAGCAGTTCATCCAGCGCTGGTATCTCCTCGGCAAGAAGATATCAGGACAGCTGACCCTAATCGGCCTCGACACCATCACCGAGATCGAGATCCTGAAAACCAAATTCCGCTACAACGAGCAGGAAGCCAAGCAGTTTTTCGAGGATATACAGGTGGATGAGAGTTATGAGGAGTAGTATTTGCGTACAATTTACATTATTTAACATTATTTACTTGCCGCTTACAAAATATTCGTGTACATTTGCAGCATAGTTTTTGTAGCTGACTCTGAGATTGAGGGGTGCCGCCCATACAAGAGGAGCAAGCATCAATACCCAGAGTCAGCTAACCATAAATAACAATAAAACATTTTGAACTATGAAAAACTTCGACGAGATTTTTGAGGGAGCCCTGAGGTTTCACCACTACGCCAACACTGCCTATCCGCTTACTCCGTTTTCGCTGAGGGAGTATGAGCTTGATGACAAGGACGCCATACATAAATGCGTGGCTGAGAATATCAGAAATCAGAAGAAACTCAGCCTCTACGTTCATGTGCCTTTCTGCGAGACAAGGTGCAGATTCTGCGAGTACGTGGTGCTAAACAAGCCCGAGCCCGACGACCAAAACACTTATACTGAGCATCTTCTGAAGGAGATAGAAATGTATCGCGAGATTATCGGAAACACCAGGATTGTGGGCTACGATATGGGCGGCGGTACTCCGGCATACCTCAGCAACGAGAATCTAAAGAAGATTACCGACTCGATAAAGAAGTTTAATCTTGACGACAATCTTGTGATGAGCATTGAGACCACTCCCGTAATTGCCGTGAAGAATCCCGAAAAGATTGCTTACATAAAGTCGCTGGGATACAAGAGGATATCGATGGGTTTCCAGACAGTGAACAGTTGTCTGCTCGAGAAGCTGAACCGCGAGGGAGGTCAGCATATCTACGACAAGGCTGTGGAGAATATCCGCAAGGCCGGTTTCGAGAATCTGAATATCGACCTCATGTACGGATTCCTGAACCAGAGCAACGAGGATTTCAGAAACACCGTGCGCTACACTATCAGCAAGAATCCAGAGTACATTACACTTTACCGAAACCGTTACAAGGGAACCAAACTCGAGGCTGAGGCTGGCGGAGTTTCGCTCTACAAGGCAAATGTGCAGTACAACATTGCGTATCAGGAACTTAAGAAGGCCGGATACATTGCCAACAACGGCAAGAACACTTTCAGCAAAATACCCGGCGACTATGGCACAAGCGACTATCTGACGACACGAGTGGTGGACGCCACCTCTTACGTGGGCTTTGGCCTTGGCGCTCAGTCGTTTGTGGGCAACTATCTGGCGTACAATCTCGGCTGCGACAATCACAAGCTCGACCGCTACTACGCCGCCATCGAAAGCAACATTCTGCCTATCAACGATATAGCCGACATGCCCAAGGACGAGGTACGCGCCAAGGCTCTCTCTGTAATGTTCTATTTCGGTTTCATCTCCATGAAGTCGTACAGAAACAGGTTCAACGAGGACTTCAAGGTGGTTTTCAAGGACGAGATTAAATACTTGGAGGACAACGGATTGATGGAGTTTTTGGAAGACGATCCCGACAAGTTTATGATAACAAACTATGGCGTGGAGCACCTTCCCGGAATTATTGCAATGTTCTATTCTGACCGCTCTCAGGACGAAATGTTCCGCCTGATGGAAAAGAAGGTGGACGAGAGCAGTTATGACGAGATTTTCCTGAAAAACTACAACCGCAAGGAATACGACGCGCCATCGGTAGCCACTGATATAGTGTTACTTAGCAAGGACAAGAAACAAGTTTTGCTGATTACCAGAAGCGAGAATCCGTTCGTGAACAAATTGGCCCTTCCCGGTGGTTTCTACCGTCCCGACGATGCATCAGTGAAGGCCTGCGCACTCCGCGAGCTTCAGGAGGAGACCTCTACCCTACTCAGCGACAACATTCTCAACTTCGTGAAAATCAACGACAAGCCCAACCGCGATCCACGTGGCTGGATTATATCAATGGTTTACAGCGGAACAGTGGATTCAGACAGCATAAAACCCAAGGCCGGCGACGACGCTATCTATGCCAAGTGGTACAATATCAGCGACTTGAAAAAAGACCAACTCGCCTTCGACCACTGGGAGACTATCATGGAAGTGTTGGGGGCTTAGTGTTTCTCTATCAGATATTTCCAGTACCTGACGGGCATATCCTGCTTGTGTTTGCGGAGATTGAGCCTCTCGCGGATACAGATGGCGTTGAAGTAGGTTTTCCAGAGTTTCTGGAATAGTTTCTCATCCTCGGCCATAAGGTCCTCCGAGAGGAATCCCGTGATGGCGTGCTGTTGCTTGTCGCTGAATGTAATCTGCTGACACTCAGTTTTGTCGTAATAGAATCCGTATTGCCTTCTGGTGTCGTAGATGATGAAAGGTTGATCGGCGAAACGGTCCTTGAAATGGTCGATGGCCAGGCCGATAACGTCGTTGTCGGGCGCGAAGGCTCCAAAATATGTGCCGTCCGCGGCCTTCTGAAACCTCATAAACTGCTTCACCCTCAAGGTCTCGTAGCTTACACGCTTGCTGATTTTGAGGATTTCCAAAACGTCGGGATCGCGGAAATCTGCCTCGATGGGCTTGGGCGAATCGAAGGTTTTCCTAATGTAGCGGAACATTGTGATATCGGCCTTGGGGTCGCGGTCGGCGCATATACATTGCGCGAGGGCCCTAAGAGGCGACGGTTGCATCTTTTTCTGAAGGCCTTTCCATACGCGGTCGGATTTTGCGGTATCAGTAACAACGTCAATCACATTGTCGCAAAACAATGGCAACGGCGCCCCGCTGGCCAGCAACTCATCAGGCCAGATCTTGAGGTCGTATGCGTCGAAAACGCAGGTAAGAAGACCTTCCAAAGTTTTGTCGTAACGGAAAACGTTCATATCACTGTCCTTTTTTCGTCCCATAGTCCGCAGGCTCGCAAGCGTCGCCAACGGTTATTTATGTGACGCCTCTCCGAGGCTTTTTTTAGAACAAAAATTATCACGAATTTACATAAATTAATCAAAAATGTTTCTCTGCAGAATGGTAATTTATGGGAAATTCGTGTCAATTTATGGTAATTTATGTTTTACCAAAAAAACGCCGTAGGCGCTATATCACGTCAATTATATTTTTATTGAGTCCTTCCTCTTGGTGGCTGATTACGTTGTTGTTGAGGTCAACGATTTTGTTGTCGCCGAAGAGGTCGAGTTTCAGTTGGCCGTAGTCGTTGTTCTGACTTATGAGCATCTGACGGACTCGCTCGGGCCTGAGTTCGTTTATGGTGCTGAATTGCGGAAGGCTTCTGAGGGCGATGAAATATTTGGCGCGTTTCATCACCACGCCGATTTTCTTGAGTTGAGCCTCGGTGAGCGTTCCGTGGCGACGGCTCTCGACTATCAGCCTTGCCGACTTTACTCCAATGCCAGGCACCCGCAAAATCATCTCGTAGTCGGCGGTGTTTACGTCTATCGGGAAAAACTCTGGATGACGCAGGGCCCACGATATTTTCGGGTCCACCTCAAGGTCGAGGTTCGGAAAATCAGAATTCACGATTTCGTCAACCGCAAAATGATAAAACCTCATCAGCCAGTCGGCCTGATAAAGACGGTTCTCGCGCACGAGTGGAGGCTGTTTGAGGGCGGGCAGACGGCTGTCGCTGTTTACGGCCACATATCCAGAATAATAAACCCTGCGCATCGACTCGCGTTTGTAAAGCGCCGATGACAGTTTCAGAATGTCGTTGTCGGTCTCCTTGGTGGCGCCCACAATCATCTGAGTGCTCTGTCCAGCAGGCACAAAACGGGGAGTGTTTCTGAATTTCTTGCGCTCGTCCTTGTAGGCAAGCACGCCCTCGTGAATGAATTTCATCGGCTGATAAATCGCCGAATGGCTCTTGTCGGGTGCGAGGATTTTCAGGCTCTGCTCGTTTGGAATCTCGAGGTTTACACTCATTCTGTCAGCATATAGGCCAGCCTCGTCAACGAGTTCCTTACTGGCTCCGGGAATGCTTTTCAGGTGAATGTATCCGTTAAAGCGCTGTTCCCTGAGTTGCTTGGCCACGGCCACGAGTCGCTCCATAGTGTAGTCGGGATTTCTCAGAACTCCCGAACTCAGGAACAGGCCCTCGATATAGTTGCGTCGGTAAAACTCCATTGTGAGTTCCACCAATTCCGTCACCGACAGCGTGGCGCGCTTAATATCGTTGGAAATTCGGTTAATGCAGTAAGCGCAATCGTACATACAGCGGTTTGTGAGCATAATTTTCAGGAGCGATACGCATCTGCCGTCCTCTCCGAAACTGTGACATATTCCCACTCCGCCCACGGTGTTTCCGAGGCCCTTGTCCTTATTTTTGCGCACGGTTCCGCTCGACGAACACGACACGTCGTATTTCGCCGACTCCGCCAGAATGCGCAATTTCTCAAGTACTTCCTCGGTCATAATATTGTTATTGTAATAGAACGCAGATACCGCAGATCAGGCGGATTTGCGCAGATTTTATTCAATTACTTCAATTACTTCAATTACTTCAATCACTTGTTTAATGTCCCCTTACGAATTGTCCCTCGGCCATTTCGGGGAAACAGCGACCGTCGTCGTCGAGCATTTCGGAGAGTTCCTCCTGCTGACGGCAATAGAGTTCGTATTCAGAGGGCTGAGACTGCTCAATTTTGTTTGCTTCCTCGTCCTTGATGGGCTGAGTGTTATTTGGATCTGTTGTCTGCATAGCGTCAAAATTTGTTATCGCAAATGTATAAAACTTTCTGGTGAAAAGCAAAAAAGAATTTCGGAGATTGTCTATTCTTTAATTATTTGCCCTCTTAGTAGCGGACTTTTCTTTCTTTGCATTCCTGAGGCTTGGTTATTCCAAATACTTCCGAAACTTCTCTGGAGTTTTCGGCAAAGTGTTGGAAATGTTGTTGATAGCCATTCCGTCTTTCTCTACCTCAAACTCTCCTAATGGAGTCTGGTATTCCGTGTCTTCTTTACTGTACTGACGGCAAATGATTTTGGAATAGTTTTTTGACAGCGTTTCGTATTGATCGTTTAGCGTGAATGGACTCGACACCTCTAACTCTTGGATAATATCCTCGTTGCCGTTGTCGCTGATACCATACATTACCAATGTTTTGGCTTTGTCAACAAAATGAAGTTGTCGCCAAATAGTACGTTCCCTTTTGTAAAGATATTCCACAAGTTCGCGCTCTTCGTCTGTAAGTATGGACGTCTGCAACAAATTGTAATAGAAGGATTTTCTATTTGCGTGGTCGCCCTCGGGCATTCGGTTTACCAATTTGATTATCTCAATAGTAGTCAGTATTTTGGCCTTATATTTTTCCCGCTCTGAAGCATCAGTAACAAAACGCAAAGCGTAATCGGTATATTGTTTCTGAGTCTCAGTATCCTCCACAAAATTTCGGTAAAGTTTTTTGTTCTTTATGTAGAAGTATTTGTTTTGCGGGTCGATTGATATTTGGGGGCAATCATTGGAATAATTGAAAACTCCACAGGGATCGTCGTAATAGAAATCGTCCTCTATATGCTTGACCGTGGAGGGAAAATGGATTGCTGATACGCCACAATAGTTGAAGGCGTAACTGCCAACGTATTCCAATCCCTCGGGCAGGATTATCCGATTGGCTGATTTTATGGCATTTTCGTCCTCAAGAGATTTCAGGGATTTGGGAAGTCTTGTGTTTCCAAAATACTTGCAACACTGATACGGCAACACTTCCACCTTGTCGGGAATCACCAATTCGTCAACCCCGATAAACAGGAATGCCGACTCGCCAAGTTTCACTATAGATTGTGGCAGATTGAGTTTTTCGAGATTCTCACAATGAGCAAAACCGTAATCGCCTATTTCCCTCAGCGACTTTGGCAGATTTATCTCCTTGACCTCGTAGGCGCAGAAAGCGCAGTTTCCGATTGTTTTTACACCGTTTGGAACTGATATCTGCTCTGCATCGTTGGTGTGGACAAGAATAGTGCCGTCCTCCGAAAAAATATCATTCCCGTTTTTCTTGAAAAATTGGGCATATTTCGAATTATAGAAAATTTTTGTAAGTACAGGAATTTTCGAACAATAATCCTCGCAATATAGCCTGATATAGACCTCGATATCGTTAACGTAACCTGTCTTGTTAGTGACATTGCAACACGAAATGTCAATATTTTTTATTGCGGAATTCAGGAATGCCTCGTCGCAATCCTCGATATCCTTAACGTCGATATCGCCAAGAAACTCGATAGTCTCCTCGTAAGGATTATCGGCAAGCCATTGTTTCAAAGTAGTATTTTCGGTCTCAAAAATCATAGTTTTATTTGCTTTTAATCTGGTTCCTCGTAATAGTACGAATAGTCGATTCCTTTCATAAAAATCTCACGGGAGGTGATATCGTCAGTCAAGGCGTTGGCAATCAGTTTTTTGATTGGTGCTGAATTGACAGGACTTTTCTCCATTGCCGAAAGGTAGGCCTTCTTGTCGATCTGACTCCAATCAACGCATTTTTTGAGTTTCTTTTTCAGAATCATATCGAGCCAGATACGAGTGCTTCGTCCGTTGCCCTCGCGGAAAGGGTGGGCGACATTCATCTCAACGTATTTTTCAAGGATATTGTCCAAGGTGTCCTCGGGCATACGCTCAATAGTTGTCAGAGTTTGGTCCAGATACATAACGGGGGCAAAAGTGAAACCGCCTTTCGAGATATTCACGTGGCGTATCTGACCCGCAAAATCATAAAGTCCACCAAACAGATAAGCGTGAATCTGTTTCAATCCGTTGACCGTCCCCACCTCAATGGAATCGATAATTCCGCTGTCGAGGAGGGAATAGGCTTTCTGCTTGCTTTGGCTCCAGATTGTCCTTCCCTGTAATATTTTCTGATTCTCTGACACCTTTTGAGATTTTTATTATATTGCAAAGGTATTGAATTTTGTTTGGTTTTGCAAAAAAATAATATCTAAATAAAACAAAGCCAAGGCTTTTTCCAAGATTTTTCCGTGAATATTTTTCACGTTTAAATGCCTATGGTTTCTGATGATATAAAATATTGTACAAAAAATCGAAAATTTTAGAATCAGCCAATTCGTTTTCTACAAAATTGTTTCTAATGTCGTTTTCTCTGTTATAGAAATTGCATTGTACTTGAATGGCGTATTCTGTCCAGCCATTACGCCTTTTGTGTGTCTGATAGTCTGTTTTCTTTTTCCCTATTTAATCCTTTTCACCAATGAATCTGGATTTCTGCGAGTATCCCACAAATCAACAAAATATATAATATCACCCTCTACCTTGTAAATTAGTTTTTGATATTTATGAATCACGGCTCCTCTATATATTGTCTGATAGTGGTCTAACGAAGGCTCTCGGGAAACCATATAAGGATTTTGAACAATGGCATCTACCCATTGTTCAAAATCATCTGTGAACTTTTCAGCGGATTTTACACCGTAATTTACCAAAAGGTAATCCAATATCTTCTGCAATTCAAACTGAATCGCGGGATTCCATATTACCTGCGTCATTATGCTGTAACTTTTTGACGGTTGGCAAAATCAGAAATATGGTTACGCATAAAAGACATCATATCATTGTGGCTGATTGTCTCTCCTTTTGCAAATGCCTCTTCTGCTTTTGCAATTCGTGATTCAATCTCCTCCATAGTATATGGTTCCAAGGTTTCTGGCTCAGGAATAGAATATTGCTCATCCTCAAACTTGAACAACCCTGACTGTCTCATCATATTTACTATGCTGTTAGCCACTTTATTATTGGTATCGTATGAAATAGTCATAGTACACATATCAACCTCCGTTTTTAAATCCTTTTCTGCAAAACTACAAAACATTTTCCGAAAAACAAAATTTATTTTGGATCCGATTTTTACCAATCATCCCACATCAATCATCTCCCCCGACCTCAGCGGTTGTTGATATTTGGTGTAGGTCGGGGCTACGGAGCGTGGAGGTCCACAAGCGGACCTGTTATTAGAAAAAAAATTCACTTATAAGTGTAGTTTTTATTGAAAATTATTCTTACCTTTGTAACGAAAAAATACTAATTAACTATGAGTAAAATAGCAACAGTGAAAACAATTGAGCAAAACGACAATGTAAGTCTTTACTCAATTTGTTTTAATGGTGACGAATTGAGCGAATACGAGAAATTTCTTCTCGCATTCAAGGACAATGCCGTTTTAAATCGAGATTTTCAAACAATATTGCTTGCATTATCAAAGATAATTGAACGTGGTGCTTTGGAAAGGTTTTTCCGTATGGAAGGAAGGATGAATGATGATTTGTGCGCATTGTCTATTGATTCCAGACGTCTGAGGTTATATTGCCTTAGAATTTCTGACCAAATATTAATTGTTGGGAATGGAGGCGTAAAGAATACTCGTACATATCAGGAAGATGAGTTGCTGAGTGGTTATGTAATGGATTTGCAGAAGTTTGATGAATTATTACGCATTGCCCAGCAATCTGGAACCATAAGCATTGAGAATAATTTGATCACTGGTATTGATAAAGCAATTTTTGAATTATGATACAGAACCCATTATTCAGGGAGTGCCTTGCGTCCATTCCCGAAGAGACCAAGGCAGAGTTTGAATTGTCTTTTGCCATTGCTGACAGGATTGCTTATTTGTTGGAAGTCAAAGGGATGACTCAACGCGATCTTGCTCAGAAAATGGGAAAACGAGAGTCCGAAGTAAGCAAATGGCTCACTGGACGACACAATTTTACAACAAACACCATTGCAAGAATTTCTCTTGCTTTGGGCTCTCCAATAATCAACGTTGCGAGAAGCAATTTTGAATTTTCGGACGATTTGCCTTCACATTTTGCGGCGGAGGCGGAAACGCCTATGGGGTGAAATTTCCGATTCCCAATTCCCCCCGACCTCAGCGTTTATTGATACGTGGTTGAGGTCGGGGCTACGGAGCGTGGAAGTCCACAAGTGGACCTGTTTATTCGTTTCCTCTTATCGCCTCATTATATTTTTTAATGACAATTCTCAATTCCCTATCATAAAAATTTTGTAATTTTGTGGGCGAAATTGAATCAAAATGCGCAAGTATCTGTTATATATATTATTTACGGTTTCGGCCGTTGTTTCTGCGGTTGCGGTCAATGATTGCGACAGGCGGACTGCGGATTCTTGTGACTGTTCCAAGGAGGCCTGTATCAGCGACGATTATTCTGATTATGTAAGCGCTGTTGTTAATGTTGGCTTGTCTGCTGACAACACCATTCGTCAGGAGCCCTCATCAGGCTCGGTGAGTGTTGTGCAGAGTCAGATACAAAAAAAATATCCCAACAGATTTCTGCTTGACTCCCTTACGTCGGTTTCCTTAAAATCCTTGTTCGGGAAACGGCTTGATATCAAGAACTCGCTTTTTGGCGGTTGCCGTTTTCTATTCCTTATACGTGTTTTGCGGAATTGATTCCTGATATCCAATCGATTGAGATAGAGTGTGTTGAGTTATGAGATGATTCGTTTTTTCCGAACCATTAAAATTCATCATTATGACAACAGATTTTCTCTCTATAGCAAAGGATATTCAGAAAATCAGCAACGGCAAGGTGACGGCTACTGAGAAGTGCAACCTTTGCTGGATTGCGGTTATCGCGTTGGGCCTCAGTATGTTCTATGTTCAGAATCTTGTGGATCCCGACAACGGCGCGCCTACAATGGCTCTCGTTACTTTGGGCCTTTTCGGCATCGTTTATGGGCTTGTTATGCTCTTGAAGCACGATACGCTTTATGTCGCTGACGGCAAGATATTGCGTCTCTACGACTTCGATTTCGACCTTCAGGCCAAGAACGAGGTTATGAGGTGTTTCCACGACGGCGACTTTCATCATCTTACGGGCATCGGTTACAGAGCCACCGCCAAGATGAAACTCAAGGTATTGTCCGACAACGATTTCAGCATCGTATATGCCCAGCCTTTCTGCTACGAGCCTTACGATTATTTCCCGGCATCAGAGACAAGATTACTCAACGAAATCGAGGCCAAGGATTTGCGTGAGTTCGTGAGGTTGAGAGGATAGTTTCCGGATTTTGCGGATAGAGAATTTTATGAGAAAAGCCACGCTCAGAGAGTGTCTGGGCGTGGCGTTTTTTTATATCATTTCCATCATTTTCCCCGACCTCAGCCTTTGTCTATCCGTGGTGGAGGTCGGGGCTACGGGGCGTGAAGGTCCACAAGTGGACCTGATATTTGGCAAAGAAAAATAAGAGGTCTTTAGACCTCCACGTTCCGTAGCCCCGACCTTTA
>JAZLKG010000111.1:0-13781 GCA_045597465.1 Bacteroidales bacterium | reverse complement strand
CTCAAGATTGTCGATCCTTAGTTCTGCTTTGTTGTCCATCTCATCCAAGAAGAACGCAGCGTTCACAACGCCGACTGCCAGTAAAATGGCAACCAAAATGAAATTCTTTTTCATTTCTTTAATTAGTTATTATTTAATAGTTAAACATAGACAGAAACGTTGAACAATTAATCAATTCAGCGTTTTTTATCGACGGCAAAACTAAAAAAAAAAAACAGACCTCAAAACAAAAACTGTTAATAGTTGTTAATTTATTCTCAAAAATTATTTATGAATAATTCGTGATAATTTATGGTAATTCGTGTTCAAAAAAAAATTCTTTCCATTCTTTTTTATTCTTTCCATTTTCGGATAAAAAATTTACGTCTTACGTAATTCCCAACAGTTTCCGTATCAGCGGAAGCACTTTCTGAGCGTCTTCGTAATTGAAATTATCGGAGGCCTCTTCTATTGCCGTGCGGCGGTCGGGATCGTAGGCGCGGGCCTTCTGAGCCAGTTTCTCTTTCTCGTTTTCGCTGTACGACGAGAAAGTCCTGCGCATTATCGGCAACAGTTCTATAAACATCTCATATTCAAGACTCTGAATCCACGTATTCAACATCGTCCAGAGGTTGTCGTCCAATAATAAAATCGTTCCCGACTTGCGGAAAAATCCCTCAAACCAGTATGCCACATCGTTGGGCTTGTTGCTCGGCGAGGTGTAGAACGATAGCGTTGTCAGCATCTCGTCGGTGGTGATTCTGGTCTTGTCGTAGAGCTGACGCGAGGCAAATCCTGATATCATCGGGCTTACGGTCTTCACGCTGCGGAGTTTGGTTAAATAATTAATCCACAGGCCGTTGTAATAGTCATCATTGAGCGACGAGATAGAGATATCCATTCCGGTAATCTTGCCGACAATCTCTGTTGACTGCTCCTCGTCGATACCCACGCAGGGCTGGACTCCCGAGGCCGTTACGCGGACAATAAACGAATACAGAATCTTCGAAATATCAGAATAATCAATATTCCTGACGTTTCCGTAAAGCACAATGTTCGCAAGGTCTGGCACTGCCGTCATCATCTCCAAGATATCGTTGCTGACAACTGATATTTGGTCGAGACGGCGGGTTACAATCTCGGCGATTTTTGGCAAATCGGCAGGCACCACGTCGTCGAGGAGTTTCGTCAATTCCTTGATAGACTGAGCCTTCTTGGTCTGAGTGGCGGCCAACGTCTGTGAGGCCAGTTCCACAGTGTTTCCGAAAATCGCAAGTTCAATAATCTGCACTATCAGCTCGGGCTTGTATTGCAGACTCCACGCCTCCTTGAAAGTTCCCTTGCCGTCCACCTTCTCGGGCGAGGCCCATTTCAGGTCCATAAGTCTCTGACGGTAAAAGAACGTGCTCCTCTCCAAATCGAGAGGCTTTCGCAAATCGAGAACAAGTTCCTTGGAAGTTTTTTGGAACGGAAGCCGCAGTTTTTTCTGCAATCGCTCAAAGTCGGCGAGCAACGGCACTTTCGGAACGTCTTTCGGAACGCTTCCCAAACGATTATCAATCAATAATTTATTTCGGAGCAAACGCAAAATAAAATCATCGCCCTGACTGAAAACCGAGACCATCGCGTCGTTGAATTCATTGGGCGAGGGAACGCTGAGGCCGCGGATTTTGGCGAGCGAATTTGCAAGTCTAACGGCATCAATCACGTGCGCCACCGATATATCCAAATGCTTGTCTCTGAGAATATTGGCGGCCTTGGTAATCCAGCGTGTGCCGTCGTCGTTGCGGTGATGAAAAATATGAGAATACCAGCCCGGGAAATCAATACCAGCGCCGTAGCCGGAAGTAAGCATCAGCCTCGAATATGTCCACGGAATCCAGGTGCATTCCACCTTCACTTTGGGCAGACCTTTCAGAAGTTCGGCATCGATTTTCTGCGGAAGGTCGGCCTTGATACCGGGCACGTGCCACGCACCGCAAACCACGGCGATATTCTTGAAACCGTCTTTCTCGGCCTGACGGATCTGACGCCTCATCCACGCCTCACGGGTCCTATCGAAAAGCGAAGTGTTGCCGGGAAGAGCCTCACGCAGTTCTGTTACCGCCAGCTCTACGGCACGGAAAATATCTTGCGCATTAGCTGCACGCTCCACGTGGGTATCCCACCACGCCTCGCCGTTTGGGAGGTTTTCAAGTTTGGCCAGCAAATCGAAAGGATCGGCAACTCTTGGAAGGTCGCCGTCGGCCTGTCCGCTCCTTGAATATTCCTCCATATCGCGGATAGCCATCATATAAGAGAGTGGAAGGTCGAAGAACCTGATTTCCACCTGATTGTCGGCGGCATAGACCAAGGTCTGCCACTCGGGCGAGAACTCGGCAAAGGGATAGAACGACGCGTTTTTCACGTTGTCGCTCTGAAAAGCGAGGATTGCCACCGGCGGCTTCATATCCTCGTGAGTCACCATTCCGGCAAGGGCAGACGCCTCCGCAGGACCCTCCAGAAGAATGACGTCAGGCTTCAGAGCCTTCAAAGCCGCCATCACATTCCTGCAAGACCCCGGCCCGTGGTGCCGTATGCCGAAAAAGGAAATCATTTTATTATGCTTTTTTATGTTTCAATTTCTTTTAGAACGCAGATCATTCGATTACGCAGAATAGCACTGTTTTTTGATAAAAAAGGATAAAACCTAACGGTTCCGCCTATTCCTCAATTGATGAAATCTGCGGCCCGAAGGGCTATCCATTAATATCAATAAAAAAATCTGCGAAACACAGCGCAATCTGCTATATCTGCGTTCGTTTTACTTGTCATAATGTTCTTCAATTCTGCAACGATTGGGATATATCAATTCGTTACAATGTTTATAAATTATTGAAAATCAATAACAAAGTTAATGCACAAACTTTGCAATTCTGCAACGTTTATATATATATCATTCAAGTTTCGCAAGTTAATTGTAGGTACTTGAATTGAGTTTTTGTTCTCTAAGAGGTTAAGAGAGTTAAGAGTATTTTTTTTCGTCTAAGATAAGTAGAACCTAACGGTTCTGAGGGTAAGAGCCTCAATTGAAGCGCTCTTAACCTCCGTTCGCTTGCGAACAATTTCTCTAAAATATTTATACATAAACTCTTAACTCTCTTACCCTCTTAGAGAATACTTTTACATTAACTTGCGAAAGTTGAGTAATCATTTCAATTCTATTTGTTGGAGAATTATAATTATTTGATATTCAATATATTCCGACGATTTTAAAGCATTTTTTAATGCATTTTAACTTCTATTTTGTATCAAAAATCTATCTTAATTAATTGTATTTCAGTTGATTATAATTCTCCAACAACTGTTGCACGAACTTGGCGGAGAATTATAATTTATTGAAATTCAAAACATTACAATCATTTTAGTAACAAAAATTCATCACAAAAACGAATAATTTTGATTTAAAATCGCATTTAACTAATTAACAATCAATTAATTATAATTCTCTAACGGATTAGTTCCATTTCTCCACCAAGCATCCCTCATCCCTTTGCCACCTCATAAATATCCTTCCACTTTGGCCTGTTTTTCACCACGGTTTCCAGGTATTCGTGCCAGACTGAGGTGTCTTGAACGGGGTCTTTGATTACGGCGCCGATGATACCGGAGACGAGGCTCTCGGCGTTGAGGCCGCCGTCGAAATAGCGGGCGAGGGCAAGGCCGCTGTTTACTACTGATATGGCCTCGGCTGTTGATAATGTGCCTGTTGGCTGTTTTAGCTTTGTCTTGTTGTCGATGGTGGAGCCAGAACGGAGTTCGCGGAAAATTGTCACCACGCGGCGGATTTGCTCGGCCTCGGGCTTGGCTATAGGCAGGTCCATCTGAGAAGAGAATCCCTCCACACGGCTCTTTACTATCTCCACCTCAGATTCAATGTCGGCAGGCAGGGGAAGGATTACGGTATTGAAACGGCGCTTGAGGGCCGATGACATTTCGTTGACACCCTTGTCACGGTTGTTGGCGGTGGCTATGATATTAAAGCCCACCTGAGCCTGAATCTCGGTACTCAGCTCAGGTATGGGCATAGATTTTTCTGAAAGAATTGTAATAAGGCTGTCCTGAACGTCAGCGCCTATACGCGTAAGTTCCTCTATGCGAGCGATTTTGCCCTGTTCCATAGCGGTCATCACGGGAGTGCGGACAAGGGAATTAGGCGTAGGGCCCTCGGAGAGGAGTTTGGCATAGTTCCAGCCATAACGGATCTGTTCCTCACCAGTGCCGGCGGTTCCCTGCACTATGAGAGTGGAATCGCCGGAAATGGCTGCGGAAATATGCTCCGACACCCAGCTCTTGGCAGTGCCCGGCAGACCGTACAGGAGCAATGCCCTGTCGGTCAACAATGTGGCCACGGCAATCTCCATCAATCGGCGGTCGCCAATGTATTTTGGGGAGATCTCGAAACCATTGTCCAATTTGCCGCCCATCAGATACTTCACAACCATCTGCGGACTCATTGCCCAGTTGTTCGGCTTAGAATCAGGGTCAGCTGCCTTAATAGCTTCCAGCTCGGCGGCAAACTGCTGCTCGGCGTGGCGTCGGAGTAAATTAGTCATTAGTCTTCAATAATCTTGTTACGTGTAATGTTGGTGTAGTCGAGAGGGCTCTTGTCGCCGAGATACTTCATCAGGCAGTCCACGCTCTTCTCGTCCACGCGGATAGGCTCGCGGTCCTTGATGGTCTTCGAGATGGATACCACGTAGTTGTTGCAGCTGAAGGTGTAGGTCTTCTTTGGCTTTATCTTCTTGCTCTTCTCGTTGAAAATCTCAAGCGACTTTATCTCCTTGGTTTTCTTGTCGATATGCATCACGTAGCTCATTCCGGAGGTGAAAGGCTGACGCTTGTCGTCGTTGTAGTATGCGTCCTCGAGAATCTTCTTTACCTCGGCTCCTGATACGCGGTAAACGTGCATCCTGTTGCCGAATGGGTCGAGCATCAGGGCATCCTTGCGTGAGAAAACGCCTGCGTCGTGGGTCTCGAACCTTACGCCGCCGTAGTTCTGGATGGTGATATCAGCTCCTGATGCGTAGCGCTGGCCGTCGGTGACCATAGAGCCCATCTCGAATACATTGTTGATTGGCTTGGAGAACTCGCCAACCTTCTCCTGGAGGAAAGGATTGTCGTTGAATCCCTCCACCATTTTCTCTATCTCCTTGTTGCGGAGTTTGGTGGCGTCCACGCTGATAATCTGGGAGTTTACATTAACAGCCTCGCCGTTTTCCACGGTGATGGTAACGAGCGAGCAGTACTGCATCTTGTTGATATTCTGGGTTACTATTATGCCGTTGTACCTTGTGTTCGATGGAATGTAGGTGTGTGAGTGTCCGCCGAGGATGGCGTCGTATTTCTTGAGCTGGAATGCGTAAACAGAATCGTTCTCGATACCCATGTGAGGGAGAAGGATCTGCACGTCGCTCTCCTTGTCGAGAATGTCCTCGTAATGGAGAATCTCCTCCACGGGATCTGTGAACGAGAGCGACTTCACATTGTCGGCCAGGCAGTCGGGAATGCCGCGTGCGTTGATGGCCACCACCGAGAGCACCGAAACCTTAACGCCGTCCACGTCGAAAATCTTGTAGGGGTCGATTTTGAAGCCAGCTGACTCTGGGACCCTGATATTGGCACAGATGAAAGGGAACTTGGCCACCTGGGCGTTTGCCTTGTAGCCGGAGATCTTGCCGTCAAACTCGTGGTTTCCTATGGCTGATGCTGCCACTCCAAATGCGTTCATCACCTCCATCATAGGGCGGTTGGTCTCCTTGAACTCGTCGTTTACGGGGTTTCCGGTGCGGTTGTCGCCGGCAGAGAGAACCAGAAGTTCTGGATAAAGCGCTCTCAATGAGTCTATTATGCCACCCAGGGCAGCGGCACGGTCCAGATAGGCGTGCATATCGTTTACGTGCAGCAGGTGGATGGTTTTCTGCTGTGCTGATACTGATACTGCCAGCATCATAAATGCCGACAATACGATGGATTTTAGAATTTTCATAGTCTATATAATATTTAAATGTGTATTACCAGAATGCAAAATAACAAAATTTGATTCGTTTAGTCAAAAAATTTGTCATATTTTTTCAATTTTAATGACTGCTTGTCACGGCTGTCAGTATGTATCAGTCACTGTTTATGTCATTTTGTCATAGTATTTATTTTCGTGCTGAAGCTTACTTTTTATGACAAATTCCGCATCGTATTGAGCAACAGACAATTAGAGTAAGCCTCAGCCCGAAAAAGAAAAAACTCGGCACAATGATTGATAAAATATGGGCGTACCGCGATACAAAAAGCGGCACGCAAGAAACAAAACTGAAGTTAAACATTAAAAAACATTATAAAATGGGAAAGATAATCGGTATTGACTTGGGAACCACAAACTCTTGTGTTTCCGTAATGGAAGGCAACGAGCCTGTAGTAATTGCTAACTCAGAGGGTAAGAGAACCACACCTTCTATTGTAGCATTCTTGGACAACGGCGAGCGTAAGGTAGGCGATCCTGCCAAGCGTCAGGCCGTAACAAACCCTATGAACACTGTATATTCTATCAAGCGTTTTATGGGTGAGACCTACGACCAGGTAACTAAGGAGATTGAGCGCGTGCCATACTCTGTAGTACGCGGCGACAACAATACCCCTCGCGTAAAGGTAAACGACCGTATGTACACTCCTCAGGAGATCTCGGCTATGGTGCTCCAGAAGATGAAGAAAACCGCTGAGGACTACCTCGGTCAGGAGGTTACTGAGGCCGTTATCACAGTTCCTGCATACTTCTCTGACTCACAGAGACAGGCCACAAAGGAGGCCGGCGAGATTGCAGGTCTTACTGTAAAGCGTATCGTAAACGAGCCTACAGCAGCAGCCCTTGCTTACGGTCTCGACAAGACTGACAAGGATATGAAGATTGCCGTATTCGACCTCGGTGGCGGTACTTTCGATATCTCTATCCTCGACCTCGGTGGCGGTACTTTCGAGGTGCTCTCTACCAATGGTGACACTCACCTCGGCGGTGACGACTTCGACCAGAAGATCATCGACTTCCTCGCCGACCAGTTCCAGAACGAGAATGGCGTTGACCTCCGCAAGGATCCTATGGCTCTCCAGAGATTGAAGGAGGCTGCAGAGAAGGCTAAGATCGAGCTCTCTTCTTCGGCTTCAACAGAGATCAACCTTCCATACATTATGCCAGTAAACGGCGTTCCAAAGCACTTGGTGACAACCCTTACACGTGCCAAGTTCGAGGCTATCTGTGACGACCTCATCAAGGCTTGCATCGCTCCTTGCCGTCAGGCTCTCCAGGACGCAGGTCTCTCAGCATCAGAGATCAACGAAGTAATCCTCGTAGGTGGCTCATCACGTATTCCAGCCGTTCAGGCAGAGGTAGAGCAGTTCTTCGGCAAGAAGCCTTCTAAGGGCGTTAACCCTGACGAGGTGGTTGCAGTAGGCGCCTCAATCCAGGGCGGTGTTCTTTCAGGCGAGTTCTCTAAGGAAGGCGGTATCCTCCTTCTCGACGTTACTCCACTTTCTCTCGGTATCGAGACTATGGGCGGCGTAATGACAAAGCTCGTAGAGGCCAACACCACTATCCCTTGCAAGAAGACTGAGACTTTCACAACCGCTGTTGACAACCAGCCTTCTGTTGAGATTCACGTTCTCCAGGGCGAGCGTTCAATGGCCCGCGACAACAAGACCCTCGGCAAATTCCACTTGGACGGTCTTCCACCAGCACCAAGAAACGTTCCTCAGATCGAGGTTACTTTCGATATCGACGCCAACGGTATTGTTAATGTTTCTGCCAAGGACAAGGCTACAGGCAAGAGCCAGAATATCCGCATCGAGGCTTCGTCTGGTCTCTCTAAGGAGGAGATCGAGCGTATGAAGAACGAGGCCAAGGCCAACGAGGAGGCCGACAAGAAGGAGAAGGAGCGCATCGAGAAGCTCAACCAGGCTGACTCTCTCATCTTCCAGACCGAGAAGGCTCTCAAGGAGTACGGCGACAAGATTCCTGCCGAGAAGAAGGCTCCTATCGAGGCTGCACTCAATAAGCTGAAGGAGGCTCACAAGAGCGGCGACCTCGCAGCCATCGACGCAGCATCTGCCGAGCTCAACACAGTATTCCAGGCCGCAAGCCAGGAAATGTACAACGCCGGCGCAGGTCAGCCAGGCGCAGGAGCTGCTAATGCTGGCGCACAGGGCGGTGCTTCTAACGCAGGCTCTTCATCAAGCAACAACGGCGGCGACAATGTAACTGACGTTGATTATGAAGAGGTAAAGTAAGGAGCGCTGAAGCGCTAATTGACAATGGAATAATTGACAATGGATAATTAACTAAAGCCCATTACAGAAGTTAGATTTTGTAATGGGCTTTTTTAATAAAAAAATGGAAAGACTATGACAAAAGGCAGCAAACTTGAAATGCAAAAAATAGTGAACTCACCTACAGAAAAGAGTAAACTTGACAACAAACTTAATGACACCCTAACTTGGTTATCGCCATTAGCCAGCCAAAATTACAAGGAATACCAATTATCAAGTTTAGCATCACAATTGGGAATTCCTAATGGAAGTTTCAGTTTTTGGCCCAAAAGACAACCTCAGTGGGATGGAATAGCCATAGGGGGAAAGGGAACTTTGTATTTGTTTGAAGGCAAATCTCATTTAGGAGAAACAAAATCAACCTTAAAATCAAACAATAATGTCAACAAAACACTTATAACAAATACATTTAATTCATATTGGCAACAATATAGAATTACAGATAACACAATTCAACAACATTGGTTGAAAGGTAATTACCAAATTGCCAATAGAATCGTCTTCTTGAATGAGATGAAAAAAATACACAAAAACGTTAAACTAGTATTTCTAAACTTCGTGAACGATCCTTATTGGCTCACCCAAAACAAAGTTGTTGTAAATAAAACAGTTTGGGACAATCATTATGATAGAATATTTAAAAATATGGGAATCAACAACAATACAACAAATATTATTATTTTGAAATACGATTGCGCGCAACAACAGTTTTTATAAAGCCCCAACCCAATCTCCGTTTACCTCTCTTGATATTATCGGGCCCACGTGCCCGACAATATCAAGAAAAGAAATACCAAAACTGGGATTGAAAATTGCTAATTGAAATCACAAGCAGCGATTTTATTAAATTATTATATTTCAACACATTACAAAATTTTGTTACAAATTTTTTGAGCCATAACTCGTTTTTTTTTCGAGTTATGGCTCAATTACTTCAATATTCACCTCTCAATCAATCAAAAACCGACTATTTCTACACTTCCATAACTATCTCATTATCAAAACGTGGCAACTTATCCACCCCGATAACTTGCCACATTGCCCCAAAAACAGCCCAATGTGGCAACTTATCCGCCTATCAAACTCACAAAAATCACGAACAAAAATTTTTAAAACCCCAAAACATAAATTATTATATTTCAGTATTTTATAGTAATTTAATACAAAATTTTTGAGCCATAACTCGCTTTTTTTTCGAGTTATGGCTCAAAATTATTAGCTTATCAAGTCATTCATCGTTACTACGCTAACTACTTTTCCGCTGTATTCGTTGGAGGAGAGGCCGTAGGTTGTTATCAGAGTAAGATGAATATTGCAAATATCCTTGCTCTTTTTCTGAACGGTCTCCAAGAGCGCCGAAACCTTGTTGCGAAGTTGCTGATCGTATTGCTTGGTGATTTTGAAATTATTGTTGTAGAATTTTATCTCGCATAAGTTTATAACCCTATCTGTGCGATTGATAACCATATCTATCTGCACGCCATCGGATTCGTCTTTGGATTTTTGCACCAAGGGATATACTTCCGACTGAACACCACCAATGCCCAAAGCATTCTTAATCTGACTGATATGCGAGTAACAAACCTCCTCGAACGCAAATCCACGCCAAGAATTTAGTTTTGTGGATAAATTATTCTGTTGCCAAAATTGAGGATTGGTCTCTGAACAGAAATAATTATAAAACAGACAATAACTATCCACAAGTTTGTAATGAATATCCTTCTTGGTAAGTCCAAATGGAATGTAGGAAATCACCAAATCATTGGTCTCCAATATTCTGAGCATATTTGAGAGGCCTCCTCCGTATGGAATGTTTGTTTGTTCGGCAATTTCTTTACGGGTATAGCCTATGCGCTTTTTCGACAATAGGGCTACAACCTTTTTGTAAGCCTCAGGATTAATAAAAAGCGAAGAGAACAGCCTGTCATATTCCAGTCTCAGCAATGCAGATTTCTCAAAAAAAAGATTATCGATATTCTGTGGAAGGCTGAGATTGCTCTGCAACATATCCAGATAAAATGGGATTCCGCCAAACACCATATATGACTGAACTTGATCGTAATTGTCGAAATTCAGGTTTCGGCTCTTGTAAAAACTCTTGCACTCTTTCAATGTGAAAGGGCTTAGTTTTATCTGCTGAGTAACCCTATTATAAAGGCCGCCGTGATTGTTGATAAGATTATCAGAAATCCACGAAGTGGCAGAACCACAGACTATAAGCATAATATCACTCTGCTTGGACGCCCAGCCATTCCAGAAATGCTCGAAACCTGTAATGAAACCAGATTTCGGAGTATCCATCCAGGGCATCTCGTCTATGAAAATAACCTTGCGCTTTCCCTTTACTGACGGTTTGGAAGATATAAGTTGGATGAGCAATTCAAAAGCCTCAAGCCAATCAGCTGGCACTTTACTGATTTTCAGACCATAACGGGCCAAAGAAAACGAAAAATTACGTAGTTCGTTTTCCTTGTTGCATTCTTCTACGGGTGTAAGTCCAGTATGTGAAAAACACATATCGTCCTTATACAATTCACTTACAAGATATGTCTTGCCGACACGTCTCCTGCCAAAAACAACAACGAATTCCGCTTTCTTGGATTTATAAATACGCTGAAACTCAGCAATTTCTCTGCTTCTGCCAATGATATTGCCCATAATATTAAGGTATTGATTCTGCTTGCAAATATACAACAATATTTTCAATGTGGCAACTTTTTCACCCCTATAAGTTGCCACATTGCCCTAAAAATACCCCAATGTGGCAACTTATCCACCCCTATAACTTGCCACATTACCCCAAAAACAGCCCAATGTGGCAACTTATCCGCCCGTATAAAAACAAGAAACGGCAAAATAAGCACACGCTATTTTGCCGTTTCTATATAAATTTATGCCGATTCGGCAGAATAAGGATTCCTCAATCCTTTATCTTGCCATCTGATAGATCTTTATCATATCCTCTTTCTTGAGGACCTTGAGCATTCCCTGTGTGCAGGTGCCGTTGCTGCTGCACTTGTTGGCCATCAGCTCTATCTCCTCGTCGGAAATCTCGCGGCCTATGAGGTCGTGGATGTTGGTTGGCATCCCAATGCTCTTGTAGAAGGCTTCCATAGCCTTGATACCGGCTTCGGCTGTGGCTTCAGGTGACTTGAAGTCCTGAGGAACACCCATAACGTTTACGGCGAAACGTACAAAACGGCTGATGTTGGCATCCATAGTGTAGCGTGCCCAGCTGCCCCAAACTGCCGCCAAGCCTGCGCCGTGGCTTACGTCGAAGATTGCGCTAAGCTCATGCTCAAGCTGATGTGTGGCCCAGTCGCCGGTGGTGCCGCAACCTGTGAGGTCGTTGTGGGCAAGGCTGCCTGCCCACATAATCTGAGCGCGGCTGTTGTAGTCGGTAGGATTGGCCAATGCGATTGGAGTAACAGTCTTCACGGTGCGGAGAAGCGCTTCGGCAATGCTGTCGGTCATCTCCATATCGTCGTCGAGCGAGAAGTAACGCTCCATTGTGTGCATCATAATATCGGTGGCACCGCAGGCAGTCTGCCAGGCTGGCAATGTGTAGGTGCGCTCAGGATTCATAATGGCGAACTTTGGACGCCAAACATTGGTGCTGTGTCCCTTCTTCACCCAGCCTTCCTCGTTGGTGATAACGCTTGAGTCGCTCATCTCGCTGCCGGCTGCTGGAATTGTGAGAACGGTTCCTATTGGCAGACAGCGTGTTGGCTCCTGCTCACAAAGATAAACCTTCCAAACGTCGCAATCCATATAGAAACCGGCGCTGATGGCCTTGCACGAATCTATCACGGAGCCTCCGCCTACTGCCAAGAGGAAGTCGACGCCCTCTTTCTTGCAGAGCTCTATTCCCTGATGAACCATCGAGAGACGTGGGTTGGGAACTACGCCGCCAAGCTTCACGAATGGAATTCCGGCCTCCTGAAGATTCTTCTCAACTCCAGCCAAAAGACCTGAACGCTCGGCGCTCTTGCCGCCATAATGAATCAGCACCTTTGTGCCGCCATATTTCTTAACGAGGCAAGCCAACTGATTCTCAGAATCCTTGCCGAAAACCACCTCCGTAGGTGCGTAAAAATTAAAATCCTTCATAATATTAGTGAATGGTTTATTAATGATAATTTTATGCAAATATATCATAATAAATAAAACCAATGCAACACTATAAACGGCATTGCGATAATTGCTTACAGATAATAGAAAGTTGCCGACGAAAAAGGTTGATGAATTCTATCTCACAAACAAATCATCCATCACCACCGTTTTCTGGAAGATGTCAGAATATTGATTTTGAGTAAGTCCAAATGTTGTTATCAGGATCGGGTAGATTGTTTCCTTGCATTTGGTAATACGCTCAAATACAGCCTGTTTGTTATCCGTGACATAAAAATAAGGAAACCTAAACCTCCATTCCAAGAAGCTCCTTCTTGATAAGCGCTATCATAATGCTTGTATTGAGATTGAGCGCGTCGATTGGGTACATTCTGCGGATTTCGCCGTGCCAGAATCGGTCTTTGTAAAGTTCGAGGATTTCGGAATCTGAATGGCCGGATTTTATGAGGTCGGCCTTCCAATGGGCAATCTCGTAACAAGCCTTGCCGATGTTTTCGAGATAATAGGCAGTCTGCTCCTTGTTGAGGAGGCCGAGGTGCGGGGCAATCAAAGTCTCGATTTCCATTTTCTGAACTCTCGCTATCGAATCCATACACCACTGATATCCCACAAGATACGAAGGAACAATAATCTTGTCGCCGTCATAAACGCCGAGAGTCTCAGTGGCGAGCATAAATTTCTGATCATTGGAGTAATAGCCCACCGAGCATTTGGTGTGACCAGGAAGATTCAGAACCTGGAACTCCATATCCCCGGCCTTGATTACGTCACCATCGTCCACCATCACGTCAACAGAGAGCTCATCAACGAGACACTCGTAATCTGAGACACCGCAGGCGGCGGCAAATTTGCCGTCGAGCTCGCGCATCACACGCTTGGCGCCGGGACGCTGGAAGATGTCGGCGGCGTATCGTCCGGCCACTACAACGGCGTTGGGATACTTGCGTTTCACGTATGGAGTGGCCAGTGCGTGGTCGTAATGGGAATGAGACAGGAAAATGTAGTCGAGAGTTCTGCCATTGAGGGCCTTCTCAACCTTGTCGGCTATCTGATAGCCTGTGAAACCGAAACCGGTATCGTGCAATATTGATGTTTTGCCGTCGTCGATGAGGAACGCGCAGTCCCCCGGCTGAACACGGCAGTCAGTTACTTTTAGCATTTTTCTGATTTTTGATTTTTGCGCTTAAGTTCTAATTGAAAGTGCAATTAGTTGATGAAAAAATAATCGAGGCAACATTACTGTCACCTCGATAAAATTAACTAATTTTGCATTGCTATGTACAAACAGTTAACTTCGGAGCAAAGATACACAATTGAAAGAT
>JAZLKG010000110.1:0-5387 GCA_045597465.1 Bacteroidales bacterium | reverse complement strand
CTCAGGCATTATTACCTGATATACTGCAATCAGGCGCTCAACGGATACAACCTCGCCTACGTTTGGTCCTCGTTGGTGGCATTGCTTCTGATGCTATTGTTACCACCGTTGGTAATCAAATCTATGCGATACGCAATGCTGAACATTGAGTACAAACCTTAGGGTGACAATGGAACGCAGATAACACGGATGGAGCGGATTTACGCAGATTCTTTATTTATTTCATAATCCGTGAAAATCCGCCTAATCCGTGTCATCCGTGTTCCATAAATCAAAAATCGAAAATTAAAAATCAAAAATGCATTAATGTTATGAACATTATCAGAATATGGTTTGATGAGTTGAAGATGACGATGCACGATGTTGGAGTTTTGATCTTCATCGTATTGTTGCCATTGGCTTACCCATTGCTCTACGCATATATTTATACCAACGAGGTTCAGCGCGATGTGCCTGTGGCTGTGGTAGATAAGAGCCATTCGGAGATCAGCCGTCAGTTTATCAGAAACATTGACGCCACTCCCGAGGTTAATGTCAAATATCACGCAACCTCGATGACAGAGGCTCATCAGATGCTTGAGCGTCAGGAGGTTTACGGAATCATCGAGATTCCTGATGTTTTCCACACCAACCTCTTCAAGGGCAAGCAGACCGTGGTAGCGGTTTACTGCGACATTTGCAGTATGCTCTATTACAAGAACATAGCCCTCGCCGCCAGCAACGTGTCAATCGCGATGAACAAGGATATCAAGACCGAGAACTACATTCATCCCAAAACAGAGCGTGAGAAACAGGTGGCCTCAGCGCCAATCGCCTACGACCAGACACCGCTCTACAACACGGCTGGCGGATACGCGTCGTTTATGATTCCTCCAATTCTGATGCTGATACTTCAGCAGGCCCTCTGCCTCGGAATCGGTATGACAATGGGCCGACAGAGGGAGCAGAACGGCGGATTCGCAATTCCACGCAACTCGATATATTCCAGCGGTTTGGAGGTGGTATTGGGCAAGACGCTTTTCTATCTATTGCTCTTTATCCTGATGGCGGTTTACGCTCACGTGGTGGTTACAAAACTCTTTGGACTTCCACAGTTGGGACATTACGGCGACTTTATCCTCTTCGTGATTCCTTATCTCCTGGCCTGCATTTTTATGGGTATCACACTCTCTGACTTCATCTACCGCCGCGAGGACTGTATGTTGCTCTTTGTGTGTATGTCGCTTCCGCTGTTCTTTATGAGCGGATTGTCGTGGCCGGGCGCCGCGATTCCCGACGGTATCAGATACGTATCGTATTTGTTCCCAAGCACTTTCGGCCTCAATGCCTACGTGCGTATCAGCAGTATGGGCGCAAGTTTCAACGACGTTCTCCCCGAGATGAAGGCAATCTGGATTCAGGTGGCAGTATATTTCTGCACCGCGTGGTTCGTTTACTGGAGAAGAGTAAAACAGGCCAAGGAAGGATACAACGAGTATCTGGAGAGAGGGAAGGAGGAATAAAAGGTAGATTTTTGCGTTTTCCCGAAAAATTCTTACCTTTGCAACCTCAACCACCAAACCGTACAAAATGGGAAAATTTCTTTTTATTGCTGAGAAACCTTCTGTGGCTCAGGAGTTTGCCAAGGCGCTCAAGGATCAGCACACTAAATACAATGGATATCTGGAAGGGCAGAAAACTGTGGTTACCTGGTGCGTGGGTCACCTTGTAACTATGAGTTATCCAGAGGTTTATGACGCCAACCTGAAACGCTGGCGCGAGGAGACTCTGCCTTTTCTGCCCAAGCAGTTTCTCTACGAGATTATCCCAAATGTGAAGCAACAGTTCGAGATCGTGAAGGGCCTCCTGAACCGTGAGGACGTGGAGTGTATCTACGTCTGCACCGACTCGGGACGCGAGGGTGAGTATATCTATCGTCTTGTGGATCAGATGGCTCAGGTGCCTGCCGAGAAGCAGAGAAAGCGTGTATGGATCGACTCTCAGACCGAGGAGGAAATCCGTCGCGGTATCAAGGACGCCAAGCCTCTCTCGGCTTACGACGACCTCTCGGATTCGGCGTATCTCCGCGCCAAGGAAGACTATCTGATGGGTATCAATTTCTCGCGAATCCTCACCATAAAATACGGCTATATGCTCCGAAACCACCTGAAACTCGACAGGAATGTGGCGGTATCGGTGGGTCGCGTAATGACCTGTGTATTAGGTATGGTGGTGCGTCGCGAGAGGGAAATCCGCAAGTTTAGGAAGCAGGCTTTCTACAGGATTATCGGAACTTTCGGATTGGGCGAGAACGCTCATCTGGAGGGCGAGTGGAAGGCCGTGGAGGGTTCGGCGTATTTCAACTCTCCAAAACTCTACAAGGAAAACGGTTTCAAGGAAAAATCGGACGCGGAAGCGTTGATACAATTGCTTCAGAGTACTACAAATGAGGCTGTTGTGGAGACTATCGAGAAAAAGAAGGAAAAGAAGAATCCGCCCTTGCTCTTCAACCTGGCCGAGTTACAGAACGAGTGTTCCAAGTTGTTCAAGATTTCGCCCGACCAGACTTTGCAGTATGTTCAGGACCTTTACGAGAAAAAGTTGGTGACGTATCCGAGAACTGATGCCCGTGTGCTCTCAACCGCTGTGGCTAAGGAGATAACGAAGAATCTTCACGGTTTGGCCACCTTGCCTCAGTACCTCGATTTCTGCAAGGACATTAAGCAACACGGAATTTTTGCCAAGATAGACAAATCTCGTTACTGCGACGACAAGCAGATCACCGACCACTACGCCATAATTCCTACGGGTCAGGGCTTTGGAGCGTTGGCGGGCCTCGACGACATTGCACGTGGCGTCTATGACCGTATCGTAAAACGTTTCCTCTCGATATTCTATCCGCCTGCCGAATACCGCAAAATGTCGATTACCTTGAAAGTGGGTCAGGAATCGTTCTTCTCCAACTTCAAGGCCTTGGAGAATCCTGGTTATCTGAAAGTTATGGGTCAGGATAAGCAAGAGAAGCAAGACAGTAATGCAGGGTCAGCTGACCCTAAACAACAGGGGGAGGAGGAGATATCCGAGACCAATTTCGAGGTAGTAGCCAAACTAAAAAAGGGATCAAAACTTCCCGTAGAGAAATACGATATCAAGGACAGTGAGACGTCGCCTCCCAAGAGATATAATTCTGGTTCTCTGATACTTGCAATGGAAAATGCGGGTCAGTTCATAGAAGACGAGGAACTCCGCGCGTTGGTGAAGGGCCGTGGAATAGGAACCTCAGCCACCCGTGCCGAGATTCTAAGCAAACTTGTAAAAATTGAGTATCTGAATCTTAACAAAAAGACTCAGATAATTACTCCCGCACGTCTTGGCGAGTTGGTTTACGAGGTTGTGAAGGCTGCGATAAAGCCTCTCCTGAATCCCGAACTTACAGCAAGTTGGGAGAAGGGTCTGAATATGGTGGCCGACGGCTCGCTGAAGCAAAACGACTATCTGATAAAACTTGAGGATTTTGTCTCGAAAATGACAAACACCTGCAAGGAACTCGGCAATTATGCCCCACTGAGCCGGATTTTCTCGCTGGTGGATGTGTGCTATAAATAGCAAGCGATTTTTTCTTGGGTTTTGTTTTTGAAATCGGAATATGTTCGTTATCTTTGTAACGTATTTTAAAACCTATAACTATGCTTGTCAAGTTTGATTATGCGATGAAGACCTTGCTGAGAAACAAGGCCAATTTTGATGTCTTGGAGGGCTTTATTGAAGTCTTCTTGGGTAAGAAATGCACTATCATAAACTTGCTGGAGAGCGAGGCCAATCAGGAGGGCGAGGAAGACAAGTATAATAGAGTTGACATTAAGGCCGTGGATGAAAACGGTGAAATCTTTATTGTGGAGGTTCAGACCACAAGATATACCTACTATATGGAGCGTGTATTGTTTGGCGTTTCCAAGGCCGTGGTGGAGCAACTTGAGAATGGTGACGATTATGGCAAAATCCATAAAATCTATTCAATATCAATAGTCTATTATGATTTTGGAGTTGGAGAGGACTTTATCTATGAGGGCAAGACAAGTTTCGTTGGTCTCCACAAGAACGACTCTCTGAAAATCTCACGCAAGGAAGATCTCACTCTTGAGGAGATTGAGCGTAACGACAGCCGTCAGTATAAGTTCACCAAATTCGATGCCGGCGACATAATGCCTGTTTATTATATCATCAGGGTAAAGCAGTTCCGTGAGAGCGCCCGCAATGCTATGAATGAGTGGATGGAGTTCTTGAAAAACAATTCAATTCGTCCTGATACTACGGTACCCGGTCTTGAGAAGGCCAAGGAGAAACTTCAGTACGAGAAGATGACTCCCGAGCAGAGGGCCAGATACGACCGTCACCGCGAATCGCTCCACAACGAATACGACGCTATCCGTTGGGCTACAGCCTCAGGCAAGGTGGAGGGACGAGAGGAAAGATCAATAGAGATAGCCAAATCTATGAAGAAAGATGGTATGCCCAATATTGTAATCGCCAAGTACACAGGCTTGCCCGAGGATGTGATAGAAGGATTGTAAAAAAAAATTATTATATTGAAAGCCACCCGAAAGGTGGCTTTTTTTGTTTTGAAATATTTTTTTTGTAGTTAATGAATTGTTTTGTATCTTTGATAATCGAATTTATAATCATTAACCAAATGGATAATAATTTCAATCAAGAGACAATGGGTGATATTGTTATATATCAGATAGATGAAGCAAACACCCAAATCGACGTGAAATTCTATGATGAAACCGTCTGGCTTACACAGTTGCAGATGGCTGAATTGTTTCAAACGTCTAGAACCAATGTTGTAGAGCACATTAAAAATATCTATGAGGAAGAGGAACTTGACGAGGGGGCAACTTGTCGGAAATTCCGACAAGTTCGTACAGAGGGGGGACGACAGGTAGAACGTACTATGCCCTTTTACAACCTTGATATGATAATTTCTCTTGGATATAGAATTAAGAGCATTATTGCCACAAGGTTTCGTCGATGGGCCTCTGATAAGATTAAGCAATATCTTACCAAAGGGTTTGTGATAGACGACCAAAGACTGAAGAATTTAGGCGGTGGCAATTACTGGAAAGAACTTCTTGACCGTATCCGAGATATCCGTTCAAGTGAAAAGGTAATGTACAATTCTCAACAATCTTGTTTCTGCATATTTTGATTTGGCTGAGATTAACGCTATAGAGCAAAGGACAATGTATATGAGTGACTATGTTACTGAATTAGACCGCATATTGCAGAGTACAGGAAAGAATGTTCTTGATAATGCAGGCACTATCAGTCACAAAAAGGCTGTGGAGAAAGCCGAGGCTGAATACCAGAAATTTATACAGAAAAACCTTTCGCCTGTTGAAAGAGAT
>JAZLKG010000109.1:0-50274 GCA_045597465.1 Bacteroidales bacterium | reverse complement strand
GGCTTTCCTTCCTTAATGCCACCTTTCCATTTTCCATAAGGCCATATTCTTGAATGTGTCCATCCATCAGAATCAGTCCAAGTTTTTTCTCCAGGAATTGTATAAAATATTAGCAATCCAATAGAAATAGCTAATAAAACAATTATGACAATTGGATAATACTGTTTCATTATTGCTTATTATAACGTTTTTTGATATCATTAACAATATCCATAGTATCTTTTATCTCTTGATCGTCTGCTTCATCACAAATTGTATCAAAAGAATTTTTGTACAAATTAATCTTTTCTTCATCTTTGTCCAAATTGCTGAATGGTTCTGAATCGTGCACAAATTTTCTATTCAGTTTGCAAACTTTTTTAAACTTTGTAAAATCATTAACATACTTTTTATCCAGGCCAAACAAAAAAAGAACAATCAATAAAAAATCAACAAAAAAATTTAAATAACAAGATAGTTTTGTAATGCTTTCATCATTAGGATAAGACAACGAAAGAATTGGTGCAACAAAGTTACACGCCAAAACAAGGAAAATCAAACCATAGAACCAATTTCTACTGGCTTTATGCTCGATTTCGGTTTCAACACAATCCTTAAGAAATTCTTTTGGAATTTTCATAATAACCTCCTATTCCTTTTTTTATAAGTTAAGTGATTTTTTTCGTTGCAAATATATCATAAATAACCAAAAATATTCAAAAAAATTACATTTTTTCACAGAAAAAAGAATTAATTCCTTACCTTTGCAATAATATAAACTTTTAACATTATGAAAAAAGCAACATTACTTTCCGCAATCACGGCCGCCATATTGTTGGCATCGTGCTCAGGCAATGCGCCTCAGACATCGTGCACATCAGAGACACAAACCGACTCGCTGAAGATAACAAACCCAGAACTCTGGGCCGCTCAGAATCAGAAACTTGAGCTGAAAGCCGACCGTGGCGCAATGAGAAATCCGCTGGAACTCGACAAGTTTATCCAGATAGCCATAATAGTGGAGGACATCGAGGTGGCCGCCAAGGAGTGGGCTCAGCTCCTCAACGTTCCAGTGCCCGAAATCAGGGTGCATCAGACAGTTGAGACCACCGACCCCAACCTTATGTATTACGGCAAAAACTACAAATACGGCCTCAAGCTCGCCTCGATAATGGCGCCACAGGGATTCATAATTGAGCTTCATCAGATTTTGGACGACAACCCAAGCACCTACAACGAGTTCATCAAGGAGCACGGCTACGGAGTACACCACCTCGGTTTCGCAGTTGGCGACCGCAGAGATTCCGTCGTCAACGAGCTTATTGAGCGCGGATACCCAAAACGCGTGGAGCACATCTACCCAACAGGAAGCTGGACCATCATCGACGCCGAGCAGTCGTTGGGAGTTAATTTGAACATCAAGCCGGCAATGTAGGTTTGTGCATTATAATAAACAAAACGGCAGACGAATTCATTTTTTTGTAATCCGTCTGCCTTTTTTTGTTTCTACAAGCCAAATTTTTATTTACCTTTGCACAAACTAAAAATCAAAACCAAATGAACTACAAACACAAACTAATTGCAGGCATTGCAATCTTTTCATCCTTAATCTTTTCGGGATGCAACAAAGACGATCAGGAATCTGACAAAATCAGTATTTCATTCGAGGAATGGCCTCTAACCGACTGCTCTACAAGTACAAAACCCGTTAGAGACCTCGTGGCTTACAATCTGCTCAACATCCCGTACCAATGGGAACGCGACTGGTTGGGAGGAACAACATACATAATTTCTCCAAGCAACGACACAGGCCTATCGTGGAAAGAATACAACGACAAAAACGCTTGCAGTGGCACTCACGGCGCATACGTAAATTTAATAGAAGGCAACACCGACTTCATAATCGCCAGTCGCGACATCTCCAGAAACGAGGAACAGCTTTCAGCTGAAAAGGGAGTTGAACTTGTAACTACTCCATTGGCCATAGACGCATTGGTCTTCATCGTGAATCCCAAGAATCCCGTCAAGAATCTCACGGTAGAGCAAGTCCAGAAAATCTACACAGGCGAAATCACCAATTGGAAAGAAGTTGGCGGTCCCGACCACAAGATTACTCCATACATCAGGGACACCGATTCGGGAAGTCAGGAGAAAATGGAAACCTTAGTAATGTCGGGGCTAACTATGATAGACGGCAAATATATGGTTGAAATCATAGGCACGCAAATGGTCTCCCCATACCATCAAATAGAAAACGACGAATACGGAATAGGCTACACACCATTTTTCTATTGCACTGCTATGGTACGCGACCTAATAAAAGTGGATATGCTTTCGATAAACGGCGTTGCCCCAAGCAAGAACTCATTGAGAGACAACACCTATCCGTTCATATCAAGCATCTACACTGCGATCCGTAAAACCGAGAGCCACGACAGCAAGGCTTACGAACTCTACAAATTCCTATTCACTCCAAGAGGAGCTGATATGATAGACGAGAGCGGATACATCGCCATCCGCAAATAAAACAAAGGCAGACGAATTCATTTTTGCAATCCGTCTGCCTTTTTCATTGTTGCAAATCAATAGAAATCACTTTCCTATGCAAAAATTCTTAAAAATATTCCCCAGCACCTCGTCCGTAGTAATCTCATCCCCCGTGATATCAGCGAAATAGCGAAGCACTTCTCGTATATCCTGAGATACAAATTCGCCGCTGAGGCCGTCGCGCAATGCCTGATAACCACGGCGGAGGCTTTCGCGTGCCTTGGAGAAGATATCGAGGTGGCGGATATTTGTAAGGATCACGTCGCCGGCGGAATAGTCGGAGCTGGCCAATGACGCCAAGATATCTGTAAGCTCCTGAATGTTGGTCCTGTTCTTGGCGGAGATTTTTATAACTTTCTTGAAATCAGAGAGTGCTGATACATCCACATCAGCTACATCGCACTTGTTGACAACGGCCACCACGTCGGAAACCAAATCCTTGGGAAGAACATCGTCAATCTGTTTCTGAAGGTCGTATTGGGCGTCGAGAAGCAGAATCACGATTCTGGCCTTCTGCATCGCCGACTTTGCGCGGTCTATTCCGAGCGACTCAATGCGGTCGTCGGTCTCGCGGATTCCGGCAGTGTCGATTAGTCGGTAGGTAACACCTTTTATAATAATAGTGTCCTCAAGGATATCGCGTGTAGTGCCGGGAATGTCGCTCACAATGGCACGCTCGTCGTTGAGGAGAGCGTTCAAAAGCGTTGATTTTCCGGCATTTGGCTGACCGCAGATTGCGACAGGCACGCCGTTCTTGATTGCGTTTCCATAGTTGAACGAGTCAATCAATCTTGTAAGGTAGCCGTCGGTCTCAGATAGAATATCGTTGAGTTGGGTACGGTCGGCAAACTCCACATCCTCCTCGCTGAAATCGAGCTCAAGCTCCATCAGTGAGGTGAACTTCAGAAGAAGTTCTCTGAGACGGCGGATCTCATTGGTGATTCCGCCACGCATCTGGTTTATTGCAATCTGATGATCGGCCTTCGATTTCGACGCTATCAAATCCGCCACAGCCTCAGCCTGCGACAGGTCCATCTTTTTGTTCACGAAGGCTCTACGGGTAAACTCGCCCGGCTCGGCAGGCACAGCGCCGTTGGCTATCAGAAGTTTAAGAATCTGATGCTGAATGTAAATACTTGCGTGACAGGATATTTCGACGGTATCCTCGCCGGTATAGGAATTTGGCGCGCGATAAGCAAGCACCACTACCCTATCGAGAGTCTCGCCGTCGCTATCGATAATATATCCGTTGTAGAAATGGTTTTTCTGAGCGTCAGCCTCAAAATCGAGGTTGGTTCTCAATGGGCGGAAAATCTTTCCGACAATATCGTATGCCTCTGGACCAGAGACACGTATCATAGAAATTGCGCCATTGCCCTGAGCGGTGCAGATGGCAGTGATGGTTGATGACATAGTTTTTTAGTAGTTAGCAGGGGCCGTACCTATGTGTCGGCCCGGTAATTAATAGCGTACCTATGTGTCGGCCCGGCGTTTTACAATCTAGCCTCCAGTTCCTCAATTGTCGGTATCAGGCCCTCAACATTTGTAGGATAAAGTTTCTCAAGCTCATACGATGAAATTCCGATAGGCTGACTACTGCCTTCCAACGCATACTGAGCCAATGTGTTATCCTTGTCTTTGCAAACCAGCAATCCAATTGTAGGCTTGTCGTCCTCACGTTTCAGAATGTGATTGCAAGCCACTACGTATGTGCTCAATTGACCGATATCTCCAGGTGTGAATTTATCAACCTTAACCTCCACCACCACATAACAGCGTAGATTGAGATGATAAAACAACAAATCTATAAAATTCTCAGTATCACCTATTTCGAGACGGTATTCCTTGCCAACGTATGCGAACCCAGACCCCAACTCAATCAGGAACTCAGTAATATTCCTAAGCAAAGCCGATTTCAGCAATTTCTCATTATAACGGCCTGTAATTCCGGCAAAAGCAAAATTATATGGATCACGAGTTATCTCCTTTGCCAAATCACTCATCGGTTCGGGCAAGGTGGCTGAGAAATTCGTAACCGCCTTCCCCTCACGCTCATACAAATTAGTATCAATAAAATTCAACAACATTGAACGGCTCCATCCGTTCTCAATGGTCTTTCTTACAAAAAAGAGGGCCTTCTCTCCATTAAATTTGGCACTATCAATAATAACCCTATGATGCCCCCAAGGTACCAAACACAATTTTGCCACAAGTTGTGGCAAAATTTCAACTTGCTGATAATAAAGAGCATAAAACTCTTTCATATAACGAAGATTCCTCTCTGAAAAACCATCCGCTCCAGACAATTCTATACTTAAATCGTTACTTAGATTCTTATAAAACCTCGAACCATATTTATTATCAAAATTACGCTCGAAGATATCCTTTCCCAAATTCCAATAGTAGTCTATCTGTTCAGAGTTAACCTTAATAGAGGCTTTTATCTGACTATTCCTGTATCGAATTTTCAGATCACTAATCCACTGAACATACTCCTTGTCAATTATAGATAAATTCGCCATATTATTTATATTTTTTATAATTTTGCCACAAGTTGTGGCAAAATTACAATTAACTAATTTTCAATTATTTAACCATACTATCTAAAATTTGCCACAACTTGTGGCAAAATTCAATCATATTCTACAAAAAAGAGAATTTTCCCTACCTCTTCTTCAAAATCAAAAATATCGCTGGCCTCTTGTCAATATCCACCTTTGTCTGTTTCCACTGCGCGATTGTCTGAGTCTTGATATACTCGGTGGGCAGGGTGATATCGCAGGCCACGGTGAGCAATGTGTTGGGAGATAGCACCTGACAAAGATTCTGTATAAATGCGTTGTTGCGGTATGGAGTCTCTATAAATATCTGAGTCTGATTGAGTTCCTTGCTCCGGTCCTCGATGCGCTTAATCTGCTTGTTGCGCTCGGGATTCTTTATCGGCAAGTAGCCAACGAAGGCAAAGCTTTGGCCATTGAGTCCGCTGGCCATCACAGAAAGAAGTATCGACGAAGGTCCCACCAACGGAACCACCTGAATACCAGTGCGATGGGCAGAAAGAGCCACAGAAGCCCCAGGGTCAGCTACACCTGGACATCCGGCCTCTGAGATTACACCGAGATTGTTCCCGGCCCTCACCACATCAAAATACTGCGAGTAGTCAAAATCCTTGTTGTGCTTGTCCATCTCGTAAATCTGGATATCAGGTAAAAAATCCTTCATTCCGAGAGTCAGGAAATATCTGCGCGCGGTTCGGGCGTTCTCGGCTATGAAAAACCTGATGCTGCGGATAATCTCCAGCACGTATGGCGGAAGAAAAATGCTGTGCTGCACATCGCCGAGATTCATCGGCACCATATATATCTTGCCTGTTTTTGGGGTGTTCTGTTCCATTTTGTTGAATTTATTTGGTACAAAGATAAACAATATTTCAATCGTTTGCATATTTTATTATGAGGCTTTTTTATTTCTTTGAATATTTCAGAAAAAATTCTTACCTTTGCACAAACATTAAAATCACAAGATGCAAAAAGAGATACAAAGGTCATTGGACTGCCTCAACAAGGGCGGTGTGCTGCTTTATCCCACTGATACTGTGTGGGGTCTGGGCTGCGACGCCACCAATCCGGAGGCTATCAAGAAGATATACGACATCAAGATGCGCCCCGATTCCAAGAGCTGCATCATACTTGTCAGCAATTTCCTGATGCTTCAGCAATATGTAAGCGAGGTGCCGTTCAAGGCCGTGGAGCTTATGGAGGAGGCAATAGGACCGCTCACGGTGATATATCCGTCAGCCAGAAACCTGGCCCACAACGTAATTGCGGAGGACGGCTCGGTAGCCATCCGCATCCCCAACGACGAGTATTGCCGTCAGCTGATATCAGCATTCGGAAAACCGATAGTATCCACATCGGCCAACGCCAGCGGCCACAAGTCGTCGAGCCTTTGGCCCGAGCTGTCGGACTACATAAAAAACTCGGTGGACTATGCCACAACCTGGCGACGCGAGGACACAAAAGTCGCCCTCCCATCATCAATCGTGAAAATCAACGCGGACAATAGTATTACTCGTATCCGTTGATTGGAGTAGTTCGATGGATTTTATGCCTCTAAGAGGGTAAGAGGGATAAGAGTTTTTTTGTTTAGAGGCGGAGTTTTTCTTGCGAAAAAAACTCCTTTGTTGATATTAAGAGCATTCATCTGAGAGCTCTTAACCTCCATAAAGTAATTTTTGAACAAAAAATTACTTCTCTTAAAAAAATACTCTTACTTCTCTTATTCTCTTAGAGGGAAAAAATAACAGCTAACTACTGAAATAAATAGCAGCCCACTAACTACTAACTACTATTTACTAACTACTAAAAAAATGTACAACAAAGACGAATATAAGGCTCTCAAGGACAGATTATCGGAGCTGAGGAGGCATCTTTGACATCGACCAGAAGCGCGATATAGTAGCCGAGAAGCAGAAACAGACCGAGGCTCCCGGATTCTGGGACGACGCCAAGGCCGCCGAGGACTTTATGAAAGAGGTTCAGCTCGTTAAGCGCTGGGTAACAGCATTCGACGAGGCTGATGCGGCAGTATCAGAGCTCGACGTACTGGCAGAGTTTGCCGAGGCCGGCGAAGACGTATCAGAAGACTACGATGCCCAGTATGCATCAGCCCTAAACCTGATTGAGAACCTGGAATTCCAGAATATGCTCCGCAACGAGGAGGACTCATTCGACGCCATCCTCAAGATAAACGCCGGAGCGGGCGGCACCGAGGCCAACGACTGGGCTCAGATGCTGATGCGTATGTACATGCGGTGGGCCGAGGACGCTGGCTTCAAGGTGGAGACAATGAACTACCTGGACGGCGAGGAGGCTGGCATCAAGACCGTGACCTTGCAGATATCAGGTGAATACGCTTTCGGCTGGCTGAAGGGTGAGAACGGCGTGCATCGTCTGGTGAGGATTTCGCCATTCAACGCACAGGGCAAGCGTCAGACCACATTCGCTTCGGTGTATGTGGTTCCATTGATCAACGACGATATCGAAATCAACATAAATCCATCAGACCTGGAGTGGGACACATTCCGCTCGTCGGGTGCTGGCGGACAGAATGTCAACAAGGTGGAGACAGGCGTGCGTGTGCGTCACATTCCATCAGGCATTGTTGTCGAAAACACTGAGAGCCGATCTCAGGGACAGAACCGCGAGAACGCCCTCCGAATCCTGAAGTCTCACCTCTACGAGATAGAGCTCAACAAGAAACGTGAGAAACAGGCCGAGATTGAGGGCAAGAAAAAGAAAATCGAGTGGGGATCGCAGATACGCAGCTACGTGATGCAGCCCTACAAGATGGTGAAAGACCTTAGGACCAGCATCGAGACCTCCAACGTGCAAGGCGTGATGGACGGCCAGATCAACGAGTTCCTGAAAGGCTACCTGATGCAGTTCGGCGACGAATAGCCGGGAAATCACCTGCGGTGATTTGGAGAGAAACACGAATTACCATAAATTATCACGAATTACCATAAATAATTAAGATAAAAATTTTATGGTAATTCGTGGCCATTCGTGGTAATTCGTGTTAAAAAAAACGCCGTAGGCGTCCCCAAAAAACTGGAGTGCCGAAGGCGCTCCACGTATAGAAACGAAAAACAAACAATTTATCGATTATATAAAATGGCAAAAGTAAGAGGTGCCGTAGTTGTCGACACAGAGAAATGCAAGGGCTGTGGTCTTTGCGTTGACGCCTGCAAATTAGGCGTGTTGGCACTGGCACAAAAGGTAAACCTGAAAGGCTACAATCCAGCCTTTATGAACGAGCCTGACAAATGTACAGGCTGCACCAACTGCGCTACAGTTTGTCCTGACGCTGTGATTACAGTCTACAGAGCCAAGGAGGAGTAAGCGTATCAGCTAATAATTAAAAACATTATTAAAAACAGTTTTAACTCATAAAGAAATGGGTGAATTAAAATTAATGAAGGGTAACGAGGCCCTGGCTGAGGCTGCAATCCGTTGCGGTGCCGATGCCTACTACGGCTATCCTATTACCCCACAATCAGAGGTTATGGAGTACCTGATGCTCGCCAACCCTATCAAGACTACCGGAATGGTGGTTCTTCAGGCAGAGAGCGAGGTGGCTTCCATAAACATGGTGTATGGCGCTGCCGCTTCGGGCAAGATGGCCATGACATCATCATCAAGCCCTGGCGTAAGCCTTATGCAGGAGGGCATCTCATACATGGCAGGATCTGAGGTTCCTGGCGTGGTTGTAAACGTTGTACGTGGAGGCCCAGGCCTTGGCGCCATCCAGCCTGCCCAGAGCGACTATTTCCAGGCTACCAAGGGCGGTGGACACGGCGACTATCACCTCATCGTTCTCGCTCCATCATCAGTTCAGGAGATGGCCGACTATATGAAACTCGCTTTTGAGCTTGCTTTCAAATACAGAAACCCAGCTATGATTCTCTCTGATGGTCTTATTGGCCAGATGATGGAGAAGGTGGAGCTCTTCGACCCAATTCCTCGCCGCACCGACGAGCAGGTTTACGAGCAGTGCCCATGGGCTACCTCTGGCCGCCGTCCTAATGGCAAGAAGCGCATCGTGAAGTCCCTCAACCTTGTGGCATCAGCCGAGGAGGAGCACAACTGGCACATCCAGGCCAAGTACCGTGAGATAGAGAAGAACGAGGTCCGCTACGAGGCCCTCAACTGCGAGGATGCCGACTACGTAATCGTGGCTTACGGCTCATCGGCCCGTACCAGCATGAAGGCTATGGACATGGCTCGCAAGGAAGGCATCAAGGTAGGTATTTTCCGTCCTATCACACTGTGGCCTTTCCCATATCAGCAGATCTCTGATCTTGCCCAGAAGGCTAAGGGCTTCCTCTCTGTCGAAATGTCGGCAGGTCAGATGGTTGAGGACGTTCGCCTGGCTGTTAACGGCAAGGTGCCTGTATCTCACTACGGCCGCATGGGTGGTGTAATCGCTACTCCACAGGAGATCTTCGAGCAGATAAAGGCAATGGCAAAGTAAATTCAAGTATTTTTTCAAGTAATTGAAGTAATCGAAGTAATTGAAATAACTGAAGAGAATTAAGTAATTAAGTAATTGAAATAATTGAGCAGTTCAATCACTTCTATTACTTCTATTACTTCAATCACTTCTATTACTTCAATACTTCAATCACTTCAATCACTTAAAAACAACATCAACGTTTTTTATGGATATCAAAGATATAATCAAAGAGGAAAATTGTGTCTTCAAGAAGACCGAGATGCTCAGCGACGTGCCTTTGCACTACTGTCCAGGCTGCGGTCACGGTACCGCTCACCGTATCCTCATGGAGGTGATCGACGAGATGGGCATCGTGGAGAACACAATTGGCGTGGCTCCTGTAGGATGCGCCGTTATGGCATACAACTACTGGGAGTGCGACGCTCAGGAGGCCGCTCACGGTAGAGCACCCGCTGTTGCCACAGGTATCAAGCGCGTATGGCCAAACAAGTTCGTTTTCACATACCAGGGCGATGGTGACTTGGCCGCTATCGGTACAGCAGAGACTATCCACTGCTGCAACCGTGGCGAGAACATTCTCATCATCTTCATCAACAATGGTATCTACGGTATGACTGGCGGTCAGATGGCTCCTACCACACTGGAGGGCAGCAAGACAGCCACATCACCATACGGCCGCGATACTTCCACAATGGGTTACCCAATCAAGATTACTGAGATCATCTCTCAGCTGCCAGGCGTAAGATACGTAACACGTCAGTCGGTACACACACCAGCTGCCGTACGCAAGGCCAAGGCTGCCATCAAGAAGGCTTTTGAGTATCAGAAGGAAGGCAAGCAGGGACTCTGCTTCGTAGAGATCTGTACCAACTGCAACTCTGGATGGAAGATGGATCCAGTAAGCGCCAACAAGTGGATGGAGGAGAATACTTTCAAGTATTACGTTCCAGGCGATATCAAAGACGATTTCAAACTCCTTAAAAACCCCGTAGCTAACAATGACTAACGAAATAATTATAGCAGGATTCGGCGGACAGGGCGTTCTCTCTATGGGCAAGATCCTCGCATATTCTGGCATGATGCAGAATATGGAGGTTTGCTGGATGCCTTCGTACGGTCCCGAGATGCGTGGCGGTACAGCCAACGTTACCGTAATCCTTAGCGACGAGCGTGTAAGCAGTCCTATCATCACCACTTTCGATACAGCCATCGTTCTCAATCAGCAGTCTTTGGACAAGTTTGAGTCGGCTGTTCGTCCTGGCGGTATCCTGGTTTACGATCCATCTGGTATCACCAATCCTCCTACCAGAAAGGACATCAAGATCTATTCTGTAGAGGCTACCAAGGCCGCTCACGAGCGCAACCTCAGCAAGACTTTCAATATGATTGTTCTCGGCGCCTACTTGAAGGTAAACCCTGTTGTCTCTCTCGACAACATCGAGGCCGGCCTCAAGAAGTCGCTCCCAGAGCGTCATCACAAGCTTATCCCCGCCAACCTCGACGCCGTAAACCTCGGCGCAGAGTTGGTTAAGGAAGAGGCATAATCGCGCAATCGCGCACGTAGAGACGCACGGCCGTGCTTCTTTACCGACAATAACCGCACAGATAACACAGATGACACAGATTTTTTCTGCGTTGTCTGTGTTTTTTTTGTTTCTGATGCTGGGGATTCTTGCCCAAATCTATAAAAAACAAAGATCTTTTGAGAAATCCAAACTTATTAACAATTGCTTATAATCCGACATAACTATAAAAAAAAATGAGTTATGTCGGATTATAAAGCATTTTACACCTTATAATCCGACATAACTACATCTGTAAATTATTTTCATTTCCACTTAATGATAGGTTTTTCAAGAATCCTGACCGACACTTTTTTATTAATTGTTTTTCTGATGCCACCTTTCAATTGCACCATCATTGATATAGTGTACGTCCCAGACGATTGATATTGATGGGAAACTTCTGTACCAAACTCAGATTTGCAGTCATCTCCCAAATTCCATTCCACAGACTGAGGTGGATATCCTATATACTTCATCCCAACATCATTGCATTGTTTTGATACTGAGAAATTACAAGAAGGAATAAATGTTTTGGGGAAAGAACGACCACCTTTGCCACCATTCAAAAATATTGCGTTTTCTACAAACTCACAATCGTCGGCATCCGTATTTTTGATTAAATGAAGATACTTATGATTCATTTCAGAAACATACAAATTGCCGTCTGGAGCAAGAATAATATCACTAACAATGGTGAATCGCCTATCAATACGGCCGACAAGCTCAAATTCATTTGAGGAAACAGAATCCAACTTACACCTAAGAATCGACATTCTATAATCATCGATGCCTTCATCACTTTTTTTCAATAAATATATATACTCCCCACATTCCGAGAAAGCAAAATGACAAAGACCTTCAACATTTATACTTTTCAGATTCGACAAATTACCTGCTACAGGATCGAAATCCATTACATAAAGTTCTGTCCTCAAGGAAATAAATAGTTTTGAAAGGTCAGGTGAAAATGCTATGGAATAATCCCATTGGTTGTATTCCTCAGAGATAGGAAAATCAAAATAAGAGATTGGCACCAATTGCTTATCAAATAATTTATTGAGAACCAATTGCTTTGATCTCTCATTGTAATACATAAAATATAATGTATCATCATAAACATAGAAATTCATAAACAATCCCCTGGCAAAATCGCCCTCTTCATCTTTAATGATTTCTGCCTTATAGCCCGACAATCTATTACCTTCCACACATACTATCCGAAAAGCGAAGTGCCCGTCTTTGAAATTAGTAACATATCCAATATAATATTGTTCAATTTCTTCAACAGACCTTGCTATAAGTAGATTATAAATACAATACAAATTGTTGTCACCCTTTAAAATAACATTCCCATCTAAATCAACAATATCCAATCCGTGTACTCCGAATGCAAAACATCCCTCATCATCGAATATAAAGTTTTTAAAATTATAGTCAATTTTCCTCACAACTGGTGAATCTCCATTAAAATCCAAATAGCCATTTGCATTAATCCTAATGGCATTGTAATTTTTCTGTGCCCAAACCACATTATAAAACGAAACCATAACCACCATCAAAAAGAGGGTGGTTATGATCTTATAATATAGAACTTGCAGTTTCATATAAATGAATATAGTTACAAAACCGCAAATTACATAAAATAACCATATTTTTATTGTAAAAATCGGACAAAATTCAACAAATAAATATTTTTTGTTTCTGAAGCCAGGATTCTTGCCCAAATCTGCAAAAAAAATCGAGATTTGGGTAAGACCTACCATAGGACTCTTGCCCAAATCTATAAAAAAAATAGAGATTTGGGCAAAAGCCCAGTAGGACTCTTGCCCAAATCTGCTCTAAAAATAGATATTTTTTGAAAAAACAAGTTTATTGATAAATTCTTGGGCGGAAATTGCAGAAAATTTACAAATTCCGCCCAGTATAATACAGATACTGGGCGGAAATTGCGAAAAATTTACAAATTCCGCCCAGTATAGCATAGATACTGGGCGGAAATTGCGAAAAATTGGCAAATTCCGCCCGATATCATTTGGAAGGGTCGATTTTTTGCGATATATTTGCAGAGAAAACTAAAAAGCAGCCAACGCTATGGGAAAGATAATCGGACGACAGGGCGAGAAGAAATATCTCGACAATCTTTATAATTCCGGCAAGGCCGAATTCCTTGCTGTTTACGGACGCCGCCGTATTGGAAAGACATATCTGATACGCGAGTATTTCGACAATAAATTCGACTTTGAGACTACAGGCGTTATAGATGGCGGACGTGATGAGCAGTTGTCGGCGTTCACATCGTCGTTGCGCAAAATCGGCTACAAGGGCGGAATTCCAAAAAACTGGATGACAGCCTTTGACGAACTGCGCACATTGCTGGAGAGCAAGGTTTCCGACAAGCGTATGGTGATTTTCATAGACGAGTTGCCTTGTTTCGACACCACAAAATCAGAATTTCTGAAAGCATTCGGTCATTTCTGGAATTCTTGGGCCAATTGGAACAGTAAAATTTTCCTGATAGTATGCGGCAGCGCAACTTCCTGGATTGTTGATAATATCGTAAACAATCACGGCGGTCTCCACAACCGAATTACCGCGCAGATACATTTGCATCAGTTCTCTCTTGCCGAGGCGGAGGAGTTTTTCAACGATATGAACTACAATCTCACGAGGGAAATGGTGTTGCAGTTTTTCATGGCGCTTGGCGGTGTGCCGTATTACCTGCAACTTGTGCAGCGCGGCGAAAGCTTTGCGCAGTTCATCGATCGTGTTTTCTTCAACAATGGAATACTGGCTCAGGAATACGACAGGCTTTTCGCTTCGCTGTATCGTCAGCCTGAGGTATATATAAAGGTGTTGGAATATATGTCGGCACACAAATCCGGAGTTACGAGAACGGATATCGCCAATGCACTGGGTAGCGACAATGGACATCTTTCAAAGATTCTCAGCGATTTGGAATACTGCGATTTTATCCGCAGTCTATATACCATTGGCCGCGACAACAAACTGAAAGCTACTGGTCAGTATTATCAATTGAGCGATTTTTTCACAATATTTTATCTGAAATTCCGTAAGTTCATAATCCCAAATCAGGATTTCTGGGAGCAGAATCTCAACACTCCAACTATCAACAACTGGCTTGGTCTCGCATACGAGCGTGTAGTAATGTGTTTTGTCGACAAGGTGAAAAAGGCGATAGGCATCGAGAAAATCTCATCGTTCAATTATGCCTGGCGGAAGAATGATCCCGATAGTCAGGACGTGCAGATAGACCTTGTAATCAACCGCGCCGACGGCATCATAAATATCTGTGAGGTGAAATATTCGAAAGGCCTTTTCGAGATGGATAAGGACGAATATCTAAAAATACAGCGCCGCGCGGAGGTGCTCAGAAGAACAACCAAGACGCGCAGCGCTGTATGGCCTGTAATAATCACTACCAACGGAATGACTCAGGGAGGATACTCTCAGGAATTCCCGGTGCAGATTACTATGGATGATTTGTTTTAGCCTATCACTTAAACAGATCGTCCAATGTAACCTCGCGCTGAATGGAGCTGAAATACCCGGAACGCGCAAGTTCGTTGGAGGTGATTAAAGTGAGATGAATGGCGGCGGAAGTTTTCGTTACCTGCTTGAATATATTGCGTTTGGTATTCATTGATTCAAAATCATCCTTGCTTACTACGTACTTACCAGCCGAAAACTTCATCTCGCATAGATTAATTATATTGTCGCGACGTTCTATAAGCAAATCAATCTGAGTGCCCGGATGATCAGCCGTCTTGGATACGCTCCAAGCACATACATTTGAGATTACACCGCTGATGCCCAATGCTTGCTTTATCTGTTCGATATGTTGCAGGCAAACCCGCTCAAACGACAATCCCTGCCAAGTGCTATGCTCATCGCTAACCAGTCGGTTTGTCCAAAAATTGTTGTCTTGAGAATGGTTACCTTCTATGAACATCAAATGGAAAAGTGTAAAATTGTCTATCAGCTGATAAATAGAGCCACGTTCCTTTTTGTCGAATGCATAATATCGCCTTATGAAACCACATTGTTCCAAATCCTCAAGAACCTGCACCAATACACCGCCTGATGATATTCCAGTTTTTTTAATGATCTCGTCACGGGTAAGTCCCTTTCTCATCTTCCCCAATGCAGTTATTACAGTAAGATAGGGTTCAGGTTTCTTGAATAATGAACGGTATAATGCATCAAATTCACCACTGAGCTTTGCATTGCTATCAAAAAAAAGCTTATCAATGTTTTGAACAAGTCCCAAACCTGCGGAAAGGAAATTCCAATAATAAGGAACACCACCCAAAACCATATATGTTTCCATAATTTCTTTCCGTTCCATCATAAGACCTTGTATCTTTGCGTATGTCTCGCACTCAGCAAGTGTAAAAGGCTGAAGATGAATCGACTCTGTCCTGCGGTTGTGCAATCCTCCATGATTGCCAAGAATGTTTTGAGTAATCCACGACGTGGAACTTCCGCAAATAATCAAAACAACATCCTTCTGTGGCCGAGCGGTAACTCTCGCATTCCAAAAATGTTCCAATGCGCTCAACAATCCGGATTTTGGAGTATCAAGCCACGGCAACTCATCTATGAAAATCACCTTTTTCTTGTCAGTTGACTTATCTATCAACTCATAAAGCATACCGAAAGCCTCAAACCAATTTTTTGGAGTAGGACATTTAGCGAGTCCTGCCAACCTTAACGATTCCTTGAATTCCGATAGCTGACGTTTCAGATTCCCATTGGCAACTCCTGTATGCTGAAAAGTGAAATTATAATTGAACGTCTCACGGATAAGATACGTCTTACCTACACGGCGTCTGCCATAAACAACACAAAACTGAGGCTCGTCGCTTTCAACGAGTCTCAATAGCGCATTACGTTCTTCTCTTCTTCCTACAATCATAGCGTTTGTCAGTTATTATTCACGATGCAAATTTAGCAAAAATATCTTATTTTCCGACATAACTACTAAAAAAAATAAGTTATGTCGGGAAATAAAGCATTTTACATCTTATAATCCGACATAACTCGTTTTTGTGCGCATTTCAAGAAACGAACGTCCGCAATGTTTCTACTTGCAATTACTATCCTATCACTTCCTTGATCTTTGCGATCATATCCTCGGCCAACTTATCGGCGAGTTCCTGAGATTTGGCCTCGGTGTAGATGCGGATGATGGGCTCGGTGTTCGATTTGCGGAGGTGAACCCAGTTCTCGGGGAAGTCAATTTTTACTCCGTCGATGGTTGAGACCTCGACACCTTCCATTTTAGAGTAAATCTCATTCATCTTGGCGAGGATGGCGTCCACGTTGATTTCGGGAGTGAGCTGAATCTTGTTTTTGCTCATGAAATACTGTGGATAAGTGGCCTTGAGCTCTGATACTTTCTTCTTGCACTTGGCCAAGTATGTGAGGAAGAGGGCAATACCGCAGATTGAATCGCGACCGTAGTGGAGCTCTGGGTAGATTACGCCGCCGTTGCCCTCGCCGCCGATGATGGCGTTGTTCTGCTTCATCTTGGTTACTACATTCAGCTCGCCGACTGCTGCAGCCTCGTAGCTGCCGCCGTAGTTGTTAGTGACATCGCGGAGGGCACGGCTGCTTGATAAGTTGCTGACAGTGTTGCCCTTCTGATTCAGGAGAATGTAGTCGGCAACGGCCACCAATGTGTATTCCTCGCCGAACATCTCGCCGTCCTCGCACATGATTGCAAGGCGGTCAACATCGGGGTCAACGGCGAAACCTACGTCGGCCTTCTCTGCCTTTACGGCCTCTGAGAGCGATACGAGGTTCTCTTTCAATGGCTCGGGATTGTGGGCAAACTTACCGTCGGTGGTGTTGTTGATGATGGTGAAGTTGCAGATTCCGAGAGCCATGAGAAGCTTTGGAACTGCAAGACTTCCTACAGAGTTGATGGTATCCACGCAAACTGTGAAGTTGGCCTCCTTGATTGCCTCCACGTCCACGAGGTCGAGGGCAAGGGTTTTCTGAATGTGGATATCCTCGAAATTCTTCACTTCCTCAACCTTTCCGAGTTCGGTAACCTCTGGGAAATTGGTCTCGCCCTCGGCGTTCTTTGAATGCTCGATGATGAACTTACCATCCTCGGCGTTGAGGAACTCTCCGTTTTTGTTGAGGAGCTTCAGGGCGTTCCACTGTGTTGGGTTGTGACTGGCTGTCAGGATGATACCGCCATCGGCCTTGAACTCTGTAACGGCTATCTCGGTGGTTGGAGTGGTTGCGAGGTCGATATCAACTACATCTACGCCGCAGAATGTGAGTGTACCGATTACGATCTGCTTTACGTTTGGGCCCGAGATTCTGGCGTCGCGGCCTACCACTACCATGTATCTGTCTTTCTTCTCCTGGGTACGGAGCCACTTGGAGTATGCTGTTGTAAACTTTACAATGTCGAATGGTGTGAGGTTGTCGCCGGACTTGCCGCCGATGGTTCCTCTGATTCCTGAAATTGATTTTATTAACGTCATTTTCTATACATTAATTAAAGTGAATAATCGGAGTTGGCGGACGCCTTACGGCGTCCTTTTTCTTAACCACGAATTACCATAAATTATCACGAATTATCATAAATACTTTTCAATTTATAACCCTATAATTTAATAATCAAAAAAATTTATGATAATTCGTGGCTATTCGTGGTAATTCGTGTTTAAAAAGCTAATATTCCACGTATACGAGGCTGAGGCCGTGGGCGGGGACGGATTGTCCGGCGCTGGAGCGGTTCTTAGACTCGAGGATTTTGCGGAGGTCGGCGATGGTGATTTTGCCGGTGCCGAGGTCGGTGAGCGTTCCCGTAACGGCGCGCACCATGTTGCGCAAAAATCTGTCAGCCTTTATGGTGAAGGTAATTCTGTGACCTTCCTGAACAAAGTTACATTCCATAAGCTTGCAGATGGTGGTTCCGTTGTCGGCGCCGGCCTTGCAGAATGATGCGAAATCGTCGTACTCCATCAAGACCTTGGCGCCCTCGTTCATGAGGTCCACATCGAGCTTGTAGGGGAAAAACCACGAGCTCTCATTGATGAACGGGTCTTTGCGGGTGTGTATCAGGTATTTGTAGGTACGGCTCATGGCATCGAAGCGCGCGTTGAAGTCGTCGGCGGCCTGCTCGATGGAGAACACCACGATATCGGGCGGCAGAAATTTGTTGAGTTTCTGCAGGAATGGCTGAGAGATAAGGGCAGCATCAGCACTCTGACAATCGAAATGGGCCACGAAATGGCTGGCGTGTACTCCAGTATCGGTGCGGCCGCAGCCGAGGGTCTCTATGGGCTGACGGAGCAAGGTGGTGAGGCACCTATTGAGCACTTCCTGAACTGTAATGGCGTTGGGCTGAATCTGCCAGCCGTGGTAATTGCGGCCATTGTAGGCCAATTCGATTTTGTATCGCATATTGATGGTGAAATTTTTCGCAAATTTAGTGATTTAATTGTAACTTTGCGTCTTGGAACTAAAGATATTTTTAGATACAAATGAGAAAAATCATTACATTACTGATAGCGATGGCCATAAGCTATGCTACGATGGCTCAGGCGCTTTTCGAGACCAAGATGCAGAACCTTGCGGGCGCCAACTATTACTACACCATGAATACCGTGGGCTGCGACACGTTCGGCATCAACAAGATAACATACATGGAACCCGGCTACGGGTTCGGAGTGGTATACAAACATTTCGAGCTGGCCAAGATAATAGGGTTTCAGGCCGAGATGAACTACGAGCGACAGGGTTTTACAATGAAACCTACCGACGAACTGTATTTCACGCAGATGTACAAATACCTAAGCGTTCCGATTTACGCTCATGTAGACATAGGCAAGCATGCTGTAAAGGGAATCTTCGCGATAGGCACCTATGGACAGTTCCTGATAGACCGGGAGAAAACGAAGACCAACATTAGAGACTACGACACATCGAGCCTGAACCGTATACACCACGGCAAATACCGGACATTCAGCTACGGACTATGCGGACAAGCGGGCATAGCGATATGCACCAAGGCCGGAGTTTTCGAGATAATGGGAAGGGCCAACATAGGAATGAGCAAGCTGATGAACATGGGCGAGCTGAGGCTTTTCAACTATATGTCGAGCAGGTCGTTTGGTGTTGGATTCAGTTATCTGGTTCCTTTTGGCAAGGGCGACAAGTATTACAGCAAGCGCGAGAAATTGAGGAAAGAGGAAGAAATGCCTGTTGCAGACGAACCCGTTCGGGAAGAAACCGAAGATGACGCTGCCGACGAAGCGCCTGACACAGGTGACCCAAATCCCAAGATACCAGCCGAGCAGGAGGAAAGCTGGGAAGAGAGAATGTAAAAAAATCCCCGTCAGAAATCTCATTATGGGAAAATCTGACGGGGAATTATATTTTGCTGCGTATGTAGTTCTTATTCTACAAGAAGACTACTAGTTAAGAGTCAGGCTTTCAATTATAACCTTAGTGTTATAGGCAGAAGCCTTGATAGAATTGAGGTGGGCAACATTATTATTTGCTGCAGCCAAAGCGGCAATGTCGATAACAATTACGCCATCACTTTTAACAGACCAGAACTCGCTTTCTGAATTAACAGTGATTCTGTCTGAGTCTTCAGCACCCTGGTTGAAGAACAAACGAGGCATATCGTCACCAGAAACCTCAATGGTCAAGGTCTTGTAGCCAGAAAGGTCAGCAAACTTGTCCTTATTAGGAGTACCAAGGCCGAATGGACAATCTGTCTCCTCACCCAAAATGAAATTACCATCTACTGTCTCGCCATCCTGCATGAACATATCGGCTGTCAAATCAACAGGGTCTCCTGAAGGAGTTTCTACTGGATTCTCTGGAGTTGGATTCTCTGGAGTTGGGTTCTCAGGTGTTGGATTCTCCGGAGTTGGATTCTCAGGTGTATTCTCTACTGGCTTTGGATCGTCCTTGTCGTCACCGCAAGAGGTGAAAGAAAGTCCTGCAAAAAGAACTGCGGCGAGCATGATCTGCTTGCCAAGTGTAAAAAATCTTCTCATAATTAATTTAGTTTTAATAAATGATTTAACATTATAATATATACGGTAAAATGCTGTTTGCTTTACCGGGGACAAATATACAAAATTAATATTTATAAATAAAAAAAATTGCATTTTTTTTGAAAAATTATTTTCAACAAAAAAAATCCCCATCATAGATTCCATAAGAAATCCATGATGGGGAAATATTTATCTTGCGATTAAGCAGTTATAGAAAACTACTCAGCAGCAGGAGTTACGAAAGCGATCTTCTTGATCTGAACCTTGCTACCGTCCCATACATTGAATGTAACGTAGTCGAAGTTCTCAAGGATCTCCATAACGTCAGAAGCCTTAATAGTAAGGTTGGCTTCAGCGTCTTTCTGCATGTAACCAGAAACGAACTTGTTGCCATCAGCAGTATCCTCAGAAAGGATAGAATCATAGCTACCATTCTCACCACAAGCAATCCAGTTTCCACCGTAGTCTGTGTAACCTTCCTCAGCTACAATGGTGAAAACGATCATATCGTCATCGTGGCCCTCGAAAGTCTCTGCAGTGTAAGCCTTTGCCCAAACTGCAACTGCCCCGCCGTCCTCAGCCTCAGCGATTACGTTAGCGTCAGACTCTGTGCCACCCTGGTTATCGTTGCCACCCTGGTTATCGTTGCCGCCCTGGTTATCGTTGCCGCCCTGGTTGGTGTTGGTGTTTGGATCTGGAGTTGGATTATCGTCCTTCTCATCACCACAAGAAGCCATGGTAAGACCTGCGAAAAGTACAGCTGAGAGCATGATGCTCTTACCTAATGTAAAAAATCTGTTCATAATAAAAAGTAGATTTAAAATGTTAAACAATTTGTTTTTTTATAATTTTCTTGTTGCAAAGATAATGTTAGAAATTATATCTTCCAAATTTTTAATGTTAATTTTTCAATTTTTATTTTTTCAGCACTGCGCAATAACGATTTATAAGTTTACGTTAAGCGAAAGTTAAGCGAATATTTCACGCACATATAAAATAAGGTGTGGTATTGATTTATTGAATAAAAGCATTAACTTTGCCATCGGTATTACCGAAAACCAACAAACAAAAAAAATAAAATGACAGTAAATATCAGAGACATAATAGACGAGCTGGAGAGATGCTTCCCCCCCAGGCTCCAGGAAAGCTACGACAATGCCGGATACCAGGTGTACGCGGGCATAGAGGCCATAGATCGCTGTCTGGTAAGCCTGGATGTCACTGAGGAGGTTGTGCAGGAGGCCATAGACAAGCGGTGCGGGCTTATAGTGGCGCACCATCCGCTGATATTTGGGCAGGGACTTCGCAGCATCACCGGCATCAGCCCCGTGGAACGCGCCATACAGCTGGCCATAAGGCACTCGGTATCGATATACTGCGCCCACACCAACGCCGACGCCATGCCCGGAGGCACATCACGGGTGGTGATGGACAGGATAGGAATATCGGAGTATCAGATACTTGAGAAAAACGCGGGCGAGCCATTCATGTGCGGCAGCGGAGCAATAGGCAGGCTGCCCAAGCCAATGGATACCATGGACTTCCTGATGCTGCTGAAGGAGAGATTCCAATGCGGCGGCATCAGATACAGCAGGATAACCAGGCCCACGGTACAGAATGTGGCCGTATGCCCGGGGTCGGGAAGTTTCCTGCTAAAGGAGGCCATAAGGCAGGGAGCAGACGTTTTCGTGAGCGGAGATTTCACTTACCACAAGTATTTTGAGGCCGATGGGAAGATAATTATTGCCGATTTGGGACATTTTGAGACAGAAATTGGAATAAAAGATGTTTTTGTTGATGTTTTACAAAAAAAATTTATTAACTTTGTGGTCTTGAAATCGGATATAAATACGAACCCTATAAAATATCTATAATAAATGAGTACAACAGCAAACAAGCCATCGGAGGCAAAGGAGATAACAGTAGAGGAAAAGCTGAGGGCACTCTACTCCCTACAGACAATAGATTCGAAGACCGACGAGATCCACCGCCTCTGCGGCGAGCTACCCCTGGAGGTGCAGGACCTGGAGGACGAGCTTGTAGGACTTGACACCCGAATCCAGAAAACCAACGAGGAGATATCAGCCCTGGACGGCGACATAGCCAAGATGAAGAACGAGATTCTCCAGGCCAAGGACGCCATAGAGAAATACAAGGAGCAGCAGGGCGAGATAAGGAACAGCCGCCAGTTCGACTCCATAAACAAGGAGATAGAGTTTCAGCAGCTGGAGATCGACCTGCGCGACAAGAAGATCCGCGAGACCAACGCACAGCTCATAACCAAGAAAAACTCGCTGTCCGACTCGCAGAGCCGCCATGCCGACCGCACCAAGGACCTTGAGCAGAAGAAAAACGAACTGGAGTCTATAATAGCCGACACCAAGAAGGAGGAAGAGGAGCTGAAGGGCAAGCGCGTGGAATTTGCCGAGAAGGTGGAGGAGCGCCTGCTGAAGGCATACGAAAGAATACGCAGCGGAGCCAAAAACGGCCTGGCCATTGTGCCAGTGATGCGCGACGCCTGCGGAGGCTGCTACAACAAGATACCGCCTCAGCGCCAGCTGGATGTGGCATCGCACCAGAAGGTGATTGTATGCGAGTATTGCGGCCGCATCCTTATCGACATGGCCATGGCCAACGAGATAAAGGAATCAATGGAGCAGTAACACATGCCTATACATATTAAATGAGTATATCAAAATTCATAAGCAAGGCATTGGCGGCGGCAGCGCTGGCGCCAATGCTTTTTCTTACCGACTGCAGCTGCGAAAACCAGGACCAGATACGCAGGGACCTGGGCAACAAGGTGGGGCGCAGCAACATGGCTGTGGCCATAGGGGATTCGCCGTCGCAGTCGCACAGCCTCGGCGAATTGTCGGCAAGATGGGTATGGGAGACCATAGAGGGCGATGCGGCCAGCAATTTCGGCATAAGCATAGAGCAGATTTCGGAAAACGAGATAAGGATAGTGAACTTCCTGAATCTGGACGGAGAATCCATCACCGCAAATGTGGACAACGGCAAACTGAGTTTCAGCGGCGAGATGGCCGGGGGCAACCTCATGATAACGAACGGCACCGGCAATATCACCAACGGATGGATAAACATACAGCTGGAATATGACACCTATGACGGCGACATAAGCGAGCACCACAGGGTAATGCTGAGCAAAGGGTCGGAACTGTAAACCGCCTCCTGCATAAAAAAAACACAGTTTTTTCAGTGTTTTTAACAAAAAAATAACATTTTGCATTTTTATCTGTGGGAAAAAAGAGATACATTTGCAAAAGAAACCAAAGAAAAAATTCCTACAAAACTAAACAAAACCAACAGACATGAAATTAACAAAGACCAACATTCTAAGTATGGGCGCAAGGATTGTGGCCGTACTGATGCTTCTGGGATTTGCAGTCTCGATGCAGTCATGCGAGGAGGATGCTCCCGAATTTGCACACAGCCTGGGAGAACTGGAAGGTGACTGGCAATGGAAAACTGTGGAAGGCGAAGCTGATTATTTCGGAGTAAGCATAAAACAGATTTCGGACAATGAGTTCAGCATCGTGAACTTCCTGAACGAAGGTGGAGACGAGATTACTGTAAACGTGGATGGCAGCAGCCTGAGTTTCGAAGGATCCCTGGTTGACGGGAACCTCATCATCAGCAACGGCAAGGGCACCATCACCAACGGATGGCTTACAATGACACTGGAATATGACTGCACCTCGGACGGAGAAAGCGAGCACTTCAAGGTTCAGCTCAACAAGGGCAAGGTGATATCCAAGAAGGCCGTTGCGACAGCAGAATAGAACGCCGTATGATTATGAAAATCACAGACGCGTTTCAAGGAAAAGATAGTTATAAGTTTTCATAATTTTTTAGTTTTAGCCGGCAAGGATTTCCCGGGAGGGCCATCCTGCCGGATTTTTTTGTGGATTTTGATAAAAGGAAAAGCCGGGCTGCCCATCGTTGGACAGTCCGGCTTATTATTTACAATGCGGTAATTCTGTTACTTGGGCTGAGCCATGTCGGTGTTGTCGGCCACTACACAGCTCTTCTCTACTGCGATATCGACGCCCTGGGCTATTGATACTATAATTGTTGTATCGGTGATATCGGCCACAAGGCCGTGGATGCCGCCTACTGTCATCACCTTGTCGCCCTTGGAGAGACCCTCGCGGAACTCGTTGAGCTCTTTCTGACGTTTCTGCTGTGGACGTATCATGAAGAAGTAGAAAACCACGCCCATGAGGAGCAGCATAATGATCATCGACATGCCGCCGCCACGCTGTTCGGCACCTGCCGCGGCCGCGCCTTCGGCAGCCTGAAGCAAGATATTAAGTAAATTCATTTTTGTTGTCTTGTTTTTATTTGATTAATAAATATGAAATCTTTCGCTGACTATCGCACCTCCACCTCGCCGCGCACCACCAGGTCAAAGATGTTGTCCTTGCAGTTGGTGGTCACCTTCACGGTCTTGTACTGAGTGCCTTCCTTGCCGTCGGAATCGAACCTTACCCTTATGTGGCCCTGTTTGCCCGGAGCCACCGGAGAACGGTCATATTCGGGAACCGTACATCCGCACGATGTCTCTACCCTGTTGATGATGAGCTCGCTGTCGCCTGTGTTGGTGAAGTGGAAGACAGTGCTTACCTGCTCGCCCTGCAATATCCGGCCAAAATCGAATACTGCGGTGTCGAACTCTATCCTGGGGCCCACCATGCTGGCGGATTCCACTGTGTCGGCTCCCGCCGGCGCGCTGTTTCCCTGATTGCCGCTGTTGCCGCTGCATGCCATGGCCAATGCCGACGCCAGACATACGATGCATGCGATTATTCTCTTTGTCATAGTGGATTCTGGTATTATGTGGTTATTGGGCAGAGCCGGGCATCTCTGAGATCTTTGTTATCCTGCCCGAGGCCATGAAACCCTGCACTATCTTGTCGAGGATTCCGTTTACGAACACGGGGCTCTTCTCGGTGCTGAAGTCCTTGGCCAGCTCAATGTACTCGTTGAATGTAACCCTGAGAGGGATCTCCGGGAACTGCTCCACCTCGGCCAGGGCCTCCCCTATTATCACTGTATCGAGGAATGCTATACGCTCGAGGTCCCAGTTTTGGGCGTTGTCGGATATCAGCTGACGGTACTCGTCGTTTTTGGCAATAGCCTTCCGGAAAAGCTTTGTCACGAAATCCTTGTCGTCGGGGCTCTTGAACATTGGGAGCAACGGATATGTGGAATCGTGGGAAATCTTGTATCTGCCAAAAGTACGCAACACCATGCCGAGGATAAACTCAGCGGTATCTATCCAGAATGGCGACATGTCTTCCAGAGTCTTGTAGAGCTCGTCGCACTCGCTCATTACCTCCTGAAACATGAAAATGATAAGCTCCTTGTCCTTGGCATAGTTGGATACAGGATCGGCCATGTATGCCTTGTAAACATCGGTAGCCTCCAGGTCGGCCAGTATCCTCTTTGGCACATCCATGTTGTTGGCCCAAGAGAGCTGCTGGTGGCTGATACGCTCCACAAGGGCTGTGTTTTCCCTGAGCTGTGCGATAAACCTGTTGTCGGCAAACCTCATGTTGGGGTTCAGCTCCTCGTCGGTAGGGCGCAGCTTGGCCTTGTTGGCCTCTATCTGCTGGCGCGCATAGTCACAAACATTGATGCCAAGAAGCATCAGGTAGAAATAAAGATCGTATGACTTCTCAATGCTGTACATCAACTCCTTCTCCGATTTTATCAGGTCGCGGTCGCCGCCCTGATAAAATGTGTAGATGGTCTGCATAGCCTTGATGCGTAAAATTCTTCTGCTTATCATTTTATAAATTTTTTCACGGATGCAAAATTAAAAAAATATAGACTAAGAGAAAAATTTATTTTGCTATTTTTTTGTTAAAAAAAACGCAGATCAGGGATTCCCCAATCTGCGTCCTCTTTATAATCTATAATCCCTAAACTTTAAACTTTAAGACACGCACATTGGTGCGCATCCATGTTCATTAAAAATCGCCGCCGCCGAAATCGCCGCCGCCCATGTCGCCGCCGCCTTCGCCTTCGCCGCCTTCGCCTTCCTCGCTATAGCCGCCTGGGCGCTTGTCCTTGAAGTTGTTGAACTTGATGCTTACGCCGGCATTCCACATTGGCCAGGTGTTGCTTCGCTTGTTGTGGAGGAAGTATTCCTTGGTGTCGGTGGTGGAATCCATCTTGCGTGTATTGAAGATATCGCGCATGCCGAGTGTTACGGTGAGTCTCTTTTTCCAGAGGCTCTGACGTACTGCCAAGCCAGCGTCGAAGTTACCCTTGTTGCTGGATATGAGCGACTTGTTGGCTCCGTTGTAGCGGAGTGTAACCTGAATCTTGGTGTTTTTGCCAGGTGTGAAGTTGAGAGTCTCCCTTGTGCGCCATGAGCGGCCGTCCTGCTTGCGGGCCTCGCCGTTGTATACACCGTTGATGAAATACTGGCGGACAGTAAAGTCGACATTCATGCCAAACCACTTGGTAGGATCCCACTGTCCTGTGATGGAGAATCCCATGTTGTTGTTGTCGCTGAGGTTCTCGAAACGTGATATGAGTATGTGGTTCTCGCCCACTGTTGAAACGTTCTCCATCTGGCCCTCAGTGTGGCGGAAGAACGACTCGAAAGCCCAGAACATCTTGTCGAAGTTCATCTGGTAGTTGAGCTCCATTGCATGTGTGTATACAGGATTCAGGTCAGGATTACCGAGCATCCTGGTGTACTCGTCGCTGTATCTTGGGAATGGGTTGAGAGCGTTTTCCCAAGGACGGCGTATGCGGCGCGAGTATCCGAACTGGATGGAGTTTCTCTCGCCCACCTGCTGAGAGAGGTGCAGTGTTGGGAAAAGGTCGAAACGGTTGATCTCGTACTTGTGCTTGTCGGCCTCCTTGGGGCTGGAGAGCTGGCGGAATGTGTACTCGCCTCTAAGACCGAGCTGAACACCGAAACCGTTGTCGAAGCTGCGCGATACTGTAGAGTAGAGGGCGTTGATGAAACGCTTGAATGTAATGTCGTTTGTAAAGTCTGTGTTGTTTACATACGAAGCGTTAGCAACGTTGTAGTCGTCGAAGTCGTAGTCCTGGAAAGAGTGAGAGAGGTCTCCCTGGTATCCGGCCTCGAACTTGCCCTTGTCGCCCACGAAAGGCTTGGTGTAGTCGAAGTTGATACGTGCGCGGTCCTGAGTCTTGTCGTTGTTTACCAAGTGGCCGTAGGCCACCTTCTTGGAAGACTTGATGCCGTCCTCGGTATCGGACTGATACTGCATGAAATCGTTGTCCTCGTCGCGCTGGCTGCGTGAGTAGTTGGCCACGAAGTTGAGCTTGTGGCCCTTCTGAGCGAAATCGTGCTGCCATGATGTAGAAACGTTGAACCAGAGGCTCTGGTCCTCATCGTCGGTCTCGGAGCGGCGGAAGTCCACATTCTTCTTCTCTGAAGAGCCCTTGTCCTGGAACCATGTGCGGTACTCATTGTAGCCGTCGCCATCGCCGCCCCAGATGCCGCCTTCCAGAGTTATGTTCATAGAGTTTTTCTCGTTGGGATAGAAATCAAGACCGGTCTTGAGGCTCTCACCTCCGAAACGGCGCTTGTTCTCATTGGTCTGGGATACATAATTGTCGCCATCTTCGCCGTGAGTGATGCGGTCGTTGAGGCCCTCGCCATTGAAACCCCTGCGGTTGAGGTTTCCACCCACAAAGTAGTTGACCTTGTTTTTGCGGGAATTCAGCAGGAAGTCAACTCCATATCTTCCCTGGCTTCCGGCGCTCAGGTTTACGACACCGTTCATGCCCTGCACCACGTTCTTCTTGGTAACGAGGTTTATGATACCGGTCTCGCCCTCGGGATCGTATTTTGCAGAAGCGCTGGTGATGATCTCTATATTCTGGATCATGGCAGCAGGAGTCTGCTTGAGCACGTCGGCGGCGTCCATCGCTGTAGGCTTGCCGTCTATGAGCACGGTGAAGTTGGACGATCCGCGGAGCGACACATTGCCATCGATATCCACGTCAACCGAGGGAACACCCTCCAGCGCGTCGGCAGCCGAGCCGCCATCGGCCTGAGCGTTGCCGGCCACGTCCACCACTTTCTTGTCAATCTTGTACTGCACGGTGTTCACCTTGGCCACTACCTCCACCTCCTCTATCTGCTTGTCGTCGGTGCCGAGCTTTACAGTGCCCAGGTTCTTGTTGGAGTGTCCGTCCACCACCACATTGGGGATTTCGAGAGTCTGATATCCCATGAATGATATGGCAATCTTGTAGGTTCCGGCCTTTACGCCTTCCATCCTGAAATTGCCGTCGAAATCGGATGTGCATCCCGTAACAGGGCTGGCGCTGCCTGGACTATACAAAGCCACTGTCGCAAAAGGAACTGGCTCCGATGTGGATGCGTCCACCACCTTGCCAGTGATGGCTGATGCCAGCGGATTGCCGGCCATGGCGCTGATGCAGCCTAAGAGCATCAGCACTACTAATGTCATTAGTTTTCTCATTATTTGGTAAAAATATAATATATAAGTATGATACTATTACTGATTGCAACCATAAGACAAACAGAAAACGGAAAGGTTTAATCGGCTGATATCTGAAAAGTCATTACTTAAACATTTCTTAAAGTATCGACTATCACCCTTGCTGTTTTGCCGGAGGCCAGGCCGTCGCCGAGGATGGCCCTTATCTCGTCGTATGACCTCAGCATGGACTCGCGGTATTCGCTGTCTGATATCATACGGCGGAGCTCGTCGGCTATGTCGTCCGACAGGTGCGACTGGAGAAGCTCCCTCACCACCTCGCGTCCGGCTATTATGTTCACCAGCGAAAACCACTTTATCCTTACGAAAGTCTCGGCGGCCCAGTATGTTATGGTGTTCATCTTGTAGCAGACCACCTGCGGGGTGCGCAGGAATGCGGTCTCGAGAGTGGCTGTGCCCGAGGTGACAGCGGCCGCCTGGGCGTTGCGGACCACATTGTAGGTGTCGCCGAATATCAGGCGCACGTCATTCACGGCGGCATCAGGGGACAGATACTGGTCGTAGAATCCGGGCTCTATGCCTGGGGCGCCGGTTATTATGAACTGATGCCCGGGAAACTGGCCCACCACTGAGAGCATCTCGGGCAGCAGTTTCTGGATCTCGCTGCGGCGGCTTCCGGGCACGAGGGCTATTATGGGCTTGTCGGGCAGGCCATACTTGGAGCGGAAGGCATCAGGGCCAAGAAGACCGGGCTCGGCCTCGCGCATGGCGTCGGTAAGTGGATTGCCCACGTACTCCACCTGGTAATCGAACTGCTTGTAGAAATCTATCTCGAACGGGAAGATGGCGAACATCTTGTCCACGTATTTCCTGATGGAATACGCGCGGCGCTTTTTCCAGGCCCATATCTTGGGCGATATATAATAAAAGGTGCGCAGGCCGTGCTCATGGGCGAACTTGGCCATCTTGAGGTTGAAGCCCGGATAGTCCACCAGGATTACGGCGTCGGGCTGATACTCCAGCATATTCTGCTTGCAGATCTTGAAGTTGCGCCTTACCTTGCCCAGGTTTGCCAGCACCTCCACCACACCCATGTAGGCCATCTCGCGGTAGTGGACCAGCATCTTGCCGCCCTGGGCCTGCATGAGGTCGCCGCCCAGGAACATGAAGTCGGCATCGGGGTCACAGGCCTTTATCTGCCGCATCAGGTTGCCGGCATGCAGGTCGCCGGAGGCCTCGCCGGCTATGAGGAAATATTTCATAAAATCGGATATTGAGTTTTTTAATGTTTTTGGAACGGTAATTGCAAAATCGCCGCTATAGGAAAACTGGTGCAAAAGTAGCAAAAAAAACTTAACGCAAGGCCATCTGCCGTTGATAAATGTATTTTTTTATAACTCGACTTTATATACTTGGGGCCGCCGCTGAAACATTTTGTGGAGCGGTGGCCTTTTTGTCTGGATTTTTTGCTATCTTTACGGCCACAAAACGCATACTGAAATGAAAGGATTATTACTCACGATACTGATGCTGGCCGCCCCATTGATGGGCGTATTGGCGCAAAACACCGCCAGCGTACTGCGCGCCATAGAAAACAGCGAGACGGTACAGCTGAAAAACGGCCTCAAGATCCAGGTGGTGAGCACCAAGGAATACCAATACTGCAACTGCCGGCTGAGCGCCGATGTGTCGTCCATAGGCGAGGGCGCCAAGACCGGAATCAAGCAGGTGGTGGCGGCCATGGTGGGCGGCGACCTCATAGCCAACGAGGTGATAGTGAAAAGCCTCATCAGCCACAGCCAGGCCCTGGACTCGCTGATGCAGTTCCTGAGCGAGGTAATGTATGGCGACAACGCGCTGTACGTGAATTTCGACGAGTACAAGAGCAAGCGTATGGAATACCTCAGGAGCCGCGGACGCCAGCTTGAGCAGATGGCAGGGCGCGACATAGGGCTCACCGAGATGAACGCCGAGGGCCTCAACAGCATATACAGGGACGACTTCAACGATTTCAGGCGTCAGTGCTTCAGCCCCGAGAGATGCCTCATAACAGTGGTATCCGACATGAAGGCCGCCGACATTGCCCCGCTGGCCGAGAAGTATTTCGGCAATGCGGTTAGGGTGGCGCCCAGGCTAAAGGCGTCGGCATCAGCAATAAAACCGCGCGACGAGATCCACCTGATACCCGCCGACTCGGCCTCAGCGACTTTCGAGGCCGTATACAAGCATTACTACCCATGCGACAAGACTCCCAAAAACTATATGCTAAACACCCTGGCATACTACATGATGTACGGCAACTACCTGAGCCAGACCGAGCAGCTCAGCTGTTTCAAGTATGATGTGAATACAGTAAGCATCAGCGCTCCAAACCCCGATTTCGAAACCTTCTGCCATGCGGTATACGAGCCCAGGAATCCCGACTTCAAGAGCCAGCCGGCCCTGAACGCCGCCAAGAAAAGCGTGACCACGCAATTCAAGGAGAGGCTCGCCATGCCTGATTTCGCCGCCGTGCTGGCAGGCAACCTCGTGCTCTACAATTTCCCGAAAAACTATTTCACCACATTCGAGCACAGCATAAACGCCGTAACCACGGCCGAGGCCCAGGATTTCATAAACACCATCACACAGAAGGGCAGCTCGATGATGATAGCACGGGGCAGCCACAAGGCGCTGCACTGCGCACTGGTGGAGCAGTCGGCCAAGCGCGACATTGTGATATCAGGACCCGACCAATCGGGAACTTCGGAAATCCACATAGCCAAGGGCTTTGGCGCACAGACCATAATAAACGACTACCTGGAGGCATCAGGTCTGGCCAATGCCCCAAAAAACATGGAGGCTGTGTTCAGCTCCACATACTCGTATATGGATGGCGACAGCTACAGGGCCACCGGACGCCTGCTGCGAAAGGCCCCAAACATGTACATGCTGGAAAACTACATACTCCACGACTCCATGCCCATACTGCACTACCGCGAGATGTTTGACGGAGCCGTGGGCGTGGATTCCACGATGCTGTACGGAATGTATGCCGCCGACCCTACCAGAAACCAGGTGCTGAGGCAGAAGGCCACTTTCCCCCAGGAGGCCAGCTATGAGAAACTCGGCATGAGCATCAGGCACCACTGCAGCTACAACGATTTCTGCAAGGGCCTGCTGAGGGTGGATGTAACCGAGGCCGGCGGCCATATTTACCACGACTACTATCAGATATCCACCAAGCTGCGCACCTACACCGAGATAGTGGACCATCTGGGACGTATCAGCAAAACCATATCCTACGAATACAAGCCTGTGGACAAGTATATGCTGCCCAGCAAGATTATAGAGAAAGACGGCAAGCTGACCATCACCGTGGAATTTGACCAATACGACCTGGAGACTTCCAGGAAAAAATCTGAGTTCCAGGTGCTGATGCCTTCCGACAAGGGCGGCAAGGATGCCAAGAAGTAGAAACCATAAAAAAGAATATTATGAAGAACGCATTATTTGTATCAGTCATTATCGTGGTGCTGATGTGGCTGAGTTTTCTTACCGACTTTGTATTGCCGGGTGAGTTTGCCCACGTGGGCATTCTGCCAAGGGAGATCAGCGGCCTTAAGGGCATTCTGCTGGCGCCGTTTATCCATGGCGACCTTGGGCATATCACCTCCAACACGGGCGCCATATTTGTGCTCACCCTTGTGCTCTTCTGGATGTACGACAAGATTTCGTGGAAGGTATGGATTCTATCCATGCTGATGGATGGCGCTCTGGTATGGCTCTTTGCGCGGTGCAGCTATCATATCGGCATGTCGGGAGTGATTTTCGCACTGCTCGGCTTTCTGCTCGCCATCGGCATCTTCAGGTTCAGCATCAAGACCCTGCTGATATCGGGCGTGATATTCTTCCTATACGGCGGCTGCATCTGGGGAGTATTGCCATCTCAGCCCGGAGTATCGTGGGAGGCGCATCTTTTCGGATTCATCAGCGGCGTTGTCCTGGCCTGGTGGAACAGGAAAAAGGTGGATAACGAATGATAAAAAGGAGCGTTTACTTTTTCATAAGGAAAGCCGGCAAGAACAGCCAGATGCCTATAAGCGACATTACAAGTCCCCCAATGGTGCCGGCGGCAAGTGGATACCAGAACGCCTCTCTGTCGCCCACCATGAAGGGGATAAATCCCAAAATGGTGCTAAGTATCGTAAGCATTATTGGTATTATCTTGGTATTGAACGCCTTAAGATAGGATACCTTCTCAGAGTGACGTGTGCGGTATTTCCTGTACTCGTTCACGATGTAGATGCTGGCGTTTACGGTGATTCCGCACAGCAGTATCAGCGCCGCGAAACCGCCTTGGTCGAAGTTGAGGCCAAACAAATAGAATGTAAGAAACAATCCTATATATGATATCGGTATTGTGGATAATATCACCAATGGAAGTTTCAGCGAATTAAACAATATCGACGTTGTGAAAAATATCATAAGCAACACCAGGCCAAGCAGCCAGTATTGACGGGCTTCCTCCTGTCCCCATGATCCGTAGTTGTAGCCGCTCTTCAGGCTGTAGCCTATGGGCAGACGCGCGCTGTATATAGAGTCGGTTTCGTTCATCACCTTGTTGCCCTGAGTGCCCGATCCTATGTACTCGAACTGTATGCAGAGCTTGTATTGCTGGTTCTGTTTCACAATCTCGCTCGGGGCCTGCAATTTCTCGAAAGAGCAAAGCTCCGATAGTTTATAACTGCGTCCGTTGATCTCCACCGGGCGATTTAGCAGCGACCATATATCGTATTCCTGCGACTGGCTGGTTCTCAGCTTTATTATCTCCTGACGCCCGTCGTTCCAGATTGCGCCACACTGATTGTCGGCCACAAAAATCTGGGGCAGTACATAAAACAAATACTGGGCAGGAAGGTTCTGCAGAGCCATGAATTCCTTGTTGGGTTGCAGGCGGTATTCCACATAGTCGTCCTTGTAGTGCATCTCGCGGGCATTTATGCTCACCTCCTTTATTCTCATATACGATAGCAGGTGGTTTCTGATGCTGTCGCTCCATTGGAGTAGAGTCTCGTAGTTGTAGCCCGATATGTCTATCTTGTAGGAACCCACGGTCTCGCGCACGTCGTTGCTGAAGCCTTGGTCCTGAAGTCCCCAGACGCTCCAAGAGCCGCCGCCCAATTGCAGGCCCTTGCTTATTATGTTGGATTTCAGTACATACGGGAACGATCCGTGCTCGGCTTCCTTCGTGAAATGTATCTCTATGTATCCGTTGGTGGCTGATACATTGGTTTTGAACTGCTTAACCTCCTCGAACTGGCTGAGGTACGATTCCATCTTCCTCATAAGGAAATCCATCTGCTCTATGGTGGAGCCGTATGGCAGAGTGGCATACACCGACAGCACCACCTCGTTTTCCGTAGTCCAATAGCTTCCGCTCACCACCTTGTCCACAAACAGACGCAAAGCGCCGCCAAAAATCATGTCTGCGTATGGCCTGATGCTTTCGTTGTATAGTTTGGAGCCCAGCGTGGCATTGTAGATTCCGGCTGCCGCGCCATCGCCCTTGATCTCGCGCGGCAGGAAAAACAACGGAATTCCAAAACCTATGGCAAGAAACACGTATGCTATCCAGCGGCGTCTGGTGCTGATATCCACATATTTTCTGTAGAACCTGTTGATATGGGCTGCCAGCCTTAGCCTTTTTGCCGATAGCGATTTTATGCTTGTATCCTTCTGCATGCTGAGAATGGCGGGCACCAGCCACAGCGCCGTAAATACCGACAGCGTAAGGTTCACAATCATCACCACGGCAAAATCGTAGAGATTAAGCCGGAGCCTCTCATCAAGGAAGAATACTATCGATAGAGCGCCTATTGTGGTAAGAGTGGCGGCTACAATGGGCAGTATGGCCTCCAGATTACGACAACGCCTCCAGTGGTCGGTCATTATTATGGTGTTGTCTATCATAAGATTCAGTGATACGGTAATGGCTGCCAACGAATAAAGCTGAAGTTCCACGCCCAGCAGGTAATAGACGGCAAAGGCCACTGCAAGATTGCATACAAGACTGCAAACCACCACAATGAGCTGCCTCCAGCTGAACGTGGTGATGAATACAAACAGCAGCAGAATGGCCACAGTGATTGATGAGCGGAAATATATCTTGTTGAGTTCCTCGCTGATATGCTCTGTGGCATCGTAGATTTTGTGGATTTCGTAGCCCTGAGGCAACTGCGATTTCAGCTGGGAGATTCTCTGCATCGCCTGTTTCTGCAACTCCACTTGATTCGCATTGTCGCTGGCTTTCAGTTCCATGTATATTGAGTTAAGGCCGTTGATGCGCATAATGCTCCATTGCCGCTGAGGATTGTAACTCATACGGGCAATGCGGCTGAGAGGTATCTGTATATTGTTGGCTGCTGATACATAAACCTCAGACAGAGAGAATGTGGAATCGCTGATGTCGGTTCCCAGCACATATTGGCCTATGTTGGATTTGCTGCGGTACTCGCTAATGGCGCTGCGGATGTCGTTTACGGATATGCCCAGACTTGCCAGCTGCTGATAGTCATATTCCAGATTCCATTCCATATTCTCGGCTCCGTAGATGTTTACGGCAGAAATGTCGCTGATGTCGCTGAATCCAGCCTTGAAAACCTTCTCGGCATTGTGGTAGATGTTTCGCGAGTCCTCTATGGCATTTATCGTGAAAGCCATGAAGGAGCGGTTGTCGTTGTCGCTGGAGCTCTCGGCCGAGATTTCGGGATAGCTGGTTCCTTCGGGGAGTTCCTGCCAGAGCTGACGTATTAGAGTGCTGGCCTCGAATCTGGCTGCATCGATGTCCACATGCTTGTTGAATCTTATATTGATGTTGCCGCTGCCGTTGCGCGAGGTCGACGATATGTCTTCCACGCCGCTCATTCTGGCAAACATAGCCTCCAGACGGCTTGTAACCTCAGATTCCACTATCTTGCTGGTGGCATTGCCCATATAGAAATACACGTTGAGGGATGGCATTTTCTCGCTTGGCGCCAGTTTGAGCGGCAGCAGCGGCAAAAATGCGAATCCTATCAGTGTAAGGCATATTGCGGCTATGATGGTTTTCATTTTTGATTTTCGATTTTTGATTTATCTCTCATCAAATTCGTCGGAGAGGGATTTGCCTGAGGCGAAGTCATAGAGTGTCTGAGACCGTATCTCGTAATAGCAGCTCCAGTAGTCGCGCATGGTGGTTATGTATTGGTTTTGGGCCGATAGCAGTCTGTTTTGCGACGACGACAGCGTTGTGATGTCGCATGTGCCTTTCTGGAAATTCAGTGTGTTCTGTTCATAGACTTCCCGGGCCAGCTGGAGCGATTCAGAGGCACTGTTGAGCAGCGCATATCTTGTGGAAAGCTCGCCTATGGAGTTTATCACATTCTGTTCCAGCTCGTCGATGGTCTGTTCCTGCTCTATCTTGGCGATGTCGAGATTATTTACGGCCTGGTTTTTCTGACCCTTGCGCACGCCCCAGTCCAGCAGTGGCACAGATACCGATACGGCCACAACGTCGCGCCTCATGGGATCCTTGTAGGCGTCGGCAAGTTCTTTGGCCTCCTGATTGTAGCCCACGCTGGCCGATATGCTGGCCGATACGCGGTTGGATTTCTTGATGCGGTCGAGGTTCATCTCTGCCTCGCGTACGCTTTGCAGTTTGTCCATTATCATATAGCTGTTGGCGTGCATCAGCTCCAGGGCTTTCTGTACGTCTATCTCTATCTCTGCCGGATTGTCGGGGAGTATCAGCGTTAGCTCGGTGCTGCGGTCCAGACCCAGATATGATGTGAGTCTCAGCATGCTGCGCCTCATCTCCACCTCGGCGGTGGCTATGGCGTTCTGGGCGTTTAGCATGTCCAGTTTCAGGGTTTGGAGGTCGGCCTTGGTGATGGATGCTATGTTGAATTTAAGCTGCCCCATTGCATACAGCGAATCGCATTTGCCTTTCTGGATGATGGCGTTGCGGTATTGGGCTTGTGCCAATGCCAACTGGAAGAAGTAATTGATGGCCTGTATGGATATCAACTCGGTGTTGTAGAGATACTGGAGCTTGGCTTTCTCGTATTTGAGAGGCTCTATCTTGCGGTCCCACTTAAACTGATTATAGCCGAATGAGTTATGACGGTAGCCGATTATGAATGGCACCGTGGAGAACTGGTTGTAGGTGTTGGCTCCAAAGTATCTCAGGTAGTCGAGGTTGGTGGATACATAGAATGTGCCGCCCAGCGGATCGAAGTTCTGCGACAAGGTGAGCCCGGCACCCGCCGAATATGATTTCTGCTGGCGGTACACGTCGATGTCGTTCTCGCTGTCGTAGCGCGAAATCAGCTGACGGTTGTAGGATACGGGCGTAAGGTCGAGTGTGAGCGATGGCAGCCTGTTGGCGCGGAATGTCTTGTAGGTCCACACGCTCGACATATACATGTTTTTGTATCTGAATGCCGTAAGCGAGCTGTCCTTGGCCAGTTCTATTATCTGCGGCAATGTGTATTCCTGCGCATATCCACACGAGAGCATCATCGCCATCAATATTGTGAGTATCTTGGTTTTCATGAATTTTGTTTTTTCGTAATTTGTATATTCAATATTGAGTCTTTGTTCTCTAAGAGGTTAAGAGAGTTAAGAGTTTTTTTCGTTTAAGAGAAGTAGAACCTAACGGTTCTGAGGTTAAGAGCATCAATTGATGCGCTCTTAAGCTCCGTTCGCTTGCGAACAAATTCTCTAAAAAACTTATACATAACCTCTTAACCCTCTTACTCTCTTAGAGAATTTATTTCTTCAACTTTCGAACCTTTTGCAATTAATATATATATCAACGGAATCACATACAGGCTCACCAGCGTGCCTATTGTCATGGTGGCTATCATGGCAACGGCCAGAGGCTGCTGTATCTCAGATCCCATGTCATTAGTGAATAATATGGGGAGTGTGGCGCCTATGGTGGTGAGCGATGTCATAACGATGGCCCTAAGACGGCGCTCTCCAGCCTTGTGGACAGCCTCCAGCAGAGGAATGCCCGATTTGCGCAGTCCGTTGATGGTGTCGATCTTCAGGATGGAGTCGTTTACTATGATACCGCATGATACTATGATTCCTATGCCCGACATGAGGTTGAGGCTCATGCCCGACAGCCAAAGCACCAGCAGCGCAAACGACGCATCTATCGGGATTTCCAGCAGCACTATAAGCGGCTGACTGAAACTCTCGAACTGTCCGCACAATATAAAATACATCAATGCCAGCGATATCAGCAGGATAACTATGAGCTGCATGAGCATTTCCTTGTTGGAGAAAAACGAACCAGCCAGCTCCACGTCCCACGATCGGTCGGAATCCACCTTGGCCTGTATGCGCTGCGCAAGGGCGGCGGCATCAGGTACATTATAGAAACATATTGGGATGTACTGGCCTGTTTTGCCGGCCACTATGCTCTTAAGTTCCTTTCCGCTTACCAGGCTTACAAGCTTGCGTATGGGGATGTAGGATGCCTGATTGTTCCTATCGGAAACGCGGATGCTCTCGGTGTTGATAAAATGCTCCACCGGGGTATCTGACTCGCTCAGGAAAACCGGGATGTAGCTGCTGTATGAATGGAGCTCCGATATCCTGGAACCGGCTATCACACTCGTGAGCCTTGCTCTGAGTGCCTGAAGCGGTACGTTGTAGAGCATCAGGTCCTCGCGGTTTATCACAAGCATTCTTACACTCTTGAAGGCCGGCATGGTGGAATGCGCCGATGTGTCGAGACAGCGTATGTTTTGGAGATAATTTCTTGTGTCATCGGCAGAGATCTCGGGACCCGAATACGACAGCCTGGCCTCGATATCAGCCTCTGAAGTCTCGAAAAGTTTCTCAAACACTGTCATTGGAGGGGCAAATGATATGCTGGCTCCGGGAAAGTTGTGTTCGATGTATTCCTGTACTTTCTTACGGAGAGGCTCTATGCCGGAGGGGCTGTCGGTTTTCCAGTAGAGCGAGGCCTCGGTTGTGGAGAGCTCGTTGCCCTGCTCCACTATGTAGTCCTGCATGCCCACGTAGGCTGTGTGGTATTGGCAGAGGTGGGCAGCATCAGCCATGAGAGATTCTACGCGGCTGCGGTTTTCCTGCACGCTTATCTCCTGATTCCATTCTATGCGGGCCGTAAGTTCCTGATAATCTATCTGCGGCATCTTGCTTTTGGGGATTATGCTGAACGTTATCCAGCACAGCGGAAGCGATGCCACAGCTATGGCGAGCACTGCGGTGCGGTGGCTCATTACGAAATCGAACATTCTATTGTAGCCCCGTGAGATGAATCCCATATTGGAGGCCGATGCCGGCACGCCTTTCCTGATGCTGCGCGCCATCACCACCCGGTATATTACAGGCAGCAGCATGATGCCCACCACGTAGGCTACTCCAAGACCGGCGGTGATGGCGAAGGCCTGGTCGCTGAAGAGCGAGCCCGCCATTCCCTTGATGAACACCAGCGGCACAAACACCGCCACTGTGGTGAGGGTGCTGGACAGCAGCGGCGCTATCATCTCGCGTGTGGCACCCACACAGGATGCCCAGAGCGAATATCCGCGCTGCTGCCATTGTGATATATTCTCGCTTACTATCAGCGCATTGTCTATCATCATGCCCACCACAAGGATGAGACCCGAGAGGGATACTATGTTGAGCGAACGGCCTGCCACGAAAAACGGCACAAAGGTGATCACCACGGCGGCTGCCATGCTGATGGCTATTACTATGGATGAGCGCAGTCCGCCCATAAACAATACAGCCACTATCAGCATCAGCACGAAGCCCAGTATCAGATTCTGCTTCAGGTTGCTGATGGTGTAGTCGAGCAGTTCGGTCTGATTGCGGCATATCTCGAAACTGAGGTTTGGGAACTGGGTCTGAAACTGCTCCACAAGCTCATGGATACGGCCGCGCATCTGGTCCATGCCCTCGTCGGCCTGTTTTATTACAGCCAGTGTTACCACGCGGCGGCCATTGGCAAGCGAGTAGCCCTGGTCTTGCTGGCTCTCCATGCGGATGGTGCAGATGTCCTTGAGCTGTATATTGCGGTCGCCAAGGTTCAGGTAGATGTTTTCCACGTCGCTCTGGTTGGTGAGCAGGGTGGATACGCGTATGGTATATTCGTATACGCCATCCTTCACACGCATGGATCCGGCTTCTATATTGTTGGCCGATATGGCGTTCTCTATGTCTGATACCTGCAGGCCCAGGAACGTAAGCTTGCTGTAGTCGGGGTAAATCTTGATGCACTGCTGGGGAATTCCCGTGGCATCGGCCATGGCCACCTCGGGGAGCTGCTCTATGCGGCGGCGTATGTTGTTCTCTACGGCGTCGCACATTTCCAGATAGCGCTGCCCGTCGCCATCGCCATCCTTGAGGGCAATGTTGAGGTAGAACACCGGTATGTCGCTGGCCGAAGCCTTTATGGCCTTGGGGCGTCTGATGCCGGAGGGAACGTTGTTCATTGATGCGTCTATCTTCTCGTTTACCTCTATGTAGGCGTAGTCGGTGTTGGTGCCGAACTTGAATCTCATGTTTATTACTCCAATGCCGTCGCGGGTGGTGGAGTTTATCTCATCGAGTCCGCCCACCTGCAGCAGCTGCTGACGGATATGGCTCACCACGGTGTTCTCAAGCTCCTTGGCCGATTTGTCGGCGGCCTGAACCTGCACCGTAATCTGCGGAATGGCAATATCGGGCAGCAGCGATACCGGCAGCTGATTGTAGGTAACCAGGCCTATGAGCACAAATGCCAGAAACGCCATTATAACCGCTATGGGACGTCTTACTAAAAAATCCATGTCAATTAATTACGAAATCCGAATTACGAATTACGAATTACTACAGCTGGACATTCGTAATTCGGATTTCGTAATTCGTAATTATTTAATATTTGATAGCCGTGTGGTCGGCCAGGAATGTGTTGCCGGAGATTATCACGGAATCGCCGGGCTGAAGGCCAGATGTTATGGCCACGTTGTCGCTGTTTTCCACGCCCAGCTCCACATAGTGCCAGCTGGCGTATCCGCCCTTGGCCGTGAACACCACAGGACGGCTGCTCCTGTACACCACTGCCGACTTGGGCACGGATATGAATTTGCCGGCGTTCTTGCGGATCTTCAGCGATATGTTCATGCCCTCGCAGAGTCCGTCGGGGCGGTCGATGTTGGCGCGCGCCTTCACCATTCCGCTGGATTCCACAAATGGGTTTATCTCGCTGATGCGTCCGCTCCATGTTCTGTCTGGCACAGAGAAGACTGTAATATCCACTTTCTCGCCCACTTTGGCAAAGGCAATCTCGCTCTCCAGTATGCTGAAATCTACCGACAGAGAGTTCTGGTCTATTATCCTGCAGAATGGCTTGCCCCGCTGCGAAAGGTTGCTCTCGCGGTCGGAGAGGTTGGCCACCACGCCGGATATCGGTGCCCTGAGTGTGGCACTCTCGTAGTCGTATTTGGCGGAGTTGTAGTTGGCCTGTGCCTGAAGGAATCCGCTCTTTACCTGGGCCAGCTTCATCACGTTTTCGGGAATCTGGTCGGTATCAGGATTCAGGCCCTGACCTATTATCACGTCCTGCATCTGGAGTTTGGATTGCTCCAGCGATGCCGTTGCCGATTCCAGTGAGTTCCTCAGCTTTATGGCGTCGATCTGGGCTATGGTCTGCCCCTGCGATACGTGTTTGCCGTTGGCCGTGGAGATGCTGGAGATTACTCCATCCACATTCCAATATACGTCGGCAAACTTGCCTGCGGCCACCTTGCCGTTGCTCACAATTTCCAGATCAAACTGGTTTTCCTGAGCCACTGATATTGCCACCTGCTGGGTCTCGTCGGCAAGAAGGTTCTGCTGCTTGTCGTCGCTGGTTTGTGGATTGGAGCCGCAAGAGCCGCAAAGCATAACAGCGCTCAACAATGTTGATAGAAATACTTTGTTCATAGTGTTTAGTTATATATAAACCGCCGTCCCGCAAGGGGACGCCGGATGTACGCACGGTTATAGATACTTTGTCCCCTTCGGGGACGGGGGTTATAGAACAATCCAGCAACCACCTTTGTCGGGTCCTTGACGTTTTATTATATTACTATCCTGCAAAGCCTTTATCTTCATTGCAACATTGCGCAATGAAACACCAAGTTTTTCGGACATTTCAGTTGTAGTAATATTCTTATTGCTCTTTATCAGCATCAATATTTTCTGAGAGATATCGGTTGCTATACAATTTTTCTGTGCATTTTCTGTGAAATCTCCAGAGTTTTCTGTGCAATTACTTGGTTTTTCTGTGCAATTTCCAGAGTTTTCTGTGCAATTTTCGGAATTTATTGTGCAATCTTCGGAATTTATTGTGCAATCGGTCATAGCAATGCAGATTTCTGTGCGGCTTGGATCCAATTGAATAGTATATCTCACAGTAGCCTTCAGCTCGTCTTGCATAGCTGAGATGGCATCTGGCATGCCTGTGCCGGCACGCTCGCCTATATTCACCAAACTGAACATTTTCATCAGCAGGCTGTTTCTTGGATCAGAAACTCCTCCCGACAATGCCACATTCAATCCCACACGCATGTCACCAGGATTGGAGAATTCGATGGTATTATTGTCACAACGAATCACCACGCCACGCCTTCCATAATGATCGGCGTGAACAATGGCATTGAGCAGGAATTCCCTTACAGCAATATGGGTATGAGGCTCATCAATCCGGCTTACTCCATCTTTAATATTGAAAGGAACGGGCAAAATGCCTTTTAGGCGAGGATATACTCTCCAGAAAAAATCATAGAGATTGCCGCTCCAATCACCGGAACTGGACACCGTTCTGTGGGTCCAACGGATATTGGAGTCAAAAGATTCCTGATAATCGAGGAAATACATTGGCATCTCCCTAAGAATCTCATATTCATAGCCAAACATAAGAAGACCCGCCACAGTAGGATGGAACTTATTGTCCGAAGCCAACAACTGCATGGCACCAATATTCCTTAAGAACTGCTCATCGTCGCAATTATTCCAGATATGATTACTATGAAAGGCCTTGAATCTATCACGATAATCCTTCAATGTCTGATTGCAGAAAACCGACATATCCATATCGCATAGGATTTTCCTATCCACTGTTATTTCGCAAGCATCCCTGAATATGGCGGAAAGCTGTTCCTTGGTGCAATGGTAATCGCCCTCAAAATTGCGTCGGTATGTGCCAGACTCAGGATTCTGATTCAGATACACAGGACGAATACTGCGGTCGGCCCTAGGCACTTCGATTACAACAACCTCCTTGCCATCAACGGACTCAATCCGTACCATACGCTCTGTAAGAATATTGGCGCTCACCTTCCGATTATTGTTGATGGTGTTCCAGAAATCGCTCACGATTTTGTGGGCATCACCAACACCGCATACCGATAGCGTGTGGTCTTTTTGCTCCTCAATGCCCAAAGCAATAACACCACCTTCTGTGTTGGCAAACGCACTATACGTTACCCAAACAGAAACAGGCAATCCTCCTTGTGCCTTTTTGGCTTCCAGACGATTGTGCTCTCTGTATTGTGCCAAATCAGATATTCTGAATTGATTTTCCATATTCTATTATAGCCGTTTTTTTCTTCTACAAAATTAGTATTTTCCGCTCAAATAGCCAAATCTAAAATTCCGCCTCCCTTTCCTGCACTTTCTTGCGGAGGTCGCGGGTGGCTGGGGATTCCTTTTTTATCTCCAGGGTCATCACCTGCTGATATTCCTGACGGCGGAGGCTGTCGTTTTGGAATCCATCCTCGCAATAGAGGAAATACAGCAGATAGTGCGGATAAAGGCGACTGGGAATCCTAAGGGCGGCGCGTTTGTAGTAGTTTTCGGCCTCCTGATACTTGCCCAATGCCTGGTGGCATTCGCCCAGAATGTTCAGCACCATAGGGTCGGCTGACTCCATGGCCGTCTGCTCCAATACCGGGATGGCCTCCCCGTATTTCTTGATCTTGAAGAGCGAGTGTCCATACTCATAGAGGAAGCGTCCATTCCAGATCATCTCCCCTTGGATGTCGGAGTAGCGGTCGGCCACGGCGTGGTATTGCTTGTTCTGATATAGGAACTGCATCTTGCTCCATTGGGCCAGCGACCGCTCGCGCGTGGTGTATCTGCCTATCAGCGTGGCTGATACCGCTGTAATTGCTACAGCCGCAGCAAGTGCCGGCCAGGGTATGCCACGTGCATCAGCAGCATTGCACCAGATGCCCACTGCCAGCAAAAGCACCGCCACCACAAAGGCCGGCAGATGCAGCGGATAGCCGGCAAAGGCAAACACCATAAATGAGAGCAACGCACCCGACAGGCCAAATGTGCCCTTGCGATGCGAGCGCAACAGGGTAAGTATCAGCAGTATCAGCACTCCGATGAGCACAGGCAATCCGTATTCCACGCCTATCTGGAGGTACTCGTTGAAGGCGTAGTCGGGACTGCCGGCCACAAGCCGCTCGGCCTCGGTGGAGCTGCCCTGGGCAAAATAATTCTCCTGAGCCAATGAGTACGCCCCGGAGAAGCTTGCGTGGCCCGATATGGGCGAATCCATCATGGCCCGTGCCGAAATTTTCCAGAGCAGGAGCCTGCCCATGGCCGAATCCCGCTTGATGTGCCAGAGCAATATGCCTGCCACCACTGCCAGCACGGCGGATGCAATGGCTAGTATGCGTGGCCTGATGCCTGTCTTGGCTATTATGGGCTGTATCTTGCCACGCCCCCAGAGCACGTATGTCACCGATACGGCTGCGGCTATCCAGGCGGTGCGGCTCATGGTGGATGGCAAAGCCATCGCCATGATGCATAGCGAGGCGTACAGCGCGCAGCGGATAATCTTGCAAGGCAGTGTGCCGTGCGGCTTGCGGTTTATGATTAGCAACATATCCACCGCCAATGGCAGACCCAAGGCTATGTAACCGCCCAGCGGTCCGGGATTGTAGAACGATCCCGTGAGCTTGAAGAGGCTGTGGAACGATGGCAGCAATCCGTAGAGCTGAAGCATGGAATAGGCCGCCTCCACCGTGCAGACTGCTATTATGGAAGCCTCTATGGCGTATCGTATGCCAGTTTTCCGTTTCAGCATCAGCATGGCCACGGCAAGCGCCACGCCAGCCGCCACGCCCCGGATGCAGAACTGCCGCCACTGTGACACCTGCGACACGTCGTTGAGATAGGTGGCGGTGCCGTAGTTGCAGCCAAGGAAACAGATGAGGACGAGGAAGAGGATGCTGGCTGTGCACACCGATGCCGTGTCCGCAGGCTCGCAAGCGTCGCCAGCGGTTATGCACGGGACGCCTCTCCGAGGCTCGCTGTATATGACATTAGCGTTCATTATATTCTTTTATTCTTTCATTCTTTTATTCTTTTATTGCTCAGTACACCAATATCACCTTTCCCACTATGAACTCCTCGGGTATAAGTCCCCAGAAGCGGGAATCGAGGGAGTTTGGGGCGTTGTCGCCACACATGAAGTAATAGTTTTGCCTCATCACGTGGTGGTCTATAGGGCTGCCGTCGATATCGAGGAATCCACGCTCGTCCCAGATTATCTTGTGGCCGAGCTCCCACTCTATGTATTTGCGGTATATGCGCACGTTTTTCTCGTCGAAATGTATGGTGTCGCCCTTCTTGGGAATGTACAGCGGTCCAAAGTTGCGGACATTCCAGCCCAGCGAGTCCCAGAATGGAAGCGTAACGTATGGCATGCCCATGCGGTGCACGTAGGCGGTATCGCGTGTGAGGCGCTCCTGCATGTCCTGAGCATCAGGAAGTCCGAGTATCTCGCCATCATGGCCCGCCACATGGTAGCGGCAGCTGTCGATATAGAATGTGTCGCCGGGCAGGGCCACGCAGCGTTTCACGAAATACTTCATGATGTCGAATGCTATGGTGTCCCAGCCGAGGTGGCATGTCTGGTTGAATACCATCATGTCGCCTCGCTGCGGCTCTCCCATGGCATAGCCGCGGGTGACGGTGCCGTGGCGCACGGAATCGTATGACGGCACGTGGAATGTGCGGCGGCCGTATGCCATCTTGTTTACCAGCACGTGGCTGCCGGCCATCACTGTGGGCTCCATGGAGGGCGTGGGCACCTTGAACTTCATGAGTACAAAGGTGCTGAGCATGTTGTATGCGGTGTAGCCAAGTACGGCCACCACCACAAGCCAGAAAAGGAGGTCTTTGATGCGTTGTGTCATTTTTGCTTTCGTATGTATCCGCAGGCTCGCAAGCATCGCCGGCGGTTATTTATATGACGCCTCTCCGAGGCTTTCCGTTATCTCCATTCCACTATGTCGCCGTCGCGGAGGAGGAATGGGCGCTCGTCCCAGCCGCGGGTGTGGTCTTTTACCCAGTAGAGGGTGTTGGATGGCACGTTGGTGTATGTGAGCACGTTGCTGGTGGCCACCTGCTTGCCCATGGATACCCACTGGCTGCCGTTGTAGTAGCGGAGCTCGTAGGTGTCGCCGGGGCGGATGTCGTTGTCGTCGCTGCGGGGCACCAGGCGCACGTAGGCTGCCTTGGCTGGGTTGCCGGCCCTGATGCCTATGTAGTTGCCGTCGGGCTCTGCGGTCTCGAAGTTGGTGAGGTAGTCGCCATCGAAGGCTTTGGCAATAGCGGCGGCATCAGCAGACTTGCAGGCTATCGGCGTGCCCAGTATCTCGGATGTATCAGCATCGTAGAACCTGAGTTCGGCTATGCTTCCGTACGATCCATCGGGCGATAGGTAGCGGTAATAGGCGTAGGGGCGGCTGGGGTGTATGGGCAGCGGATCCAAGACGTAGGCATCAGCAATCTCGTAGAGCGTTTCGGCGTTGCTGAATGCGGGATTGTCGGCGGCCTGCAAACGGCCCCCCTTGAGGCGGTGGCGCATCTCGGCCACGTTGCGGTTTTCGTAGTATTTGCGGCGGATGCTCAGGGTGCGTGTATCAGCGCCATCGTATTTTATGTATTCCACATGGCCGTCGGGGTGGAGGATAAAGGGGTCGCTGATGTTCACGAGCCTGTGGCCGTCGTAGCCCTGGGCTATGTAGAGCACATTGCGGCCTATATTTACGAAATGCGCCATGCCATTACTCACCTCGCCATAGTCCACTATGCTCCACTCGGTATTGTGACCATTGAAGATGGATATGTAGGCGAAATCCTCCGCCAGCCTGATGCCGGGGTATATCTGGATTTCGATGTCGGATGTCTTGGTGTAGCGGCTGGTTACGTCCTTCTCGCAGTAGGAGAAAGGGTATTTCAAGGCGCTCTCGTTGCGGTAGCGCACGCGGTCGCGGTTGATGGCGTAGGTGCTGCGGTATACTTTTGGGAATCGCTGTGCAGGGAAGAATCTCTTGCCGTGCTCTGATGCGAGGTCCCACTCGGATGCCATGTCGCCGCCGTTGGGGAATACCACCACGTCCCATGTGTGGCCGGCGCGGAATCGTCCGTAGTATGGAGTGGCGTCGATGTATGACGGCAGGCCCACGCTGCGGTAGGTGGCCACGGCCAGGTTCACGTAGTCCACGCAGCGTCCGTAGGCTATGTTTTTCATTGCTGAGGCCGAGAGCAACGGGTATCCGGCCTCGATGTACTCACCGTTGCGGCGCACCTTGGAGAGCAGTCCGTTGCGGACGATGTCGAGTGTGCGGTATGTGGTGTTGGTCTCCTCGTGGTCGGGGATCTGGGTTTTCAGGTTCTGCGAGAAAGCGTCGGCAAGGGTGTCGCGCCAATAATCGAATGGCTGGGTCTCAGCCACCTTGTACGGAAGCAGAGTCTCGCAAAACTCGTCGAAATCTATGTGGGCGGCCCACTCGCAGCTCTTCCAGAGGCGGAATGCGTGGTCGATGGTATATATCAGGTAGTCCGCCTTCATTATTTTGACGTCGGAGACCACGTTGCGGCCTATGTTGGGATATAGTTTTTTCCTTACCGAGAGCAAGGAGTCGCGGATAATCACGTGGTCGAGGTCCTTCTGGAGGAGGAGGTCCATCGCTATGTCGTAGTATCTGTCGATGTCGGAACCCTGATACGAGATGTGGGCCGGCATATTCTCGATGAGGAATTTTGCGGCGGCGAGTTTCTCGGGGTCTTCTTTGTAGTGCTCAAGCACGGTCTCCAGCTCGTGGCGGTTGTCTCCTGCCTGACTGAGTGCGTAGTCGAGGGGCGACTGCCGGGCGCAGGCTGAGGCGAGGAGAAGGATGAGGAGGATTGGTAGGTGTTTCATTGTTGCTTTTATTGTATATGGCGTTGTAGAGACGGGCCGCGGTCCGTCTCTACTGGGCTGCTGACGTAATCATCTGTCTGATCATCTCCTTGTCGGGCCCGTCGTTGGCCTCGAAGGGGATATAGATGGCATAGATCCTGCTGCCCCTTGCAAAGAGGAAGTAGGGGAATATCAGGTTGTCGGCATCGGAGAGCTTGGCGTGGATTCCGAATATGGAGTCCTCGCTGATGCCGAAACTCTGCGCCATGTTCTTGAGCGAACGGGGATGGGGGTTGTCGGTGAGGTATATCACATTACTGCATCCAGTCTCTCTGGCGAGGGATACTGCATATCCTGTGCAGGTGTTGCAGTGCCGTTCCGATATGCGGCATATAAGCGTTACGGAGTCGTTCTCCGCAAGGGTTGCCTCATTGCCGCTGATGCCGGTGTATGCGCCGATGCTGTCGGCTATGTAGCGGTTGCTGTATATGTAGTTTTGCCTGAGGCAGTGTGTGTTGCGGTCGGTATTTATCAGCTTCTTGTTGAGGCTGGAAATGGTCTCCGACAACTTGGAGTTGTTGCGGGTCATTGTATAATTGTATCCCAACGAGAATGCCAAAGACGAAAGTACGACTATTATGGCAGCGTACTTTAGAATGTTTTTCATAATGGCTAGAAGTCTTTAAGTTTGTAGAACACTATGAATGGGTTGTCTTCCTTTTTCATTTTTTCAAGTTTTGCCAAATCATCTTTCGAAATATAACGATTCGAGATGATGGTATTGTGCTGGAAATTAGCAGCATCCTTCACTTGGAAAAACCAACCGTCGCATATTCCATCAGGCATTCCAATTGGTATTTCCTCCTCTCCATTGCTTAGGCAATAATAACCCGAAAACACATTGTGAGTTCGCTTGTTGATGAATATGGAACATAACACATTAGAATATTCCAGTCCAATAATCTGATGGGTTGCGTTTTCGTAAAATTTTCCAAAATATACGGCTTTAGATATATCACCGGACATTATCACTTTTTCATGATAATCTTGCATCGATTCATATTGCTCCATATCTCTTTTCTCTGACGAGAAATCTATCGTCAGATATGGGCTCAACGAATCGTTTCTGAACTTGTATATAGTATCACAGAATGGAACGGATATTATAGCGTTGCCTTCGTATTCTATTGATGTATTGTTTGTTATAACAATTTTATTACTTGGACTGAATGGCAGCAAAAATTGTTTGAGGTTGAAATTTCTATCTGTTACAATAACTGAGTAGTTTGACAATGTAGGTATATCGGATTCACCTCCATATGGATTGCCTAAAACGTATCCATCTTTGTTGCAGGATATGATTTTACCGCAAGGAAACCCTAATTCCACATTTCCTTTATGATTGCCGTCTTTGTCGAATTTCATTATTGATCTACTAAGTACCAGCAATTCGTCTGATGTCTTGTCGTATGCAAAGTCATTGTTGAATGTGAATTCGCCAGGACCATTACCCTTTACAAGACGTCTTATAAAGCGCCCATTGTTGTCGAAAATGGCAATGCCTGCTCCTTCATAAAGGTCTCTTACGAAAATTCTATCCTCTGTTGCAATTATACCCACTATGGGGGACAATATGGATTTCTCATTAGTTTCCAAACATACGATTCTTATCGAATCAAGAATATCCGAGACCTCGTAATACTGATTTGATAACAATGGATTTAGGTCTATGTTTTTTATAGAATCTGTATCATAAATAGTATATGATACATTAATCTTACTCTCACAAGAAGTAATTATCACTGCTATCAGTAATAGAATATATTCAACTCTTTTCATTATATATTATTTCGTGACGTTATAAATTTACTATTGCGATATAAAGCACAGCAGAAAATACAAATTGCTTGCACTCTCTGCCGTGCAGAGTTGTAGATGGTTGATATTTCTGTTAATGTTCCATTACCGTAACCGTATAGTATGGCTGGCAAGGGGTTAATGAGGAGTTGTCACAATAATAATATGTGACGCTGGTTTCTACTGTTACAGTCCGTTTGGCATTGGCCTTTGCTCCCCAAAGCTTAAAACCAACATTAGCTTCGCCTCCGACTTCTTTGGTATATGTACTCTTGGTGGTCTCCCCCTTTACAATTTTTCCAGAGCCAGTACCAAGATCGTGTCGTTCAACGGTTGGTCCACCATCTCCTGGAGTAGCCTCAGCCTCGATGTCTGTCGCATCCATCAAGCTCAGCGAAGCCACCTCGTTGCTTGTCTGGTTGGCAGTGTATGCGCCGAAAACTGCGGCGGCGGCTACTACTGCGCTCAGTATGATCTTCTTCATCTCTTTTTTTATAATAAGAAAAAGGTTTGTAATCGTTTTATCTGTACGTCCCGGAAGCCGAGGC